>JBBQAN010000029.1:0-29217 GCA_038316385.1 Lysobacterales bacterium | reverse complement strand
TCGCCACTTTCGCGATGCCGCGCGGCTGCCGAGTGTGCAGGAAGGATTGGTGGGCCGTGAAGGATTCGAACCTTCGACCTATTGATTAAGAGTCAACTGCTCTACCAACTGAGCTAACGGCCCGTCATCATTCCTGCCGCCTAGGCAGCGGACGCGCCATTATGCCGCATCCTGGAACTGGGGTGGAAGACGGGATTTGAACCCGCGACCCTCGGAATCACAATCCGATGCTCTAACCAACTGAGCTACATCCACCATTGTTTGACATTGCGCTACGTATCCGTCCCTGGAGCAGCTTCCGGTCGGCATCCATGCCTCCCCCGAATTTGCGCGCAACAGTCCACCGGACTGTTGCAAACCGCTCAAATTCGACCAACTGAGCTACATCCACCATTGTTTGACATTGCGCTACGTATCCGTCCCTGGAACACCTTCCGGTCGGCATCCCTGCCTCCCCCGAATCCACGCGCGACAGTCCACTGGACTGTCGCAAGCGCCACGCATTCGACCAACCGAGCTACATCCACCATTGAACAACTGAATTCGCCTGCAAGGCTGGCGCGCCCGACAGGAATCGAACCTGTAACCACCGGCTTAGAAGGCCGGTGCTCTATCCGTTGAGCTACGGGCGCCAGCGGCAACTATACCGGCGAGACCGCAATCAAAACATCTGCCACAACCATCGCGCGCGGGATTTCGCACCGCAACGGCCTTGAAACTGGTCGGGGTAGAGGGATTCGAACCCCCGACATCCTGCTCCCAAAGCAGGCGCGCTACCAGACTGCGCTATACCCCGAAGCAATCCTGACAATCCGCACCGCAAAGCAATCCTCGGCACAGACAAGGAAGGGTGCCGCAGCACCCTTCCCGATGTGGCGCGCCGCTCGCGGCACAACCAAGGTTCAAGAATATCACAGCGGCGCCTTCCACACGCAAGCGCGCGGACGAATCCTCAATCAGGTTTTCGCATCTGGATCAGCGCGAACAGACTTGCGAGTTCCTTGCTGCAGGTTTTTCCGGCTTGCGAAATTCCTTCAATGAACGGGCGCAACGATTCCGGGAAGTCGTCCGCGCGCGTGGCCAGCACGGCCGCATTCATCATGAGCGAGTTCATGCCGTTGCGCAGCGCGTGGATTGCGGTTTCGATCTCGCTGCGGCCACCGTTGGTCCCACTTTCCATGCCGACCCTCACTTTTCGGAATTGGTGTTTGAACGCGCTTCATCGCCGATCTTGTACCGGTCCAGCCGGTTATAGATCGTCTTGGCGCTGATGCCCAATGCTTCCGCAGCTTTCACTTTGTTGTTGTCGAAAAACGCGAGCGTCTTGATCAACATCCGGCGTTCGATTTCATCAAGGGTCGTTCCGATGCTGAAGGTGATCGAATGCATGTCTTCGGCGATCGGTTCCCGCGCGCGCGTAGCCTCGATGGTCACATCCACCGAATTTCCGTCGGCAAGGATGTAGGCGCGCTGCACCAGATTGCGCAACTCGCGCACATTGCCTGGCCAGTTGTGGCGTTTCATCCGCTCCAGCACACCGGCAGCGAACGACCGTCGTGTCGCATAACGCTCGTTGAGTCTCTCCAGAAAAAGGGCGGCAAGCTGCGCGATATCGTCGACGCGGTCGCGCAGCGTCGGCAGCGACAGCGGAAACTCGCTGAGCCGGTAAAACAGATCCTCGCGCAAGCGGCCTTCGTCGATCGCCTGCCGCGGCAGCCGATTCGTCGCCGAGATCAGGCGCACATCCACCGGAATATCGGTCTGGCCGCCGACACGACGGACAGTCTTCGTTTCCAGCACGCGCAGCAGATGCACCTGCAGATGCACCTGCAGATGCAACGGCATCTCGGTGATTTCGTCGAGAAACAGCGAGCCGCCCTGCGCTTGCTCGAAAAACCCGGCATGCCGCGAATGCGCGCCGGTGAAACTGCCCTTTTCATGGCCGAACAATTGGCTGGCAAGCAGTTCGGATGGAACCGCGCCGCTGTTGACCGCAACGAGCGCGCCGGAGCGTCCGCTCTCGTCGTGCACCGCGCGCGCCACGAGTTCTTTGCCGGTGCCGCTCTCGCCCACGATCAGCACCGAGGCGTCGGTTGGCGCCACGCGACGGATGGCTTCCCGGATCGGCTCCAGCGCAGCGCCTCCTGCCATGCCGCGCCAGTTGACGCCGCATGCGGAGACCTTTGCCTCACGCCGGCCACGCGCGCCGGCGAGCAGCTCCTGGTAGCGTTCCAGTTCCAGCGGCTTGAGGATGTAATCCACCACCGGCAGGCGCACGGCCTGTAGCGCGGATTCGAGCGTCGGCGCGCCGCTGATCAGGACCGTTTGAGTTCCAGCAAGATCGACGTGATCGAGCAATTGCATGCCGCTGCCGTCGGGCAACGACAAATCGATGAGCGCGAGATCGAACTCGCTGCCCTGCAAGCGGCTGATTGCCTGGGCGATGCTGCCCGCGATGGTGATGTCGAAGCCCTGCTGGCGCGCGATTTCGGCTGCGGCATGCACGAAGCCGACATCATCGTCCACGATCAGCAAGGAGTGCCTTGACGTCGATGGAGCGTCCGCTGCCGAAGAATTCATTGCGTATCCGAGCGAAACGACGCGTGTCGCGGAAGTGTGCACCATTTGCCTCCCGGAGTGGATGCGGCAGCCTCGCCCTGGCTGCGAAAAAACGACCCGGAAAGGATCGGTTTTACACCGGCATCAGTGGTTGGCACGGATGCTGCTTCATTCCAATCGAATCGCCGACGCTTCGTTACTGTGATCGAATGGGAGAAGTCATGAAACTGGTCACGGATCTGGGACGTTGGTTGCATCGCTCCGCTCTGGACGACGTTGAACGCATGCTCGATGAACAATTGGATCATTCGTTTCCGGCGAGCGATCCTCCTTCTTTCACCCCACTATCCAAGGCGCATCGCACCGCGCGCGCCGTGAACAAGCCTGAGCGCAGGGCTGGATAGTTGAACAACACATGCAACGCAACCCTACGCCTCCTGGATCGCACCCATTCCGAAAGAGCTGCGCCGAGGAAGCCGCGCCCGGCATGAAGGCGAACCAATGAATGCTCCTACGCAACACTCCGACCCCAGCCTGCATGAAGCAGACTCCCTCTCAGCATCCGATCAATCGCGCGCTGCGCTTGATCACTGGATGCACGATTTTCGCAACGCGCTCGGCACCGCCACGCTCGCCGCCAGCGCGGTCAGGAGCGAGATCGAACCGTGCCGCAACGAACAAGTCGACATCCTGATGCGGCAGATCGAAGAAGGATGCGAGCGCTGCATGCGCCTGCTGAACACGATGCCTCGCTAGTCCGTGCGACCGCGACGGCCGTCGACAAGCGGTTCTCGCAGTTGCGCGACGCGCGTCTGTCGTTGATCACGCGCGGCTTATTTCGGGCGCAAAAAAACGGAGCGGAATCCATCCCGCTCCGCATACCCGGCGCTGAACTTATCCTTGGCTTCATGTCTGGACTTCCATGGTCCGACGGACCTCCTGTCCGTTTTACGCTCCTGCGCTTACCGGGCTGACTGGCCTTCCAGACCAGTGGCCATCCTTGGCCAGCCTTATCCTTGCTGGATATCTTGCAAAGGCCGTGCCAACTTCCAGGCGCCATGAAATCGCGAGATACGCCCAGCATGCTCGGTAATCCTTGCAAAATAGTGCAAGAATTTCAGAGCCAGTGGCGACATGGATCAGGGATTGTTTCCATCCCACCCTCTTGCTGCCTTAAGCTTGCGTGCGCCTGAAGGCGCCGCAGAAACATCCGGGGTCACTCGATGGCGCACACGGACGACGAGGAGGCATTGCTGCGCTCGGTTGCGCTGCAAAATGCACGCAGCATCCAGCAGGCTCGCCAGCGCATGGAAGATGAGCTGGTGCGGGCCAAGCATGCGCTGGAGGTCCGTTCGGTAGGGCACGCGCATTCGCTCGCGATGTTGCGCGCAACCCTGGAAGCCACCAGCGACGGCATCATGGTGGCCGATTCCGAGCGCCGGGTGACCGGTTACAACCGTCAATACATCGAGATGTGGCGGTTGCCTGCGGGACTGCTGGACGATCCCGGACACCGTCACCCGGGCGAGATTTGCACCCGGCAACTCAAGTATCCGCAGGGCTATCTCGCAAAACTCGATGAAATCTATCTGTCTGCGCCCCCCGAGAGTTTCGATGTGCTGGAAATGGCCGACGGACGCTTTTTCGAGCGCCTTTCGCGTGTCCAGTTCGTCGATGGGCAGATCGTGGGACGCGTCTGGAGCTACCGCGACGTCACCGAACGCAATCGAGCCGATGAAGCGCAAGTTCTGCTGGCAGCCATCGTCGACTCGTCCGAAGACGCGATTGTCAGCAAGTCGCTCGAAGGAATCATCCGCTCATGGAACGCAGGTGCCGAGAGGTTGTTCGGTTACACGCGCGATGAAGCCGTCGGCCAATCCATCACCCTGATCATTCCTCCGGACCTCATCGAGGAAGAGCGGCAGATCCTCGCACAACTCCGGCGCGGCGAGCGGATCGAACATTTCGAAACCGTCCGCGTGTCCAAGACCGGCCGCCGGCTGGATATTTCCCTGAGCATCTCGCCGATCCGCGACCGCGACGGCCGGATCGTCGGCGTGTCGAAGGTCGCGCGCGACATCACCGAGAGCAAGCGCGCCCAGCAGGCGTTGCTGGAGGCCGATCGTCGCAAGGACGAATTCCTCGCTCTGCTCGCGCACGAGTTGCGCAATCCGATGGCCCCGCTCCGCAACGGTTTGCAGGTGATGCGACTGGCCGCCGGCGACGTGCAAGCGGTCGCCCAGGCGCGCGCAATGATGGATCGCCAACTCGGACATCTGGTGCGCTTGGTCGACGATCTGCTCGATGTCGCACGCATCGGCCAGAACAAGATCGAATTGCGTCGAGCCCGCATCTCTCTCACCGAGGTCATCGAGAACGCGGTGGAAATCGCGCGGCCCGTCATCGAGGCCGGCGGCCATGAACTCACGGTATCGCTGCCAAACCACGCAGTCTTCCTGGATGCCGACCTGACCCGCCTCGTCCAGGTGCTTTCCAACCTGCTCACCAACAGCGCCAAATACACCGAACACGGCGGTCGCATCGAGGTCACCGCCGCACAACGCGACGACGCCGCAGTGATCTCGGTGCGTGATACGGGCATCGGCATCCCGCCGGAAGAACTGAGCACGGTGTTTGGCATGTTTTCGCAAGTCGATCGCAGCATCGAGCGCACGACCGGCGGACTCGGTATCGGACTCGCCCTGGTCAAGGGTCTCGTCGAAATGCATGGCGGCAGCGTGATCGCCGAAAGCGCCGGACAAGGCATGGGCAGCACATTTACCGTGCGCCTGCCCATCGCCGGGGCCGAGGGCCTCGTGCAGCCTGTAACCCGGATCGATCACGAACGCCCGATCGCAGCTGCGAGCAGACGCATCCTGGTCGCCGACGACAACCAGGATGCCGCGCGCTCGATGGCCAGACTGCTGACACTGCAGGGAAACGACGTGCGAACCGCGCACGACGGCATCGAAGCGGTGAGCATCGCCAACGCGTTCCGTCCGCAGGTCGTCCTGATGGATGTCGATATGCCGCGCATGAACGGTTACGAGGCCGTGCGCCGCATCCGCGAACAAGCGTGGAGCAACGGATCCGTGATCGTCGCAGTCACCGGCTGGGGCCAGGACGACGACCGTATCCAGTCCCTGGTGGCCGGTTGCGATGGTCATCTGGTCAAACCGGTCGATCTGGCGGACCTGCAACGACTACTCGGCAAATTGACCGACGCGCGCTGACCCACGATTACACAACTCCGATCACCCGACTCCGATTACCCGACTCCAAGTTTCGCCGCTGCGAGCGCCGTCCCGCGCACGCGCGCACTGATCTTGGCGAAGGCCGTATCGCGGCTGGTCGAGGTGTCATCGCAGAATGGCGAAAAGCCGCAGTCGTCGGTCGTGCCGAGCTGGGCGAGCGGAATATAGTCGGCCGCCGCAAGAACACGATCGCGCACTTCCTGCGCGGTCTCGATGCGCGGATCGATCGGCGCGACGACGCCGACGAATACCCGCTGATCGGCCTTCATGTGCTGACGGATGATCTTCAACACGCGCTGCGGATCCTTTTCACCGGCAAGAGCGACGTAGAAATTTCCTGCTTTCAACTCGAACAGGCTCGGCAACAACTCGGCGTAATCGACTTCTCCACTGTGCGTCGAATCGCGGTCGGCGCCGGGACAAGTGTGGACGCCAATGCGTTTGCGTTCTTCCGCCGAAAATCGCGACAGCGCGATGTTGTTCAGATCGATGAAACTTTGCAGCAGGCTTCCGCTCGGATCGATCTTGACTGCCAAGCGGCCTTCGGTGAAATCGATCTGGACCTTGTGCGCGCCCTTCGCGAGGCACACGCGCACCTCGGCCTCGTGTTCGTTGACCAGGTCGTCGATGAACTGCTCGCGCGAATACCCGGGGATGGCGGCGGCCGGATACATCAGGCTCATCGCCGAGGGCGAAATCACCGCCTGTTTCACCGGAACATGCGCATAGCGCTGCGCAAACTCCAGGAACTTGTCGGCGCGGCGCATGTAGCGGAAGGGGCCGGCGGTCAGCCGCGGCATCCGGCGGACATGCCCGGCCGAGAACGGAATCGCGAAACCATCCGGCGCGCTGTTCGGCATTCCATGCACGCAGTACGTCCAGAAGTTATGGTACTTGCCCTGTTCGCCATCGGTGATCACCGGCGAGCCGGTGGCTTCGAAGCGCGCAATCGTGTCGCGGATGGCGTCTTCGTACAACGGGTTCAGTGCGGGGTCGGCACCGTCATGCGTAGTCAGCGCAGCGAGCAATGCCGGCGGTCGCGGAATGCTTCCTATCGGCTCGGTGGGGATGGTCATCGGCAGATCTCCACGCGATTCTGATCAAGGGTGCTCCGGAAGCGCCGGCGGTTCAGTCGCCGCGCAAAAAAAACGAGGACAGGCTCGCGCCCGTCCCCGCCCTCACCCGCTATCCCTGTGAGCATGGATCGTCTTCCTGACATCCTGCTGCGCCAGCGGCGCAAAGCTGTCGCATACGCTCAAAGCTGCAACGTTGCCGTTGCTTCCCTGGTCGGTCTGTTCGCATGTCGCGCTGCCAACCCCTGCACGGCGCAACGTGTTAAAACTATCCGCTATCGCGAATTCATTGTCACTCACATTTGTTTACAGAGTTCCAGCGAAAAGGATCGTCATGTCCGTGAGTTGTCTGGTGCGCAATTTTTCCCGTTACGCGGAAATCAGCGAACGCGATATCACATTCCTGCGGCGCTTCGAGGAAAAACCCAGACACTATCGCGCAGGCGTGGACGTGATTGCGCAAGGGGTTCCGTCCGATCACTTGTACGTGCTCAGTTCGGGCTGGTGTTTCGTCAAGTACGACCAGCCCGACGGCCGCCGACAAGTGCTCGATGTCTGCCACGGCGGCGATATCGTCGGCATGCGCGAGGTGTGTTTTCAGCGCTCGATCTGCGGAATGCAGACGCTCTCCGATTCGGTGCTTTGCGCGTTCCCGAAAATCTACCTGACCGAGATGTTCGCCGAGCATCCGCGCCTCGCCGGCATCCTGTTTCTGGCCGGGATGCGCCGCGAAGCGATGTTGATCGAGCGCGTGGTGAATCTTGGACGACGCACCGCCTTCGCACGGCTCTGCCATTTCGTTACCGAAATGAAGCAGCGGATCGATCATGTCGGCGATACAGAAGCGGCCAGTTTCGAGGTGCCGATTCCGGCCGCGTTGCTCTCCGACATCCTTGGCATGTCCGAAATGCACACCTATCGCATGCTCAAGCGGATGGGCGACGAAAAGCTGGCGTCGTTCGACAATGGCCGTTTCGATCTGCATAACGCGATCGGCTTGCGAACAGCAGCGGGTTTTCGCGACGACTATCTGCTGCTCGACAAGAGCTGGCTGCCGCCCTCGTGAGCTTCGCCGTAACCATGATGTCCACAAGCAGGAGAGAGTCATGCCACAGGGCGACAAATCCAGTTATACCGACAAGCAGAAACGCCAGGCCGAGCACATCGAAAAGAGCGAAGAGTCGAGCGGGAAGCCGAAGAAGACCGCGGAACGCATCGCTTGGGCAACGGTCAACAAGCAGGATGGCGGCGGCAAGAAATCGGGCGCAGGGAAACATTGATCGACAGGCGCTCAAGCGTTCCTGATCGTTGCGATCATTGCAATTGCACGACGAAGACCGGCCGGCTCTTCGCGGCTCGCAGGGTCATGGTTCATCCGGTCTTGCGCGTGCGCTTTGCCGGCTTTTTCTTGGTGGCTTTCGTAGCGTCCTTCGCGGGTTTGGTTGCGGCGCCGGATGCCTTTTTCGACTTGGCCGGCGTGCGTTTCTGCGACGCCAGACTTTTCTGCAGCAGTTCCATGAAATCCACGACGTTCGTCGTCGCATCCGCTGGCAATTCGGCGCTCACTTCTTCGCTCTTGACCAGCTTGCCGGCGGACTTGATGCGTTTCTGGATGACTGCGTGCAACCGATCGCGAAATTCGTCGCGATAGCGGCCCGGATCCCACGCGTCGGCCATCGATTCGATGAGCTGCTTTGCCATCGACATTTCCTTCGGCGAGATGCGGTAGTCGCCCAGCTTGCCTTCGGGAATCTTGTAATCGTCCGCCGCGATCAGTTCCTGCGGATAGCGCAACAGGATCAGCATCAGCGCGTCGCCGTCGGGCATGAGCGCAGCGAGATGCTCACGGGTGCGGATCACCACCCGCGCCACGCCGATCTTGCGCATCGCTTTCAATGTCTCGCGCAGCAACACGTACCCTTTCTCGGCCTTCTTCGCGGGAACCAGCACATAAGGCTTCTCGAAATACGCCGGCGGAATTGCGTCGATGGCGACGAATCCTTCCACCTCCACGGCATCGCGGCCTTCCGTGGCGCCAGCCGCCTTGATGTCGCTGTCCTCCAGCACGACATAGTTTCCCTTGTCGTATTCGAAGGCTTTCACGATGTCCTTCCAGGGCACTTCTTCTCCGGTCTCGGCGTTGACGCGTTCGTAGCGGATCGGCGACTTGTCGCGCGCATCGAGCATGCGGAAACTCAGATCCACACGACGCTCGCCCGACATGAGTTGCACCGGAATATTCAGCAGGCCGAACGACAACGTTCCGGTCCAGATTGGGCGAGCCATGGGATCACTCCTTGTACGGCGTGTGCTGCCGCTACGTGCTCAGATTTATTTCCTTCGCGCTCCAAGTGTTCCAGAGCCGTGTATGCATGCCGCAACGCGGCTTGCGCGTGCTTCCGGCTCAACCGCAACAAGCGCGCGACCATTGAACGCAATTCTTGTTCGGTAGAACGCCTTGCGTTCCAATCATACGCCTCGCGAAGTGCGATTCCTCGCCACGTAGCGGCCGTCGTCGGGCGGCGCACAATGCATTTCTCCGGCGACGACTGCGCCGTGGAGAGATGGCACTGCCGGGTTTTTTCGTCGGATTCACGACATGCCAGTCGATTACCCGGGGATTCGTACCCTGTCGCAAGCTCCGGGCGCAGATCGTCTTCGATCGATTTGGCCACATAGCGAATTTGTGCCAGCGCATGCTCGCTGTATTCCATCCAGAGGCGCAAGCGACGAAAAAAGGGCCAGCGAGTGCAAACTCGCTAGCCCTTTATCATTGTTAATGGCGCGCCCGGAGAGATTCGAACTCCCGACCACCTAGTTCGTAGCCAGGTACTCTATCCAGCTGAGCTACGGGCGCACTGAACTTGCAATTATGCGGATTGAGGGCAGGTGCGTCAATTATTGTCCGGATCACGGAGGCTACACTCTCGGGATCCCAATCGTGCACCTGATGAGTGTGCACGCCGCATCTGCGGGATGGCTGGCGAATACCGCAGTGCAGACGCGGTTTCGGCTTTCGCCGCCCCAACGCAAAAGGCCCCAAACTGGGACCCCTGCGCAGGTGGCGGAGAGAGAGGGATTCGAACCCTCGATCAGGCTATTAACCCGATACTCCCTTAGCAGGGGAGCCCCTTCGGCCTCTCGGGCATCTCTCCGGTGCGATCTGCAATGTTGTCGCGGCAGACCGGACGCGCAGGATACCGGCTAAGCCTTCGCGGGTAAACCTGAAAGATCGCCGCTGTCGCTGGCAGCAGCCGGATGCGCACTGATCATGCCAGGATCGTCACGACGGATACGCTGGAAGATTTCTTCGCGATGCACGGCGACGTCCTTGGGCGCCGTGATCCCTATGCGCACCTGGTTTCCCTTCACACCGAGCACAGTCACCGTCACCGAATCGCCAATCATCAGGGTTTCACCCACCCTACGGGTCAAGATCAACATGTTTTTCTCCTTCCCCGGCGTCCATCCGGGGTTGTGCACTTGACTGCGAAGGTATCGCAATAAGGTCGACTGCACCGATGGTATCGGTCGCGCCGTTCAGGTGCAATGAATGCGACCCATGACCGATGGCCTATGGCGCGACGCGTTCGGCCACCCAGCCATGCACCCCATCGAGCGCAGCGCGCAGCGCGGGACCATCCATGCCGCCGCCTTGCGCCAGATCCGCGCGACCGCCGCCCTTGCCGCCGATCTGCGCGGCGATGTGGGCGAGCAACTCGCCGGCCTTGATGCGTTCGAGCGCGAGACCATGCACGCCTGCGATCAGCGTCGCGCGACCCTCCGCGACCGAGGCCAGCACGATAACCGCATCGCCAAGCTGCTGCTTGAGCTGATCCACGCTTTCGCGCAATGCTTTTGCGTCGATGTTTTCGAGCCGGGCCGCGACCAGCCGGATCGCGCCTATCTGCTGCGCAGATGCGGCCAGATCGCTTGCGGCGCCCGCATTCGCCTTCGACTTCAGTTGATCGAGTTCGCGCTCGGTTTTCTTCTGACGATCGATCAACTGGCGTAACTTGTCTTCGGCGTCGCCTACCCCGCCGCCAAGCATTCTCGCGAGCTGGGTCAATCGATGCTCCTCGTCGGCGATGTGAGCGAGCGCGCCCTGCCCGGTCACCGCTTCGATGCGGCGCACGCCCGACGCAACACCGGACTCACCCAGCACCTTGAACACGCCGATATCGCCGGTACGAAGCACGTGCGTGCCGCCGCAAAGCTCGGTCGAAAAATCGCCCATCTTCAATACGCGCACGTTCTCGCCATATTTCTCGCCAAACAAGGCCATCGCGCCGAAATCCAGTGCTTCCTGCATGCCCATCTGATGCACTTCGGCCTCGACGTTGCGACGGATTTCCGCGTTTACCATCGACTCGATTTCCGCCAGTTGCGCGGATGCGATCGGCTGGAAGTGCGCGAAATCGAAACGCAGGCGATCGGGCGCGACCAGCGAACCTTTCTGGGTCACGTGTTCGCCAAGAAGCTTGCGCAGTGCAGCGTGCAGCAGGTGTGTCGCGGAGTGGTTGAGCACGACCGCCTGGCGACGTTCGCCATCGACATTGGCCTCGACCAAATCGTTCACGCGCAGCGCGCCGCCGACGGCCTCGCCGACATGTCCGAAGAACGTCCCAGCCAGCTTGATCGTATCGTTGACCGCGAAACGCACATTGCCAACGCGCAGTTCGCCGTGGTCGCCAACCTGCCCGCCGGACTCGGCGTAGAACGGCGTGCGATCGAGGATCGCCGTGCCAGCTTCGCCTGCATCCAGCGCATCGACGGTACGGCCATCGCGCAGGATCGCGACCACGCGCAGCGCATCGGCGGCGTGGCGGTCGTAGCCCAGGAAGCCGGTTGGTGGGAGAGTCGCGACGAGTTCTGCGGGCAGCACGCCGATTCCAGCGAACTTGCTCGCTGCGCGCGCCTGTTCGCGCTGACGATTCATTGCTGTCTCGAACCCTGCCATGTCCACGCCGAGGCCGCGCTCGCGTGCAATATCGGCAGTCAGATCGACCGGGAATCCATAGGTGTCGTAGAGACGGAATGCATCGATTCCGGGGATCGTGTCAGCCACGCGAGCGACGATTTCCTCGAACACCTTCATGCCCGAACCGAGCGTTTCGGCAAAGCGTTCCTCTTCCGCGCGCAACGCCGTTTCGATCATGCTGCGCCTGAGCGCGAGTTCCGGGTACGCTTCTCCCATCTGGTCAATCAGCGGCGCGACCATCTTCCAGAAGAATGTCTCGCGCGTTCCCAGCATCCAACCGTGGCGCAGCGCGCGACGGATGATCCGGCGCACCACGTAGCCGCGCCCTTCGTTGGACGGCAGCACGCCATCGACAATCAGGAAACTGCATGCGCGGATATGGTCGGCGATGACACGCAGCGACTTGTTTTCCAGGTCAGCGGTGTGGGTGAATCTTGATGCGGCCTTGATCAGGTGCTGGAACAGATCGATCTCGTAGTTGGAATGCACGTGCTGCAAGACCGCCGCAACGCGCTCCAGGCCCATGCCGGTGTCAACGCACGGCGCCGGCAGCGGTTGCAGCGTTCCGTCGGCCTGGCGGTCGTACTGCATGAACACCAGATTCCAGATTTCGATGAAGCGGTCGCCGTCTTCGTCCGGCGATCCCGGTGGACCGCCCGGAATATGCGCGCCATGATCGTAGAAGATTTCCGTGCACGGTCCGCAGGGACCGGTATCGGCCATCTGCCAGAAGTTGTCGCTGGCGTAAGGCGCGCCCTTGTTGTCGCCGATGCGTACGATGCGCTCGACGGGCAAGCCGATCTCCTTGTGCCATAGATCGAACGCTTCATCGTCGCTGTGATAGACCGTGACCAGCAGCCTGTCCTTCGGCAAACCCCACACATCCGTCAGCAATTCCCAAGCGAAATGGACCGCTTCACGCTTGAAGTAGTCGCCGAAGCTGAAATTGCCAAGCATCTCGAAGAACGTGTGGTGACGCGCGGTGTAGCCGACCTGGTCGAGGTCGTTGTGCTTGCCGCCGGCGCGCACGCAACGCTGCGACGAGGCCGCACGCTTGTAGCTGCGTTTCTCGGCGCCAAGAAAAACGTCCTTGAACTGCACCATGCCCGCGTTGGTGAACAGCAGGGTCGGGTCGTTGCCAGGCACCAGCGAACTGGATGCCACGACTTCGTGGCCTTTGGCCCGGAAAAATTCGAGGAAGCTGCTGCGGATGGCACTGGTGGACATCGGATTGCTGGTCATGGCTGGACTTGGCATCACGCGGGAAAGGGATCGGCAACGGCAGCCGGCGCGGGGCAGCTCACGCCGCACAAGACCAGATGCGGGCGGAACGCGGGTTGTGCAACCGGGAGCGCCACAGCGCAGATGCAAGAGTAGCAGGCCTCGCCCAGCAGATCAGCGCGTGCCGGGCCGCGAATCGGCTTCAGCCCGGGTCGGCCGCGTCGTCGTCCGCCGAAATGCCGCGCTTGCCGACTGCCGCGAATGCGCTGGCATGATCGAAACCGCGACGCAGCAGAAACTCGATCGCCTTGCGGCGCTGCTTCGGATCGGCAAGTTTTGCGCCTGGATAGCGGCGCGTGACCAACTGGCGCGCCGCAGCAGGCCAGTCAGTTTCACACGCATCCAGCGCGACCGCGACCTGCTCAGAAGTCAGCGCATGGGTGCCGAGTTCGGCGCGGATGCGCTGCGGGCCTTGGCCGGCGGCGGCGCGGGTGCGCGCCAATGCACGCGCAAAACGGTCGTCGTCCTGATAGCCGATTTCGACCAGCCGATCCAGCGCGTCCTCGGACTGCGTGGGTTCTGCACCGCGATCGGTCAATTTGAGCTTGAGTTCGTGTCGCGAATGCTCGCGCCGCGCGAGCATCCCCAGCGCCGTCTGGTAGCAATCGACGGGCGGCTTTTCAGCCGCCTCTTCATTCGATCTTCCAAAGCTGGATCTGCGCATTTTCACCTGACTGCCAACTCAGCCGATCACGTCGATTCATGTGCGTGATCCGGGCCGCGATCAGGCCTCGACCTCTTCGGCCGCGACCGCACCGATGATCAGCCCCGGCACGAATTTTTCGCGTAACCGCGTCTCCAGATCCCTCGCCATCGACGGATTCTCCTTGAGGTACTGGCGCGCGTTTTCCTTGCCTTGGCCGATGCGCTCGCCGAAACAGCTGTACCACGCGCCGGACTTCTCGACGAGTTTTGCATCCACGCCCATGTCGATCAGTTCGCCTTCGCGCGAGATGCCTTCGCCATAGAGGATTTCGGTCACGATGATCTTGAACGGCGGCGCCATCTTGTTCTTCACGACCTTGATCTTGGTCTGGTTGCCGATGACTTCCTCGCCCTTCTTGATCGCGCCGATGCGGCGGATGTCCAGGCGCACGGATGCGTAGAACTTCAATGCGTTGCCGCCGGTCGTGGTTTCGGGACTCTGGCCCGGCATCATGTTGCCGATCTTCATGCGCAGCTGGTTGATGAAGATCACCATGCAGTTGCTGCGCTTGATGTTGCCGGTCAGCTTGCGCAGCGCCTGGCTCATCAGCCGCGCCTGCAGGCCGACCTGAAGCTCGCCCATTTCGCCTTCGATCTCGGCACGCGGCGTGAGCGCAGCGACCGAGTCGATGACCACGATGTCCACCGCGTTCGAGCGCACCAGCATGTCGACGATTTCCAGTGCCTGTTCGCCAGTATCGGGCTGCGAGACCAGCATGTCGTCGATGTTCACTCCAAGCTTCTGCGCGTAAATTGGATCGAGCGCGTGCTCGGCGTCCACGAAGGCCGCGGTGCCGCCGGCCTTCTGGCATTCGGCGATCACCTGCAGGCTGAGCGTCGTCTTGCCGGAAGATTCGGGACCGTAGATCTCGACCACGCGACCCTTCGGCAATCCTCCGATGCCAAGCGCGATGTCGAGCATCAACGACCCGGTGCCGATCACCTCGGCCGGCTCGACCGCCTTGTCGCCCATGCGCATCACCGCTCCCTTGCCGAACTGCTTGTCGATCTGGCTCAACGCCGCAGCCAGCGCGCGTTTCTTGTTCTCGTCCATGCTCGTATCCTCGGTGTCTGTGGGTTTGTTGTAGGCAAACTAAGCGATGCGGATCGCACAGGTTGAGACGCCGCATCGCGAAAGATCATCTCGTTTCGGCACTCGCGGGAACATCCGTTGATAGCGCATCCGCGTGTAGGAAAATGCCGACCCGCATGCTTTTCATGCCAACTTATCTGCTGCGCACTCATCGGTTCGGTCGCACCAGTCCGCAATACAAGCCTTCGATCGCGAAATCGTCGTCCGCATTGATCACGATCGGTGCGTAATCCGGGTTGCGCGGCAGCAAGCGGATCCCATCGTCCTTGCCGATCTTGAGCAGCTTGACCGTGATCTCGTCATCGATCCGCGCGACCACGATCTGGCCCGAGCGTGCGTGGTTGGTGCGGTGCACGCCAATCAGGTCGCCATCGAAGATGCCTTCGTCACGCATTGAATCGCCCTTCACGCGCAGGACGTAGTCCGGCGCGGGCGCGAACAGCACGCGGTCGAGCAGCACGTAGTCGTCGCCCGAACCGATGTCCGCGCCGATCGGCAGACCCGCAGCCACCTGGCCCAGCAAGGGCACGCGGATGGCGTTGTCGTCTTCGGCTGCATGATGCGACGCGGCGAACGCGATTTCCTGCTGCGGCACGGTCGGCGGCTGCAACACGCGGATGCCGCGCGCGCGACCCGGAATGCGTTCGATTGCGCCGGCCGCTTCCAGGGCTTCAAGGTGATATTGCGCGCCGCGCACCCCCTTGAAGCCGAAGGCCTTGGCGATCTCGGCCTGCGACGGCGGCATGCCTTCAGCGTCGATGCGCTCGGCGATGAGCGTGAGGATGGCGGTCTGGGTATCGGTCAGGGACATGGTTAGTAGTAATACTACTAACGCCCCGCTTGGTCAAGCTTCTGCCAACTCCAGCAATCCCTGCAGCGCCGCAGCCACCGTCTGCCGTCGCACCGCATCGCGATCGCCATCGAAATGGAAAACTTCTGCGCGCGGATCGCCGTCGCGGCGCTTCCAGCCGATCCAGACCGTACCGACGGGTTTGTCGGGCATCCCGCCGTCGGGCCCGGCGATGCCGGTGACCGCGACCGAAATACTCGCACCCGAATGCGCCAGTGCGCCCGACACCATTTCAAGCACGGTTTCGCGGCTGACTGCACCGTGCTGCTCCAGCGTCTGCGCGCGCACGCCGAGCAGCGCCTGTTTGGCTTCGTAGCTGTATGCCGCGAGGCCGCAGTCGAACCACTCCGAACTGCCGACGACATCGGTCACCGTCTTGGCGATCCAGCCACCGGTGCAGCTCTCGGCGGTGACCAGCATCAGGTGCTGTGCCTTCAGCGCGCCGCCGACACGCGATGCGATCTGCTCCAGCGCGGCATCGTCGGGAATCATTGTCTGCATGAGAAAGAAACGGTTGGCGAGCGCGCACTCTACGCCAGTCGCTTCAGGCTTTCTTGCTGCCTTGGTTCAGCGGCAGCTTGAGATAGGCGACGCCGCTCCCTTCCGCATCGGGAAGCCGACCACCGCGGATATTGACCTGCAACGCCGGCAGCAACAACCGTGGAACCGGCAACCCCGCATCGCGCGCAGTGCGCATCCCCACGAACGCGCTTTCGCTCGCGCCATGACCGATGTGGATGTTGTCCTGCGCCTGCGCTGCAATCGACGATTCCGCCATCGGCTCGCGCCCTGCCGGCGGATAGTCGTGGCAAAGGAACAGTCGTGTGTTCGCAGGCAAGCCAAGGATTTTCTGGATCGATGCGTGCAAGCGCGCCGCATCGCCGCCCGGGAAATCGCAGCGTGCGGTTCCGGTATCCGGCGCAAACAGCGTGTCGCCGACGAATGCTGCATCACCGATCACATAGGTCAGGCTATCGTCGGTATGGCCCGGTGTGGCGAGCACGCGTGCGTCAAGATTTCCGATCCGGAACCGATCGCCATCCGCAAACAGTCGATCGAACTGCCGTCCATCCGCAACAAACTCGTCGCCCAGGCCGAACAAGACTTTGAACCGCGCCTGGATCTGCACGATGCCGCGCCCGATCGCGAGCTTCGCGCCGAGTTGGTCGTGCAAATATCCGCCGGCGCTGAGGTGATCTGCATGCGCATGGGTTTCCAGGATCCACTCAACGATCAATCGGTGTTCGCGCACGTAAGCAAGCACCAAGTCGGCTGATGCGGTCGATGTTTGCGCCGATGCGGCGTCGTAATCGAGCACCGGATCGACGATCGCGGCGGCAGCGCCATCGCCCTCGCATACGACGTAGGTGAACGTGCCGGTGTCCTTGTGGAAGAACGCCTCCACGCATGGATGGCGGTCGCTGGTGATGGGCACGGAATCCTCCTTTGCGCCCCGATTGTAGCGATGAGGGACGTTCCGTGCCGATCCGCCGCAGGCAGCCATAAGGTGTTTCCTGCACAATGAAGACCTGGATCGGCGCCGAAGCCCGATCAATCCATGCAGAGCGGATTTCAGCACGTGGCGAACAAGAACGGGGCCAATACCATCGCTGTGGGCGCCGAGAAAATCCCCGAGCACACTCCGTTGATGCGCCAGTTTTTTGCGGCGAAAGCCGAGCATCCGGACATCTTGTTGCTGTTCCGCATGGGCGACTTTTACGAGTTGTTCTACGACGACGCGCGCAAGGCGGCGAAGTTGCTCGACATCACCCTGACCCAGCGCGGTGCGTCGGCTGGCGCGCCGATTCCGATGGCGGGCGTGCCGGTGCATGCGTACGAAGGTTATCTCGCGCGATTGGTCGCGCTCGGCGAATCGGTGGCGATCTGCGAGCAGATCGGCGATCCGGCGCTGGCGAAAGGACTGGTCGAACGCAAGGTGGTGCGCGTCGTCACCCCGGGCACGGTCACCGACGATGCGTTGCTGGAAGATCGTCGCGATACCTTGCTGATGGCTGTGGCGCGAAGCGGGTCATCGAAGACGCAAGGATTCGGACTTGCTTGGGCTGATCTCGCAGGCGGACGCTTCCTGGTCAATCAGGTGGTCGACGCCGACGCATTGCTTGCCGAGATCGCGCGCCTGGAACCGGCCGAATTGCTGCTGCCGGACGAAGACGGCTGGCCGGACACATTGTTCGCACGCACTGGTGTGCGTAAACGCGCGCCGTGGCTGTTCGATGCCGAAGCCGGGCACCGTCGCCTGCTGGAATTCTTCGGCGTCAACGACCTTGACGCCTTCGGCTTGCAGGATGCACCGCTCGCGATCGGCGCAGCCGGCGCCTTGTTGGGCTACGTCGAGGAAACCCAGAAGCAGCGGCTCGGGCACCTGACCGCGATCGCGGTCGAATCGAGCGACGACAGCCTTGCGATGAACGCCGCGACACGCCGCCACCTTGAACTCGATTCGCGTTTCGACGGACGCAACGAGAACACGGTGCTGGGTGTACTCGACACCACTATTTCACCGATGGGCGGACGCTTGTTGCGGCGCTGGCTGCATCGTCCGCTGCGCGATCGCAATGTGCTTGCGCAACGCCATCATGCAGTCGGCTCCTTGTTTGAAAGCCGCGTTGGGGCAACATTGCGCGAACGATTCCGCGCGCTTGGCGACATCGAACGCATCCTCACCCGCGTCGCGCTGCGTTCGGCGCGACCGCGCGATCTTTCCACCCTGCGCGATGCACTCGCGTTGCTGCCCGCGATCCGCACCGACCTCGCCGCGCTGGATTCGCCGCGCATCGATGCCTTGCTGCATGAACTCGGCAACGAAGATGATCGCGCCATTGCCACCTGCGCCGGATTGCTCGCGCACGCGATCACGACGCAACCCGCGCTGCGACTCAGCGACGGTGGCGTACTGGCGGATGGCTTCGACGCCGAACTCGACGAACTGCGCATGCTTTCCACCAACGCCGACGGCTTCCTCGTCGCACTCGAAGCACGCGAGAAAGCCGCCACCGGCATCGCGACGCTCAAGGTCGGCTACAACCGCGTGCACGGCTACTACATCGAGATCAGCAAGGGCCAATCCGAGCGCGCTCCGGTGCACTACACCCGCCGGCAGACACTGACCGGCGCCGAGCGCTACATCACCGAGGAACTGAAGCAGTTCGAGGACAAGGTGCTGTCGGCGCGCGCACGGTCGCTGCAACGCGAACGCGCGCTGTACGAGGAACTGCTCGACGTGCTCGGCGCGGATCTTGCGCCGCTGCGCCGGCTCGCCGACGCGCTGTCCGAACTCGATGTGCTCGCGGCATTCGCCGAACGCGCAGAAGCGCTCGACTGGAGTTGCCCGCAACTTACCGATGCCCCGGCATCCGCATCGAACGCGGCCGCCATCCGGTCGTCGAAGCGGTGCGCCAGGAGCCGTTCGAGCCAAACGATGTCGTGCTTGATGCGGAACGCCGTCTGCTGGTCATCACCGGTCCGAACATGGGCGGCAAGAGCACCTACATGCGGCAGACCGCGCTGATTGTGCTGCTTGCCGCGATCGGCAGCTACGTGCCGGCGACCCGCGCCCTGATCGGCCCTGTCGACCGCATCCTCACGCGCATCGGCGCCGGCGACGACCTTGCGCGCGGGCAATCCACCTTCATGGTCGAGATGTACGAGACCGCGTATATCCTGCATCACGCGACATCGCATTCGCTTGTGCTCATGGACGAGATTGGCCGCGGCACTTCGACCTACGACGGCCTCGCGCTCGCGAAAGCATGCGCACTGCACCTCGCGCGCAAGAACTGCGCGCTGACCCTGTTCGCGACGCACTACTTCGAACTCACGCGACTCGCGGAACCGAATAACGGCATCGTGAATGTGCACCTGGATGCGGTCGAACACGGCGACAGACTCGTGTTCATGCACGCGGTCAAGGAAGGCCCGGCTAATCGCAGTTACGGATTGCAGGTCGCGGCGCTGGCTGGCTTGCCGAAAGTAGTCGTGGACGATGCGCGCGGACATCTGGCCGAACTCGAATCAGGCGAACGAAATCCGACTTCGACAATGCAACGCATTGCACATGCATCGCCCCAACTCGGGCTTTTCAGCGCTCTGCCCTCTCCGGCATTTATTGAGCCGGCACTTATCGAACCCGTATTGGTCGAAATCGATCGCATCGACCCGGATACGCTGAGCCCGCGCGAAGCGCTCGATGTCTTGTACCGATTGAAACGGCTGCGCTGACAGGCATTACAGCGCGTCGATATCGCCCAGCGCGTTAATCAACCGGCGTGCGCGCTTGTCGGGTTTTGAGAGTGGCGCGCGATAACCGGTCGCTTCCATGCGGCGACGTTCGCGCTCGGCCTCGCGCGCGATGCGCGACGACTCCGTTTCGCGATACAACGTTTGCGCGACGCTCGCAGGGCCACGCTGCGCCGAAAGTGCATTCACGACGATCTCGAAGCGTTCCTCTGCGCGCGCGATGCGCAATGTTTCGCCTGCATGCAACAGGGTCGCGGGCTTTCCCGGTTGCGCGTTGACTTCGACCTTGCCGGTTTCGATCGCACGCTTGGCAAGCGAGCGCGTCTTGAAGAATCGCGCAGCCCACAGCCATGCATCGAGGCGGACGCCGGCTTGCGCGCCGTCGGATCTGGAGGAAGCGTTGGTCAATGCCATATCCGGTTTGCGCGAATCGCGTCGTATCATCGCCGTCCGCCGAGTCGATCGCAAACAGACCTGCTCGCCTCGCGAATCGCACAGCAAAACGGCCGCATGAGCGGCCGTTTGCGAAATGCGCTTGCGATACCGCTACTCGGCAGCAGCGGCCTTGCTGGCAGCGGATTTGGCGGCGGCTTTCGCGGCGGCGTTGCCGGCGAGATCTTCCTTGATGCGTGCCTTCTTGCCTTCGAGATCGCGCAGGTAATACAGCTTGCCGGCGCGGACCTTGCCACGGCGCTTGACCTGTACCGAATCGATCATCGCACTGTGCGTCTGGAACACGCGCTCGACACCAAAACCGTGCGACATCTTGCGCACCGTGAAAGCCGAATTCAGACCCGCGTTCTTCTTCGCGATGACGACGCCTTCGTAGGCCTGTACGCGCTCGCGATTGCCTTCCTTGACCTTGACGTTGACCACGACGGTGTCGCCGGGGCCGAATGCTGGAAACTCGCGTTTGATCTGGTCGGCTTCGAATTGCTGGAGGAGTTTGTTCATGGCACGTACCGTTGGATGGTGCCGGGACGAGAGTCCGGCAGGAAGTCGCGAAGTATAGCTGAAGCGGGTGGCTAGTGGCTAGACCTGCGGGTCTGGATCGGACGAAATCGCTTCCGACAAACCCGCTTCGGACGAATCCGGTGTGTTCGCGGATATCGACAGCCATTCGCGACGGAAGGCTTCCAGCAGGGCGCGATCATCCTTGTTCAACTGTACCCGCGCCAGCAAATCCGGGCGCCGCAGCCAGGTACGGCCCAGCGATTGCTGGCGCCGCCAGCGGCGGATCGCGGCGTGGTCGCCAGACAGCAACACATCAGGGATGCCGGCCGTGCCCTGTGTATCCGAGCGCGTGTAGTGCGGGCAATCCAGCAAGCCATCTTCGAACGAATCCTGCGCCGCCGATTCCACATCGTTCAGCGCGCCGTCCTGCAAGCGACCGATCGCGTCGATCAGCACCGCTGCGGCGAGTTCGCCGCCAGACAGCACGTAGTCGCCGATCGAGATTTCTTCATCGACTTCGCGCGCGATCAAACGTTCATCGATGCCCTCATAGCGCCCGCACAGCAACATCACGCGCGGCAGCCCTGCAAGTCGGCGCACTGTGGCCTGGGTCAGGCGTTCGCCTTGCGGGCTGAGGTAGATCAACAGGGCCGGCGTGGAGTCGGCGCGCGCGGCATTGATACACGCGCGCAATGGCTCGATCAGCATCAACATGCCGGGACCACCGCCGAACGGACGATCATCGACGCGACGATAATTGCCGCTCGCGTAGTCGCGCGGATTCCATGTTTCCAGTTGCAGCAGCCCGCGCTCGCGCGCTCGCCCGACCACGCCGACATCCGTGCACTGGCGCATGAAGTCGGGAAACAATGTGATCACGTCGAGGCGCATGGTTTATGCACCTCCCTTGCGATAGCAGGGGCAGGCTGGGAGGGGGTGTTAAGCGCAAAGCGCCGAACTCTTGTGCCAAGCATACAACCCCTCCCCAACCCTCCCCTGCATTCGCAAGGAAGGGAGCTAAAAATCCGCGTCCCAGTCCACCACGATCTGGTGCGTATCGAAATCCACCGACACCAGATACGGCTCGACGAACGGGATCAATCGCTCGCGATCGCCCTGCACGACCAGCACATGGTTGGCGCCGGTATCGAGCAGATGCGAGACCGTGCCGAGGGCGATGCCATCGATAGTCTGGACGCTCAGGCCTTCGAGATCGACCCAATAAAATTCGCCGTGTTTCGGCGGCGGCAATGCGCTGCGCGGGACATTGATCTCGGAACCGACCAGTTCCTGCGCGCGATCGCGATCATCAATGCCGGGCACCGATGCGACCAGCATCTGCCCGTGATTGCGTCCGCGCACACCAGCCAATGGCGACGATGAACGGTCACGCACGAGCGTCCATGGCTGGTACTTGAAGATCGCCAGATGCGGCTCGGTCCAGGATTCGATCTTGAGTTCGCCGCGCACACCGAACACGCCGGTGATGCGTCCGAGCAGGATCGGTCGGTGCGGATCTGGGAAGACGGGACGTCGATCGTCCACAACCGTCGAGGTCGCGCTCACGCGCAACCCGCCAACATCACGCTGCCTTGGGCTGCGATGCTTCCTTGAACAGCATGCGCACCTTGTCGGTCATCTGCGCGCCTTCATCGAGCCAATGTTGCACACGGCCAGTGTCAAGCTCGATGCGCTTTTCGTTGACGCCGGCGATCGGGTTGTAATAACCCAGGCGCTCGAGCGAGCGACCATCGCGCTTCTTGCGCTGATCGGTTGCGACGATGTGATAAAACGGACGCTTCTTGGCGCCGCCGCGAGTGAGGCGAATCTTGACCATGGTATGTCTCGGTGGAATTGTCGGGCCGGCCGGCAGATGCGCGGACGCTAGCCACATAGGATAACCCATCGCATGCCCGTCGCGGAACCCCGTGCCTCAGCGCCGGCGAGCCTGGACAATCAGTACGGCTGGCCGCCGCCCATGCCGCCCTGGCCCATCACCCCTTTCAGGCCGCGCATCAAGCCCTTGATGCCACCCATGGCCATCTTGGACATCATCTTTTCCATCTGCATGTATTGCTTCATGAGCCGGTTGATGTCGCTCGGCGTGGTGCCTGAGCCACGCGCGATCCGCGCCCGGCGCGAGCCATTCAGCAAATCTGGGTGGCGGCGCTCCTTCTTGGTCATCGAATTGATCATCGCGATCATCCGCGGCACTTCCTTGCCGGTCATCTGATTGCGCACCTGCTCGGGAACCTGCGACAGGCCGGGCAGCTTGTCCATCAGCGCGCCGATACCACCCATGTTCTGCATCTGCTCGAGCTGATCGCGCATGTCGTTGAGGTCGAACTTCTTGCCCTTGGCGACTTTCTCGGCGAGCTTCTGCGCCTTGTCCTTGTCCACTTGCTGCTCGACCTGCTCGACCAGCGACAGCACGTCGCCCATGTCGAGAATGCGGCCAGCCGCGCGATCCGGATGGAACACGTCCAGCCCTTCGGGCTTCTCGCCAACGCCAACAAACTTGATCGGTTTGCCGGTGATGTAACGCACCGACAGCGCCGCGCCACCGCGCGCATCGCCATCGGTCTTGGTGAGGATCACACCGGTGAGCGGCAATGCTTCACTGAAGGCTTTTGCCGTAGTCGCAGCATCCTGACCGGTCATCGCATCAACGACGAACAGGGTTTCGGCCGGATGGATCGCAGCATGCAGCGCCTTGATCTCGTCCATCATCGCCGCGTCGATCGCAAGGCGACCTGCGGTATCGACGATCAGCACGTCGGCGAAATTCTTGCGCGCCGCATCGATCGCCGCGTGCGCGATCGCGACCGGGCTTTGCGAAAGGTCGGAAGGATGGAATAGCGCGCCGACCTGTTGCGCGAGCGTCTCGAGTTGTTTGATCGCGGCCGGACGATAAACGTCGCAGCTGACAACCATCACCTTTTTCTTGCGGCGTTCCTTCAGGTGCTTGGCAAGCTTTGCAACAGTTGTCGTCTTGCCAGCGCCTTGCAGGCCGGCCATCAGGATCACCGCAGGCGCCGGCACGTTGAGGTTCAGATCGCTCGCTGCCGAACCCATCACCGCAGCGAGTTCATCGCGCACGACCTTGACCAGCGCCTGTCCAGGCGTCAGTGACTTCAGCACCTCATGCCCGATCGCACGTACCTTGATGCGCTCGATCAGCGCTTTCACCACCGGCAACGCAACGTCCGCTTCGAGCAACGCAACACGCACTTCGCGCAAGGCTTCGCGGATGTTCTCTTCGGTCAGCCGACCACGGCCGCGCAAGCGCTGGAGGGTTCCGGAAAGACGCTGGGTCAACGACTCGAACATGGTCGGTTGCGCACACTGGAAAGGGCTGCGAAGTATAGCGCAGCGGCGCTGGCGAACGATTTTGGATGCTTCCCTTTGAGTGGACAACAGCCTCCCCGCTCATCCTGAGCCTGTCGAAGGATCGCCTCCTGCATGTCACACTCACAGAATGAACTTTTTGCTCGCCCTCATCGTCTGCGCCTATCTGCTTGCGACTGCGGCGAGCGTAGCGTGGGTATCCGATGGCGACGACGCTGCGCGTCGCCCGCGCTATCGCCAGATTGCCATTGCGTTCGCAACGCTCGCGGTAATCGGACACATCGCGATTCACACGATCGCGTGGCGCGATTCCGGCGGCCCGGACATGCATTTCTTCGCCGCGCTGTCGCTGGTCGCACTCGGCATGGCCATCCTGACCACGGCAACCGCTTGGCGACAACACCTGCAGACGCTCAGCGTGATCGTGTATCCGCTTGCCGCAGTGATGGTCACCCTTTACCACTTTTACGGCCGCCACAGCGCCGAGAATCTTGACTGGCGACTGCAGCTGCACGCATACATGGCCCTGCTCGCTTTTGCGACGCTCTCGCTCGCTGCCTTGCTCGCGATCATGCTGTGGTTCCAGGAACGCGCGCTGCGCCAGCGGCAGATCAGCGGCTGGTTGCGCGCGCTGCCGCCACTTGTCCAACTCGAACAATTGCTGTTCCGCTGTATCGGCGTCGGCTTCATCCTGCTCACGCTGACCCTCGTCACTGGCATGCTGTTCGTGCACAACCTGCTGACCCAGCACCTGTGGCACAAGACCGTGCTGTCGGCATTGTCGTGGCTCGTCTTCGGCTGGCTGCTCGTCGGCCGCTGGCGCTACGGCTGGCGAGGCCCGCGCGCGGTGAAGTTCACATTGACCGCGATGGCGCTGCTGCTGTTCGCGTTTTTTGGCAGCAAATTTGTGCTTGAAATGGTGCTGCATCGAAGCGAAACGATGTAGGTCGTTGCCTGGATATGCTCAGTTTCCCGCAATCATCACATCATGCTTCCAGCACCAGAAAACACACTGAGGAATACGCATGAATCGCCACCTGTTCGCCTTCCTGCTTGCATTGTCGTCGGTGGCGTTTTCCTCTACTGCCCTCTCGTCCGAGCCCGACTTTGTCTTCCCCGATGTCGTCAAATTACGCAAGGAACTCTTGGCCCAGCCGGATTTCGACGGCTTCGGCATGGAAGGGGCTGAACACGAGGCGATCCTCAGCGCGCATGTAGCTTGGAAAGAAGGCCACGGCGACAAGACTCTGGATATCCTCGTCGCGTTCCTCAGAAAGTACCCTGCAAGTATTTCAGGTTGGCGCAACAAGGCCGAGGCCTCGGAAGCGTGCGCGAACGTGGCGAAAGTCCCCGAGCACAAGGATTTGTTTGCGCGCGTCGCGAAGCGCGAGCGCGAAATGCAGACCAGCTCGGTGCAGTCCATACTCGACTCGGCAGATGGCAAGTCAGAAGCAACGGCCTATCCGGCGCTAGAGATCAGTGAAGAATACGAGTTGGTTAACTGGTTGCACTTCAAGCCACAGAGCCAGTCTCTACTTCATGCACCGACCACGGGGCGCAGCTATGACGTGCTCAAGCTCAAGGATGAATCGGGAAAGGATGTCGTTCTGTACTTCGACATCACGAATTTCTGGGCTTCCGAGAACAGGATATTTTCCAAGCCCTCGCCTCCGAAGCCGGATGAGCCTGCTGTGGGCCAAACTCCGAATACGCAGGAGTAACGGCTGCATCGAGCCATCGATGCGACTCGCGCCATGTATCGCACTGACAGATCATCTGCGGAAACCAACCAACTAAAGAGCAGCCTCCAGCGCCTCCGCCAACCGCTCCACTCCCAGCACTTCCATCTCGCCAACGCCCCCCTTCTTTGGAGCATTTGCCTTCGGCACGATCGCGCGCTTGAAACCGTGCGAGGCGGCTTCCTTCAGGCGTTCCTCGCCGTTCGGCACCGGACGGATTTCGCCGGACAGGCCGACCTCACCGAACACCACGGTCTTTTCGGCCAATGGTTTGTCGCGCAAGGAACTCAGCACTGCGAGCAGCACCGGAAGATCAGCCGCAGTTTCCTGCACGCGGATGCCGCCGACGACGTTGACGAATACATCCTGATCGAAGACACCAATGCCGCCATGGCGATGCAAGACCGCGAGCAGCATCGCGAGGCGATTCTGTTCCAGTCCGAGGGTGACGCGGCGCGGATTGGACAGTGGCGAATGATCGACCAACGCCTGCACTTCGACAAGCAATGGCCGTGTGCCTTCGCGCGTCACCATCACCGCGCTGCCCGACTGCGGCGTCGCCGAGCCAGACAAGAAAATCGCCGACGGATTCGGCACTTCGCGCAAGCCTTTGTCACCCATCGCGAACACGCCGAGTTCGTTGACTGCGCCGAAGCGGTTCTTGAACGCGCGCAGCACGCGGAAGCGCGACCCGGATTCGCCTTCGAAATACAGTACCGCATCGACCATGTGTTCAAGCACGCGCGGGCCGGCAATGCCGCCATCCTTGGTGACGTGACCGATCAGGAACACCGAGGTCCCGGTTTCCTTCGCATAGCGCACTAGGCGTGCCGCGCTCTCCCGCACCTGCGATACCGAGCCCGGTGCGGCGGTGAGTTGCTCGCTCCACAGCGTCTGGATCGAATCAGCAACGATGAGGCTGGGCTTGGCGGCTTGCGCCTGCGCGAGAATGCGTTCGACGCAGGTTTCAGCGAGCGCGTCGAGGCCATCGAGCGACAACCCCAAACGTCGACCGCGTGCCGCGACCTGCGCGAGGCTTTCCTCGCCGGTCACGTACAAGCCCGGAAGGCGCGAACCCAGCGACGCCAGCGCCTGCAGCAATAGCGTTGATTTACCGATGCCAGGATCGCCGCCAACGAGCACCACCGATCCTTCGACAAGTCCGCCGCCAAGCACGCGATCGAACTCGCTGATGCCGGTCAGCGTACGCGGCTCCTCGACGTCGCCAACGCTGCGCAGGGAAACAATCTTCGGCGCAGCGCCTGCGCCCGCATAGCTGCCTCGCGATTGCACTTTTGCTGGGGCCGCCGCCGGTTCGATCACGAACTCAGACAGCGTGTTCCACGCGCCGCACTCACCGCACTGGCCCTGCCACTTGTTGAAATCGGCGCCGCATTCGGAGCAGACGTAAGCAGTCTTGGCTTTGGCCACGAGGAAATCCGGGTGCGCTCAGGAGGCACCTACTCTAAATGATGGCGGTCGCATGGACCGAGACCGGAGACGAACATTCCACCGATCGTGTGGTGAAGCACCGTGTGGACACATGCCAGTCTGCAAGAGCTTCCAAGACAGAAGCGCCGCAGTTGGTCGGCACAAGCTTCGCAGGGACAGTCCCAGCGGACCTTCCGACCATCCATCTCTATGGTGCCGTTGATAGGAGTCGAACCTACGACCTACTGATTACGAATCGCTTTTGCGCAACATTCCACAATTCATCGCAACGCCAAGCGTCAACAACTGCGCCATTTCGTTGTCGAGAAAGATTGTAGGCAATCGTCGTTTGTTGTCCCCAGCTGTCCCTGCAGTGTCCCTGCGTTCTGAAAGCTAAAGACACGCGATTGAGCACAAAAAAGAATCGGTCATGGATACGCCACGACCATTCCGCTTAGGCCCAAGCGCTCTAACAATCTTGCGCGCTCCAGATCAGCCGCGCTGCGATCGGACTCGGGCCCAATGCGAACGCGGAACAGCATCCCCATGTTGCTCTGCTCCTGTCCGCTGAACGCCATGAAGCCAGCCGCGCGCAGCTTGTTGCGCAGCCTGATGGCCTCGCTTTCGATGCGGAATGCACTGACTTGGACCGCATAACGTCGCCCGGCCGCAGTTGGGGCGAACGCGGCCGAATCGATCGCGGACACGGGCGGGCTTGTACCAGCCGCAGGCGTATCGGTGCGGACCTGCTGGGCCTTCAGTCGCGCGGCTTCAGCATCGCTCCGCAGCGGGAATGGGCCGATCCGAACGCGCGTGGCGGATTTACCTGCAAGAGCGACACTCTCCGTGTAAGCCGGAAGCTGCTCGGCCCGGAGCGATAAGACAAGGGCCTGCGCCGCGACCGCACTGGAATATGTGCCGAGGCTCACGACAAAGTGACCGTCGCCGACCGCCGCGGCATTTGCCTTGACTGCGCCCGTTCCGGATGGTCGCGAGCAATATTCCGCCCAATTTTGCCTAAGTTGGCCCAGCAATACACCGGGGTAGTTGCCCTTGGAACCGGCGGCCTCTAGATCAAGTTGCTCTTGAACCATTGCTCGAATGTCGTCGCAGTGCGCCTTCATGGCCAGCGCCATCTTCTGCTGATCGGACATCGACGCATAGTCACCTCTGGCCGGACCGGTGGTCTCCAAGATTGTCCTGCCTTGCTCTGCATTCCCGACATGCGGTAGCTGGCTTTGGTCTTGCGCCAATGTAGTAGCTGAAACCGCTGACAACATCAAAGCAATGGCATAGCGCATATCCGCTTCCCCCACCGACATATAAGTGACACGGATCGCATGATGTACCGGCCACACCCAATCGTACCCCTGATATACCCACACGTTGGGCTTGCTGGCCGGCAATCCGCGTGGTTCGCGCGACTCTGGCCTGTCCGCTGTGCGCGGCGACCGCCGGCAGATAGGTTTGGCAGGTTCGGCGTCACTCGCGCGAAGCCTTCCGGACTTCGCGGCTGGGTCGTGCATCCGGAATACCGCCTATATCTGCCCTTTGTGGGATTGCCGAAAAAGCGCTACGCCATACCGCGCCACAAGGCCGTTTCAGCGTGGTTGGCACCTTGCATTTCTACACCGGGGCACCCAGAAGCTGCTAGTTCCTTCTCGGCGGGCACCCAGAAGCTGCTTGAATCTC
>JBBQAN010000012.1:0-91297 GCA_038316385.1 Lysobacterales bacterium | reverse complement strand
GGCGCTGATGCTGGATGTGTTCGGTCCGTTCATCGGTCGACTTGAAGCCGAACTCGGCGAGCAGCGCGAACGCCATGTCGGCCATGCGCATGGCATGGTGGATTTCGCCGCCTACGAGCAGCGCATCAACGCGACCAACTATGCATTGACCCACGACGATGGCGTCGACATGAATTACGACCAGGCCGATCTGATCCTGGTCGGCGTATCGCGCTCCGGCAAGACGCCGACATGCTTGTACCTGGCGTTGCACTACGGCGTGCGCGCAGCGAACTTCCCGCTGACCGAGGACGATCTGCAAGGCAAGGAATTGCCGCAACGTCTGCGCGCTCATCGAAAGAAGCTTTATGGATTGACCATCGATCCCGTACGGCTGCGGCAGATTCGCCAGGAACGCAAACCGGACAGCCGTTACGCGACGATCGAGCAATGCCGATTCGAGGTTTCTGCCGCCGAGGTTTTGTTCCGCGCCGAGCGCATCCCGATGCTCAGCACCACGCATACGTCCATCGAGGAAATCGCGAGCAAGGTGCTCACCGCGCTGGGCATCGAGCGGCACATGTTCTGAGTTCATGAGTGTGCGACGCAAACTGCATTCTGACAAGCTTGCAGAACGGTTGAAATCGCGTGCTAGCATCGGGCCATGTCCACCGTCACGCACCCGCTGTCCACCCCATCGCTGAGCATCCCTCGCCTGACGCGTTTCGCGTGGCTGATGGGCTTGTATGCGGAAAATCACGGGCGACTGGAGCGGTTGTTCGAACCCGAAGGACTGGCCGTCGGCAGCTATCTGTCGTGCGGCGAGGACGGACTGGACTTGCGGCTGGATGTCGTCGAACGCCATCCGTACACGATCGAGCTACGACTGGCCTATCTGCAATTGCGCGACGGCCTCACCGGCCAACCGGATCCATCGGCCTACGTCCGCCACTACCGCGATGCGCAGCAATCCGAAGTCACCCACTGTTACCTTGGCCGCCGATGGCAGGACGTGCTCGGATTGCATCCACCGTTGTCCACGGTGATCGACCATCGCATGCGAATGAATGTCTTTTTCAGTAAATGGCTGGAGTACCTTGGCGAACAGGGACATTCGCGGTTGAACCTGCGACCTCTGGAAGGGACTGCGACCACCGCCTGAGCAGCGCGTCTTGCTTGACGCGTAACAGCCGCGCCGTTATCCTTCTCGTTCGCCAGCACGTGGGGCTATAGCTCAGCTGGGAGAGCGCTACAATGGCATTGTAGAGGTCATCGGTTCGATCCCGATTAGCTCCACCATAGTTTGTCTGCACATCCTGTGCAGCGCTTCATTTGAGTTAGCCGCAATGACTGCCTCTGTCCCCATCGTCTAGAGGCCTAGGACACATCCCTTTCACGGATGCGACCGGGGTTCGAATCCCCGTGGGGACGCCAGCTTGAACCCTTGGCGTGGTCATGAAACTCCATCGAACCCGGCCTCGCGCCGGGTTTTTTCTTTGCCGCGTCTGCATGCCTTTAGCTGGGATCCAGCCTTCTCTGAACGAACTTGTTAGTCTTGGAGTCGGAACCTCATCTAATCAGCCGTCGCCGATCGGGCACGGCGCTCCGACGACCAAGGAAAGGCGAATCGCGATGACGACACCCAGTTCGGATGCATTCGTTTTCTTCGGCGCCACTGGCGATCTTGCGTACAAGAAAATCTTCCCCGCGCTGCAAGCGATGATCAAACGCGATGGCTTCGATCTTCCTGTCATCGGTGTGGCGCGGGCTGGTTGGACGCTTGAACAGCTGCGTGAGCGTGCGCGCGACAGTATCGACAAGAACGACAAGCTCGATCCAGATGCGTTCGCAAAACTTTCGTCGCTGTTGCAATACATCGATGGCGACTATGCCGACGTCGCGACTTACGACAAGCTCAAACTGGCGTTGAAAGACGCCAAGCGGCCGATCCACTATCTTGCGATTCCGCCCAGCATGTTTCCCATCGTCGTGCAGCATCTGGCTACGGCAAACTGCGCCACCAATGCGCGCGTCATCGTCGAAAAACCGTTCGGCCGCGATCTTGCTTCAGCGCAGGCGCTCAACAAGACGCTTCACGACGTATTTCCGGAAACATCGATCTTCCGCATCGATCATTATCTCGGCAAGGAGGCGGTGCAAAACCTGTTGTATTTCCGTTTTGCCAATACTTTCCTCGAACCCATCTGGAACCGCAATTACGTTGATAGCGTGCAGATCACGATGGCAGAGAGTTTTGGTGTACAAGGGCGGGGAAGTTTCTACGAGGAAGTCGGGGCGATCCGCGATGTGGTGCAGAACCATTTGCTGCAGGTGACTGCACTGCTCGCGATGGATGCGCCTGTCGGTCACGATGCCGAGTCGATGCGCGCAGAAAAATTACGGCTGTTCCGCGCGATGCGACCGCTTGATCCGAAAGAAGTCGTGCGCGGACAGTTCCGCGGTTATCTGGACGAGAAAGGCGTCGCCAAGGATTCGCAAGTCGAAACGTTCGCCGCATTGCGTCTGCATATCGATACCTGGCGCTGGGCCGGGGTGCCGTTCTACATTCGTGCCGGCAAGAGTCTGCCGATTACCACCACCGAAGTCGTGGTCGATCTCAAGCGCCCACCGCTGGCGATCTTCGATGAGATCAGTGCGCGCGAATCGAACTATTTCCGTTTCCGGCTCAGTCCGGAGGTAGTGATATCAGCCGGTGCACGGGTCAAGAAACCGGGCGAAGAAATGCAGGGCGAGCGCGTGGAACTGATCGCGCGCAACCGTCCGCAACGCGAGATGTCGCCTTACGAGCGCCTGCTCGGCGATGCGATCCGTGGTGACGCCTCGTTGTTCACCCGTGATGATGCCGTAGAAGCCGCATGGCGTGTGGTCGATCCGATCCTTGAAGGCGCCCGCGGTGTGCATATCGAACCGCCAATGGTGTACGAACCCGGTAGCTGGGGGCCAGCGGCTGCCGCGAAAGCCATCGCAAGCAGAGAAGGCTGGCACGATCCGAAACCCGAGGAGAGCGAACCGTGTTGACAGCGGACTCCCTGGTTTTTTTGCTTGATGTTGACAACACACTGCTCGACAACGACCGTTTTGCGGCAGATCTGCGCGCGCATCTCACGCAGCTATTCGGCGCTGCCGAATGCGAACGATACTGGTCGCTTTACAACGAACTGCGCAAAACGCTTGGTTACGCGGATTATCTGGCGGCGTTGCAGCAGTTTCGCGTCGGCCTTGAGGATGATCCCGAATTGCTGCAGATGTCGGCGTTCTTGCTCAATTATCCGTTTGCGCAGCGGTTTTATTCGCGCACGCTCGAAACGATTGCGCATCTGCGCGGACTTGGCCTGCCGGTCGTGTTGTCCGATGGCGACGTGGTATTCCAGCCGCGCAAGATCCAGCGTTCCGGGCTCTGGGATGCCCTCGATGGCCGGGTGATGATCTGCATCCACAAGGAGCGCAGCCTGCCGGCGATGCAGCGACGTTTCCCCGCAGCACATTACGTGATGGTGGACGACAAACCGCAATTGCTCGCGGCGATGAAGCTTGCAATGGGCGAAAAACTCACCACGGTATTCGTGCGGCAGGGCCATTACGCCGCTGAATCCGCCAACACGACGATCGATCCACTACCGGATCGCACGATCGAACACATCGGCGATTTGTGCGAATTCGATCTCCACGATTTCCAATCCCTTCTTTCCGCAACGACATAACGCACAAGGAACGCACATGAAACCGACACAACAGTTGCACGATCTCGGCCAGAGCCTGTGGCTCGACAACATTACCCGTGAACTCCTCAACAACGGCGTCTTGCGCGACTACATCGAAAACTTTTCGGTCACCGGATTGACCTCGAACCCGACGATCTTCGACGAAGCGATCGGCGGCACGGGTGCGTACGACGCGGGCATTCGCGAAAAAGCGAAGGCAGGCAAACGCGACGAAGCCCTGTTCATCGAACTTGCGCTGGAAGACCTGCGCCGCGCGGCCGATCTGTTCCGTCCGTGCTTCGAGGCAACCAACCACAAGGACGGCTGGGTATCGATGGAAGTCTCGCCGCTGCTGGCCGCCGATACTGCAGGCACGATTGCGGCAGCGAAACAAATCCATGCGCAAGCCGACCGGCCGAATTTGCTCGTCAAGATCCCGGGCACTGCTGAAGGCGTGCCGGCGATCGAGGAATCGATCTTCGCCGGCATACCGGTCAATGTGACGTTGCTGTTTTCCAGCCAGCAGTACGTCGCTGCCGCTGAAGCGTATCTGCGCGGTATCGAACGCCGCATTGCGGCGGGGCTCGATCCGGCGGTCGGATCAGTCGCCTCGTTGTTCGTCAGCCGTTGGGACAAGGCGATTGCCGACAAGGCGCCGGCGGATTTGCGCAACAAACTCGGCATCGCGATCGGCCAGCGCACCTATCGCGCCTATCGCGAATTACTTGCATCGGAGCGTTGGCGCAAGCTGGCAGCCGCTGGCGCGCAACCGCAACGATTGTTGTGGGCCAGCACCGGCACCAAGGATCCGAACGCGTCCGACACGCTGTACATCCAGGCGCTGGCGGCACCCGATACGATCGATACCATTCCAGAAAAAACCCTGCGCGCATTCGCCGATCATGGCGTCCTCAGCGACGCGATGGCAAACGATGGCGATGACGCCGAAGCGACGCTCGCGCGCTTCGCGCAAGCCGGCATCGATACCGATGCGCTCGCCACTCAGTTGCAGCGCGAAGGCGCGGCGTCGTTCGTCAAATCCTGGCAGGAACTCATGCAGCGCATCGAAAACAAGAGCAAGACATTGACCGCATCGGGAGACGCATGATGGCTACGTTACCCACACCGCCGTCGCGCACGCCAGCAGCTCCCGCCCGGTCCATCAAATCCGTGCGGCCAGCCGCCCGACCCGAATGGCTTGCCCTCAAGCAGCACGCCGGCAAGATCACGCCGATGCATCTGCGCGACATGTTCAAGGCCGACGAGCGTCGCGGCGGCCGCATGATCGTCGAAGCCGCAGGCCTGTATCTGGACTATTCGAAGAACCGTGCCACCGACGAGACCATGACGTTGTTGCTCAAGCTCGCCGCAGCGAGCGGCGTGACCGAGCGCCGCGATGCGATGTTTGCCGGCCAGAAGATCAACACTACTGAAAACCGCTCGGTGATGCACATGGCATTGCGCGCGCCGAAGACATCGGTGTTCGACGTTGACAAGCGCAACGTGGTGCCGGAAGTGCACGCTGTGCTGGATCAGATGACGGTGTTCGCCGGCAAAGTCCGCAGCGGCGAGTGGAAAGGCAATTCCGGCCGGCGTATCCGCAACATCATCAGTATCGGCATCGGCGGCTCCGACCTCGGTCCGGTGATGGCCTACGAGGCGCTCAAGGCATATACCCAGCGCGATCTCACTTTCCGTTTCATCTCAAATGTGGATGGCGCGGACTTCCATGAGGCGACCCGCGATCTGGATCCAGGCGAGACGCTTTTCATCGTCTGCTCGAAAACATTTACTACCCTTGAAACGCTCACGAATGCGAATGCGGCGAAGAACTGGGTGGTAACGACGATGCGCGATCCGAAAGCGGTTGCGAAACACTTCGTCGCGGTATCGACTAATGCGGCGGAAGTAGCGAAGTTTGGCATCGATCCGGCCAACATGTTCGTGTTCTGGGATTGGGTCGGCGGCCGCTATTCGATGGATTCGGCGATCGGTCTGTCGACCATGATCGCAATCGGCCCGGAGAATTTCCGCGCGATGCTCTCCGGTTTCCACGCGATGGACAATCACTTCCGCACCGCGCCGCCGGAACGCAACATGCCGATCCTGATGGGAATGCTCGCGGTGTGGAACAACAACTTCCTGTTTGGCACCGAAACCGTGGCCGTGCTGCCGTATTCGCAGTATCTCAAACGCTTCCCTGCGTATCTGCAACAACTCACCATGGAGAGCAACGGCAAACACGTTGATCTCGAGGGCATTCCGGTGGTGTTCGAGACGGGACCCATTTACTGGGGCGAGCCCGGCACCAACGGGCAGCACTCGTTCTACCAGTTGATCCATCAGGGCACGCGGTTGATTCCCTGCGATTTCATCGGTTTCTGCCAGCCGCTGCTGGATGCATCCGTGGACCAACACGATCTACTGATGGCAAACCTGTTCGCACAGAGCGAGGCGCTCGCGTTCGGCAAGACCCTGGAGCAGGTCATCGCCGGCGGCGTTTCGACAACGATGGCGCCGCATCATGTTTGCGAAGGCAACCGGCCGAGCAATACGATCCTCGCAGAGAGCCTCACGCCGCAGAGCCTGGGAGCGCTGGTCGCGTTGTACGAGCACACGGTGTTTGTGCAGGGCGTGATCTGGAATATTGATTCGTTCGACCAATGGGGAGTCGAACTCGGCAAACAACTCGCGAAGACCACGGCCGCAGAATTGACTTCGAGCAAGCCGCCAAAACTGGCCCACGACAGTTCGACGAACGCCTTGATCAAGCGCTATCTGCGCCTGCGGAAACCACGCTGATGAGCCAGAAAATCAGCCCGCTCGCAGGCAAACCCGCCACGGCGGCGCAACTGGTCGATGTCGACAAGCTGATCGCTGCGTATTACGACGTCAAACCCGATCCGAAGAACCCGGCGCAACGCGTTGCATTCGGAACATCAGGGCATCGCGGTTCGTCGTTCGACGGCAGTTTCAACGAGAATCATATCCTCGCGATTAGCCAGGCGGTCTGTGAATACCGCAAGAGCAAAGGTATCGACGGCCCCTTGTTCATCGGCATAGACACCCATGCGCTGTCGGCGCCTGCGTTCGAGAGCGCGTTGGAAGTGCTGGCCGCAAACGACATCGAGGCGCGCATCGCAACCGGCGGGGAATTCACGCCGACGCCGGCGGTCTCGCATGCGATTCTCGTCCATAACCGTGGCCGCAAGGACGGATTGGCCGATGGCATCGTGGTCACGCCGTCGCACAACCCGCCGGACAACGGTGGCTTCAAATACAACACGCCCAATGGCGGCCCGGCCGACACCGATGTGACCGGCTGGATCCAAAATCGTGCGAATGCATTGCTCGAAGCGGGATTGCAAGGCGTCCAGCGCACCGCGTTTGCGCAGGCGCGCAAACAAGCCACAACGCGGGAACACGATTTTCTCACGGCGTATGTCGCCGATCTCGACAACATCCTGGATTTCGATGCGATCCGCACATCCGGCATCCGCATGGGCGTCGATCCGCTTGGTGGCGCGGGCGTGCATTACTGGGCGCGCATTGCCGAACATTACCGGATCGATCTCACCGTGGTCAGCGAGGAAGTCGATCCGCAATTCGGATTCATGACCCTGGACTGGGACGGCAAGATCCGCATGGATCCGTCGTCGAGTTATGCGATGCAGCGCCTGATCGGGCTAAAGGACAAGTACGACATCGCATTCGCCTGCGACACCGATCACGACCGCCACGGCATCGTGACCCGCAGCAAGGGATTGCTGCCGCCGAACCATTACCTCAGCGTCGCGATCGATTATCTGTTCCAGCATCGGCCGCAATGGAGCAAGACCGCTGCAGTCGGCAAAACCGTGGTCAGCAGCACGATGATCGATCGCGTGACGGCAAGGCTTGGCCGCAAACTGTTCGAGGTGCCGGTGGGTTTCAAGTGGTTCGTCGATGGACTGTTCGACGGCAAACTCGGCTTTGGCGGTGAGGAAAGCGCGGGCGCAGCATTCCTGCGCCGCGACGGCAGCGTATGGACGACCGACAAGGACGGCATCGTGCCCGCATTGTTGTCGGCCGAGATCACCGCGCACGGCGGACGCGACCCCGGCGTATTGTATGAAGATCTTTGCAAGGAATTCGGCGCGATCGTCGCCGATCGCCTGCAGGCAAAAGCGAACGCAGCTCAGCGCCAAACCCTGGGCAAACTCACGCCGAAGCAAATCACGCAAACCGAACTCGCAGGTGACTCCATCGAAGGCGTGATCGACAAGGCGCCTGGCAACGATGCACCAATCGGCGGCATCAAGGTCACCACGAAGAACGGCTGGTTCGCTGCGCGACCGTCGGGCACCGAGGACATCTACAAGATCTACGCGGAAAGTTTCCGCGACGAAGATCACCTGAAAAAAATACTCGACGAAGCCCAACACATCGTCGACGCAGCGCTGCACAAACCCGCATAAAACCAGAGCCGCGTTGTCGACGGATTAAAACAGCAGGTACGACACGCCCAGGAGGCAATCATGTCCGACCAACTCGACCAGCAATGCATCGATACCCTGCGCTTTCTCTCGGTGGACATGGTGCAGAAAGCAAACAGCGGGCATCCGGGGCTGCCGCTCGGCGCCGCGCCGATGGCCTATGCATTGTGGATGAGGTCGCTGAGGTACAACCCGCGCAATCCGGCATGGACCAATCGCGACCGCTTCGTGCTGTCAGCCGGACATGGCTCGGCGCTGCTCTACAGTCTGCTGCACATGACCGGCTACGATCTGTCGCTGGACGACATCAAACAGTTTCGCCAGTGGGGCAGCAAAGCGCCGGGCCATCCCGAACGCGGGCACACGCCGGGCGTCGAAGTCACCACCGGGCCGCTGGGGCAGGGCTTCGCGAATGCAGTCGGCATGGCGATAGCCGAAGCGCAGCTTGCCGCGCGCTACAACCGCCCCGATCATGCGATCGTCGATCACCACACCTATGCGCTCGTCAGCGACGGCGACCTGATGGAAGGCGTCGCTTCCGAAGCCGCATCGCTGGCCGGGCACCTCAAGCTTGGCAAGTTGATCTGCCTGTACGACGATAATTTCGTCACCTTGTCCGCTGGCACCGACATCACGTTTTCGGAAAATCGCGCGGCGCGCTTCGAGGCTTATGGCTGGCACACGCATTTCGTCGCCGACGGCAACGATGTTGCGGCGATCGATGCCGCGTTGCAGGCGGCGCGCGCCGAAACCGCGCGGCCATCGCTGATCCTGGTGCGCACGCACATCGGTTATGGATCGCCGAAGCACGACAGTTTCGAAGCGCACGGCTCGCCGCTCGGTACAGAGGACGTAAAATTGACGAAGGAATACCTCGGCTGGCCGACCGAACCGCCATTCCTGATTCCCGATGTCGCTCTTGCGCACATGCGTGCAGCGGTGACCCGTGGAGCGCAGGAGGAAGCTGCGTGGAATGCGCGCATGCAGTCATACACGCAGGCGTTTCCCGATCTCGCTGCTGAATTGCAGCGCAGCCTCAGCGGTGAATTGCCACCCGGCTGGGATGCGGAGATCCCGGTGTTTCCAGCCGACGCAAAGGGCATGGCCACGCGTGCGGCCGGCGGCAAGATCCTGTCTGCAATCGCGCCGAAATTTCCGGCCGTGACCGGAGGTTCGGCCGATCTGGATCCATCCACCAAGACCGCGCTCAAGGGTCTCGGCGATTTCAATCCGTCGGTCACGCTTGGTGAGGACACTCAGGGATCGGACGGCGGCGGCTGGAGTTACGCCGGCCGCAATCTGCATTTCGGCGTGCGCGAACACGCGATGGGCGCGATCTGCAACGGCATGGCAGCGCATGGCGGATGCATTCCGTACGGTGCAACGTTCCTGATCTTTTCCGACTACTTGCGTCCGGCAATCCGCTTGGCTGCGTTGTCGAAACTGCACGTCATCCACGTATTCACCCACGACAGCATCGCGCTCGGCGAAGACGGACCGACCCATCAGCCGATCGAACAACTCGCCAGCCTGCGCGCAATTCCCGACCTCAGCGTCATCCGCCCTGGCGACGCGAACGAAACTGCAGTCGCGTGGCGGGTCGCGCTGGAAACCCGCGAACGTCCGGTTCTTCTGGTGTTGACTCGGCAGGACGTGCCAACGCTGGATCGCACACGCTTCGCTGCTGCCGACGGTTTGCGTCGCGGCGCATACGTGCTGAGCGATGCGCCCGATGGCAAGCCAGATTTGATCCTGATCGCCAGCGGCTCGGAGGTCGGCCTGATCGTGGCGGCAGCCGAACGTCTGCGCGGGCAGGGCATCGCCGTGCGTTGCGTCTCGATGCCGAGCTGGGATCTGTTCGATGCGCAGCCGTCGGAGTATCGCGAAACCGTGTTGCCGCCAAATGTGCACGCGCGTCTAGCGGTTGAAGCCGGCAGCACGCAGGGATGGTATCGCTACGTCGGCGATGCGGGCGATGTCATCGGCGTCGATCGTTTCGGCGCATCCGCTCCGGCCGAAGTCCTGCTGCGCGAATACGGTTTCACCGTGGACGACGTCTGCAAGCGCGCGCTGGCGTTGCGACGCTGAACGTCGGAACAGTTCGCCCGGGTCAATCGATCTTCTGACCCCAATGGAACTTGTGCATGAGCCGGTGCACGATCGGTGCCAACGCGACGCTGACCGCGATGATGAAGACCAAGCCTGCGTACATCGCGTACAGACCAGCGAACACCTTGCCGCCATCCGTGTGCGGCGCATCGACCGGGCCCATGCCGCCAAGCAGCATTGCAGAATTCAGGAAACCGTCGCGCCACGGCAGGTGTTCGAAATAGCCATAGCCAAGCATGCCCAGTGCCAGCGACCCGAGCAACATGCCCAGCGCCGCCAGCGCATGCAGCATGAGCCGACGCAGGAACTGCGGCAGCGGAAGTAACGGATGCAGGCGGGTTTCGTACATGGTCGGGGCGATGCAGGCTATCGAGGCGAGTAAGCGACGATTTTGCCATGCCGCGACGCGTATGGGGATAGCGTTGCATGCACGCCAATTTGTACCCGCAAAAGCAGGATTACCAGCAGAGGTCGCGTCCGGTGCGCACCGACCCTTTTCAGGTCTATGCTGCTCATGTTCGCAACTCCATTGGCCTAACTGGAATCCATCGCCATGAACGTACCCACGCTGCGGCGCTCGTCCTTTCCTGTTCGTTTGGTGCTAGTCATTGCAACGCTGTCGATGGCAGCCGCGATAACGCTGCCGCAGGTTGCGCGCGCGGCGGATGCAGATCTCGGACAAACGGTGGAATGCATGTTGCCTGGACAAATCCATCGCATCGCGGGGCAGACGACGATGGGTGCGCGACAGCCGGTGCAGACCACGCCTGCCGACTGCCGCGAACGCGGCGGCGAATACACCGTCGATGAACATGCGAGTCAACCGATGGCAGTTCCGCATGTGCCCGTTGTAGGCAGCGATGACAGCAGAATCGTGCGTTGTCAGCTACCGCGACAGACGCGACAACTTGGCGAGAAGGCGCGTTATGCGACCGCGCGGCGCACGGTTCGCATCACCGAATCCGATTGCGTGGCGCGCAGCGGAAAAATACTCGCGCCGAGACGCACGCATCGCACTTCGCCCTGAAGCAGAGATATGTTTCTGCTCAGAGGTTGCCGTGGCAGACGCTAGCAGTACTTAAGGCGTGCACTCGACGCATGCGGAAACGCGCGCCGCGTCCGCACACGCGGTCCATCACGCCAATTGCAGCAACGACGCTTGGATCAAGACGTCAACGCCAGCATCCGGGCGGATCGCGCGCGCAGGAATATCGGCATCCGAACGCCATAGCGCAATCGCAGCGCGCTTGGATTCCCCATCGACGAGGAACAACACTTCGCGCGCGCGGCTCAGGCGCGCCGCGCTGAGCGAAACGCGTTGCGGCGGCGGCTTGGGTGCCTCGAACACCGCGAGCACGTCCGCCGCGTTCGCCTCAGTACCCCAATCGTGATCCGGAAACAGGCTGGCGGTGTGGCCGTCCTCACCAAGCCCGAGCAGAACCAGATCGAATGCGCCGACATCATGCAGTGCATCCGCATACGTACGTGCTGCGGCGTCAGCACCGCATTCTGCCGGGATGATGTGCAACCGATCGTGCGGAATTGCAACATGATCGAGCCACGCAGCGCTCGCCATCACGCTGTTGCGATCTGGATCATCAACCGGGGCGCAGCGCTCGTCGCCAAACCAGATATCCCAGCGCGACCAGTCAGTCGCAGCATCGCGCAATAGCGCGTAAACGCCGCGCGGCGTATTGCCGCCTGCAAGCACGATCGTGAAATACCCGCGTTCGGCTATCGCATGCGCAGATGCGTCGATAACCCAGCGGCACGCGGCCTGTTGCATTGCCGCGGCATCAGCCACCGGATGCCAGCGCACGATGTCACCGTCGGGGCGAAGCACGGACGCGCTCTTATTCTTTCTTGATTTCGTGCCCGCCAAACTCGTTGCGCATCGATGCCAGCAGCTTGTCTGCAAACGAATCGGAATCGCGCGAACGCAGGCGCTCCATCAGCGAAATCGTGATGACCGGGGCTGGCACGTCGAGATCGATCGCCTCTTGAATCGTCCAGCGGCCTTCGCCGGAATCCACCACATACGGCGCAATGCCCTTCATCGTCGGATTCTTGCCGAGCGCATCGCTGGTCAAATCCAGCAGCCACGAACGCACCACGCTGCCATAGCGCCAGATCTCGGCGACCTGATGCAGGTCGAGCGCAAAATCTTTTTTGTGTTCGAGGATCGAGAAACCTTCGGCATAGGCTTGCATCAAGCCGTACTCGATGCCGTTGTGGACCATCTTGGTGAAGTGACCCGAGCCAACCGGGCCGACCCGGCCCCAGCCCTGATCCGCAGCCGGCGCAAGCGTATCGAAGATCGGACGCAGACGTTCGACCAGCGCGGCATCGCCGCCGACCATCATGCTGTAGCCTTGCTCAAGCCCCCACACGCCGCCGCTGGTGCCCGAATCGACGTACTGGATCTGCTTGCCGGCGCAAGTCGCAGCGCGTTGCAGGGTGTCCTTGTAGTTGGAGTTGCCGCCGTCGATGATGGTGTCGCCGGGTTTTAGCAGTGCAAGCAGCGCAGTGACCGTGTTGTCGGTGATCTCGCCGGCCGGCACCATCATCCAGACCGCGCGTGGCGCGGCGAGCTTGGACACCAGCACTTCCAGCGAATCGGCCGATTCGGCACCATTGGCCTCGATGCTCTTGCGCGCTTCAGGCTTCGGATCGAAGCCGACCATGCGGTGGCCGCCGCGCACCAGCCGTTGCGTCATGTTGGCGCCCATGCGCCCGAGACCGATCATTCCAAGATCCATGGTATTGCTCCTTGTGGTGAATTATTGTGATTGCTGCGCGCGGTTCTATCGTACACGCCCGGATTACGACTCGGCTGGCTCGGGATGGTTCAGCCAGCCGCCCTCGAATCCGGCAACGCGCAGGCCATCGGAAATGTAACGGCAGCCGCGCATCAGTTCCCAGAGCATGCCGGTGCGATGGTTTTCGATCATCAGCAGGATCGGACCGATATTCAATCCGAAATGAAACGGCGATACCCAGCCGTCCTTGCTTGGCTGAGCGCCGCTGAAGGACTTGTTGAAGGATTCGTCGAGGGTCTGGTTGAAGGTCGCCTTGAATCCGTACGCATGTTTGTCGTGCAGTTTCAGGTTGTGCATGTAGTGATGGATCGCCGGCACCACGATCTCCGGCGCGAACGGCAAGGACGCGACCACACCCCACGGCGCCAGCGTGCCGTCGTCGATCCCGTACGGCGCGCCCCGCCCTTCGTAATCGTAGAACGTGACTTCGACGCCGTTGACCATCGCTTTCGCCGGGCCGGGCCCATCGCTCGCGGTGATGCCCCAGCAGTGCCCGCAATAACCGTTGAAACCAAGCGGGTTGTCGATCGCGTAGCGTTGCTGGACATGCGCCGCGCGGCCGCTGTTCTCGAAATAATCGATGCCTTTGTCGCGCATGAAAGCGTCCTGGATGCCGCGAAAATCGATCCACACATGCGACAACTGATGGGTGAACAACGGTCCCGCGTACAGATAGTCGATGTCGTAGCAGGTCTTCCACTCGTAGGTCGAACACCACGCCCGGTACGCACTCGCCGGCAGCGGATGGGTCGGCGATCCGAGTGCGAGGATGTACAACAACAGCGCTTCGTCGTAACCCTCCCAATGAAACGGCAGGAATCCGGACTCGGGTTTCCAGCCGTGGCAGATGGTCTGTCCCGGGGTCTGTACCCACGGCCAATCCACACGCCGATAAAGGTTGTCCGCAAGTTCGCGGATCTCGCGCTGATCGGCGGTGTCCTCGGTAAAATATTGTGCGGCGGTGAGCATGCCGGCCAGCAGGAACGCGGTATCCACGGTGGACAATTCGCATTCCCACGCGCGTCGACCGGTATGCATGTCGAGGAAGTGGTAGTAGAAACCGTGATGGCCGGTGGCGTCGGCCTGATCGCCTTGCGGGCTGTTCCAGAAGAACCGCAAGGTTGCGAGCGTGCGGTGGATCGCCTGATCCTTCGCCATCAACCCGCGCTCGATCGCGACCGGATACGACGCCAGCGCAAGTCCGGTCGCCGCGATGCTCGCCGGCCAGGAAGATGCTGTCTTGTCCAGCACCAGTCCGTTGTGCGGATTGGTTTCGTGCTGGAAGTAGGCGAACGCCTTGCATTGCAGATGCTGCAATTGCTCTTCGAGTTTCGCTGGCAGGGAACGCATGGGAGCCCGTGAGGTCGGAATCTGATCAAAGCATAGCCCATCGTCGTGAATCTCACGTCACCACGGGCGTAGGATTGAGCTTGCGGCAGTACTGCTCGGCATGCGGCAACCGGAAGTTTCATGGAAGCCGGACAATCAAGGAGGAAAGTTCATGGAGGAATCAATGTCCAATCCATCGCGTTCGCGCATCGCGCCGCGTGCGCATCTGCTGTCCAACGGTCGCTATACGGTGATGCTCACCGACGCGGGATCGGGCTTCAGCCGCTGGCGCGATCTTGCCGTCAGCCGTTGGCGTGAAGATCCGACCTGCGATCCGTGGGGCAGCTACATCCTGCTGCGCGACACCGGCAGCGGCGCGGTCTGGTCGGCCGGTTTGCAGCCTTGCGGCCCGGAACCCGACACATTCGCAACAACACACCAGGATGGATGCGTGCGCAGCGAGCGCCGCGATGGGGCCCTGGAGACGATCCTGGATGTCTGCGTTGCTGCGGATTGCGATGCCGAATTGCGCCGCGTCGCCCTCGTCAATCATGGCGACAACGCGCGCAGTGTCGAACTCACCTCATATGCCGAACTGGTATTGGGATCGGCCGCAGCCGACGCCGCGCACACGACGTTTTCCAAGATGTTCGTGCAGACCGAATGGGTCGCGCAGGACGGCGTCCTGCTCGCGAACCGCCGTCGGCGAACGCCCGACGAGCCGGAGATCTGGGCAGCGCATGTCGCAGTCGTCGAAGAACTGAACGATGATTCCACCGAATTCGAAACCGATCGCATGCGCTTTCTCGGTCGCGGCCGCAGACTGCGCAATGCTGTTGCGATGCAAACTGATGACGCATTGTCGAATACTGCCGGTTGCGTGCTGGATCCGATTTTCAGCCTGCGCTGCCGGGTCGAACTCGCGCCCGGCGCCAGCGTGCGGATCGCGTTCTGGACATGCATGGCCGCAACGCGCGATGCGGCGTTGGCGCTCGCACGCAGCCGACCTCGACCGGATGGCTGCGATCGCGTCCTGGCCGAAGCTGCCGAGCATGCGAAAACGCAGTGCGCGCAGCTTGGGATCGAAGACGCCGCAGCCGCGCGCTGCCGGGAACTGATCACGCCATTGCTGTATTCCAATGCCGCGTGGCGCGCGCCTGCCGCGCAAATCGAGCGCGGCAAAGGCGGGTCGCCGACCTTGTGGGCGAGCAGCATCTCCGGCGATCGGCCAATCATCTTGCTGCGCATCGCCGACGTCGCAGACATCGACCGTGTCAAAGAGTTGTTGCAGGCGCAGTTGTACTGGCGCGCGCAGCGTCTCGGCGTCGATGTGGTGGTTCTGAACACCGCTGCCGCAAGCGCGGTCGACGCGTTGCAAAAGTCGCTGATGGAATTGTCGCAAGCGCAAACGGCTCGGTTGCAGGCCGATGCCGATGGCGCGTCTGCCGGCGTGTTCGCGCTGCGCAACGACGCGATCGACGATATGCTGCGCGATGGATTGGCGACTGCCGCCCGTGTTGTGCTCGACGCCGCGCAAGGCGGCATGCAGCGGGATGCAGCGAATGCGCACGTCGATGCGGTCGATCCCGCTCCATCGATGCTGCAGATGAAGACTCCGACGCCTGCACCGAGCGCGAAGGTCGGCATGACATCCACGCCGGACACTGCGGAAAACGCCATCGAATTCGACAACGGCTACGGTAGTTTCGTGCATGACGGGCGCGAATACAGCATCGTCCTCGACGACATGCGCTGCACTCCGACGCCGTGGACGAACGTGGTCGCGAATCCGACGTTCGGTTTCCTTGCAACCGCCGAAGGCGGCGGCCATACGTTCTCGCTCAACAGCCAGCAGAATCCGTTGACGCCATGGCCGAACGATCCGGTGAGCGATGCCCCGCACGAAGCGATCTATCTGCGCGACATGGACAGCGGCGTGTTGTGGAGCGCCGCGGCGCAGCCGATTCGCACGCCGAACGCGACTTACACCACGCATCACGGCAAAGGCTACAGCCGCTACGCGCACACGGCGCACGGTATCGACGTCGAACTTCTGCAAATGGTGCCGCCCGGCGATTCGGTGAAACTATCGCGCCTGCGCATCCGCAATCGTTCTGCAACGACGCGGCGGCTGTCGATCACCGCCTATGCGGAATGGGCGCTCGGCCCGAACGGAACCGTGCCTGCGCCATTTGTGGTCACCAGCATCGACGCTGCGACCGGCGCATTGTTCGCCCGCAATGCCTGGCGCGCCGACTTCGGCGAGCGCGTGGCGTTCGCCGATTTATGCGGCGTGCAAACCTCCTGCACCGGCGATCGCGGCGAATTTCTCGGCTATCTCGGAGCGGTCGATCGTCCTGCCGTCTTGCTGCGCGGCGCATCCTTGTCCGGCCGTGTCGGCGCGGCACTCGATCCATGCGCCGCATTGCAGACCGACATCGAACTCGCGCCGGATGCGCAAACCGAGATCGTGTTTCTGCTCGGCGATGCGGCTTCGCAAGCGGATGCGCAGGCGCTCGTCGAACAATATCGACAAGTCGATCTCGACGCTGTGCTGCGCGAAGTCGATGCGTTGTGGGACGGCGTGGTCGGCGCGGTGCAAGTCGAGACGCCCGATCGCGCGATGGACATCCTGTTCAACGATTGGCTGTTGTATCAAACCCTGGCATGCCGGATGTGGGCGCGCACCGCGTATTACCAGTCGAGCGGTGCATACGGTTTTCGCGATCAGTTGCAGGACGCGATGGCGCTGTGCATCGCACGACCGGACATCGCGCGCGAACATCTGTTGCGTTCGGCCGCGCGGCAATTCGTCGAGGGTGATGTGCAGCATTGGTGGCTGCCGCCGGCCGGGCAGGGCATTCGCACAAGGATGACTGACGACCGCATCTGGCTGGCCTATGTCGCGCTGCATTACATCGAAGTCAGCGACGACTGCGCGGTACTCGACGAAGTCGTGCCGTTTCTCGAAGGTGCACTGCTCAAGGAAGGCGAACTCGAAGCGTTCTTCCAGCCGACGGTGTCGAAACAACAAGACAGCCTGTACGAACACTGCGCACGCGCGCTCGACGCAAGTCTCGCGCTCGGTCCGCACGATCTTCCATTGTTCGGTACCGGCGACTGGAACGACGGCATGAATCGCGTCGGCGTGAAAGGCAAGGGCGAAAGTGTGTGGCTGGCGTGGTTCCTGCTCGATACGATTGCGCGCTTCGCGCCGATTGCAGAATTGCGCGGCGATCATGACCGTGCAATACGCTGGCGGCAATACACGGTCACGATCAAGGCCGCGCTTGAAACGGCGGGTTGGGACGGCGCCTGGTATCGGCGCGGTTACTACGACGACGGTACGCCGCTCGGTTCGGCCGGCAGCGACGAATGCAAAATCGATGCGATCGCGCAATCGTGGAGCGCGATGTCCGGAATCGCCGAACCGACCCGTGCCGCGCAGGCAATGGCTGCGGTGGACACGCAGTTGATCGATCGCAAGAATGCGGTCGCGATGCTGTTCACGCCGCCGTTCGATCGCGCGACCCATGATCCAGGCTACATCAAGGGCTATCCGCCGGGCATCCGCGAGAACGGTGGTCAATACACCCACGGTTCGATCTGGTCGATTTTCGCATGGGCGAAACTCGGCGACGGCGACAAGGCCGGCGAACTGTTCGGCATCCTCAATCCAATCCGCCATGCCGACACCGCGAGCGCCATCGAGTGCTACAAGGTCGAGCCGTACGTGTCCTGTGCCGATGTGTATTCGGTCGCGCCGCTGGTCGGACGCGGCGGCTGGACGTGGTATAGCGGCTCGGCCGGATGGTTGTATCGTGCGGGCCTGGAAGCCGTGTTCGGTTTCCATGTGCGCGGCGATCGTCTGTCGATCAATCCATGCATTCCCAAGGCATGGCCAGGTTTCAGCATCACGTACCGCTATCGTTCGACGCGCTACGCGATTGCGGTCGAGAATCCGCATGGCGTCTGCGGCGGCATCGCATCGGTTGAAATCGATGGCGCGACGAGCGGCGAACGCTCCGCGCAAGAGTCTTCCGCGCAAATTCCATTGATCGACGACGGCGGCGAACATCGGATTCGCATCGTGCTGGGTTGATTTTAGAGAAATCTCAATCCAGCGCCGCGGGCATCGTCAGACTGGCATCGTGCATTGACGATCGGTGGGCGTTGTCTCGGCAGATGACCAATCCGCTCCGCTATTCAGCAGCTCGCCTGAGCTGATCCATCATGACTGGAGCAGTGAGCGCAGCAGCGGACCACAGTTCAATACAGTGAGGGCATTCGCTCATGCTTATCCGATCATTTTCGTGGGAGCTTGCGCGTCGGTCGTGGCGATCTGCGGCTGGACGTAGACCGGTGCAAAGCCGCCGCCCGGGGTGCGGAAGTTGGTGGTCTGGCCTTGATAAAGCCGTGCGCTCAGCCACTGCACCATGCCGTCGTAAACGTAGTTGCGTACGTCGAATTTCAACGTCTGCAGTGGCGTCTGACTGGAGATGACGCGTTGGCCCGGCGCGACAATCGCCTGGGCAACGTAGTCGCCCTCCAGAATCTCCTGCCAGACCCGTCGGGTGAGCTTGTCCCCACGGTATGCGGCGCGACTGCCGAAACCTTTGGCGGGCTTGAAAAACAGCGTGCGCCGCTGGGCCCACAAGCGCTCGGCGTCAGCGGGATCGACGCGCTTGGTAGCGGGAATTCCGGCCAGCAAAATGTCGCGGGTGGGTTTCGGCACGCTAAGCGCCTGCAGTTCCAGATCGTCGCTCAGCAGCGCCAGATTGCGTTTATCTGCGTAGAGCGCATGTGCCTGCGGATGCGGCGTCACCGCTGCGGCGTGCTGAAGGTAGGCTTCGCGCAGCACGGCATTGGCAGGCTCGTGCAGCGAAAAATCCGTCAACCGGTTGTAGACCAGGTCCACGATCGAATGTCCGTGCCGGAGAACACCATCGCGCAGCGACAACTCCGAAGGGTCGGCGATGATCGCCTCGAAGCCATGACGTCGGAAAAGATCCTGGAACAGCAGGAAGTCCGGGTACAAGTATTGCTGTTGCGGCGCCTCGTCGACGATGGCGATACAACGAAGCGATCCGCTGCGCTTGCTTAACTGCCATTCCCTTCGAAACATGGCGACGATGGCGTCTTCCATCGCCGCCGCCGCGGGGGCTGTATCGAGCAGCGTGCCGCAACAGGCGCGCTGCGCACGCGCCAGCGCGACGTTGAGCATCGCACCGCCGGCATTGGTATTGATCTCGATCAGACCAAGCCCGCCTTCGGTGACATGGAAATCGTAGCCAAAGAAAACACCGAGGGCGCCACCGGGATCATGACGGGCGATCTCGGGTGCCGAGGCCAATACGGCTTCCCGATACGCCGGCAGCGCAACGACTGACGTCACCGCGCGAACGATTTCTGCCATGCGCTCGCGATGAGCTGCAGTAACGAAGACCGGATTGGCGGCAAACAGGTGCGGACAGCGCTCCTCGATCAATGCGAACAGGTCTGGCTGCTGCAGTTGTGATTGCAGCACGTGGCGCAGTGCTTGCTTGTCGAGCGTGATGCAGAAGCATTCGCTATTCAGCGACTCGATTGCACAGCCACTTGGCAGTGCAGAAATACAGGTGGGAGACGCAGGTTTCACGACTGAACAATCCTTGTCATTTTAGTCCTCGGGTCAAGTGCAGTTATCACCGACGTATAGGTGACGGCGTCCTAGTCCTTGACCGGTTTGCCCAGATGGCGGCGCAATGCGTCATAGCCGCCGATCCGCTCGCCGACGATGAAAATCTGCGACGTAGTTTCCACATTGTGTTCGGACTTGAACGCATCGGTCTCCTCCCGCGTCGTCAACCAGTGATCATCCACCTCATACCCTTCCGACTTGAGCAAATAGCGCGCCTTCAGGCCGTAGGGGCAGACATGCTTGTCCATGACCATCCGATACAGGCAAGCAGTCTTTCTGGATTGTTCCGCGGTCATTAGCAACCCGGGAAAGAAGGTGTTGCGCAAAGCAGCTCTGTACGAGCCGCCAGACTCACTACGCATGAACAACGACTGGAAAATCGCCGGCACATACTCCAGTCCGACATCCAGCACCCCCGATGCAACGCTCAGTCCACAGAGGCTCGTCGCAGCCGCAGCGCATTGGTGATCACCGAGACCGAACTCAAGCTCATGGCCAATGCGGCGATCGCTGGACTCAGCAACCAGCCCGTCCACGGGTACAACACGCCGGCGGCGATGGGAATGCCGATGGAGTTGTAGAAAAACGCGAAAAACAGGTTCTGGTGGATGTTGCGTACTGCGGCTTGCGACAGCTCCCGGGCGCGCACGATGCCGCGCAGATCGCCCTTGACCAAGGTCACCTTGGCACTTTCCATCGCGATGTCGGTACCCGATCCCATCGCGATGCCGACATCGGCCAAGGCGAGTGCGGGCGCATCGTTGACGCCGTCACCGGCCATCGCCACTCGACGACCCTGCGCCTTGAGTTCGCCGACAATGCGCGCCTTGTCGGCCGGTTGCACGTCGGCTTCTACGCGTTCGATGCCGAGCTTGGCAGCGACCGACTTTGCGGTGGTGGCATTGTCGCCGGTGAGCATGATCACTTCGATTCCGGCAGCACGGATGGCCTGCAACGCTTCGACGGAATTCGGTTTGATCGGGTCAGCCACCGCGACGAGCCCGGCCAGCACGCCGTTCGCGGCGACAAACATCACCGTCTTGCCATCGATACGCAGGGTCTCGGCCTGAGAGGAGGCCCGGCCGGTATCGACCTTCTCGGCTTCCATGAGCGCGCGGTTGCCCAGTGCCACCCGATGACCCTCCACCGTGCCGGTGACGCCGCGACCGGTTTGCGATTCAAAGCCCTCGACCTTCAGTTCTGCAGCGGAACGTTCCTTCGCGCCGGCAAGAATCGCCGCTGCCAGCGGATGTTCGCTGCCGCGCTCGAGTGCGGCGGCCAGCGCCAGCACCCGACCCTCGTCGGCACCGCCGAACGCAATGACATCGGTCAGCGCCGGCTTGCCCATGGTCAGGGTGCCGGTCTTGTCGACCACCAGTACATCGACCTTCTCAAGAGTCTCGATCGCTTCGGCATCGCGAAACAACACGCCCATCTGCGCGCCCCGGCCGGTAGCGACCATGATCGAGATCGGTGTAGCCAAGCCCAATGCACAGGGGCAGGCGATGATCAGCACGGCGACTGCGTTGATCAAGGCATACGCCAGCCTTGGTTCCGGGCCCCATTTTGCCCAGATGCCGAACGTGATCAGCGAAGCGGCAATCACCGCCGGCACGAACCAACGGGCCACGCGATCGGCCATGCGTTGCAACGGCGCACGCGTGCGCTGCGCATTGGCGACCAGTTGCACGATCTGCGCGAGCAAGGTCTCGGCACCGACCTTCTCGGCGCGCATCACCAGGCTGCCGGTCTGGTTGAGCGTGCCGGCGATCAGTTTCGCATCGGTCTGCTTTTCGACCGGGATCGGTTCGCCACTGAGCATCGACTCGTCAATGCTGCTGCGCCCTTCCAGCACGATGCCGTCGACGGGCACCTTCTCGCCGGGGCGGATGCGCAGGCGATCGCCTTTGACGACCTGTTCGAGCGGCACGTCCTGTTCGCTGCCGTCCTCGGCAATCCGGCGAGCGGTTTTCGGAGCAAGACCCAACAAGGCTCGCACCGCATCGCTGGTACGGTTGCGCGCACGCAGTTCGAGCCATTCACCCAACAACACCAAGGTGATGATGACGGCCGCCGCTGCAAAATACAGACCGACGTGACCATGGGAGTCGCGAAACGCAGCCGGAAAGATGGATGGCGCAAAAAACGCGATGACGCTGTAAACCCATGACACGCCAACGCCGACGCCGATCAGTGTGTACATGTTCGGCGAGCGGTTGCGCAGCGACGTCCAGAACCGCTGGAAAAAAGTCGCGCCGCCCCAAAGCACTACGACCGATCCGAGAACGAACTCAAGCCACGCGGTCCAGGCCGGTGCATGCCAACCGGTCATGTGCGGCACCATCGCAACCAGAAAAACCGGCGTTGTCAGCGCGATGCTGATCCATAACTTGCGACGTATCGCCGCGATCTCGGCCTGGGCATGGCTGTCATCGGCACTCGGCACCATCGGCTCCAGCGCCATGCCGCAGATCGGACACGCCCCCGGCGCGTCGCGCACGATTTGCGGATGCATCGGGCACGTCCATTGCGCGCCCGCGGCGACAGGAGCGACCGTCGCCGCAGCGGGACTGAGATATTTCCCGGGCTCGGCGATGAACTTGTCGTGGCAACCCATCGAGCAGAAGTAATACGTCTGCGTGTGATGCGTCGCGCTGAACTTTGCTGTGAATGGATCCACCGTCATGCCACAGACGGGGTCCGTGGCTCCGGCTGCAACGGCGTGCCCGCCGCCCGCAAGAGAATCGACCGTAGACGATGGGTCCGGATTGTGCGACGCGTGGTCGTGCATGGTGCTGTTCATGGGTTTTCCCTGAAAAAGCGCGGCCTGGATCGGCCAAGACTCAAGGCTTCATGCCTTGGGTAGAACGCCACCGGTCGCAGTGTGCTCTGAAGACCCTGCTCCACAGCACACCCCATCGATGTTGCAGCCCCGGGAGCGAAGCGTCGTGGCATTCCACGACGCCTCGCACGCACGGGCACACTGTTGATGGGGCTAGTGCGCAGCATCGGTCCAGCCGGTTACTTCGTCGCGGCTTTCTTGTGAGCTGCCAGCCAGCGGTCGAACTGGGCGATCTCCCTGGTCTGCGCATCGATCACGTGCTGGGCCATGCGCCGCATCGCCGGATCCTTGCCTTCCTTGAGTTCCTTGCGTGCCATCGGCAGCGCCATCTGGTGGTGCTCGCGCATCATCGTCGCGAAATCGACATCCGCATCGCCGGTCATCGGCATGGAGCCTTGCATGGAATTGTCGGCATGCGGGGCTGCCGTTACAGGCATCGCGTGGTCGTGCGCAAGAGCGCTGGCCGTGGCCAGGGCCAGAACGGTGGCGATCAGAGTTGTGATTCTTGACATGGTCGATCTCCTTGGGGGTAATGGGAAAACCTCGGACTGGCTTATCCGGCCGCTATCGCTTGGCACGCGTCCGCGCATTGCCGGCAGGCCTGCGCGCACTGCTGGCAATGAACCATGTCGTGTGCGCCGCATTGTTCGGCGCACCATGCGCAGATCCTCGCGCACAGCGCGCACAGTTCCTTCGCGAACGGACTGTTGCGGGCCATGGCGTCCGCGCACAGACGGCAGATCGCCGCGCACTCGATGCAGCACGCCGGACAGGCGTTGCCGCTCTTCATGCCGACCATGTGCGTGAAACAACTTCCGCACTGCGTCGCGCAATCGTTGCAGGCCGCGATGCAGTCCTTGATGGCCTGGGTGAGGTGGTGACTCATGGTGTGCTCCTTGCTTGTGGCGGACGAAGTCCGGCGCGTCCGTGTCGCCTTTCCCGTGCTGGAATCGTATCGGATCACTGCCGATGAGGCCAGAGCGTTACTTGCCGTAGTCAGCCCGCAGATCCTTGAGAACTGCAGTCAGCTTGTCGTAGTTTTCCCGAGTGGCTGCCTTGTCGTTTGCATCGCCACTGGCATCAAGGCGATCGGCGAGGGTTGCAACAAACTTGACGCTTCCCTGCACTTTGACTTGCTGGTCCGCAGACAGGGTGCTCGAACGCGAGGGCAGGGCGGCGACAAGGTCACGGATGGCAAATGCCATGTGATGCACATCATCGAGTTTGCCTTTCTCGATGGTCTTGCCCAGTTCTGTATTTTTCTGGTCGATGGCTTGCCAGACAGAGTCCGAATCGCCTGCAGGGATCTGCGTTGGAGTTTCGGCCGGTGTCGCTTCAGTTTTCGGTGCATTTGCCTTGGGCGATTCGACGGTTGCGGTCGCAGCGTCCTGATTGGCAGGTGCGTTGCGCGATCCGCACCCGCTGATGCCACCAAGCAAAACGAGCGACGAAACGAGGATGGTCAAGCTGCGGATGTTCATGGTGTTGCCTCCTGGGCAGCGGTGGGTGGACGATCGTGGGAATGCGTGCGTTCGCGGTGTTCGCGCCATTGCTCGACGCGGTTGTAGACGGTGGGAACGACCACCATGTTCAGCAGGGTTGCGGTGAACAATCCACCGAGCACGACTTGCGCCAACGGCAGTTCGAGTTCCTTGCCGACCGGCGAGCCGAACATAAGCGGAACCAGTCCAAGCGCGGCCGTGGCTGCGGTCATCAGGACCGGGACAAGTCGATCCAGGGTGCCTTGCATGACGACTTCATCCAGCGGCTTTCCGGTCCGTCGCAGCTGGTTGTAGTGGCTGACCAGAATGATGCCGTTGCGCGTCGCGATGCCGAACAAGGTGATGAAGCCGATCACCGCCGCGATGCTCATGTTGGCTCCCGCCAGAAACAGCGCGACGATGCCGCCGATCAATGCCAGTGGCAGATTGAACAGCACGATCAGTGCTTCGCGGAACGTGCCGAACGCCTTGTAGAGCAGCAGCAGCGCGCCGAACAGCGACAGCGCCCCGAACCCGAGCAAGGTCCGGTTCGCATCGCGCTGGCTTTCGAACTGACCGCCGTATTCGATGTAATAGCCCGGCGGCAACTTGAGCCTGGCGCCGATCTGCTTCTGGGTGTCGCCGATCACCGCGCTCAGATTGCGCCCCTGCACGTTGAAGCCCAGCACGATCACGCGGTGGACGTTTTCCCGGCTGATCGCATAGGGCTGGTCGTCGACCTGGATCGTGGCGACCTGCCGCAGTGGAATCTTCGTGGCCTGTCCTGGATTCAACGCGGCCGCGTCGACCGGGATGTCGCGAATCGCATCGACGGTATCGCGTGATTCGTTCTGCAACCGCAGGGTCAAGTCGAAGCTGCGGCTGCCCTCCAACACGCTGGAAACGGTCTCGCCGTTTAGTGCAGTCTGGATATCGTCGGCGACTTCGCCGACGTTGATGCCGTAACGCGCCGCTTTGTCGCGATCGATCTTGATCGTGACCTGCGGCACGCTGATCTGCTGCTCCAGATTGACATCCACCGCGCCGGGCACGCCGCGCACGATCGACTGCGCCTGCAGGCCGAGCTGATACAAGGTCTGCAGTTTGTCGCCGTAGAGCTTGATCGCGATTTGCGAACGCACGCCCGATTGCACTTCGTCCATGCGGTGAGCGATGAACTGACCGACGTTGAACACGGTTCCCGGGATTTCCGCCAGATCACCGCGGATCTTTTTCAGCAATTCATCGGCCGGCATCGCGGCGTTTTTCGTGAAATCCAGTCGCACATCGAACTCGCTGAAATTCGGCGGCTGCGCGTCCTCGTCCAGGTCGCTGCGTCCGGCCCGTTGGTCGATGGACACGACCTGCGGGTACTTGAGCAAGTCTGCGCGAACCAATGCGCCCAACCGCATGGATTCGTCCAGCGATGTGCCCTGCAGGGTCGTCATCGCGACGATGAAATTGCCTTCCTTGAACTCCGGCAGGAACGACAAGCCGAAGAATGGCAGCAGCGCCAGCGAGGCAATCAAGGCGGCGAGCGAGACGCCCATCACCAGCCAGAAGCGACGCAGCGAGAAGCGCAGCACAGGTCGGAAGCCACGCTTGATCCAGCGCACGAAACGCGTTTCCTGATCCTTGCCGTCATGCTGTTCCGGTGTCTGCACCGCGTGCGTCGTCGAATCTTCAGCACTGGCTTGCAGCGGCACGCCGACATCGAGCCGCTTTTCCTCGCGCCGGATCAGCAGCAGGTAGCACAGCGCCGGCACCATGGTGACCGCGACCACCAGCGACGCGCTCACCGAGGCGATATAGGCCACGCCAAGCGGGCTGAAAATCCGCCCGGCCAGATCGCCGAGAAAGAAGATCGGCACGAAGATCAGCACGATGATCGCGGTCGCATACACCACCGAGTTGGTGATCTCGCGCACCGCATCGAACACCACTTGCAAGCTACCCCGCGGGTGCGCGGATGCACGATTGATCCGCAGCCGGTGCACCACGTTCTCGACTGTGATGATGCCGTTGTCGACCACCTCGCCAATCGCGATGGCCAGGCCGCCGAGCGTCATCGAGTTGATGCCGACACCAAGCGCCTTCATCACCAGGATGCCGCCAACGAACGACACCGGCATCGACAGAAAGGTGATGAACGAGGCGCGCCAGTTCATCAGGAACAGGAACAGCACCGCGATGACGATCAGCGCGCCTTGCAGCAACGACACGGTCAGGTTATGGACTGCGGCCTCGATAAAGTTCGCCTGCCGGAACACCTGTGTGTCCATCGTCACACCGGACGGCAGGCTTTTCTTGATCTCGGCCAACGCCGCTTCGACTTTGCGTGTCGTGGTCAGGGTATCGGCACCATAGGCTTTGGAGATCGTGCCGATCACCGCATTACTGCGCGCAAATGCGGCGTCGCCGCGCTTGATCTCGGCGCCATTGACCACCTCGGCGATATTGCCGACGGTGATCGGCACGCCGTTGCGCAGCGTGATCACCGTGGCCTTGATGTCATCGAGCGAGGTGATCCGGCCCACGCCGCTGACGATCAGCTCCTGTCCCGGACCTTGCACGAATGCGCCGGGTACGTTGGTGTTGGCCGCTTGCAGCGCCTTGCGGATCTCCTCGATGCTGATCCTGTAGGCCTGCATGCGCAGTGGATCCATGCGCACCTGGTACTGTTTCACCTCGCCGCCGATCGCCACCACCGAGGCGATGCCGCCCAGCGACAACAACCGCGGCCGCATGTCCCAATCGGAGAATGTGCGCAACTGCTCCGGCGTGAGCGTATCGCTGACCAGCGCGTACTTCACCAGCCAACCCACCGCCGAGGTCACCGGCAGCATCACCGGCGGCTTGGCGGTTTTCGGCAGTTGCGCAAGCACATTCTGCAAGCGCTCATTGATCAGTTGTCGATCCAGGTAAATATCGGTATTCGACGCGAACACCACCACGATGGTGGACAGGCCGACAAAGGTCTTCGAGCGCACCGCCGTCACGCTGGGCGAGCCGTTGATCGCGCTCTCCAGCGGATAGGTGATCAGCGATTCGACATCCTGCGGCGCCATGCCGGGCGCTTCGGTCTGGATGACGACCTGCGGTGGGGCGAATTCGGGGAACACGTCCACCGGCATTTGTTGCAGGGCGTAGCCGCCGGCGATGAACAGTACGACGGTCAACGCCAGCACGATCAGACGATTGTGCAGCGCCCAGGCGATGATGAGATTGAACATGGCTAGTCCGTCTCCTCGCTTTTCATCGTGCCCCGCCGGTGAGCCAGACGGTGTAGACCTGCCGGTTGCCCTGGGTCACGACCGCATCGCCGGGCACCAGGCCATCGGTGACTTCGGTGTACTGGTCATCGTGCATGCCAGTCGTAATTTCGACACGGTCGAATGCGCCTTTTTGCTGCACGAACACGAACTTCTCGCCGTTGGCTTCGATGATCGCAGCGCTTGGAACGGCGAGCGTTGCAGCGTCCTGCTTGAGAACCACACCTACGCGGGCGAACAGATTGGGCTTGAGCAGGCCGTCGGGATTGGGCAATGCCACCCAGACCTCCACCGTCCTGCTCAGCGGATCCAGGCTCGGACCGATCAGCGTGACCTTTCCTGCGAAATTCTTGCCGGGATAACTCAGCAAGCGGACATTTGCGGTCTGCCCGAGCCGGATCTTGCCCAGATCCTCCTCGTACACCCGCGCGACGATGTTCACCTCGGAACTGTCCTGGATGTGAAACAGGACGGTGGTGGGTTCGACCGATGATCCGATCGCAACGCCGACGACATCCACGACGCCGCTCATCGGCGCACTGACATCCACGCTCGGCGGCGGATCACCGACCAGCCTCGATTGGACGCGTGCCAGCTTTTGTCCGGCTTTGACGCGGTCTCCAAGGGCGATGTACAGCTGCTTGATCTGACCGCTGATGCGGGTGCTGACCTCCGCTTGCCGACCCGGTATTGGTCGAACTTCACCGTTGAGATACAGCAATTCGGACAGCGGCCGTTGCGTCGCTGGTTCCAGCCTGAGTGCGAGCGCTTTTTGCTGGCTCTCGCTCAAATGCACCGGTCCTTTGGCGCCGCCGCCCACTTCGATTTGTCCGCCATGCGCGAACGCCAGAGCGAAGCCGAACAGTCCCGTCGTCACGAAACCGATGCGAAGCATAGTCCTGGCTGCGCCGACGCGAAGAAATTGTTTGTTCATCGATTGCATGACGAATATCCTTCGGTGGTCGTTGCTGCCGGAATGTCGTCGCCCACGGCCAAATGCAGCCGCGCGAGCGTCTGCAGATATTGGTCGAGTGTGGTCAAGTAGGTCGCGGTCAATTCGGACTCCTGGCGCTGGGCCTGCACCACGTCGAATACCGGGATCAAGCCCTCGCTGTAGCCCTTCTGTGCAAGGCGCACGCTGCGCTGGCTGATCGGCAACAGCCGTTGGCCGTATTGGGCCAGGGACGCCTGCAGACGTATCGCTTCGCCGTAGGCGCCGGCGACCTCGCCGAGGATGTTCTGGCGCAATGCTGCGGCGCGTGCGCGCGCCTGATCGTCGGACGCCTGCGCCTCGGCAAGCAATCCCTGACCCTTGTTGTGCAGTGGCAGCGGGATCGAGACAGTGACGCCGATCGCGCGATTGACGCCTTGCGCCGGCGCGCCGGTGATGACTTGCTTGTCCTGCGACAGTTCCAGACCGATGGTCCAGTCTTCCCAGCGTGATGCCTTGGCAAGCGCCATTTGTGCCTCGGCACGATCGCCGGCGAGCAGGGCGCTGTGCAGATCGGGGCGTGACTCGATGGCCTTGCGCTGCAATTGTTCGAGGCCGGGCAGAGCATCCGCTTCCGGAACCGACGCATCGATCTCCAGCGCAGACTCCGGCGTCCGACCCAGCAACGTGTTGAGCGACACGATCTGCGCCTGCCGCTGGCTCTGCAGCAGCACGCGTTCCTGCACGATGCGTTGCAGGTCGAGTTGCGCCGAGTTGACGTCCAGCTCCGAGACCTCGGCGGCCTTGAAACGATTGCGAGTGGTCTGTGCGAGTTTCTGTTCGATGGCAATCAGCGCATCGCGCGACAGGATCTGCCGATCGATCACGATCAGGCGTCCAACAGCGACCGCGATCCCGTTCGCGAGACGGCGCTCGGCCTCCTGTACCTCGGCTTCGGCCAGCGCGATATCGACGCGCGCAACATCCTTTTCGCGCAGCAGGCGTCCGCTGATCGGAAACTGCTGGCTGATCCCCACCGAGGTGGCGTACTCGCCTTCGTTGCCGAACAGGAAATCGCTGCGCGCCGACAGATCCAGGTGCGGATTGGCGCGCAGGCCGGCCTGCAGCAGCTTGGCGCGGGCGGTATCGATCGCATAGCACGCCGCCTGCAAGTCCTTGTTGTCCTTGCGCGCGATGTCGATGAGTTGATGCAGCCCGAATGCATTCGGTGCAAGGGTGCGCGATGCGGCGAGGCTGGCGGAGCCGACGGCCATTGCGCTCAAGGTGCTGGCAACGAACCAAGCGCGGGAGCGACAGGCGAGGCGGTACTTACCGGGCGCCAGTGGAAGCTTCAAGCCTGCGCCTGAGCGCCGACCCGAAGTGGGCGAGTTTTTTCTGAAGCGGAACATGCACGATCTCCGATCGAACTGAACACGATGCCGCACGAACGGCATGGCACCGTCCGAACGGACGGTGATTCGCGTGGTTCAGATCAGACGATCGGAGGTCGTAACGGAGCGGTGCCGCGGTCGGCGACAGGTTGTTGCGCGATCAACCTGACAATCGCGTTGGTAGCGTCAATCCGTGGGGGAGCCGACTGCTGCCCGGGGAACGCAATGCAGGGCGAAGCGCAAGAGCCCATGCCGCATCCACAAGAACAGGTGTGCTTGCAATGCCCATTGTCGCAGCCGTCGTTGTCGCAATCGACGTCCTGCTGATCCGCAACAGCGGTCATCATCGGCTGGTTGCCGACTTCGTGATGGATTGCAGCCACTTCGGTAGAAGCCAGAACTATCCGATGCGAAGCGGATCGTCCGTCATGCGCCGAAGCCACGCCGGCCACGGAAGCGGCCACGCAGAGCAACAGGATGAGAACGACGCGAAACCTCGACATACGTCCGATTATCACCATCTTGCCTGCCAACAACAACAGCTCATGGAGTTCGATAGCGCACAGACGGATGCACTGCAAACGTGTCGCACCATGCGTGAACAGGGCAGGGCGACTGCATTGCGCTGTTCGACTTGTATTCCTAAAAAGCGATCATCACGATCGAGCCGGCGACGATCAACGCGCCGCCGACGATCACCGGCCAGGTCAATGCCTCGCCGATGAACACCACCCCGAGCACGATCGCGAACACCACGCTGAGCTTGTCGATCGGTGCGACGCGCGTCACCGGCCCCAGTTGCAGCGCGCGGTAATAGCACAGCCACGACAGCCCGGTTGCGATGCCGGACAGCACCAGAAACAGCCACGTGGTTGGTGAGATCGGCGCGGTCGGCTTCCATTCGTTGCGCATCCACAGGATGCATGCGGTCACGAGCAGAATGACGACCGTACGGATCAACGTCGCCAGATTCGAATTGATTCCGGCCACGCCGATCTTTCCCAGCACCGCAGTCAGCCCGGCGAAGAACGCCGAGCCGAACGCGAACAACACCCAACTCTCGCGTACATTCATCAGGAAACTCCAGAACCGGGCAGGGTGCGTAAATGGTACGGATTTCCGCGAACGGATTTGCATACTCTAACGCGCACCGCGATCGCTTCATCTGCTTTCACTACAATTTCGGCGCCATCAGGGAATGATGCTCGTGATCAGACTTCTGGAACATTGCAACGCAGATATCATGCATGGCACAAGCCGCAAGCGTATGCCGCATATGCATCCTTGGCGGCCTCTCGCGCGAGCACTTGTGTTTTCGGTATGCGTCCTGCCTGCGGTTCACGCGCAACAGCCTGCGCCGGCAACCGTCAAACCCGCACAATTGGACACGATCGTGGTGACCGGCACCCGCACACCGGAAACCTCCTTCAATGTGCCGGCTTCCATCACCGCCGTGCAAATCGGCGATCCCGACGCCGATGCGCCCAACATCAATGCGTCCGAATACCTTCGCCAGGTTCCGGGCGTGCTCGCGCGTGATCGGCAGAACTACGCGCAGGATGAACAGATTTCGATTCGCGGTTTCGGTTCACGTTCCACCTTCGGCGTGCGTGGCGTGCGCCTGTATATCGATGGCATTCCTGCGACGATGCCGGATGGTCAGGGTCAGGTATCCAGCTTCGATTTCGATGGCGCCACTCGTATCGAAGTGCTGCGCGGGCCGTTCTCGGCGCTCTACGGAAATTCCTCCGGTGGCGTGATCCAGATCTTCACTGCGGATGGCAGCACGCCATCGGAAGTTCTCGGCAGTGTCGGGGCCGGCAGCGACGGCGTGTGGCGTGTGGACACCGGTGCTCGCGGAACCAATGGCAGCTTCGGCTACAACGTGGACTTGTCTGAATTTCACACCGACGGCTACCGCGATCACAGCAGCGCGACGCGCACCAATGGCAATGCAAAACTCGACTTCAAGGTCGGCAACGATGGCAAGCTGACTCTGTTGTTCAATACCGTTTCCATGCCGGAAGCGCTGGATCCACAGGGCCTGACGCAGCAACAGTTCGACACCGATCCGCGTCAGGCATCACCATCGGCCTTGACCTTCGATACACGCAAGAGCGTTCACCAGGCCCAAAGCGGGGCGGTTTACACGCAGCAACTCGGCGATGGCCAGTCGTTGAACATACTGGCTTATTTTGGTCAGCGTAGCGTTCAACAGTTCCTTTCGGTGCCCGTCATCGCGCAAGGCAATCCTGTAAGCTCCGGCGGCGTGGTCGCTCTCGACACTCAGTACGCAGGCACCGACTTTCGCTGGGCCTGGGTGGGTGCGCTCGCTGGTCAGCCGTTCAATTTAATTACCGGCATTGCTTACGACCGCGAGAATCAGTCGCGTCTGGGTTACGAGAATTTTATCGGCGATACGCTGGGCGTGGTGGGCGCACTGCGTCGCAATGAGCAGGACGATGTGTACAACATCGACGAATACGCGCAGGGCAACTGGCATTTCACGCCGCTGTGGTCGCTCACGCTCGGCGCGCGCCACACAGAAGTGCGATTCAGTTCGCTCGACCATTACATCACCGCGACCAATCCGGATGACAGCGGGCGCGTGGCTTATGGTTCCACCGATCCAGTCGGCGGTTTGATGTTTGACGTGCGGCCCGACTGGCATGTGTATGTTTCCTTCGGTCGTGGCTTCGCGACGCCGACCTTCAGCGAACTCGGTTACCGCATCGGTGGCAGTGGGCTGAATTTTGCATTGCAACCATCGCGCTCGCGCAATGCCGAAATCGGATCGAAATGGTTATTGACTGGCGGCGGCAATCTGGAGATCGCGCTGTTCGAGGCCAATACGTCTGATGAGACCGGGGTGCTGAGCAGTCTCGGTGGACGCACGATTTATCAGAACGTGGGTCGCTCGCGCCGCCGTGGCGCCGAGGTTGGCCTGCATCTTCCACTGGGTGACGCATTGTCGATCGATGCTGCCTACACGTATCTCGACGCCCGATTCCTTGACGCCTTTGGCGATTGCAGTGGACCCGCCGGCTGCGCGGTAGCTGCTGGGGCACGCATGCCGGGCGTGCCACGGCAGATGCTCAATGCGGGATTGCGCTGGAGCGGAACACTGGGTTGGCACGCAGGGCTGCAGGTGGATGCCGCCGGTGCAGTCTCGGCCGACGACGCCGGGACCGTAGCTGCACCGGGCTACGTGATCGCCGGCGTGGACGCGGGTTACGTGCTGGATACGGCACATTGCCAGATTGTGCCGTTCGTGCGCATCGACAATTTGTTCGATCGCAAGTACATCGGTTCTGTCATCGTCGATCAAGCCAACGGCGGAAATTTCGAGCCAGCCCCGGGCCGCAGCTTTTTCGCCGGCGTTAAAGTGACCTTGCGTCGGGAATAGTCTCCCAGGCTGAACAAGCAAACAGGGTTCGAAAGCAGTAACGTCGCGCAGCCTGAGCCATCCTGGCACACCAGAACCCTCATGGTTAATGACATAATACACATTATGCGAAGTCACGTGCTCATGCAGCACGGCATGGAAAGCACGCCAAAACGCCCCGTTTCGAGCTAATCAGCGCCGTCGTTAGCGCCGTCGGTTCCGTGAAACCCGCCTCTCCTGCGTGTTGAGTCTCCTGAAGCTGCTGCGTTGCTGCGGTCAATGCGTTAGGTAGGTCGCGTGAACCCTAATGCCCATGCCGATGATGCAGATCCGGATAGTGCGCATGCGCGTGCATCAGCGGCGTATGAATATGCGGATGCGTGTGCGGCTCGCTGCCGTCCCACGGAAAATCGTGCGCATGCTGATGGTGTTCGTCGTGCGTGTGGCGATGATCGTGTTCGAGCGCTTCGTGCGTGTGCTCATGCGAGTGCCGCTCGCTGACATGCAGCCACACGCCGATCGCCATCAGTACGCCCGCGATCCAGAACGCGAGGCTTGGCGTTTCGTGCAGCAGCAACAACGACAGTGATGCGCCGACGAAGGGCGCCGTCGAGAAATACGCGCCGGTGCGCGCCGTGCCCAGGTTGCGCAGCGACAGCACGAACAGCACCAGGCTGATTCCATAGCCAACGAGTCCGATCACACCTGCAGCGAGCACGTGCGCTGCGCCGGGCAAGCGATCGCCCATTGCAAACGCAATCGCGATGTTGATGCATCCCGCTACGCCGCCCTTGATCGCGGCAATGCGCACTGGATCGCCGCCGGAAACGACACGTGTAAAGTTGTTGTCGATCGCCCAGCACAGGCACGCGCCGGCGATGCCGAGCGCGCCCCACGGCACGCCGGTCGGCCGCTCCGCCCACGACAACACCACGCCGCCGACGATGATCGCAATCATCCCGAATGCAATGCGTCGATCGACGTTCTCGCGAAACACGACCCACGCGATTGCGGCCGTCAACACGCCTTCCAGGTTCAGCAGCAACGATGCGGTCGATGCAGGCGTGTGCGTCAGCCCAAGCATCAACAACACCGGAGCGATCACGCCGCCGAACAGCACTGCGCCGGACAACCACGGCCAGTCGCTGCGTTGCAAAGCGCCCTCCTCTGCAACCTGGCCGCGCAAGCGCCTCAACGCGAGCCACGCACCAAGGCCGAGTCCCGATCCTGCATACAGAAGCCCGGCGAGCAGAATCGGCGAGACATCGCTCAGCAGCACTTTCGCAAGCGGCGTACTCGCGCCGAACAATGCCGCCGCCAACATTGCCGTGACGACGCCGTTCGCCCAGATCGATCGCGATGGTTTCATCCGCACAGGATGTGGGTCGATGGGGTGTTCATGCAACCCGGATGACTCGGCGTGCTTTTCCGGCCACGCGTGCGCCTGCGGTCAGCAATCCGGGCCAGCGTTTCAGCAATGGCAACAATGCGGCGGATGCTCCTGGACGCATCGCCAGATGCGCGAACGCCGACGCAAGACGGACGCGCGTAACGAAGCTGCGACGCCATGCTGTTGCGTAATCGCGGCCGACTTCCGCATGCGCAAGTCCGTTGATCAATTCATCGCGCCGCAAGACGAGACGTTCGCACAACAGCCATGCCGACTGGATCGCCATGCTCATGCCTTCACCGAGAATCGGATGCGCTTCGCCGGCGACATTGCCGATCGCGAAGACGCCGTCATCCCGAAACGGCGCGCGCGTGCCGGGCCGGATCGGGCCGACACTAAGCCAGGTTGCTTCGATTTCAGCGCCGTTCAATGCGTCTCGCACGCCAGCACAATGGGCATCGACATGTGCCAATGCGGCTAGCGCAGCCTTGCGCGCGGGATGGCGCAAACGGCTTTCGCGCAGCGCATCGCGACGGATGCAGAACGCGAGCGTGGTGCGCCCATGATCGCCCAGCACGATGCCGCCATAACCACCAGGAAACGCGAGCACTGGCAACAGTCCGGGTTCGAGTCGCGCATTGTTGAAGTTTGCCTTGAATGCGAACAGGTCGGATGCACGCTGCGGGCGATGTTTGGTTTCCTGCGATGGATCCGGTTCCCACGATCCGTGCGCCGCGATCAGCACCGGTGCGCTCAACGATACTGCATCACCGTCAGCGCCTGTCGCATGGCAGACCTGCAGTGCGCCGTCGCGGTCGATACGCTTCACCATGCATGGTTGCAGGATCGTCGCCCCGAGTTCGGCAGCGCGCGCAAGCAGCAAGGTATCGAGATGGTCACGACCAAGCGCCCTGCCCCATGGGTGCTGGACAGTAAACGCTGGTATCGGCGCCTTCACCATGACATCGCCAGCATATAAACCGACTTCGCGTATGTCGGGCCCGGCCACTGCATCGAATGCCGAGCCGATGCCGAGCGCATGCAGTAACGGCAGATTGGTCGCAGAGATGCATTCGCCGCAGACCTTGCGTCGCGGGAACGCCTGCTTCTCGACCAAGGCGACCGACCATCCGGCTTGTGCAAGCAGGATCGCGGCGGTGGAGCCGGCCGGGCCGCCGCCAACAATGATCGCGTCGAAGTCCGTGCGCATGGCTCAGTCCTGCTTGCGCACGGCGATAAAGCGATGACCGAATGGCGCGGCCATACTCTCATGCAACGTCCATGTGGATCGATTCGGCCACAACGCAGACAGTTCATTGCCGTTGAAACCAGCACGCACGCTGAGCACCGCATCGTGGCGGGTCACGTCGTTGCATCCGATCAGCCCTAGCAGACGACTTCCTGTCAACGCGAGTCGCGAACGTCGCGGTTCGCAACAGACAAATGCCTGTGCGCACGCGGCGATGCCGTTCAACAGCGACTGCAAACGCGTGCCATTGAAGTGATGCACGAACAGGTTGGCGAGCACGATTGGCGCATCATCTGGCCCGGATTTCGCAATCCAGTCGAACACGTCGGTACCGATGACGTGCGCTTCCCAGCCTTGTTCGCGAAAACCGTTCAAGGTTTCCGCACGCACCACCGGTTGCATGTCGAGTAAACCCAGCTGCACTTTCGGCCAACGCTTCGAACGACTGCGCGCGAGCCGCAGCAGCAGCGTGCCATCGCCGGCGCCAAGCTCGACCAGACGCACCGAAGCCATCCCGCGCACGATTCCGTCGAGCGCACCGCCAAGCACGCCCTGGCTTCGCATCAGGCGATTGATGCGGCGCAGATCGTTTCGCGAACGCACCGCGCGCGGATCATCAGGAGGCAATGCATCCAGTAACTCAGGTTCCACGCGGCGCGGCATGTTCACCTTGCGACGACTCCGTATGTCCGTACGCCGCACATGATCATGCGACTTCCAGCAATGCGCCGTGGCTGCTGAATCCCGCGCCGAATGAGGCCAGCCACCAGCGTCCGCCGGGTGCGTTGTCGGCCAGCGCCGCCTGTAGCGCGAAATACACGAAGGCACTGCTGAGATTGCCGTATTCGCGCAACATCGCTGCGCTGTGGCGCAGGTCGTGTTCGCTCAAGTCCAGTTTTTCGCGCAACGCATTCATCACGTCGCGACCGCCGGCGTGCCAGATCCAGCCAGTGATGTCGGACTGTTGCAAGCCTTGCTCGGCGAGCACCGTATCCAGCACGCGTTGCGCATAGTCGGCGGCGAGTTTCGGCACTTCACGCGTGAGAATGTTGCGCAGCAAACCGTTGCGCGATTCGAAACGCAGCGCCTCGCGTTCGGATGGATCGATCAACGTCGATGCGGTTTTCCATTCGACGCGACGTCGCCCCTGTTTCGCTTGCGCGGATAACACCGCCGCGCCAGCCCCATCGCCGAACAGACACGCACTGATCAACACGCCCGGATCGTTGTCCAGATACATCGCCGCGCTGCTGACTTCCACGCACACCGACAGCACGTTCGTGCAGCTTCCGGATTTCAGCAGCGCATCGGCCGTGCGCCAGTTCGGCAATGCCGCGCCACAACCCTGCCCGACCAGATCGAGCGCCTGCACGTCCGCGCGAAGCTTTAACGCTTCGATCACGTAACTGCTCAAACCAGGGCACAGATAGCCGGTGCAGGTGCTGACAATCACGGCGTCGATCTCGTTTGCCCGCAGACCTGAATCAGCAAGGGCACGCTCGGCCGCGCGCGTTGCAAGCACCGGGGCATGCGTCGCGAAACGCGCATTGCAGGTATCCGGGTCGATCACCAAAACATCCTGCAACGAATCGATCGCAAGCCAACGCGCCTCGATGCCGTTGTCGCGCTGGAGCACCAGTTCGGTGACCATCCGCGCCCGGCGATCAAGCCGCTCGAACCAAACCGAGTTCTTGAACGCTTCCCAGCAATCGGCTTTGGTGTAGCGCCGTTCGGGCGTTGCAGTGCCGAGTCCGATCAAATCCATACCCTTCCTTGGTTCACAACGATTTTTGTGGATTGTGCGATGAATGACGGCACGCTGCCTTTCGCAACCACTCAGGGATGCAAGCCACTCCCTACATGTCCATGCACTTCGCAGAACCCGTAATACCAGCCACTTTACATGGCAACCCCATTAAGACGATGTGTTGACGTTGCACAGGTAAGATGCGGTACATCTTCGCGTGATGATGTCGATGACCGACTCGCCAATGCAGCGCAACTGGAAAACCTTGCCAACTGGCATCTGGGCGCTGGGATTCGTCAGTCTGTTCATGGATGTGTCGTCGGAGATGGTGCACGGTCTGCTGCCGGTATTCCTGATCGGCACGCTCGGCGTGAGCGCGGCGACTCTGGGCTGGATCGAGGGCATGGCCGAATCGACAGCGTCGATCACCAAGTTGTTGTCCGGCACGCTGTCGGATCGCTTCGGCAAGCGCAAACCGCTGATGCTGCTTGGCTACGGCTTGGCCGCAATCACTAAACCGCTGTTTCCGCTGGCCGGCAGCGCGGGCATGGTGTTCGCCGCACGTTTTATCGATCGCATCGGCAAAGGCATCCGCGGCGCGCCGCGCGATGCCTGCGTTGCCGACGTCACCGCACCCGAACAGCGCGGCGCTGCCTATGGACTGCGCCAATCGCTGGACACCGCAGGCGCGTTCGCCGGACCGCTGATCGCGATCGGATTGATGTTGCTGTGGCAAGACAACATCCGCCGCGTCTTCTGGATTGCGGTGATTCCTGCATTCATCGCGCTCGGGATTCTGTTTGTGTGGGTGCGCGAGCCGGAACAGCATGTCATCGCCAATCGATCGCGCGTGAACCCGCTTGCGTTGAAAAACTGGAAACGTTTTCCGGCGAGTTTCTGGAAGCTGCTGATCGTGGTCGCGCTATTCACCTTGATGCGGTTTTCCGAGGCCTTCCTGGTATTGCGTGGGCAGAATGCCGGCCTCGGCGCAGCTTATGCGCCGCTTGCATTGGTCGTGATGAGCGGCGTGTACATGCTCAGCGCGTGGCCAGCGGGCGCCTTATCCGATCGCTTGCCGCGCCTTGGCGTGTTGGTCGTCGGTTGTCTGGTGATGTTCGTTGCCGATCTGCTGCTTGCGTTCGGCAACAGTGAGCTCGCTGTGCTGATCGGTATCGGCCTGTGGGGCCTGCACATGGGGTTGACCGAAGGATTGCTCGCCGCGTACGTCGCCGACGACGCGCCCGACGATTTGCGCGGCAGCGCATTCGGCGCGATGAACCTCGTGCGCGGCGTATTGCTGCTGTTCGCAAGCGTCGGCGCGGGCGCTCTGTGGACGCAGGGCGGTCCGCAAACAACGTTCCTTGCGGGCGCTGCGATGGCGGTGATCACGACGGTAGCAGCACTCGTATTGCTGCGACGACGCTGACGTAATGTGCGCTGTGCGCCGGTGACTTCGACGATACACGGTCGTGCGCAGGCTTGCGTTGCAACGACTTAGCCAAACAAATCCGGGCGCAATGCGTGCGCGGTTTTCGCGCCCGTCCAGACCAATGCAAGTCCTGCAACGAGTGTCACTGCGAGATACAACAGCATCAGCTCCGCTCGATTGGAGCGCGAGTACAACAGGCATTCGACCATCAGCGCCGAATACGTCGTCAGTCCGCCGAGCAGGCCGACCATCAGGAATGCGCGCAGATACAATGCCGACGGCCCCCTGCCCTCAAGCCAGATCGCAAGAAAACCCGCAGCGAACGAACCGATCAGGTTCACCGCGAAGGTTCCCCACGGGAAACCCTGCGAAAAATGCCGCAGCATCAAACCGCCGATCCAGAATCGCAGCACGGCGCCGAGACCGCCGCCGCAGGCGACCAGAATCAATTGCTGCCACCAGATCGTCATCATCATCGCTTACCCGCAGGTTTCTTTCTCGTTTCGGCACGCGCGCTACGCAGCGCGTCGAGTTTTTCCTTGAGCTTGAGTTCCATGCCACGCTCGACCGGCTCATAGTAAAAGCGTTCGCCCATGGCATCGGGAAAGCCGGTCTGATCAAGTGCGACGCCTCCATCGACATCCGGATCGTACTGATAGCCTTTCGAATAGCCGAGGTCCTTCATCAGTCTGGTCGGCGCGTTGCGCAAGTGCATCGGCACGTCGGCGGTGCCGTGCTCGCGCACGTCGCTGCGGGCCGCGCCATACGCGACATACGCAGCATTGGATTTCGCGGTGCTCGCCAGATACAGCACGACCTGCGCGAGCGCAAGGTCGCCTTCCGGGCTGCCGAGTCGGTCGTACGCATCCCATGCCTCGATCGCCATCTGCAACGCGCGCGGATCGGCGAGGCCGATGTCCTCGACCGCCATCCGCGTGAGCCTGCGCGCGAGATAGATCGGGTCGCAGCCGCCGTCGATCATGCGTGCGAACCAGTACAACGCGGCATCGGGATTGGAACTGCGCACGGTCTTGTGCAGCGCGGAGATCTGGTCGTAGAACAGCTCGCCGCCCTTGTCGAAGCGGCGCGTGCGGTCGGCGAGAACCTGGTCGAGCGTCGCGTCGGTGATGACAGCATCGCCTTCTTCGACTGGCCGATCATGGTGAGCGTGTCGAACCACTGCGAGTTCCGCAGCGATCTCCAGCAGTGTCAATCCACGCCGCACATCGCCATCGGCAGCACGCGCGATCAAATGCAATTGCGCATCCTCGACGACGAGGCCACGCCCGCCAAGTCCGTGTTCCGGATCGGCGAGCGCATGCCGCAGCGCCTCGACGATGTCCTCTACCGACAGCGCTTCCATCACGTGCACGCGGCATCGCGAGAGCAGAGCGGAGTTCAATTCGAAGGAGGGATTCTCGGTGGTAGCGCCGACGAACAGGATCGAGCCACGTTCGATATGCGGCAGAAATGCGTCCTGCTGCGCCTTGTTGAAACGATGCGCTTCGTCGACAAACAGCACCGTGCGCCGGCCCTGTTCGAAACGCGCCTGCGCCTCGGCCAGCACGATACGGACCTCTGGCAAACCCGACAATACCGCCGAGATCGCAATGAACTCCGCATCGGCGTATTTCGCGAGCAGCAACGCAAGCGTTGTCTTGCCGCAGCCGGGCGGGCCCCACAGGATCATCGAATGCACGCTGCCTGATTCGATCGCGCGTCGCAGTGATGCTTTTTCATCAAGCAGTCTGTGCTGCCCGACCATCGCGCCCAATGAGCGCGGACGCATCCGTTCGGCCAGCGGCTTCAAGCCTTCTGGCGCAGTGAACAACGACGCGGATCGTGAGGTTCTGGGCCTGGCCACGTGAGCATTCTACGCAATTGATCCAGACGGCAATTCAATTTTTCATGGGATGCACTTCGGCGCCATCATCGACTTTACCGACGATATCCACGCCCTTCGGCGGCGTGAACTTGAACTCGCCTTTCGTGAAGGCCGGGTTGCGCTGCCAGCCCGAAAACACGATTTCGGTGCGCTGGCCGAGGTTGTCGGTGAGTTTCATGCTCTGCAGGTTGTCGCCGTTGAAACCGAGCATCGCGACCTTGAACTCGGCGTCGTCGCCTTTCTTCTTTGGCGCAAGGCTGATCCATTTCAATCCGTCCGACGTGCCGGCATCGGCAATCACATACCGACGATCCAGCTCAGTCGGATCGATCAGCACAGTCAGTGGACTCTGCTGTTCCTCGGAGCCCTGGTTCTTCACCGTGACCTGTTCGAGGTCCGGGTCGTACACCCAGACGTGATCGCCGTCGGCAACGATCAATTGCGGATTCGGCTTCACGTATTCCCAGCGGAACAAGCGCGGCGCGGACAGCGCGACCTTGCCCGTCGAGTCTTCCTTGAGCCTGCCGTTGTTGTCGAAGACTTTCTGTTCGAACGTGCCGTCAAGACCTTTCAGGCCTTGCGTGTAATGCGCGAAGTCTTCACGCGGGCCGGCATTGACGAATGCTGCGCCACAGACCGCGATTACGAGAAGACTGATACGAATGGTGCGGATCATGCGTGGCTCCTGGAACAGTGGACCGCAGTCTGGAAGAGCCAACCTGAATGCGGACAACAACTCCTCCCCTTGCGAAAGCAGGGGGAGGTTGGGAGGGGGTAAGACTGTTGCCCGTGAACAATGTCAGTCAAAAGCACCCCACCCCAACTGTCCAGCCCTGCCGGGCGTTCTTAGGCCGCAGATCAATGATCCGCAAGCGACCCTCCTCACCCCCTGCATTCGCAAGGGAGGGAGCCAATCAATTCTTCGGCGGCGGCGGCGCCAGAACGCTGCGGTCGCCGTTGTGTTCGGGCGGCGTCACTATACCGGCGGCTTCCATCGCTTCGATCATGCGTGCGGCGCGGTTGTAGCCGATCTTGAGACGCCGCTGCACGCCGGAAATCGATGCGCGCCGGGTTTCGGTGACGATACGCACGGCTTCGTCGTACAAGGCATCGGATTCGTCACCGCCGCCACCGGATTCCGGTAAACCAGTCGCGCCGACTACGACTCCATCGCCCATCGTCTGCACTTCTTCGAGCACGCCACTGAGATAGTCCGGGCCGCCGGAATGCTTGCGCAGATGATCGACCACGCGATGCACTTCATCGTCGCTCACGAAAGCGCCATGCACGCGCTCTGGCATCGCAGTGCCTGGTGGTAGATAGAGCATGTCGCCGTGGCCGAGCAATGTTTCGGCGCCGGACTGATCGAGGATCGTGCGCGAGTCGATCTTGCTGCTGACCTGGAACGCGATGCGGGTCGGGATATTCGCCTTGATCAAGCCGGTGATGACATCGACCGACGGCCGCTGCGTCGCGAGGATCAGGTGGATGCCCGCAGCGCGCGACTTCTGCGCCAGTCGCGCGATGAGTTCCTCGACCTTCTTGCCGACGATCATCATCATGTCGGCGAATTCGTCGATGATCACCACGATGTTCGGGATCGGCTCGAGCTGCTGCGGCGCTTCGTTCAATGCCGGATTCGGCCGGAACAGCGGATCCATCATCGGTTGACCGGCTTCGATCGCGTCGCGAACTTTCTTGTTGAAGCCGGCAAGGTTGCGCACGCCAACTGCCGCCATCAATTTGTAGCGGCGCTCCATTTCCGCGACGCACCAGCGCAATCCGTTCGCGGCTTCCTTCATGTCGGTGACGACCGGCGCGAGCAAATGCGGAATGCCCTGATAGACCGAAAGCTCCAGCATCTTCGGGTCGATCATCAGGATGCGCACTTCGCTCGCACTTGCCTTGTACAGCAGGCTCAGCACCATCGCGTTCAATCCCACGGATTTGCCCGCGCCAGTCGTACCAGCAACCAGCAGATGCGGCATGCGGCCGAGATCAACGACCGACGGCAAGCCGCTGATGGTCTTGCCGAGCGCCAACGTGAGTGGACTCGCCGACTTGTCGTATTCCTTCGAGCGCAGGATTTCCGAGAGGTAGATCGTCTCGCGTTGCGCATTCGGGATTTCGATGCCGATCACCGATTTGCCCGGAATCACATCGACCACGCGCACCGACTTCACCGACAGACCGCGCGCGATGTCCTTGTCGAGGCTGGAAATCTGGCTGACCTTCACGCCCGGCGCCAATTCCATCTCGAAGCGCGTGATCACCGGCCCCGGATACGCGCCGACGACAGTGACGTCGATGCGGAAATCCTTGAGCTTGAATTCAATCTGCCGCGACAGCGTTTCCAGGGTTTCCTCGGAATACGATTTTGGCTGCGGCTTGGGATCGTCGAGCAGCGACAACGGCGGCAGGCCGCTGTTGGAATCGGCGTGGAATAGCGGAATCTGCTGCTCGCGTTTGGCGCGATCGCTACGCTCGATGATCGGTTTCGGTGGTGGCTCGATATGCACGGGTTCGCGCTTGGCGCGGCGCACCACGTCTTCCTTGCGCACCTCTTCCCGCTCGACCTTCGCAGCGCGTGCCTGGTTCCATTCATCGGCACTGCGCACGCCGCGACCGAACAGCCGTCCGATGAATTGCATGCCAGCGACCACGCCGCTGCCGGTGCGATCCATCACCGCGAGCCACGAGATACCCGTCGCCAGCGTCAACGCGGCGAGCAGCAATGCCGACAGGAACAGGTTTGCGCCGAAATTGCCCGAGAGATTCGCGAGTCCGTGCCCGACCGCCGTGCCGAGGATGCCCCCGCCGCCGGCCGGCAAGCCCTGCACCGCGCCCCAATGCAGATAACCGAGGCCCGCAGCGGAAATCAGGAATGCGACTATGCCGATCAAGCGCAGCGCCGGCGTCAATCCGGCCTCGCTGCTGCCGTCGCGGCCGAACAAGGCGATCCACAGCAAGCCGCCGATCACCAGCGGCAAGGTGTAAGCCACATAGCCGCAGAAATAAAATGCGATATCGGCGATGTACGCGCCGGCGGTGCCACCGTAGTTATGAAGCACGCCGGTCAGGCTGCCGGTGCGCGACCATGACGGGTCGTCAGGGCTGTAACTGAGCAGGCTCGCAGCCAGGTACAGCAGCGCCGGCGCGATGATGACCAGCGCGATCTCATGCCAGAAACGGCGCGTAGGCGCGGCTGCGCGTTCGGGTGGTCGTTTCGTGATTGCGCGTGCCACTGCTGTTATGCGCTCCTGATTCTTGCAAGATAGATGAATCTGACACCTTTTCCAGCCCTAGTGTGTTCTTCGAAAAACAAAGGTAAAACAAAGGGGTCAGGTTCATTTGATCCAACCACTGCCTTAAACCTTCATATCCAGCAACGCCGGATGGACGATCTTGCCGGCTTCGATATTGATGCCGCGCACCAGCGCCTCGTTGCCGCGCCAGTCGCCCGAGGCGAGCTTGTTGACGTACGGCAGGATCGCGGCGCAGATGGCCTGTGAGGAAGTCTGCGGGACGGCGCCGGGCATGTTGGTGACGGCAAAATGGGTGACTCCGTCGACGACGTAAGTCGGCTCCTTCCAAGTAGTCGGGCGCGTGGTTTCGAAGCAGCCGCCCTGGTCGACCGAGATATCGACGACGACACTGCCAGGGTCCATCTGCGCAACCATCGCGCGGTTCATCACGTGCGGGGCCTTGGCGCCGGTGACGAGCACCGCGCCGACGACGAGATCGGCCGAGGCAACTTCGCGTGCCACCACGTCTTCGTATGGGAACAACGCGGTGACGTTGTTGCCGAGGCGCATCATTTCTTCCATGCGATCAGCGCGCATCTCAAACACGGTGACGTTCGAGCCGCCGGCTGCGGCGAGTGCCGCCGAGTTGCCACCTGCCGCGCCTGCGCCGAACACCACGACTTTGCCGCGTTCGGTGGAAGGCAGGCCGCCAAGCAGCTTGCCCTTCCCGCCCATCGGCTGATGCAGCAGATGGGTGCCGACCTGCACCGCAATGCGGCCGGCGATGATCGACATCGGCGCGAGCAGCGGCAGATCGCCGTTCGGCAGTTCCACGGTCTCGAAGGCGATGCCAGTCAGGCCGATGTCGAGCAACTGGCGCGTGAGGTGCGGCTCGGCCGCGAGGTGCAGGTAGCAGAACAACAGGTGGTCCTTGCGCAGCAAGGCGAGATCGCCGGCGATGGGTTCCTTGACCTTCACGATCAACTCGCCCTTCTCGTACAGCGCGGCGGCGTCGGGCGCGATTTTCACGCCGAGCACGGTGTATTGCTCGTCCTTGAAGCCGGACTTCACTCCCGCATCCTTCTCGATCCAGACCTCATGACCGCGCTGAACCAGATGGCCGGCTGCGGCGGGTACGAGAGCGACGCGGCCTTCAAGGGTCTTGGTTTCGCGGGGAATGCCGATGCGCATGACGAAAGTCTCCGGAGTTGGTGAACGATGGATCTGGATGAAACCGCATGGACATCGCCGATGTGCAGCCGTGACGCGCCATGCGGGAACGGACATGCAGTCGTTGATTGATCGCGGATCGTGGCGCGGGTCGATGCGCCTTGATTGGACGCCTGCGCGCCCGCATCCTGTCCGGGTCGCGGCGTACTGCGCGCGTGCATCACCCGATGCCGCAGCGCCTCGCCACCCCGCCCGCACAGCCACTTTCCAGCCCGAAGAGTATAGACGACTCATGAGCCAACCTTCCGCCAAGCCGCGCCACTGCCGTGTCCTGATCCTCGGCTCCGGCCCCGCGGGCTACAGCGCCGCGGTGTACGCCGCGCGCGCCAACCTCAAGCCCGTGATGATCACCGGCCTCGCGCAAGGCGGACAGTTGATGACCACCACCGACGTGGACAATTGGCCCGGCGACGTCCATGGCCTGCAAGGCCCGGCGTTGATGGAACGCATGCAGGCGCACGCCGAGCGTTTCGATACCGAAATCATTTTCGACCACATCCACACGTCGGATCTTTCGCAGCGTCCATTTCGGCTCAAGGGCGACACCGGCGAATACACGGCCGATGCGCTGATCATCGCGACCGGCGCAACCGCGAAATACCTCGGGCTGCCGTCGGAAGAAGCGCACAAGGGACGCGGCGTGTCGGCCTGCGCGACCTGCGACGGATTCTTCTTCCGCGACCAGGATGTGGCCGTGATCGGCGGCGGCAATACCGCAGTCGAGGAAGCGCTGTACCTGTCCAACATCTGCCGCAAGGTCACCCTCGTGCACCGCCGCGACAAGCTGCGCGCGGAAAAGATCATGCAGGACAAATTGTTCGCGAAAGAGCAGTCGGGCAAGATCGAAATCGTCTGGGACAACGGTGTGGATGAAGTGCTCGGCGACGATTCCGGCGTGACCGGTATCCGCCTGCGCAACCTGAAGACCGACGCGACGCGCGAGATCGCCGTCACCGGCGTCTTCATCGCCATCGGCCACACTCCGAACACGAGCTTGTTCGAAGGCCAGCTCGACATGAAGAACGGCTACATCAGCATTCGCACCGGCCTTGACGGCATGGCCACGCAGACCAGCGTGCATGGCGTGTTCGCCGCGGGCGATGTGGCGGATCAGGTGTACCGGCAGGCGGTGACATCGGCCGGATTCGGGTGCATGGCGGCGCTGGACGCGGAGAAGTTTCTGGATGTCGAGAGTTGACGACTCCTGCCCCTTCCCCTGCTTGCGGGGGAAGGTTGGGATGGGGGTGAAGTCGAAGCGCGCAATTGAGCAAGAGCTCAACAGAACTGCAAAGCTTTCACGCGCTGCGCGCGCGAGTCACTTTTCTCTCGGGAAAAGTAACCAACCATTTGCGCCGGGCGCTCGCCGGGACGATGAAGCCGTCCCTGTACCCTGCGCTTCTCGCGGTCGGCGTGCCGGCCCGAACTCGGCCATCCATGGCCTCAGACATGCGGGCCTTTCCCACGCCGCCCGCTGCGAGGCTCGGCGAGCTTTACGCCGCAAGAGCTAAGATCAAAGCTACGACGCAGCAGACGGATTGCGCTTCGCACCCCGTTTGCTGACGCAGGTCAGCGCAATGCGCTACGATTTAATTAGCTGATTTCTGTAGCGAGTCAATGTCTCGAATACTTACGGTCCAACAGACGATCGATATCATCCGAGCCGCGTTCCAGCCGTTACAGTGCATCGTCCATTCCGAGGATGCGGGTAGCGTTGTTTCGTTTGCAGTCTCCGACCACGGTCCGATGGAACTGACGCGTTTGCAGTTCTTCTATTCGACTCAATTGGAAGCCATCCTGATGGACGCCATCGCCAGCTGACGGATCGCGCTGTGCAGTTGGTCTCATGGGATTTCCCGGCGTGAGGATGAGGCCATGGATGAGCCGATGGTCAAGAAAAGTGGCTCGCACGTGCAGCGCGTGAAAGCTTTGCGTTGAATTTTCTTCGCAATGCGAACCCCTCCCCAACCCTCCCCTACTAATGCAATGGGGAGCAAAGCGTGGTTCGACAGGCTCACCACGAACGGTGAAATCATGCGGGCGTCGCACATCGTCGGTTAGTCTAAAGCGATGTTCCAATTCCGCACCCACGCCTCGCTGACCGAGATCCCCTCCGCACAATGGGATGCGCTGCACGACGGGTGCAATCCGTTCGTCGCACATGCGTTTCTCTGTGGCCTCGAACAGCATGGCTGCCTGCGACCAGGTTGGGGATGGACGCCGTTGCATGCAGCGACGTGGGATGGTGATGAACTGATCGCCGCTGCTCCCGGATATCTGAAGGGCAATTCGCACGGCGAATTCGTGTTTGACCATCAGTGGGCTGCGGCGATCGAGCGCGCTGGGCGCAATTACTATCCGAAATGGCTGTTCGCAATTCCCTACACGCCGGTGACGGGGCCGCGCTTGCTCGCGCGCGACGACGCAGCCCGCGCCAGACTGTGCAGCGCCATCGTCGACGACGCCACCAGGATGCAATTGTCTTCGCTGCATGCGAATTTCCTGACCGACGCCGAGAACGCCGCCTGTCCCGCCGAGTGGCTGGAACGCACCGACGTGCAATTCCATTGGCGTAACGACGCGGGCTGGGAGACGTTCGAGGAATTCCTCACAGCGCTGCAATCAAAAAAACGCAAGAACATCCGCCACGAGCGCACGCAGGTGCGAGCGGCTGGCATCACGTTCCGGATCGTGCATGGCGACGAGGCCATGCCGACCGATATCGCCGACATGCACGCGCTGTATCTGCGTGCCTTCAGCGACAAGGGTAATTCACCCGCGTTGACGCTGGCGTTCTTCCAGCATCTCGCGACCGTGATGCCGCGCGCACTCGTGTTGATCCTGGCGCAGCGCATGGTTCGACAGGCTCACCATGAGCGGATAGAAACGATTGCAGGCGCGCTGTGCATGCGCGGAGGCAGCACGTTGTATGGGCGCTATTGGGGATGCTTCGAGGAGATCCCCGGACTGCATTTCGAGACCTGCTACTACCAGGGGATCGACTACTGCCTGCGCGAAGGATTGCAGGTGTTCGAGCCTGGCGCACAGGGCGAACACAAGATCGCACGCGGCTTCATGCCAGTGAGTACGCACAGCCGTCATCACTTCATCGAACATGGCCTCAGCGCGGCATTCGCGCGTTGGTGCAGTGAGGAACGCGTCGCGGTCGATCAATATCGACGCGCCGTGCTCGCGCATTCGCCGTATCGCGACGACGCGGCGCGATGACGATCCGACTTTCATTGCTGCGCGACGATCCGAACGCGCCATTTCCCGATCCGCGCGATGCATTGCGCGAACCCGACGGCCTGCTCGCGTTCGGCGGCGATCTGTCGCCAGCGCGCTTGTTGAATGCGTACCGGCACGGAATCTTCCCGTGGTACTCCGAAGGCCAGCCGATCCTGTGGTGGAGTCCGGATCCGCGCATGGTGTTCCGCAGCGACGGCGTGCGTCTGTCGCGGCGATTCCGGCGTCGATTGCGCACGCTGGACTGGACGATCCGCGTCGACACCGCATTCGGTCGGGTGGTGTTGAATTGCGCAAACAGTCCACGTGCTGGCCAGTCGGGAACATGGATTACGAATGCGATGCGGGCGGCTTACAGCGAGTTGCATCGGCTCGGCCACGCCCATGCGATCGAAATTTGGGACGGAGCGCTGCTGGTCGGGGGCCTGTACGGCGTCGCGATCGGTCGCATGTTTTTCGCAGAGAGCATGTTCAGTGCGGTATCGGGCGGCTCGAAGATTGCACTCGCCGCGCTTGCAGCGATCCTGCGCGAATGGGAATGGCCGCTGATCGATGCGCAGGTCGAGTCCGAGCATCTTCTAGGGATGGGCGCGACGACCCTCCCCCGCACCGCGTTTCTGGACATCGTCGCGACCCAAACCGCATTGCCCGCCGCTGTCGGTGCCTGGACTCGGCATGTCGGAGAACGTGATTTGTGCTGGTTGCTGGCGACCATCTCGCCGTCCAATTAACAAATTTTTGACCTCAGAACATGCCGCGTGGCACAATCAGCGACTTAAGCTGCGAGACCCGCAGCTGATACTCCCGCATTCAATCTAGGCACCGCATGTCGAAAGACGACGCTATCGAACTCGAGGGCACCATCCTTGAGACCCTGCCGAACACCATGTTCCGCGTGAAGCTGGAAAACAATCATGTGATCATCGCGCACATCTCGGGGCGCATGCGCAAGAATTATATTCGCATCCTGACCGGCGACAAGGTCAAGATCGAGATGACGCCGTACGATCTGAGCAAGGGGCGCATCACCTACCGCATGAAGTAGGTTCTGGCATCAAGTGACTTGGCTGGATTGGCGATAAAAAACGGCGACGCGAAGTCGCCGTTTTTGTGTCCTGTGGAAAAAACCTACAACGCCCGATGCACCGCTTCGCCGAACAGTGCAGTGTGGTGGCTGCAATCGTTGAGGCGCACGACTTCCAGCGCGCCCACGCCGCCGCCTTCAAGCAGATTCAGCGTCGTCGGTGCCTGCCGGAAACCCCATAACCGCGATAACGGAATTCCCAGGATTCGGCACAGCAGCACGCGGTTGACGGCGTCGTGCGCCACGATCAGCAGAGTATCGGACTCGCCGAGGCCAGCACACGCGCGCTGCAAGGCCGGCCATGCACGATCCAACACTTGTTGCAGCGATTCACCGCCTGCCCCCGGCATCAGTACCGTTTCCGGCGCGCTGCGCCACGATGCAAAACGCTCGCCATCGTCGGCTGCAATTTCGCCAGCCAACTTTCCTTCCCACGTCCCGTGATGAATTTCGCTGAAGCCGTCGTCGATGGTCAACATCGACTCGCGCGTCGCGCCAAGAGCTAGGTCGGCCGTGCGACGAGCGCGCGACAATGGCGATGCGATCGCACGCGTGATCGACACATCGGCCAGCCGCGCGCCCAGCTTGCGCGCCTGTGCCTCGCCAACGGCCGACAACGGAATGTCGGTCTGGCCTTGGTAGCGCCCTTCGGCATTCCACGGCGTTTCGCCGTGGCGCACCAGCAGCACGCGCATCAGAGCATCTCGATGCTGAGAATGCCGGGCTTGCCGCGCAGCGCGTCGAGTTCGGCGTTCTGCACGCGGCGATCCACCGTGATCGCGGCCAGTGCGTGGCCTTCGCCGGTCGCGCCGAGCGAGAAATTTTCGATGTTGATGCCCGCCGCGCCGAGTTCGCTGCCGACCAGACCGACGATGCCGGGGCGATCTTCGTTGCGCAGCAGCAGGATGTGCGCGCCCGGATCGAAGTCGAGTTCGACACCGTTCAAGCGCACGACGCGTGGACCGCGATGCAAGGTGGCTTCGATTTCTGAACTGCCGCCCTCGCCGCTCACGCGCACACGCAGCAGTCGGTCGAAACCATCGTTATCACCGCCGACGGTTTCACTGACGCGCAATCCTCGTACTGACGCTTCGTGCAATGCATTGACCGGCGTGACGCGGCCTGACGCGCTGCCGAGCAATGCAGTCAGCAGCAGTCGCGTGAGCGGCCTCGTGTCGAGTCCATCGGTGCGGCCCGCATAGGTGATCTGCAATTCGGACGGTGCGTGTTGCAGTCGCGACGCGAGTTTGCCCAGTGCGGTCATCAGCGGCATCCACGGCCCGACTTCACGCGCGGCTTCGGCCGATAACGGCGGCAAATTGACGCAACCTGCGACCGCACCGGTCTTGATGAAATCGATGATCTGCCGCGCAAGGATCGTGCTGACCGCCTGCTGCGCCTCGCCCGTCGATGCGCCAAGGTGCGGGGTGAGGATCAGTTTTGCATGACTGCGCAGCGGCGAATCGACTGGCAATGGTTCAACCGCAAACGTGTCGAGCGCCGCGCCGGCAAGATGGCCTTCATCGAGCAATTCCAGTAAAGCGTTCTCGTCCACGAGTCCGCCGCGTGCGGCATTGATCACGTAGGCGCCGCGCTTCATCGAACGCAGCCGCTCGGCGCTGAGCAGGTTCGCCGTTTCGGCAGTACGCGGCATGTGCAAGGTGATGACGTCGGCCCACGCGAGCAATTCGTCGAGCGACTTCAGCGGGATGTTGGAACGCGCTGCGACTGCGGCAGGCAGGAACGGATCGTATGCGGCAACTTCCATGCCGATGCCCTGCGCCTTGCGCGCGACAGTCGCGCCGATGCGGCCGAGGCCGATCACGCCGAGCCGCTTGCCTTCGAGTTCGAAACCGGTGAGTCCGGCCTTGGGCCACTGCCCTGCCTTCATGCCGGCATCGGCTTTCGGAATGTGCCGCGCCAGCGCAAACAGCAGCGAGATTGCATGTTCGGCAGCAGCGAGCGTATTGCCGTCCGGCGCATTCATTACCGCGATGCCGCGCTCGGTGGCTGCGTCCACATCGATGGTATCGACGCCGGCGCCCGCGCGTCCGATCACCTTGAGCTTGCCTGCGCCAGCGATCGCATCTGCTGTAATCAGCGTCGATGAGCGCACCAGCACAACGTCCACGTCGCTCAATGCCGCCGAGAGCGCCGCCGGATCCTTGATTGGATCGCTCACGCGCACCTCGTAACCAGCCTCGCGCAACATTGCCAAGCCATCTTCGTGGATCCCGTCGCAAGCCAGAACCTGCATGCCCTACTCCGTCAAGGAAAGATGTATAGCGTAGCGGGTTCGGAACCGAATACGGAAACCTCGTATTTGTGCTACGCAGAAATCAGATTTCCATTTGAAATATTGCCGCACGCACAGTGATACTGTGTCACTCCATGCGCACAGAACTGGTCACCACTCTCAAGCGTCAGGCCACCGAATTGCTCTCGGACATCGGGCGCGACAAGAAGCCTATCCTCGTCACCCAGCACGGGGTGCCGAGTGCGTACTTGGTGGATGTGGAAACCTATGAGCTCCTGCAACAGCGGATGTCCGTGCTGGAAGGCATTGCCCGTGGCGAGATGGCTGCTGCAGAAGGACGCACTCTGACCTACGCGCAGGCTGAGCAACGGCTTGGCAGATGGCACAAGTAATCTGGACCGCCGGCCGTAGCCGATCTTGATGCGATTGCCGATTACATTGCGTTGGAAAATCGAGATGCGGCAGTGGAACTTGTGAAGCGCTTGCTCGCGCATGTTAGACAGCTTGCAGACCATCCTGATAGGACACGCGTCCGTGAACTTGGTCGATCGACGCGCTATCGCCAAATCATTGAACCACCTTGTCGAATCTACTACAGACACGATAATGAACGTGGATTGATCATGCACGTCATGCGTACGGAACGGCTGCTGCGGCGGCGCCGTCTTGGACACGCGCAGTCGAAGAAGACACGATAGCAGGCTGACGAAAAAAACGGCGAGCAAAAGCTCGCCGTTTTTCATGCGATGACTTGATCGTTACTCGACCGTCGCCGTCAGCAGCCGCTGTGCTTCCTCTTCCGCACGCACGCTGAGCTGACCGTCTGCGACTCCAACCACGACGCGGCCTCCACCGACCAGTTTGCCGAACAGCAGTTCGTCGGCGAGCGGTCGCTTGATTTTTTCCTGGATCACGCGCGCCATCGGCCTTGCGCCCATCAGCGGGTCGAAGCCGTGCTCGGCGAGCCATTGCCGCGCTTCGGGTTCTACAGTGAGGCTGACGTGCTTCTCGTGCAGTTGCGCTTCCAGCTCGATCACGAACTTGTCCACGACGCGCAGGATGTGCTCGAACGTGAGGCCGCCGAACTGGATGATTGCGTCGAGGCGGTTGCGGAACTCCGGCGTGAACTGCCGGCGCACACTTTCCATCGCATCGGTCGCGTGATCCTGTTTGGTAAAACCAATGGAACGCCGCGCCGCGTTCGCTGCACCGGCATTGGTGGTCATCACCAGCACCACGTTGCGGAAGTTCGCTTCGCGGCCGTTGGTGTCAGTCAGCGTGCCGCGATCCATGATCTGCAGCAACACGTTGTAGACGTCCGGATGCGCCTTCTCGATCTCGTCGAGCAGCAACACGCAATGCGGCGTCTTCACGATCTTCTCGGTCAGCAACCCGCCCTGGTCGAAACCGACATAGCCCGGAGGCGCGCCGAGCAGGCGCGATACAGAATGCGATTCCATGTATTCGGACATGTCGAAGCGCACGAGTTCAATACCGAGCTGCATCGCGAGCTGGCGGGTGACTTCGGTCTTGCCGACGCCGGTCGGGCCGGCGAACAGGAAGTTGCCGATCGGCTTGTCGGGATTGCCCAAGCCGGAGCGCGCCATCTTGATCGCGGATGTGAGCGTCTCGATGGCTGGGTCCTGTCCGAAGATCACCATCTTGAGATTGCGCTCGATGTTCTTCAGCACGTCCTTGTCGGACGCCGACACCTGCTTGGTGGGGATGCGCGCCATGCGCGCGACGATGTATTCGATCTCCGGCACATCGACAATAAGCTTTCGCTGTTCTTCAGGCATCAGCCTTTGGCGCGCGCCAGCTTCGTCGATCACGTCGATCGCCTTGTCGGGCAACAGGCGGTCGGCGATATGCTTCACCGACAGATCAACCGCAGCCTGAATCGCTTCGCCGGTGTATTGCACCGAATGATGTTCCTCGAAGCGCGACTTCAGCCCATTCAGGATTTCCACCGCCTCGCCGATCGACGGCTCGACAATGTCGATTTTCTGGAAGCGACGCGCAAGCGCGCGGTCCTTCTCGAATACACCGCGATATTCCTGGAATGTGGTCGATCCGATACAGCGCAATTCGCCCGCTGCGAGCGCTGGCTTGAGCAGATTCGATGCGTCCATCGTGCCGCCGCTGGCCGAACCGGCGCCGATGATGGTGTGGATCTCGTCGATGAACAGGATCGAGGCGGGAAGTTTCTTCAACTCACTGATGACCGCCTTGAGTCGCTTCTCGAAATCGCCTCTGTACTTGGTACCCGCGACCAGCGCGCCGAGATCGAGCGAATAGATCGTCGCATCGCTCAGGATATCGGGAACCTGTCCCTCGACGATGCGCTTGGCGAGGCCTTCAGCAAGTGCAGTCTTGCCGACACCGGCTTCGCCCACGTATAGCGGATTATTCTTGCGGCGGCGGCACAGTACCTGGATGGTGCGTTCGACTTCGTCGATGCGACCAACCAGCGGATCGATCTTGCCCTGCGCGGCGAGCTCGTTAAGGTTGCTGGTGTATTCGGCGAGAGCGCTGCCTTTGGATTCATCGCCGCCCTCGCCTTCCTTGTGCGTCTCGGCACCGGGTGCGTTCGCGCCGGATTCGTCGCTGCCCAGTTTGGCAACGCCATGCGAGAGATAGTTGACGACATCCAGTCGCGTGACGTCTTGCTGCGCCAGGTAATACACCGCGTGCGAATCCTTCTCGCCGAAGATCGCGACGAGAACGTTTGCACCGGTTACTTCCTTCTTGCCGGACGATTGCACGTGATACACGGCGCGTTGCAGCACGCGCTGGAATCCGAGCGTCGGCTGCGTATCGCGCGCATCGTCTTCGGGCAGCACGGGGACCGTTTCGCGGATGGTCTTGCGCAGTTCATCGCCGAGTTTCTGTGGATCGCCGCCGCAGGCGCGCAATACGGTCACTGCAGATGAATTGTCGAGCAACGCCAGCAACAGGTGCTCGACCGTCATGAACTCGTGGCGCGATTCGCGGGCCTGTTTGTAGCACTGGCCGATGGTGAACTCGAGATCTTTGCTGAACATGTGGCGCTCCTAAAGTCTTCTGAGCAGCAATATGGGGACACGTTGCATTTATTCCATCGTGTCCTGAAGCAGGTTCAGCCGTCTCTCAGTCGCTCCGCAACTTGCATCGCTATTGCTGCTGCTTCACGCCTTTTCCATCGAGCACAACAGTGGATGTTGATTCTGTCTCGAGAATTCGTTGACTTGGGTCACCTTGGACTCTGCCACCTCGCGTGTGAACACTCCGCAAACCCCGCGACCGCGGGTATGCACGTGCAGCATGACCTGGGTCGCCTTGTCGCGGTTCATTCCGAAGAATTGCTGGAGCACCTCTATCACGAAATCCATCGGGGTGAAGTCATCGTTGATCAACAGCACCTTGTAGAGCGGCGGGCGGGCGGTCTCCGGCTTGGCGGTCTGGACGGCAACGCCATGCTGCTGCTCGTGTTCCGGCGTACGGCGTTTGGGCGGGCCGGCGCGTTCATGGATGTTTGTCATGTGGGGATCGATAGGCATGCAAGGATTATAGACACGCCTGCGCTGATCAAAAGCGAAGTGATGGACGAGCGCGGCGTAGGGCAGGCACTATCTCGGGTGAGCAGCGGACCGATTCAAGGCTACGTCGCAGCGTCCTCAACAACCGGCACCCGCATGTCCAGTGAATCTGCAGTCGCCACCGCCGAAACCCGCAGCTTCTGGCAGCCGGACGTCACTGTCGCCACCATCGTCGTACGCGATGGTGCGCTGCTCATGGTCGAAGAAGACGTATCCGGTCGCTGTGTGTTGAATCAGCCGGCCGGCCATCTGGAGCCGAATGAGTCGCTGGTCACCGCCGCAATTCGCGAGACATTGGAAGAATCCGGCTGGGATGTCGTACCGACCGCGCTGATCGGCCTCTACCAGTGGAAAAGTCCGACCGATGGCCGCCATTTCCTGCGCGTGGCGATGGCCGCCGATGCCATTCGCCATCATCCGGAACGCGCACTTGATTCCGGTATCCTGCGCGCGCTGTGGATGACCCCAACCGAGTTGCATGACGCCGTCGAACGCCATCGCAGCCCGCTGGTGTGGCGCGCGGTCTCCGACTATCTGGCCGGCTGCCGGCACCCGCTGTCAGTGCTGACGCATTTCGCCTGATGGCTGCATTGCGATGAGCGCTGACGACATGGCGATGCATGGGAAGGTCATGCTCGGAATGTCCGGAGGCGTCGATTCGTCGGTCGCAGCGTTGCTGCTGAAACAATCGGGCTTCGATGTCGCCGGCCTGTTCATGCAGAACTGGGAAGACGATGCCGCACATGGCGCCAATGACCCTGCACTTCCTTCGGTCGTCGCGGGAGGCAGGCCGGAAATTGCGTCTTGCGTTTCCGGCACTTCCAGCATCCATGGCGGGCGGGTGCCGGGTGCCACCGGCAGTAATTGCCGTGCCGAGGACGACCGCAGGGATGCCGTCGCGGTTTGCGGGCGACTCGGCATTCCTTTCCACGCGCGCAACTTCGCGCGCGAATATTGGGACGGTGTGTTCCAGCATTTCATCGCCGAATACCGCGCTGGACGCACGCCGAACCCGGACGTGCTGTGCAACCGCGAGATCAAATTCAAGACCTTCCTTGACGAAGCCCGTACGCTGGGCGCCGAACGCATCGCAACCGGCCACTACGCACGCGTTGAGCAGGGCAAGGGACGCTGGTTGTTGCTGCGTGGGCTCGATAGGGACAAGGACCAAAGCTACTTCCTGCATCAATTGGGACAGAAGCAACTGGCAGCGACCCTGTTTCCAATCGGCCACCTGCCGAAGTCAGAAGTGCGTCGACTCGCCCATGAAGCGGCGTTGCCAACGCATGCGAAGAAGGATTCGACCGGCATCTGTTTCATCGGTGAACGCAACTTCCGCGAATTCCTCGGCCGCTACATTCCAGCGCGATCCGGCGAAATCCGCAGCGTTGATGGACAACGCGTCGGCGAACATGCGGGCGTTTTCTTCTACACGCTCGGACAGCGCGAAGGGTTGCAGATCGGTGGCGTGCGCGGACGCGATGCGGCACCGTGGTATGTGGTCGGAAAAAACATCGCCACGAATATTCTTTACGTCGATCAGGGCCACGACAGCCCATGGCTGCTGTCGCACAGGTTACAGACCGAAGTCGCACACTGGATCAACGGCGCGCCGCCTGCTACGACATTCGATTGCACCGCGAAGACACGTTATCGACAGACCGACGCCGCTTGCCACGTTTCCGTGCGCGTCGATGGCTGCCTCGACGTTGCGTTCGACGCGCCACAGCGTGCGGTCACGCCGGGCCAATCGGTGGTGTTTTATTGCGATGAAGTCTGTCTCGGTGGCGCAGTGATCGCCAGCACCGACGCGCCCGCGATCGACAACTCGCACGCAGGGCGCGCGGCGTGAGATTCTTGTCCGCATGAAACTGTTCGCAACAATTCTATGAAAGACCGCGCCCTCGCCTTGGCCGGCCTCGTCCAGGCGTGCAAACTCGTACGCCAGATCGCCGACACCGGCCAAGCCGAAACCGAACCATTGACGGTGTGCATCGATACGCTGTTTCACTTCGACGCCGATTCGGTCGAGGCAGTGTACGGAAGCGCCACTGGTTTGCGTCCCGGATTGCGCACGCTTGCTGACCAGATCGACGGTAGCGACGCACGCGATCCAATGCTCATGAAACTGATCGCGAGCGTGTTGAGCGTCGAGCGCAGCTACAGCGGCAGCCGAGGTACCCCTGAAAAAGTGAAACAAGGGCTCGAACAGATCGCTCGCCAGCGAGAACACTGGGGTCCGACGCATCCGACCGTTCTATCAAGACTCGGCGAACTCTATGCAGCCACGATCAGCGGACTGCGACCACGCATCATGGTGCAAGGCAATCCTGTGTATCTCGCGCAGCCACCGGTCGTCGCGGAAATTCGCGCGATCCTGCTGTGCGCGCTGCGGTCTGCGGTGTTGTGGAGGCAGCTTGGCGGAAGTCAGTGGGATTTCTATTTGCGGAGGCCGCAGCTTCTGAGCGCTGCACATGGGTGGTTGGATCGGTAACGATCCGATCGTGGTGAACCATGGCGAATTCGCGCGTAGTCAAGGTCAACAGCAAAGCTTTCGCGCGCAGCGCATGAACGCTTTATGCATTTTTGCCTGCATCACTGCCTACCCCTCCCCAACCCTCTCCTGCATTCGCAATGGAAGGAGCAAAACTGGCGGAATCATTCGCAAATTCCTTGCAAGCTAGTCCGTCACTTGACTTCCAGCGGCACGAAATCATTGAAGCCCGCCGAAGCAAGCCGGCGAAATACGCTGTATTCCGGCATAATTGACCCGCTCGGAACGGCATTCCGCCCGTCCCCTCTTCACCCCCTGGAGCATCCATGAGCGACTCCTTCGCCACCCGCGCGCAGCTCGACGTCAACGGGCAGTCCTACCACTACTACAGCCTGCGCAAGCTCGGCGAAAAGTACGATCTCGCGAAACTTCCGTTCTCGATGAAAATCCTGCTGGAGAACCTGCTGCGCCACGAAGACGGCGTCAGCGTGACCGCAGCATCGATCGAAGCCGTCGCCCAGTGGGATGCGAGTGCAGAACCCGATACCGAAATCGCCTTCATGCCGGCACGCGTAGTGTTGCAGGACTTCACCGGCGTGCCCTGCGTGGTTGACCTCGCGGCGATGCGCGACGCGATGATTGCACTCGGCGGCGACCCGAAGCGGATCAACCCGCTCTCGCCGGCCGAATTGGTGATCGACCATTCGGTGCAGGTCGATGCCTTCGGTAGCGACGCCGCGCTCGACATCAACGGCAAGATCGAATTCCAGCGCAACAACGAGCGCTACAGCTTCCTGCGCTGGGGGCAGAAGGCGCTGGCGAACTTCAAGGTGGTTCCGCCGAGCACTGGCATCGTCCATCAGGTCAATCTGGAAAACCTCGCGCGCGTGGTCATGACACGCGAGATCGACGGCGAGACGTTCGCATTCCCGGACACCGTGTTCGGCACCGATTCGCACACCACCATGATCAACGGCCTGGGCGTGCTCGGCTGGGGCGTTGGCGGTATTGAGGCCGAAGCTGCGATGCTCGGCCAGCCCTCGTCGATGCTGATTCCCCAAGTCGTCGGCTTCAAGCTCATCGGCAAGCTGCCGGAAGGCGCGACTGCGACCGACCTGGTGCTGACGGTAACGCAGATGCTGCGCAAGCTCGGCGTAGTCGGCAAGTTCGTCGAATTCTATGGCGAAGGCTTGCAGCACTTGCCGCTGGCCGATCGCGCGACAATCGCCAACATGGCGCCGGAATACGGCGCAACCTGCGGCATTTTTCCGGTGGACAAGGAAACGCTGCGTTACCTGCATCTGTCCGGACGCGACGAAACCCTGATTGCGCTCGTCGAAGCCTATGCGCGCGCGCAAGGCATGTGGCATGAAGCAGGCGGTCCCGAAGCGAAGTACAGCGACACGTTGAAGCTCAATCTTGCCGATGTGAAGCCCTCGCTCGCCGGCCCGAAGCGTCCGCAGGACCGCGTACTGCTCAGCGACATGCAGGACAACTACGAAGCGAACGTGAAAGGTTTCACCGCGAACCGCAAGCCGAGAGAGCAAACCATCGATCGCTTCGATGCAGAAGGCGGCGACCAGCCGCAAGCCGAGCATCTGGCGGCGAATCCGAAATCGAAGATTCGCATTCGCGATCAGGATTGCGAACTTGGCGATGGCGCAGTCGTCATCGCTGCGATCACCTCTTGCACGAATACATCGAACCCGGCCGTGATGATCGCTGCCGGATTGCTCGCTCGCAATGCCGCAGCGAAAGGCCTGAAGTCCAAGCCGTGGGTGAAGACGTCGCTCGCGCCAGGCTCGCTGGTCGTCACCGATTACCTGAAGAAAGCCGGTTTGCTCGATGAGCTGGACAAGCTCGGCTTCTACCTCGTCGGCTACGGCTGCACGACCTGCATCGGCAATTCCGGCCCGCTGCCAGATGCGGTGTCCAAGGGTATTCTCGAAAACGATCTTGCGGTCGCCGCAGTTCTATCGGGCAATCGCAATTTCGAAGGCCGCGTGCATCCAGAAGTCAAAATGAATTATCTAGCCTCGCCGCCTCTCGTCGTCGCATACGCGCTCGCGGGTACGGTGGACATCGACCTTACCAAGGATTGTATCGCTACCGATCGCGCCGGCAACAAGGTTTTTCTGAAAGACATCTGGCCTACAAACAAGGAAATCGGCGATGTGCTTGCTGCATCGATCGGGCCGGAATTGTTCAGGCAGAATTACGCAAACGTTTTCGCAGGCGACAGTCGCTGGAACTCGATCGAATCGCCCGATGGCGATCTGTTCGAGTGGCACACCGATTCGACCTATATCAAACATCCGCCCTATTTCGAGGGCATGACTATGGATGTCGGCACGATCAACGATGTGCACGGCGCGCGCATACTCGGCTTGTTCGGCGACTCGATTACCACCGACCACATCTCGCCCGCCGGCAACATCAAGCGCGATTCGCCCGCTGGCCGCTATCTGCAGGCACGCGGCGTGCAGCCTGTCGATTTCAACAGTTACGGCTCGCGTCGCGGCAATGACGATGTGATGGTGCGCGGAACATTTGCGAATATCCGCATCAAGAATCTCATGCTTGGTGGCGAGGAAGGTGGCAACACCTTGTATTTCGGCAACGAAGGCGAGGAAGCGCTGTCGATTTTCGACGCCGCAATGCGCTACAAGGCCGACGGCGTACCGCTGGTGGTGATGGCCGGCAAGGAATACGGCACCGGCTCATCGCGCGACTGGGCCGCGAAAGGCACGATGCTGCTCGGCATCAAGGCCGTAATCGCCGAGAGCTACGAGCGTATCCATCGCTCGAATCTTGTCGGCATGGGCGTGCTGCCGTTGCAGTTCGTCGACGGCCAGAATGCGCAGATCCTCGGCCTGGACGGATCCGAGACACTCGATATCATCGATCTACAGGACGGCGCATCGCGCAGCGCCGAAGTCCGCGCGACGAATGCAGAAGGTGTGAAGACGCGTTTCTTCGTCGATGTGCTGCTGCAGACGCCGAAGGAAGTCGAATACTTCCGGCACGGCGGCATTCTGCAGTACGTGCTGCGGGATCTGGCGGCGAAGTCGAAGGCTGCGTGACTTCTTGTAATGATTAATACTCAAATCACTTGCCCGCGATCCCTTCCTTCCACTCAGCCGAAATCATCTCCCACTTGCTTCCATGTAGCCGCCACCCGGTGCGAATCTGTTCGACCTGACCGTCGGGCAGCAGCCCTGCTCCGCCGGTAATCACAGCGGTGAAGTCGGCAGTTGCACGGTCACTGCCTTGCAATGCGACGGTGATCGGGCCGAGCGTGGAATGAATCGCTCCGCCCTCGCGCATCTGCACGAGCGTGAGGTAGCGCTGGAAACTTTTGCGGTCGAGGGTTTCGCTTTTGTCTTCGCCTTGGCCGACGAAATCGTCCGCCAACGGCGCGATCACCGCGCTCACGTCGTGCGCTTCGCCGGCCTTCTGTATCGCCGCGATGGATTCGCGGATCGCCTGCTCGGCCGGCGTGCGACGACAGCCAGCTATCGAAACCAGCACACACGCGGTCAGCGTCCATGCAGCAAATCCGATCCATGCATTGCATCGATAGCGCATGTGTTGCATCGCAGTTCTCAGCAGCCTTCGGTGGCCGTCTGTCATCGCCACTGTGAACCAAGCCGGCATAAGGTTCCACGCATTCCGGCACATTGCTGCGACGGACGTCACGCCGCATGCGCCACCGTGTTGCCAGCCTTGTGGGCCTGTGTTCCAATCGGGCGAAACGTCGCTGCAACGCGCAGCCACTGCATTCACTTCGGGAGACAGGGCATGAGCGATACGCGTCCATGGCTGGACAATTACCCTGCGGGGGTCGCGCCTGAAATCAATCTCGATGAATTCAAATCGATCGTCGCAGTGCTCGAATCCTCCTGTCAGCGCTTCCGCGAGAGGCCGGCGTTCCGCAATTTCGGGACGACGCTGACCTACGGCGATCTGGACCGGATGAGCAGCCAATTCGCCGCTTACCTGGCGATGGATCTCAAGCTCAAGAAAGGCGACCGCATCGCGATCATGATGCCGAACCTGTTGCAGTATCCGATCGCGATCATGGGCGCGCTGCGCGCCGGGCTGATCGTGGTGAACGTCAACCCACTCTACACGCCTCGCGAACTGCGCCACCAACTCAAGGATTCCGGCGCGGTGGCGATCGTGGTGGTGGACAACTTCGCCAAAACCGTGGCCGAAGTGCTGGCCGACTCTGACATCAAGCAGGTCATCACGACCGGCATCGGCGACCAGTTGAAGTTCCCGAAGGGAATGATCATCAACTTTGTGCTCAAGTACATCAAGAAACAGATTCCGCCCTATTCGATTCCCGGTGCGATCCGTTTCGACGAAGCGCTGCGGCGGGGCGGCCGACGCAACCTGCCGACGATCGCGATCGAACCGGCTGACATCGCGTTCCTGCAATACACCGGCGGCACCACCGGCGTGTCCAAGGGCGCGATGCTGACCCACCGCAACCTCGTCGCGAACATGCAGCAGGCCGGTTCATGGATCGGCGCGCAGCTCCGGCCGGGCCAGGAAGTCATCATCACCGCGCTGCCGCTGTACCACATCTTTTCACTGTCGGCGAACTGCCTGATCTTCATGAAGCTCGGTGGATTGAACCATCTGATCACCAATCCGCGCGACATGCCGGGCTTCGTGCGCGAACTGAAGACGAGCGGCTTCACCTGCATTACTGGTGTCAACACGCTGTTCAACGGATTGCTGAATACGCCGGGCTTCGATCAACTCGATTTTTCGAAATTGCACATGACCCTCGGCGGCGGCATGGCGGTGCAGCGCGCAGTCGCCGAGCGCTGGAAAAAAGTGACCGGCTGCACGCTCGTCGAAGCCTATGGCCTGACCGAAACATCGCCTGCGGCCTGCATCAATCCGCTGGACATGAAGGAATACAACGGATCGATCGGCATGCCGGTCCCGTCCACCGACGCCTGCGTGAAAGACGAAGAAGGGAGGGTATTGCCCACCGGCGAAGTCGGCGAGCTGTGCATCAAGGGCCCGCAGGTCATGCTGGGTTACTGGCAGCGCCCCGAAGAAACCGACAAGGCGATCGACATCGAAGGCTGGCTGCGCACCGGCGACATGGCGCGCATGGACGAGCGCGGCTACTTCTTCCTGGTCGATCGCAAGAAGGACATGATCCTCGTTTCCGGTTTCAACGTGTATCCGAACGAAGTCGAGGACGTGATCGCGCAGATGCCCGGCGTGCTGGAAGTTGCTGCGGTCGGCGTGCCGGACGAGAAGTCCGGCGAAGCGGTGAAGGTCGTGATCGTGAAAAAGGATCCATCACTCACTGCCGAAGCGGTGAAAGCCTACTGCAAGGAATACCTCACCGGCTACAAGTTGCCGAGGGTCGTCGAGTTCCGCACCGATTTGCCAAAGACGAACGTTGGCAAAATCCTGCGCCGCGAACTGCGCGACCCGCCGGCTCCCGGCGCTGCAAATCCATAGTTAACTGGCTGCTTGTCAAGCAAGGGGCTCGCACACGCGATCCGCTTTCGTTTCAGAGTCGCCGATGCCACCGCAATTCGAGCTCAGGTTTCCGGCCGCATGTAGGGAAACAGCAACACATCGCGGATCGATGACGAACCCGTCAACAGCATCACCAGACGGTCGATGCCCACACCGAGGCCACCGGTCGGCGGCAATCCAACTTCGAGCGCACGGATGTAGTCGGCATCGAAGTGCATCGCCTCATCATCGCCACCCTGCATCGCCGCGACCTGCGCCTGGAAACGTGCGGCTTGGTCTTCAGGATCGTTGAGTTCGGAAAATCCGTTCGCGAGTTCCTTGCCGCCGACGAACAGCTCGAAGCGATCGGTAATGCCCGCTTCCGTATCGGATTCGCGCGCGAGCGGCGAGACTTCGACCGGATAATGGGTGATGAAAGTCGGTTGCGTCAGCTTGCTTTCGACTGTTTTCTCGAAGATCTCCAGCAGCAGTTTTCCCCAGCCGTAGCCATCTTTCGCTGCCACTTTCAATCGTGCGCAGTGCGCTGCGAGCGCAACGCGATTCCTGCAATCGGCAACGCTGATTTCCGGATTCATTTCGCGTACGGCTTCTTCGAGCTTCCAGCGGCGGAATGCCGGCGCGAGATCGATGTCGGCGCCATCCCAGTGCATCTGCGTTGTGCCGATCGCCTCAATGGCAACATCGCGGATCAGCGTTTCAGTGAGATCCATCACTTCGCCGTAAGCGACGTAAGCCTCGTACAACTCCAGCATCGTGAACTCGGGATTGTGTCGCGTGGACACGCCTTCGTTGCGGAAGTTGCGGTTGATCTCGTACACGCGCTCGAAGCCGCCGACGACGAGACGCTTGAGATACAACTCAGGTGCTACGCGCAGGTACAAATCGAGATCAAGTGCGTTGTGATGCGTCGCGAACGGTTTTGCGGTCGCACCGCCGGGAATGTAATGCATCATCGGCGTTTCGACTTCGAGGAAGCGTCGCGCATCCAGCCAGCGTCGGATCGCGCCGATGATGCGCGAACGCTTGACGAATACATCGCGCGCTTCCGGCGTCACGATCAGATCGACATAACGCTGGCGATAGCGCTGTTCGACATCGGCAAGCCCATGCCACTTGTCCGGCAACGGACGCAGCGATTTCGTCAGCAAGCGCAGGACGTCGCAACGGATCGACAACTCGCCAGTTTTCGTGCGCATCAGCACGCCCTCGGCAGCGATGATATCGCCGACGTCCCAGCCCTTGAACGCTTCGTAGGCATCGCCAAGCGTCGATGCTTGCAGAAACATCTGCACGCGCCCACTCATATCCTGGATCTGCGCGAAGCTAGCCTTGCCCATGATGCGCTTGGCCATCAATCGCCCGGCCACGCGCACCCGACATCCGGCTTTGTCGATCGCGTCAGCATTCCATAATTCGACATCGGCAAATTCGGTTTGCAAGTCGCCAGCGTAATCAGCGCGCCGCGCATCGTTCGGATACGCGATGCCCGATTCGCGCAATGCGCCAAGTTTCGCGCGGCGTTCGGCGATCAGCTTGTTTTCGTCGTGCGGAGTCTCGATTTCGTCGCTCATCGTCTCGCTCTTGTAGCGTGCGTTTTGCGCACGATCATCATCCAGCGTACACAAAGCGCGTTGCCATGCTCACGCTGCATCGGAACGCTTGGAGCCAGCCTCAAGCCCCGATTTCAGGCTCGCCTCAACAAATTCGTCGAGATCGCCATCCAGCACCTTCTGCGTGTCGCTGCGCTCAATGCCGGTGCGCAGATCCTTGATCCGCGACTGGTCGAGCACGTAATTGCGGATCTGGCTGCCCCAGCCAATGTCGGACTTGGTCGCTTCCAGTGCGTCGCGCTCGGTGTTGCGTTTCTGGATTTCCAGTTCGTACAACTTGGCTTTCAGCATTTTCATCGCGGTATCGCGATTCTGATGCTGGCTGCGGCCGTTCTGGCACGCAGCGACTGTGTTCGTCGGAATATGGGTGATGCGCACCGCCGACTCGGTCTTGTTGACATGCTGGCCGCCAGCGCCCGAAGATCGATAGACATCAGTACGCAGATCGGCAGGATTGATGTCGATCTCGATGTCGTCGTCCACTTCTGGCGACACGAACACCGACGTAAAACTGGTGTGCCGACGATTGTCCGAATCGAACGGCGACTTGCGCACGAGGCGATGCACGCCGATCTCGGTCTTGAGCCAGCCGTAGGCGTAATCACCTTCGACGCGGAACGTGGCCGACTTGATGCCGGCGACATCACCAGCACTCGCTTCCATCAGCTCCGTTTTCCATCCGCGCGATTCACACCAGCGCAAATACATCCGCAGCAGCATCTCGGCCCAGTCCTGCGCCTCGGTGCCGCCGGCACCGGCCTGCACGTCCACGAATGCATTCGCCGAATCGAGCTTTCCGGAGAACATGCGACGGAATTCGAGCGACTCGACGAGGCGCGCATAGGCATCGACATCGACGACGACAGCGGCTGCAGTCTCTTCGTCCTGTTCGGATTCGGCGAGATCGAGCAATTCGGCTGCACCGTTGAGGCCGTCATCGATGCTGCGGATGCCGCCGACGACCTTGTCGAGGTCGGCGCGTTCCTTGCCGAGCGCTTGCGCGCGTTCTGGCACATTCCAGATGTCGGAATTTTCGAGTTCGCGGCTTACTTCTTCGAGACGTTCAACCTTGGTGTCGAAGTCAAAGATACCCCCGGAGCGACAGCAGTCGGGCTCGCAGATCGGCAATATGAAAACGGACTGGATTGAGCTCGATCATGGGACGCGGGAGATGATGAAAAGGTCGTGCATGTTAGCAGAGCGCATCGTTTGCCTCACCAGATGATTCGAGATGGCGAATCAGCAATTGTACGCCGGAGCGATCTCGGTAATCGTCAGGTTCGAGATGGTAGGCCACGCGAATGCGCGCTGGCAGCGGAGCGCCAGTCCATCCACCGAAGTGGATTGCCGCGACGGGCGATGTTGCCACATCCTGCCGCAGCGTAAGTTTGAGATGGCCATGCCCGACTTGGCGATAGTCGAGCACATCGAACACGTCATCGAATAATGGCTCCGGAAATCCTTGTCCCCACGGGCCTGCATCGCGCAGCGATTGCGCGAGCATATAGGTCATTTCGTCGGCGTCGAGCGGACCATCGCTGATCAATTCACGGCGCAGAAGCGCCGGATCCAATGTGCTTTCCGCATACGACTTGAATGCGGCGATGAAAGCATCCAACCGATCGCGCCGCATGCTCAAGCCCGCTGCCATCGCGTGTCCGCCAAAGCGATCTATCAGTCCCGGCTGCATAGCATCCACCGCAGCCAATGCATCGCGGACATGGAACCCCGGAATGGAGCGCGCTGAGCCGCGCAGTTCTTTGCTGCCAGGTTCCGACAACGAAAACGCGATCACAGGCCGATGCAACTTCTCTTTCAACTTCGATGCGACCAGCCCTATGACACCAGGGTGCCATTCGGGATCGAACACGCAGATGGCAGCGGTATCGTCCGCTTGCCCTGCCCTTGCCACGATTTGTTCTGCTTCGTCGAGCATCACCTGCTGCACGCCACGGCGCTCGCCATTGATCGCATCGAGCGTGTGCGCGAGTTCGGCTGCTTGCGTTGCGTCGTCGGTGAGCAGGCATTCAATGCCGATCGCCATGTCCTCCAGCCGACCGGCCGCGTTGATCCGTGGCCCGATGGAAAAGCCGATGTCGCTGGCGTTGAGTTTTTCCAGCTTGCGTCCGGCGACATCAGCCAGCGCGCGCAAACCCGGTTGGCATTGCCCAGCGCGCATGCGCCGCAAACCGGCGGAGACGAGGATGCGATTGTTCGCATCCAAAGGCACCATGTCGGCGACGGTGCCGACCGCAACGAGATCGAGCAATACGGACAGATCGGGTTGCGGATCGAGGTTCAAACGTCGCCTTGTCGCGAGCAGCAAATAGAACAACACGCCGACGCCCGCCAACGATTTACTCTGGAATGTGTCGCCAGGACAATTGGGATTCACGATCGCATCGGCCATCGGCAGCGTTGCGCCGGACAGGTGATGATCGGTCACCAGCACATCCCAACCGAGTGCTTTCGCGGCCGCCACTCCCGCATGCGAAGCGATGCCGTTGTCGACTGTAACGATCAGGTCCGGTTGCAGTGGGCGCATGACCTCGACTAGCGCGGCTGTCAAACCGTAACCATGCAGCACGCGATGCGGCACCTGGAAGCTCACGCGATGCGCACCGAGCATGCGCAATCCACGCACGCCGACGGCCGTTCCCGTCGCGCCATCGCAATCGAAGTCGCCGACGATCACGATATGGCGTTGCCGACGAATCGCATCGGCCAGCAGTTCAGACGCTTGGTCGATGCCGCCTAGCGCGTTTGGATTCAACAAATCGGCGAGCCGCGGTTGGCTTTCAGCGAATGTGGTGACGCCGCGCGCCGCATAGATGCGGCGTAGCACCCATGGAACATGCTCGGGCCATTCGCCAAGTAGCGGCACGATGCGACGGACGATATGCGGTGGGTTCACACGACTAGTCAATCTGGTTGCGCCAGCTGCGGTATGGCACGCCGCCAGAAACGCCAACGCTGCGGACGCATGATGGTGAAACCGCTACCGTCCGCGAAATCGAGTTGCAGGCGATCGTCGCCGCGCAACGCGGCAGTCGCCGGCAGCACCCAATCGCGGGCGAGCATCGACACATCACGCAACGTACGCAGGTCGATCAGCGCGTTGCCTTCGCGCAGCGTGGCCGACCATGCGACAGGAACCGGGCGCGCCGGAAGCTTCGCAAGATCGCACAGACCTTTCAGCAGCATGTCTTCGCCGAACACGAACGCATAGTCGCTCCGCACGAAGTCCGGTAACACTCCTCCGCCCCAGAACCACAGCGAGTTCACTGGCGGCAAGCCGCGCCGAATACGCTGCGCATTCAATGGGTGGTTGTGTAAAATGATTTGGGTTTCGTTGAGCAATCGCCGCCAGCGCCGGCCGAGATCGCCCGTCGGCAAATGGGGCTCAAGGTTGTCGCCGAGCACGTCATCGGGCGTCGGAAATGTCGGGAATTTCGATTCGCGCGGCAACATCAGGTACCAGCGCTGCGGCACTGGCGCAGAGATCGGAAAGCCTTCGTCGCCGAACAGCGGCTTCAACGGCGCCAGCAAGGCTTCGCAGTCGGCCATCGACAAGCCCAGTTCGCCGCAAGCCATCATCCGGCCGCCATTGATATCGACCTGCACAAACGCCGGATCGGCGCGCAGCCACGCGTTGTGGATGGCGTCGCGCGCATCGAGCTGGCGATTGATCGGCGCTTCCGGGCAATAATTCGGAATCACATCGAAGTGGCGTTGCAACTGCATCTTGCTGCCGGTCCTGCCACCTTCTACCTTGTCTGCGCGAGCCAGCACACGTCCCAATGCCTGCGGCAGAGGTTGGCCGCAAAACCGCGAACGGGCTGGCAGCAGCAGGGTCAGGCGCGGCATCCGTCAGGTTTCGTAACTGACGCCGATGATCTCGAACTCGCTTTTGCCAGCAGGCGCATCGATGGTGATGATGTCGCCTTCGTGCTTGCCGATCAGCGCTCGCGAAATCGGTGAGGAAATCGAGATCAGGTTCTGCTTGATGTCGGCTTCGAGGTCGCCAACGATCTGGTACTTGCGGCGATCATCGGTTTCGACATCGGCAAGCTCGACGATGGCGCCGAACACGACCCGCGAACCCGCATTAAGGTTGGTTACGTCGATCAACTGCGCATTGCTCAAGGTGCCTTCGAGTTCCTTGATGCGGCCCTCGATGAAGCCCTGCTGCTCGCGCGCGGCATGGTATTCCGCATTTTCCTTGAGGTCGCCATGCGCACGCGCTTCGGCGATGGCCTCGATTACCCGCGGCCGATCGACCGACTTCAGCCGTTCGAGTTCACCGCGCAAACGCTGCGCGCCCTTGATGGTCAACGGTACCCGCATATCGATTCCCTTTGATGGTGTTGTAGCCGATCGTGCAACACATCGTACTATCGATGTGCCTCGCGATCCGTCATCGCGCTTCCGACCGGAGTTGCGCGTGCAGTTCCTGTAGCGAACGCACCGCCCCGTCGCCGCGGTGATCCAGCGAATGCAGTAACGCGCGCGCACCGGCGATCGTGGTCGAGTAAGTGATGCCCGATTGCAACGCCTGGCGGCGGATCGAGAACGAGTCTGCAATCGCCTGCTTGCCTTCGGTGGTGTTGACGATATACACGATTTCGCCGTTCTTGATGAGATCGACGATGTGCGGACGGCCTTCGATCACCTTGTTGATGTGTTCGCATTCGAGGCCCTGCTCGACAAGGAATTTCTGCGTGCCGCCGGTTGCGACCAAGCCGTAGCCGCGACGCAGCAGATCGCGCGCCACGTCAAGCACGCGCATCTTGTCGGGATCGCGCACCGACACAAACGCTTTGCCGACCAATGGCGGAGTGATGTTCGCCGCTTCGTGTCCGCGCGCGAATGCTTCGCCAAAACTCGGGCCGACGCCCATCACTTCGCCGGTTGAACGCATCTCCGGGCCAAGGATCGGATCGACGTTCTGGAACTTCGCGAACGGGAAGATTGCTTCCTTCACCGAGTAATACGACGGAATCACTTCGCGCGTCATGTCCTGATCAACGAGGCTGCGACCGACCATGCAGCGCGCCGCAACTTTCGCCAGCGGCACGCCGGTGGCTTTCGAAACGAAGGGCACAGTGCGCGAGGCGCGCGGATTCACTTCGAGGATGAAGATATGTTCGTTCTGGTTTTCGTCGATCTGGATCGCGAACTGGGTGTTCATCAAACCGATGACCTTCAACTCGCGCGCCATCTGCGCGCACTGCTCGCGCAGCTTGTCCTGGGTTTTTGCCGACAATGAATACGGCGGCAGCGAGCACGAGGAATCGCCCGAATGCACGCCGGCTTCCTCGATGTGTTCCATGATGCCGCCGACCAGCACGTTGCCTTCGGCATCGGCGATCGTATCGACATCGACTTCGACGGCGTTGTCGAGGAAGCGATCAAGCAGCACCGGCGAATCGTTCGATACCTTCACCGCATCGCGGATGTAGCGCGTGAGGTCGGCATCGGAATGCACCACTTCCATCGCGCGTCCGCCAAGCACGTAACTCGGGCGCACTACCAGCGGATAGCCGATCTCGCTCGCCAACGCGAGCGCCTGCTCGGCATTGCGCGCGGTGCGGTTCGGTGGCTGCACGAGGTTCAATTTCTGGATCATCTGCTGAAAACGCTCGCGATCTTCGGCGAGATCGATGCTGTCTGGCGAGGTGCCGATGATCGGAACGCCAGCGGCTTCGAGCGCGCGTGCAAGCTTGAGCGGCGTCTGTCCGCCGTATTGCACGATCACGCCTTTGGGTTTTTCGACAGCAACGATTTCCAGCACGTCTTCCAGCGTCAATGGTTCGAAATAGAGCCGGTCGCTGGTGTCGTAATCCGTCGAAACGGTTTCCGGATTACAGTTGACCATGATGGTTTCATAGCCGTCTTCACGCAGCGCGAGCGCGGCGTGCACGCAGCAATAATCAAACTCGATGCCCTGGCCGATGCGGTTCGGTCCGCCGCCGAGCACCATGATCTTGTCCCGCGTGGTCGGCGCGGCTTCGCATTCGTCTTCGTACGTCGAATACAGATACGCGGTATCGGTCGCGAACTCGGCCGCGCAGGAATCCACGCGCTTGTAGACCGGCCGCACACCCAGCGCATGACGCAACACGCGCAACGCGTTTTCGTCCGTCGAAGCGAGCGTCGCAAGCCGCGCGTCGGAAAAACCCTTGCGCTTGAGTTCACGCAGGCGTGCGGCATCGAGTGATGCCAATCCGCCGCGCGCGACCTCGCCCTCCATCTGCACCAATTCCTCGATCTGGTCGAGGAACCACGGATCGATGAACGACTGCGCATGCACTTCTTCGACCGACATGCCGGCGCGGAACGCATCGCCAACATGGAAGATGCGCTCGGGATCGGGCTCGCGCAATTCGCGGCGCAATTCCGCCAAGCCATCTTCGGTGCTGAAATCGAGGCCGCTCGGGTCGAGCCCGGTTTTGCCGGTTTCCAGTCCGCGTAGCGCCTTCTGCAACGATTCCTGGAACGTGCGACCCATCGCCATCACTTCGCCGACGGATTTCATCTGCGTGGTCAGGCGTGCATCGGCGGACGGAAATTTCTCGAACGCGAAGCGCGGAATTTTCGTTACGACGTAATCGATGCTCGGCTCGAATGATGCCGGGGTCGCGCCGCCGGTGATCTCGTTGCGCAGTTCATCGAGTGTGTAGCCGACAGCCAATTTCGCCGCGACTTTCGCAATTGGGAATCCGGTTGCTTTGGAAGCAAGCGCAGACGAACGCGACACCCGCGGATTCATCTCGATCACCACCACACGGCCGGTTTGGGCGTTCACGCCGAACTGCACGTTGGAACCGCCGGTATCAACGCCGATCTTGCGCAGCACCGCGATGCTCGCGTCCCGCAAGCGTTGGTATTCCTTGTCGGTGAGCGTCTGCGCCGGCGCGACGGTGATCGAGTCGCCAGTATGTACGCCCATCGGATCGAGGTTCTCGATCGAACAGACGATGATGCAGTTGTCCGCCGTATCGCGGACGACCTCCATCTCGAATTCCTTCCAACCCAGCACCGACTCTTCGATCAGTACTTCGTGCACCGGCGAAAGTTCGAGCCCGCGACCTGCGATCTCGATCAACTCCTCGCGGTTGTAGGCGATGCCGCCGCCGCTGCCGCCGAGGGTGAAACTGGGACGGATGATGGTCGGATAGCCGACGCGGGTCTGGATGTCGAGCGCTTGTTCAAGCGAGCGCGCGACTTCGGCCTTCGGGCAATCCAGGCCGATCTCGGCCATCGCCACGCGGAACAGTTCGCGATCCTCGGCCATGCGGATCGCTTCGCGCGATGCGCCAATCAGTTCGACGCCATACTTTTCCAGAACGCCGTTGTCGGCAAGATCCAGCGCGCAGTTCAATGCAGTCTGACCGCCCATTGTCGGCAGCAAGGCGTCGGGCTTTTCCTTGGCGATAATCTTCTCGACCGTGCGCCAGTTGATCGGCTCGATGTACACCGCGTCGGCGGTATCGGGGTCGGTCATGATCGTCGCCGGGTTCGAGTTCACCAGCACCACGCGGAAGCCTTCCTCGCGCAATGCCTTGCAGGCCTGTGCGCCGGAATAATCGAATTCGCAGGCCTGGCCGATCACGATCGGGCCAGCGCCGATAATGAGAATTGTTTTGAGATCGGTGCGCTTGGGCATGTCAGTGCGACTCCATCAACGCTATGAAACGGTCGAACAAACCCGTGATATCGTGCGGCCCCGGCGATGCCTCGGGATGACCCTGGAACGAAAACGCGGGTGCATCGGTGAGTTCGATACCTTGGTTGCTGCCGTCGAACAACGAGCGGTGGGTGACCCGTACGTTTTCCGGCAAGGTCGGTTCATCGACGGCAAAACCGTGGTTCTGCGCGGTAATCATTACTCTCTTGCTCTGCAGATCCTGCACCGGATGATTGCCGCCGTGATGGCCGAACTTCATCTTCATCGTCTTCGCGCCAATCGCGAGCGCGATCAACTGGTGGCCGAGGCAGATGCCGAACAGCGGGATTTTCGCGGCGAGGAATTCACGAATCGCGGCAATGGCGTAATCGCAAGGCGCGGGATCGCCGGGGCCATTGGAGAGGAACACGCCATCAGGGTTGAGCGCGAACACGTGCGCGGCGGGCGTTTGTGCCGGAACCACGGTGATGCGGCAGCCGCGATCGGCCAGCAGGCGCAGAATGTTGCGCTTGATGCCGAAATCGTAAGCCACCACATGGAAGCGACCGTCGGTCCGTACAAACGTTCCACTGTCGAGATCAAGCGACCCATCAAGCCAAGCGTAGGTTTCGGTGGTGCTGACCACCCGCGCAAGATCCATGTCGTTCAGGCCGGGGAATTTGCGCGCCGCTTCGATGGCCTGATCGCGGTCGATGCCCTCGCCCGCCACGAGGCAGGCGTTTTGCGCGCCGCGATCGCGCAGCAAGCGCGTCAATTTGCGGGTATCGATTCCTGCCAAAGCCACCACGCCGCGCGCCGATAGCCATTCAGGCAGTGCGACTTGGCTGCGCCAGTTGCTCGGCCGGCGCGGCACATCACGCACGATCAGGCCGGCAGCCCAGACTTGTTGCGCTTCATCGTCGTCATTCGTGCAGCCGGTATTGCCGACATGCGGATAGGTGAGCGTGACCAGTTGGCGCGCGTACGACGGATCGGTCAGGATTTCCTGATAGCCGGTCATGGCCGTGTTGAACACCACTTCGCCGACGCTCTGGCCATCCGCGCCCACGGCAATGCCCTCGAATACGGTGCCGTCTTCGAGTGCGAGGATTCCAGGTCGGGTCACGCAATTTCGCCTTGGTAGGTGCGCCGCGGGCGGCGTCGGGTACACGGCTTCCCATCCGGCAGCGTCGCGAGACGTTGCGGAAGAGAAGAGATACGGGCGAGCGGGAATGATAAAGGTCGGCCCTTGCGCTGTCCAATTTCATGCCGGAAAGCGTTGCCGCACGGCATTGCGGACGGAGATAGAATCGCAGCATTGCGCAAATCGTATTCTGCAAGCCAGGACGCATGCATCCATGCCAACCGAAATACCCTTGCTGCTTGCCAGGCGCCTGGCCGCTCTCGGCGTCCGCATCTTTCATCAGCCGTTTTCTTTCCTGATTGCCGACGGCATGCTGCGCGCCGATGCGATGCCCGAATTGCAGCGCGACTTTCCGCTTTACCCTGAAGCTGGATTTTTTCCGCATCAGATCGAGGACTGCGGCCCGAGCGTGAATGCGCTGATTGCCGAAATCGTCGCGCCGGAATTCTCCGATGCGCTCGGTGAACGGCTCGGCGTAGCGGACATGTCGAAATTGCCCGCGCTGGTGACCTTGTGTTCGCGGCTCAACCGCCGCCATGGCACCATCCACACTGACAGCAAATCCAAAGTGTTGACCGCACTTGTGTATCTCAACACCGCGTGGCCACACGGCAGTCCAGGTTCCTTGCGCTTGCTCACGCGCGTCGACGACATCCAAGCGCTGGTCGTGCCTGAGGTGCTACCGGTCTACGGCAATCTGGTCGCGTTCAAACGCTCGGAGAACTCTTTCCACGGCCACCTGCCGCACGAGGGCGAGCGTATGGTCGTGCAGGTCGCGTGGCTGACCAGCGAGAAGGAATTGCGGCGCAAGCAGAAACGCGGTCGCTTCACCCACTGGTTCAAGCGCTTGCTCGGTTCGTTGGACAAACGCTACGGCGCGAATCGCGACGACAATGCGGCCCATCGCGATTGACGCGCATTACGTCGCATGCCGGTGTCAGTGCAACAACAAATCGGCGAGCGTATAGCGTCCGGGTCCGCGCGTCGCGATGGACGCTGCAGATTCCAGCGCGCCGCGCGCGAAGATGTCGCGATCGGTTGCGCGATGGATCAGCTCCAATCGCTCGCCGGTGCCGGTGAATTGCACGATGTGCTCGCCGACGATATCACCAGCGCGCAGGCTTGCGTAATGCAGTTCGCCGTCACGTACCGATGCGATCGCAGCGCCGAGCGCCAGCGCGGTTCCCGACGGCGCATCACGTTTTTGTGTGTGATGCATTTCGACGATGTCGCAATCCCATTTGCTCAACGCGACCGCGGCGCGACGCACCAGATCGTCCAGCACGGAAATGCCGATACTGAAATTTGCGGACCAGATGACGGGAATCGACGTGCTCGCAGAGTCCAGTGCGCTGCGTTGCGCATCGGACAAATCCGTCGTGCCGGAAACCAACGCACAACCGCGTTGCAGGCATAACTCAAGTGCAGCATCGAACGCCGCCGGCAGGCTGAAATCCACCAACACGTCGAATGCCGGCGCGGAAGCACTGTCCGCAGCAGCGAGCGCACGCATGCCATCAACTCTGCCGCCAGAGCGCGTCATTGCAGCGACGATTGCGAAGCGCGCATCGGCTTTCGCCAACCGCAACAACGCTTGACCCATGCGACCGGATGCGCCGTGAATCAACAATCGCGTCGAAGTGGGAGTTTTCATTCCGCTACGCTAACGGCGAGGCGCATGCGAAGCAAGCCGGGTGCGGTATGTGGCGCTCAATCAGGAATGCCCATCGACTCAATCTGCGCTGATAACGGCTGGATGATAGTCGTCTTCAGGATCGGATGCGTTCCCAGAAACTCTTGACGCCATCCACGAAAGTGCTGCTGCGCGGCGAGTGCCGACGCGCTTCGTCATCCCCCACAAACGTGCTCTCAAACTCCGCCATCAGCTCCCGCTGGCGCGCGGTGAGATTGACTGGCGTTTCGACGACCGCGCGGCACAGCAGATCGCCGGTGCTGCGGCTGCGCACCGATTTCACGCCCTTGCCGCGCAGGCGGAAGAGTTTTCCGGTCTGGGTTTCGGCGGGAATCTTGATCTCGGCTTCGCCATTGAGCGTCGGCACGCGCACGCTATCGCCGAGCGCAGCCTGCGAGATACGAATCGGTACCTCGCAGTGCAGATCGTCGCCATCGCGCTGAAAGATTGCGTGATCGCGCACGCGGACTTCGACGTACAGATCGCCGGCCGGCGACCCGGCCGGGCCAGCCTCGCCTTCGCCGCTCAGGCGGACGCGATCGCCATTATCGACGCCAGCGGGAATCTTCACCGCGAGTGTCTTGGTATCTTCGGCGCGACCTTCGCCATGGCAGGCCTTGCATGGATTCGTGGTGACCTTGCCACGCCCGCTGCAGGTCGGGCATGCCTGCTGCAACGAAAAGATGCCCTGTTGCAACCGCACGCGACCTTGCCCGCGGCACGTTGCGCAAGTTTCGATCTTGCCGTCGGCGGAGCCGCTGCCGTTGCAAATGCGGCAATCGATCAGGGTAGCGATGTCGATCTTTCGTTCGACACCGAAGACGGCTTCTTCGAGGTCAAGGTCGAGCATGTAGCGCAGGTCATTGCCGCGCCGTTGCGCTTGCTGACGCCCGCGACCACCGCCGAAGATATCGCCGAAGATGTCGCCGAAAATATCGCCCACATCCGCGAAACCCGGCCCTGCCCCGCCACCACCGCCCATGCCATGTTCGAACGCGGCGTGACCGTGCTGATCGTAGGCGCGACGCCTGGATGAGTCTGTCAGGACTTCATAGGCTTCCTTCGCTTCCTTGAAGTTGGCCTCGGCGGCCTTGTCGCCGGATTCGTTGCGATCGGGGTGGTGCTTCATCGCGAGTCGGCGATAAGCCTTCTTCAAATCCTCGTCGCTCGCATTGCGCGCAACGCCAAGAGTTTCGTAATAGTCGCGCTTGCTCATACGGAGACCGGGAATCGCAAGTTGAGAGTCGGGAATCGTTCAATCAGGATCGATAATTCAGGGCATGGACAACGAAAGAGCGGAGCCTCAGCCCCGCCCTTCCCATTTTCCATTCCTGATTCCGACTTACTGCTTGTCGTCTTTCACTTCGGTGAACTCGGCATCGACCACGTCTTCAGTCGCCGTCTGCGGTTGTTCGCCGCCTTCGGCGCCAGCCTGCGCACCGGCGGAAGCCGCCGCGTGCAAGGGCTGCGCGGCCTGCTCCAATTGATGCATGCGACCTTCGATCACGGCCTTGTCGTCGCCCTTCATCGCGGTTTCAAGCTCAGCCAACGCGGTTTCGACACTGCCCATCACATCGCCGCCGACTTTGCCGCCGTGTTCGGTGATCGCAGCGCGCACGGCATGCACGAGGCCGTCGGCCTGGTTGCGGGTGCCTACGAGTTCCTGGAACTTCTTGTCCTCTTCGCGATGCGCCTCAGCATCTGCCTTCATGCGCTCGATTTCTTCCGGCGTCAGTCCCGAACCAGCCTTGATCTCGACTTTCTGTTCCTTGCCGTTCTTCTTGTCCTTCGCCGACACATGCAGGATGCCATTGGCGTCGATGTCGAAACTGACCTCGACCTGCGGCATTCCGCGCGGCGCGGAGTCGATGCCGGTCAGATCGAATTTCGCCAAGGATTTGTTGTAGCGGGCCTGGTCGCGCTCGCCTTGCAGCACGTGCACAGTGACCGCGCTCTGATTGTCTTCAGCGGTCGAGAACGTCTGCGATGCCTTGGTCGGAATGGTCGTGTTCTTCTCGATGATCTTGGTGAACACACCGCCAAGCGTCTCGATGCCCAGCGATAGCGGGGTCACGTCGAGCAGCAACACATCCTTGACAGTACCCGCGAGCACGCCGCCCTGGATCGCGGCGCCGATGGCAACTGCTTCATCGGGATTCACGTCCTTGCGCGGCTCTTTGCCGAAGAAATCGGACACCGCCGACTGCACTTTGGGCATGCGGGTCTGGCCGCCGACGAGGATCACTTCGCCGATGTCCTTGTTGGAAATGCCTGCATCCTTCATCGCGATCTTGCACGGTTCGATGGTGCGCTTGATCAGTTCATCGACCAGCGCTTCGAGCTTCGCGCGCGTGAGCTTGATGTTGAGATGCTTCGGGCCGCTCGCATCGGCAGTGACGTAAGGCAGGTTGACGTCGGTCTGTTGTGCGGACGAGAGCTCGATCTTCGCGCGCTCGGCGGCGTCCTTCAGGCGCTGCAGCGCGAGCGGATCCTTGCGCAGGTCAATGCCCTGCTCTTTCTGGAACTCCTCCACAAGGAAATCGATGACGCGCTTGTCGAAGTCCTCGCCGCCGAGGAAGGTGTCGCCATTGGTCGCGAGCACTTCGAACTGCTTCTCGCCATCGACATTCGCGATCTCGATGATCGACACGTCGAAGGTGCCGCCGCCGAGGTCGTATACGACGATCTTGCGGTCGCCGCCGGCCTTGTCCATGCCATAGGCGAGGGCGGCCGCGGTCGGCTCGTTGATGATGCGCTTGACGTCGAGGCCAGCGATGCGGCCTGCGTCTTTCGTCGCCTGGCGCTGCGAATCGTTGAAGTACGCCGGCACGGTGATAACCGCTTCAGTGACGGCTTCGCCGAGATAGGCTTCGGCAGTCTTCTTCATCTTTTCCAGCACGCGCGCGGAAATTTCCTGCGCGGCCATTTTCTTGCCGTCGCTGGTCTGCACCCACGCGTCGCCGTTATCGTGCGCGATGATCGAATAAGGCACGAGATCAAGATCTTTCTTCACTTCGGCATCGGTGAATTTGCGGCCGATCAGGCGCTTCACCGCGTAGAACGTGTTTTTCGGATTGGTGACGGCCTGGCGCTTCGCGGACGCGCCGACAAGAACTTCACCGTCCTTGCTGAAGGCAACGATCGACGGCGTCGTGCGATCGCCTTCCGAATTCTCGATGACCTTGGGCTTGCCGCCCTCCATGACCGCGACGCAGCTATTGGTCGTGCCGAGGTCGATACCGATGATTTTTCCCATGACAATCTCCTGATGTTTTTTCGATGACCGACGTGGCCATCCATGAGCGTGATTTGGGGGTGACGGCGGCGCTTTCAAGCAGTCCGTACGTCAATTCGAGCAAAGTATTTAGGATCAGTCGTGATCGGACTTGGCGACCATCACCAGCGCCGGCCGCAGCAGCCTGTCGTTCAACAAATAACCCTTCTGGTGAACCTGGGTCACCGTGTCGGGCTTGTGCCCGGCACTGCTGGGCACCATGCCGATCGCCTGGTGCTGCTCGGGATTGAAGACTTCGCCGAGCGGATCGACCGTCGTCATCCCGCTGTCCGTCGCCGCCTTGGTCAACTGGCGGAGGGTCAATTGCAGTCCTTCGCGAACCGACGCCGATTCGCCGTGCGCGGCCGCGATGCCGGCCTCCAGGCTGTCGAAGACCGGCAACAGGCTGGCCAGCAAGCGTTCGTTCGCGAAACGGCGACCGATCTCGACCTCGCGCGCCTGGCGTTTGCGCGCATTTTCAAGTTCGGCGTGTTCGCGAAGGTGTTCCTCGCGCAAGCTGGCGATCTCGGCCCGTGCGGCATCGAGTTCGTTCAGCAGGATTTCCGGGTCGGGGCTGGCACCGTTGGACGTATCTGCGTCCGGAAAGGGTTCCGTGGTGTGCATGGCGTCTTCCTGAGTTGGCAGTCGCGGCGTATGCCGTCGACCGAATGAGCAACGAAGTGTGAATTATTGGGCTTGCGCGCCCGGATTCAAGGCTGCGCCGAGCAGGTCGGCGGTGGCTTGCACCATCGGAATCACCCGCTCGTAGGCCATCCGGGTCGGCCCGATCACGCCCAGCACGCCGAGTACCTTGCCATCGGCCGAATACGGCGCGGTGATCACCGTGCAGGCATCCATCGAGGCCAGCCCGGTTTCCTCGCCGATGAAGATGCGCACGCCCTGTGCGTGGATGCAGCGCTCCAGCAATTGCAGGATTTCGCGTTTACGCGAGAACGTATCGAACAGGTCGCGCAGGCGATCCACGTCGGTCAGGTCGTGCAGGCCCATCAACCGGGTCTGGCCGGACAGCAGCATGTCCTCGTCGTCCGGATCGAGCGCGTGCTCGGCGATTTCCATGGCGGCGCCCAGCACCCGTTCCATCGCCGAGCGGGTATCTTTCAGCTCGTGCAGCAAGGTCGCATGGATTTCGCGCAGCGGACGTCCGGCAAAATGCGCGTTGAGGTAATTCGCGGTTTGTTCAAGCTCCGATGCCGTGTATACGCGGCGCGTGGTGATGATCCGGTTCTGCACCTCGTTATCGGTGAACACCAGGATCACCAGCACGCGTTGCGGGTCGATCTGCACGAAGTCGATATGTCGGAACGCGAACTGCTCGCGGCGTGGCACCGTGACCACGCCCACGAAATGGCTCATCGCCGACAGCAGTTGCGAAGCATTCGTCAACAGCGTTTGCGTGCCACTACCGGCATGGACGCTGGCGCGCAACCGCGACATGTCGGCATCGCCGAGCGGTTGCACCTGCAACAGCGAATCGACGAACACGCGATAGCCCTGCGCGGTCGGAATCCGTCCTGCCGATGTGTGTTTTGCCGCGACCAAGCCGATGTCCTCGAGGTCGGCCATGATGTTGCGGATTGTCGCCGGACTCACATCCAGCCCCGAATTTCTGGCCAGCGTGCGCGAACCGACCGGCTCGCCGTCGCGGATGTATTGCGCGATCAGGCTGCGCAACAGGCCGCGCGCGCGCGGATCGAGGTTGGCGATGGGATGACTCACATGACTATAGATAGAGGCTGCTGGCGCACTAGGCAAGCGATAAACACGAGTTATGCGCCTACTCGTGCAAAATAGATGGACAAGTCGCCCGCACGGTCACCACATGATCCGCAGCCTGCACCTGAAAGACTTCGCCGTGGTCAGCGAGGCCGAACTCACGCTGGACGCGGGGATGACGGCCATTTCCGGTGAAACCGGCGCCGGCAAGTCATTGCTGGTGGACGCTTTGTTGTTGCTGACAGGCGCGCGCGCTGAAGCCGCAATGGTGCGTCACGGCGCAGAGCGTGCCGAGCTTGCGGCCGAGTTCGCGCTTGTTGATGCGCCAATCGCCGCAGACTGGCTGCGCGATAACGAACTCGACGACTCGGATGATTCAAAGACGTGTCGTTTGCGGCGGGTGATCCGCGCCGATGGCGGTTCGCGCGCCTGGATCAATGGACGTGCCGCGACTGTTGCGCAACTTGGCGAGCTCGGCGAATTGCTGGTCGAGATCCACGGCCAGCATGAGCATCAGGCGCTGCTGTCGCGACCGTTGCAGATGGCGCTGCTGGATGCATTCGGCGACCACGCCAACGCACTGGATGCGGTGCGCATGTTAGCTGCGGAGTGGAAGCAACTCCAACGCCGGGTCGATGCCAGCGGTGACGCATCGGAGGTCGAGGTTCGGCTTGAACGGCTGGATCGTCAGCTCAAGCAATTTGGCAGGATTTCAGTTGAACCATCTGATATTGAAGAACTTTTGTCTTCACACAAGCGGCAAGCGAACGCCGCGCAATTGCTCGAAGGCAGCGCCCATTCGCTGACGCGGTTGAATGGCGAAGACAATGCCGCGCTGGAACATTCCCTCGCCCAACTCCATACAGAACTACTCCGGCTTGCCGAACACGATCCCATTTACGCGCAAGCCGCCGAACTGGCCGACGCCGCAGCAATCCAGCTCACGGAAGCCGCGAACCTGATCGAACGCGCACGTGACGATATCGATCTCGATCCCGACCGTCTGCAAGCGCTCGAAGACGAGATCGCGTGCCTGCATGAGCTGAGCCGCCGCCACAAGGTGCCAATGGAACAGCTGGCTTCGGTCCGCGACACGTTAGTTGTCGAGCGTGAATCACTGCGCGATGCAAGCGGCGACGTCGAGCGTTTGCAGGCAGAACGCGATGCGGCCGCTTCGACTTGGCGCGCGGCGGCCAAAACTCTTGGTTCTGCGCGACAAACCGCCGCCCATCAACTCGGCGATGCCGTTACCACACTGATGGCAGAACTCGGCATGGCCGGTGGCCGCATGCAGATCGAACTCACGCCGATCGCTGCAACAGAGCCATCGCCGGTTGGCGCCGAGCAAGTCGAATTTCTCGTCTCGGCGAATCCCGGCCAACCGCCGCGCGCTTTGCGCAAGGTCGCCTCCGGCGGCGAGCTATCGCGGATCAGTCTGGCAATCGAAGTTGCCGCGCTCGGTATGGATGCGGTGCCGACGATGGTCTTCGATGAAGTCGATTCGGGCATCGGCGGCGCGGTTGCCGAAGTCGTCGGCCGCAAGCTGCGTGACCTCGGCGCCGAGCGCCAGGTGTTGTGCGTGACCCACCTGCCGCAAGTCGCCGCGCAGGCCCATCACCACGTTCGCGTCAGCAAGGACAGCGATGGCATCACCACACGCAGCGCCGTGCGCCGACTCGACCAGGCCGCGCGCGTGGACGAACTCGCGCGGATGCTTGGCGGCATCGACATCACCAGCGAAACCCGCGCGAACGCGAAGCAGATGTTGCTGAAGGCCCAATCGGCCTGAGCCACTGAACCGATTCATTCGCGAAAAGTACCCACGCTACTTGCACATCGGCAGCGCGTACATAAGCATTTTCTCGGTCGTGGATACGCAGGATCAATCCGCGAGGCTGATTGTCGCAATTATGATCCGCGAACGTGGCTTCTCTTCTTCTGCCGCACGTACAACACCAGGCTGTGCTCTTCGATGAGATAACCGTGCTTGGCGGCGACCTGCTGTTGCAGGCGTTCGATCTCGGGGCTGGAGAATTCGATGACCTTGCCGGTGTCCAGATCGATCATGTGGTCGTGGTGCTCGCCGCGGTCGAGCTCATAAACAGCGTGACCGCCCTCGAAATTGTGCTTGAGCACGAGGTTCGCGGTCTCGAACTGGGTGAGCACGCGATAGACCGTGGCAAGACCGATGTCCTCGCTGTCCTTCAGCAGGATTCGGTAGATGTCTTCGGCAGTCAGGTGACGCGGGCTGGAGTGTTCCAGGATCTCCAGGATACGCATGCGCGGATGGGTGGCCTTGAGTCCGACCTTGCGCAGATCCTGCGATTCCATGCGGCCTCCGCGTTTGCTTTCGGGGCACCCGGGCAAGCGGCGCGATCGGCCCGTAGTGTATCATCCGGCCCCTGTGACCTCCCCCATGCGGACGATGCCGACGATGCGGAAAACCTTGATGATCCTCCTGTTGGCGACCCTCGCCGCCACTGCCGGTTGCGGCATCGTCTATCATGCGCCGGTGTATCAGGGGAATCTGCTCGAATCGAAGAATGTCGAGCAACTCAAGCCCGGCATGAGCAAGCAGGATGTGCTGGCGCTACTCGGTACACCGTCGGTCGCCGATCCGTTCCATTCGCAGCGTTGGGATTATGTAGCGACCGAGCAGGATCGCCGTGGCCAGCGCAAGCCTGATATCAAGACGCTGACCCTGCTTTTCGAAGGCGACACCCTCGCGAGCAGTTCCGGCAACTATTTTCCCGAGCAGGATCAGGAGCTCGCCAAGAAGATGGGCAAGTTCGGCAATCTGCCGAAGGACAAGAAGAAGAAAAAGCCGTCGAGCAGCGACAGCGGCGGTTGATCCGGGCAACCAAGGACGCGCCGGAAAATACGACCGCCGCGCCTGCTTGGGATCAGCGACCAAATTCAATGACGCCGTCCCTTGAACAAGGGATTAGACGTCAGTCCATCGATGCTGGCGCGCACGCGCACGCCGCGCCTGCTTGGGATCGGCGATCAGCGGCCGCAGCAACTCCAGACGATCGCCATCGCGCAGGATCGTCGCGGCGCTGATGGTTTTGCCGAAGACCGCGCAGCCCAGTGTCGCTGCGTCGAAGCCGGGAATCCGTATCGCGTAACCTGATCGCGCAATGGCATCGGATGCAGTCGCTCCGCGTGGCAACTCCAGCACAGCCGACCACGCATGTTGCGGCAGTGCGTAAACGACTTCGACGCGGATCGTTTCAGCCTGCATTCGCCGCCTCGACTCGCGCGATCCGGCAAAAATCGTCCACCAGCCGATCGGCGAGTCCGGTAAATCCCAGCGCCATCGCCGAACCAAGCAGCTTGCCAGCCATCTCGAATTGTAAACGCAGCCCGACCCGGCATCCGGCATCGCCTAGCGCATTGAACGTCCATAGGCCGCTGAAACGCTGGAATGGGCCATCCACCAGCGCAAGTTCGATGCGCGAAACCGGCGTCAGTGTGTTGCGCGTGGTGAAGCTCGCTGGCATCCCGGCAACGCGTACGTCAAGTCGCGCGAGCATATGGGTTTCGGATTTTTCCAGCACCGCGCTGTTGGCGCACCAATCGAAGCGTCGTGGATATGCGGCAACGTCGTTGACGAGCGCGTAAACGACTGCTGGCGGTTGCGCGACGAGCGCGCTGCGCTGGATGGTTGTCATCGTTCAGATCGAATGGGCTTGCGCATAAATGGAAGATGGCGTTCGCTCGCGCCGCCCGCATGGGCGACAATACAACGCTACAAGGACGACGCATGACGAACGCGAACCACAAGAAGGAGACCGGAAGCGCGAAGAAGGACGTGGGCCAGAAGACCATCGCGCTGAACAAGCGTGCGCGCCACGACTATTCGCTGGAGGATCGCTACGAAGCCGGCCTCATGCTGCAAGGCTGGGAGGTCAAGGCCATACGCGCTGGCCGCATCCAGTTCGCCGACAGCTACGCGATGATCATTCGCGGCGAGTTGTTCCTGATCGGAGCGCAGATCACCCCGCTGATCACCGCATCGACCCACGTCATCGCCGACGATCGGCGCACCCGCAAATTGCTGCTGCACGCGCACGAGATCGACAAGCTGATCGGCGCGGTGGAACGCGATGGTTACACCCTGATCCCGACCGCGATGTACTGGAAATCCGGGCGCGCCAAACTCGAGATCGCACTCGCGAAAGGCAAGCAGACGCACGACAAGCGCGCCACCCTGAAGGATCGCGACTGGGCCCGCGACAAGCAACGGGTGATGCGCAAGCACAACAAGGATGCCTGACACGACCACCGCCCATCAGCATCGATGCAAATGAGCGCAGCGGGATGGATGAGTCGCCATCGGCATCCAAGGCAACACCAATTGGGTGATACCGTGAGCACCGCACCCCGACGCCGCGACGAACGCAATTCGTTCAACGCGATCCGCATTGAACCCCGCGTATCGCGATCCAGCCGCTCATCTGGAATACGGAAACTCAGGAACTCACGCCATCGGTGAAACGTCATTCGTTCGCGAAGCGAGCGGTTGGAGACCCTGACAAGGATCGTGCGAAACGGTGTGATTTTTCCACGCGCGCGTCGGGCTGAACGGTTTGTTAGTTGCACGGATGCGCGCGAAACGATGTTGGGATGGAATTCATTCGCGCCGGACAAAAATTGGTTGTCGGTTCGGTGATCCCGCTTCGCATTGCGCTGGATCCGGCGATAGCCCATAACGCATGTTTCGTTCCACACAACCAAAGGAGCTTCAAGATGACGGACCCACGGGACCAGGTTGAGAAACAGGAAGTCACCGACATGAATCGCGATCCGATCACCGGCTCGCCGGGCGCGCATCCAGTTGGTACCGGCGTTGGCGCGGCCAGCGGCGCGGTTGCCGGCGCTGCGATTGGGTTGGTAGGTGGGCCGATCGGTTCGGCCGTTGGCGGCGTCGTCGGCGCGGTTGTTGGCGGTCTGGCTGGCAAAGGCGTCGGTGAAGTGGTCAATCCCACCGGCGAAGTGGAAGTGGAGGGAATCGTCGCACCATCCCCAGCCGTCATGGCCACAGCACCGACCACGGCCGCAATGTCTGCCAGTGAAGCGCCCAACTCGACCGAACTCGATTCAACCGCCGACGAAACCTATTGGCAACGCGCGTTCATCACCGAACCGTATTTCAAGCAAGATCTGACCTATGACGATTACGGACCCGCCTACCGCGCCGGCATCGCCGAGCGTCTCAACAATCGCGACCGCAACTGGGCCGAGGCCGAGGACAGCCTGCGTACGGAATGGGAGCGCAGCAAGGGCGCATCCAGTCTGAATTGGGAGGATGCAAGGGATGCGACACACGCCGCCTGGCACCGCGCCGACAATGCGCTGGCCGGGCCGGAGGAGTTATTTGAAGTCCACTGACTCCTGATTGCGTTATCACCAATTGCAAGGGCGTCGATGTTGGCGCCCTTGTTCGTTTGCACAGGCTTTCGAGTTGTCCGATTCGGCCATGATCGACCCGCATCCCGTCGATTGATCCGCAATGCAATTCGATTCAAGCGACGGATCAATTCCCCTACCTTGCCCGTCCCCCGCTAGCGCGACGGAGCGAAATCGGGCGGCCCTAAAACTCTATTTGAGGGCCGGATCTATCACTCCCCCGCTCAAAGCAGTTGCCGCCGCGTCCCGGGATGCTCATCATGTGGTCGAAAGCAGCAGCCCGGGCCTGACCTCCAAGCAGGACTCGCAGACCTCGCTGCAATGGAGACCGGACATGCCCAATCAAAGCATCTCGCTCAATCTGACCAAGAAAGGCCAGACCGAACCGGAAATCGTTTACGTCAACCGCGCCAACAGCAAATGGAAGTCGCCCGGCGAAGGCTGGCTCGGCCCGCAATCCGGCGTGTGGACCGAGATGCCCGACGGCGTGCGGCTGATGGATCCGGAAGGCAAGCAGGAATTGGCGTTCTGCTCGAAGCTGATATTCGATACCTGCTACACGCTCGATCACGACGCCGCGACCTACAAGTTCAGTGGCGGCGTGGGAATGTGGCAGGTGTTGGGGGTTTTCTGACCCGGCTGCGTTCGCATCGATGAAAGGGCCGCGCATTGCGGCCCTTTTCGATCTGCCGCTGTTTTCATTACCTGCTATTCGTAATGCGTCCACATCCGCAAGACTTTCACTGACTTTTCCGCCTTGAGCACTTCATAGACCAATCGGTGCTGGATGTTGATGCGGCGCGAGTGCCCGCCAGCGAGATCGCCGACGAGCTTTTCGTACGGCGGCGGCTTGGCATACGGATCGCGTGCGATGAGTTCGAGCAGCGCGACAGCTTTGTCCTTCAATCCTGCGGCAATCAGCTTTCTTGCGTCTTCCTGGGCGTGCTTGGTGTAGACAAGCATCCAGCTCACCAGCGCAGTTCCTTCGCCAGCTTGCTCGCGGGTGTCTTCATGCCTTCGCGGATCGATTCACGCATGCCCGGAATCGAAAGCAGGTAGAGCGTCTCCTGGATCGCGTTCCAGTCGTCTTCGGACACCAGCACCGCGTTATTGCGCTTGCCAGCGATGCGCACCGGCTTGTGGGTCTCGGCGGTTTCGTCGAGCAGACGGTACAGATTCGCGCGCGCTTCGCTGGCGTTGAGGTCGGTCATGGAGTTAGCTCCGCTGTGTTGGAAAGCGTACGTTATTTGGTACGTTTTAGCAAATGAAAGGCCGCACAATGCGGCCGAATTCGGGGCATTTACAGGCAGATGCCCTATGTCTCGGCCCAGAGGCGTAAAAGGTTGTGATACGAAGCCAATACCAGTTTGAGTTCCTGACTGTTCGGATCGCGCTCGCGCAATCTGCCGGCTGCATTGTCGAGATCGACCAGGATGCGGCGCTGGCCGGGGTCGCGGACCTGGCTCTGTATCCACAGCACACAGGCCAGGCGCACACCGCGTGTGACTGGTGCGACCCGATGCAGGCTGGTAGCCGGGTACGCGAACGCGCTGCCGGCGGGCAACTTGAGACGGTGATGACCGATGCCGATGTCCTCGATCGACAGCTCGCCGCCGTCGTAGGTCTCCGGCGGAGAGAGAAAAATCGTCATCGCGATGTCGCTGCGGATCGGCCCATGCCGCGTCTGCAGCACGCCGTTGTCCACATGCAGGCCGTACTCCATACCGGGCACATAAGACGAGAACATCGGCCGCGAAATACGCTGCGGAAATGTCGCGCCGACCAGCTCGGGTAGGCTGCCGATGCGTTTGAGTACGGTGTTGCCGAGTTCCTCGGCGAGCGACGAACCGGGCGCGAGCTGGCGGTTGTTTTTCACCATGCGCGCATCAACGCCGGCGGTGACGCGCCCATCCTCAAACTCGGCTGCAGCCAGCCGGGTTTGCAGATCCTTGAGCAGATCATCGGGGATCAGGCGATCGATGCGTAACAGCATGGTGTGCTACCTGTCAGTTCATCTCGACGAAAAGATGGCGGTTCAACAGCCAAGTGCAACACCCTACATGAAGGTACTGGCTGTAGGCGACTCAATGGTAGAGGTGGCAGGGTTACTCTGGGGCCGGCTTCGCCGTTCGCTTCGGCTAACCTGCTACCTCGGCCTTCGCTCCTTCATAAACGCTACCTCCAGCTCAAAAGTAGTGGTCATACACATGCGCATACGCGCGCGCGCTTCTCGGTGCGGATGTCCTCGGTGTACGGCTCTGGCAAGCGTTTCATTTCCACCTTCAACGTCTGCATGACAGCCGCCCTCGCCTGCTGCTTCTCGCGCCAGTCAAGCACAAGTTTCTCGCGCTTTATTGAGTCGAGTAGCTCGCTACAGACTTTCTTGACCTCGGCCTCTTCCTTCTTCGACAGCACCGGCTCGGCTTGGTGAGGATGTCGAACAGGGGGACCTCTTCTTCCAGTCAGTCCCTCAGCGACGCCGCGCTTCTCCTCGTCCGTCTCGATCTCTGCGAACGTCGCTGCCTTGCACAAGCCAGCCACGTCCGCGTAGGCGTTCTTCGCAAACTTTGATTTGAGCAACGCCTTGCTGCCTTCCTCGAACTCCGGCTTCACGCCGCGATACAGCCGCACGATATTTGCGAGGAACTCCAGTTGCTCTGGCGTGAATTCGCGCAGCGCGCGGGTGACCTGATTGAAATACGGACGCGCGTCGACGAACAGCACGGTGTTCTTGCACGCCTTCGGTTTGCTCTTGTCGAAAAACCACAGCGTGCACGGCAGAGTGACGGTGTAGAAGAAGTTCGATCCGATGCTGACGATCGCATTGACCGCGCCGGAGTGGATCAGCTTCCTGCGGATTTCCAGCTCGCTGCCACGCGCGTCGCCGGCCGAGTTCGCCATCACGAAACCGGCGCGGCCCTTGTTGTTGAGCGCGGAATGGAACAACTGGATACATAGATAGTTGGTGTTGTCGCTGCTCGGCAGGCCTTGCGGGAGCGCTTGTCGTCCTTGAGCCGATCCTTGTCCACGCCGGAGACATTGAACGGCGGATTGGCCATCAAGAAGTCGAAACGTCCGAGCGATTCGTGTGGATCGTTGTGGTAGGTGTTGGCTTCGATGATCTTGCCGGACGAGATCAGCTGCCATGAATCTCCCGTGATGCGATCACCCATAGGATGACATCTGATGCGATTTTTCGGATTCGAATCGGTGGCGGGAATTGAACCCGCGTCCCAAACTGCTCCATCTCCAGCTCTACATGCTTGACACGACGTTTGATCTTGTCCGGCGACAACACGACGCCTGGACGCATCCGCGCACGGGATCAGGCAGCCACGTCGGTTTGTTTGAGCAGGCTCTCGGCCGGGATGCCCAGACCCAGATGCAATTTCTGGATCATGCCCAGAGTCAGACCGCGCTTGCGGTTGAGTACTTCATACACGCGGTTGCTGCGGCCGATCAGCGGCTCCAGGTCTTTCACTGTCAAGCCTTGTTGCTCCATGCGGAACTTGATTGCTTCCACCGCATCGGGCAAGTCCATCGGGAAGTGCCTGGCTTCGTAGGCTTCGATCAGGGTCACTAGCACGTCGAGCCGGTCGCCCGAAGGCGTGTTCGCCTTGGCGTGCATCAGCGACTCGATAGTCTTGAGTGCGGCGCGATAGTCGGCTTTGGTGCGGATGGGTTTGATGACCATGAAAGACTCCTCGCTAGATCGTCTGCGCGTCGATGGCATCGTATTGACGATGGGTGCCGATGAAGCGCACATACACCACGTGATACGGGTAGTTGATCCACACCACCAACCGGTACTTGTTGCCGCCGAGGTTGAACACCACTCGCCCATCCTTGAGGATACTCGCGCTGCGGAACTGCACTTTCACCGCTGCCGGAGTCGCCCAATCCGCATTCAGCACATCGCGATACCAGGCGAGGATCGGTTCCTCGGCATCGCGCCGTTCCGGACGGCTGGCCCAGAACGCCTTCAACGTGGACAGCGCGATTACCCGCATGCGGCGAGTTTAGTCCCATTTTGGGACTTGTCAATTTGGCAAGGGTGGCGCTAGGGAGGTTCGCTTCCCGGCACCTCCACCGAGCGATCAAATAGAAAGGGCAGCACAAGGCGTGATTTATGTCGCGGGATTATTCACGCCATCCATGGGGCTCGTCCTTCGGGGCCGGCTTCGCCGTTCGCCCGTGCTGTCCTACACGCGCAGTCGAACCCGCTTCTTGAGTCCGATTCCCGAAACGACCTCCACCAAAAAAACGAAAGGCCGCATAAGGCGGCCAGTCGTTTTTTTGGTGGAGGTGGCGTCTACGTAATCAACGATATACATGCTTGATATTTAACATGTTTTACTAATAACAATTCTACAGCTACTGCCAAAGCTACCGCCATCAATGTGCGTCCCCGCCCAACTCTATCCCACCCATAATCGCCGACCTACCGACTGCCTGGACCGATCCCAGCTGCGCCAGTCGACCAGATTAGCGCGAACACCGTAGCGAAGCATCAACGGTATCGAATTACCCCAGCCTGAAAAACCTTTCTGAAAAAGCCCAACCGCCTCGTCAATCTACTCACCTTAGGTCATCTTTCATCCAGAACGGCAGCAACCCCCAGCGGAGTCGCAGCACCTTCATGTCGCCGACGTCGTCGAGCACAACCGCCGCCCGTTGCGTCGGTGCCAGGTTGTAACGAGCCGTCAGCTCGGCAAGCTCATGCGCAAGCTCGGACCAAGGCGCCTGTTCGGGGAATTAAAGAGGAAGCTGGAGAAAGCGGCCGCACATCAAACGAGCATCGCTGCGTCACGATACTTCGGCGAATCTACCCGACCCCGCTGTAACAACATGAGACAACAATTGTTGATGCCGACCGAAAATTGAACCACTTTTAAGGGTTCTGCCGATCCAAAATTGAACCGGGTGTTCAACCTGTCCTGTCGCATGTTGCGGCGGGAGACAAGGAGTGATCACCATGGCCCTGATTGGCAAAGTTCGGCG
>JBBQAN010000025.1:0-38356 GCA_038316385.1 Lysobacterales bacterium | reverse complement strand
TTGACCGCCATGCCGGCGTCCGCTTCACGCAGGAACCCGATGATCTGCTCTTCGGAAAAACGCTTCTTCACGTCCAATCTCCTTGCTCTGAGGGATTGGACTCCAGATCGCCGTGCTACTCAAAAGAGGGGGGACGTCGGTGACCCGACCAATGCCTGAAGATGCGCCTGTGACCAGCGCTACACCCCTGTCATTGCTGCTCATGTTGATGCTCCTCGTGGCGTGGATTGCTTGCTGTCGAAGTGTTACTATCGTTTCGAGAGTCACTCTACTCCCGATTGAAACGGTTGTCACTATCGAAAACGTATGGACAGCAGAAATCATCTCGATGACCCTTGCCCGATTGCGCGCACCCTCGCGCTCGTGGGCGACACCTGGAGCATGCTGATCCTGCGGGACGCCCACATGGGCCTGACCCGGTTCGACCAGTTTCGAAAAAATCTCGGGATCGCCCCGACGATACTGACGCGGCGCCTGGCCGCACTGACTGAGGATGGGTTGCTGGAAAAGCGGCTCTACTCCGAGCGTCCCCCGCGCGAGGAGTACCTGCTGACGACCGCTGGCCAGGATTTCCTGCCAGTGCTGTTCATGATTGGCGCATGGGGTCGCCAGCATCGTGGTGGCGGCAACTTGGCGCGCTTCCTGGACGCCGAAACAAACACGGAAATCAAGGCTGTCGCCGTGGATGAAGTCACCGGGGCACGGATCGGCACGCGTCCGATTCGCATGGCTACCCAGGATGATGGGCTCGATGCCGGACCCGTCGTCGCACAGGACGTGTCGCATGAGCGCGCGAGCACCTAGAACTCAAGCGTCTAGCGACGATCCACTTTGGGTCGCACTGAGCCTTCTGGATGATCTCGGTGCGGCCAAGTCAGGAAATGGCATCCCTTGAGCAGAGACTACTTCCGATCTCAAGCTCGTCGGCGTCAATGGCGCCCAAATTTCTGCGCCGTCCTGAAATTAAATTTATAACACGCGCCCAAGAAGCCATCACTCCAAACTCAACGTTTTCTGCATCCTTCGATAATCACGGCGATACTTGACTGCAAGAACAATCTTTTGCCGCGCCGTCAGGATTTTCCCAGCAAGTTGAAAGAAAATCGTTTCTTCTTCCCGCAAATGTTTGTGAAGTTCCTTGGAGAGGCTCTTTACCGTCGCCATCCAACTTCGACCGCTATGATCTTGGACTTGCAGATCCTCAACCATCAAGTCCATCTTGTGATGATCGCTGAGCGCATCGCGCGATGCATGGAGGCCGCGATCGTCCATCAACATCTGCGTGTAGAGGAAGCGCTCTTCTGCGGCCTCGTGGGAAGCGAGCTCGATACGAAGCTCGGTAAAGAGTTCTACGCGTCGCTGCCCAGGCTTCGAGAACATCAACTTGCGCATCAGAGATCTCTGGATGGCATGGCTCTCGCGAAGCACTTCAAAAATCGTTTCAGACATGACGCCTCCTTAGCCCCGCGACAAACGAGCCGTGCCATTTCATCACGCTTTTGATCGCGGCGCCTAAAACAGACGCTGTCGAATGGCGGTTATGGGTCGAACACAGCGCAGTGATCTTGGATGCGAGCTCCTTCATGTTCGCGAGAGAGGGATCGATTCCGCTTTGCCATGATCCACCGCATGTCGTAAATTTTGGCAATACCCTGCAGGAGCCTATTCCGAATGTCGAGCCAACCGATGGCACGCTATAGCCGCCCAGCACGCTGGTTCCACTGGTTGACGTTTGCATTTGTAGCTCTGGCGTATCTGCTGATCAATCTGCGCGACATTCCGCCGCGCGGCAGCGACGCACGCTCATTGATCATGCAGGGGCATATCGTCGCTGGCCTCGTGGTGCTTGCGCTGGTGCTGCCGCGCCTGCGGCAACGCTTGCGCAATGCGCCACCGCCGATCACGCCGCCCATCGCTTCATGGGAGCACATTCTGTCGCGTTGCACGCACATCGCGCTGTACTCGTTCCTCGTCGTGCAGCCCTTATTAGGTTTGCTGACGGTGTTCGCCCGTGGCCACGGCATCGTCCTTCCCTTCACCAGCGTGCAAATTCCGTCGCCGATGACAGCAGATCGTCACCTGAGTGAACAGTTTGGCAACATCCACGGTTGGGTCGGCACGATCTTTTACTACGTGATCGGCCTGCACATCCTAGGTGCGTTATGGCACCACTTCGTGCGCCGTGACGACACGTTGCGAAGGATGGGTTGAAGCCCTTCCGGAAACGCATGACACCCATCCAGCCGCTTATGCAGCTGATCGCCTGATCGCGCCATTGAGCCGCCCGATAGCTGCCGGTCGCGAATGACCGGAGTGGGTCGATTCCGTTGAAAAACTCCCGGCGCTTCAAAAGAACCCCGAAAACAGTTCGGTTTCAGCGAAATTTTGCTCTTTTGCCTGTGGATATCGAACTCTCATGGCGGATTTTTCTAACGCCAGATTGCGCGGGCGAGTTTTTCAACACAATAGGTCGGACTGCGATCGTCGCGGCCTGCCAATAGACCACGCCGGACCGCATGCTAGGATTCTTCCAACCCCGCGGTTGGCGCCGCTTAGCTCAAGTCTAGGCGCGAAGCGAGAAACTATGCGATGTGCGAAGTTCCAAGCATCCATTTTGAGCGGTCACAAAAAAGACGCGGCTGAAGTTCCGTTCGATCCTAGCGCAATTTGGTCTGCGGCCCCTCAACCGCTTTGGCATGGTCGACGAGGCTTTCCGGTCAAGGCGACGCTCAACGACATTGCGTTCGAGAGCGTCATCGTTCCGCGCTCCAAGAAGTTCTGGCTGCTCGTCCCACAGACCGTAGAGCAAGCTGCACATGTGACGACGGGAGATTTGGCAACATTCACCGTCGCGCCCAACAATTTCGTAGAGAGTTTTCCGTCAACTGCGTGTGAGTGACGCTCGGTCAGATCTATTGAACTGCCCCAAAGCCGCCGCTCGCCACCGGCTGAATGGGTCGCGGTGCGACAGTCGCACGTTGCTTGCCGCAAACAGCAGCGTCATTCGTCATGGAGTCGTCGGTGTAGGCACCGCGATGGGCGTGCGATAGCGGTTAAACCACGCAAGAATCGCCGCAGCCTTTGCCGCTGATTGCGACGGACGCTCCGCCAGGCCATGGTGGTTTGCTCCGGGCACCTTCACCAGTGCGGTGGGAATGCCGCGCAATTGCAGTGCGGTATAGAACTGCTCTGCTTCGCTGTCGGGCGTGCGGAAGTCCATCGATCCGACCACGACCAAAGTCGGCGTCTTGACGTTGCCGACCAGTGACAGCGGCGAGCGCGCCCAATAGCCGGTCGGGTCTTCCCACGGAAACTTGGCGAACCAGTAACGCTGGTAGTACGGCGTGACGTCCGATGTCAACGCGAAGCTTGCCCAGTCGATGACCGGCTTTTGTGTGGCTGCGGCGCGAAAGCGGTCGGTCTTGCCGACGATCCACGCCGTGAGCGCGCCGCCACCGGAACCGCCGGTCACGAACAAGTTGTCGGGATCGATGAAACCCTTCGCGATCGTCGCATCGACTGCGCTCATCAGGTCGTCGTAATCGTGGCCCGGGTAAGCCTTGTCGATCTGATTCGCGAACGCTTCGCCATAGGCGGTTGATCCGCGCGGGTTGATGTAGAGCACAACGTAGCCGGCTGCGGCGTACAGCTGGTCGTCGGTCGAGAAGGTCGGTCCGTAGGCGGCGAAGGGGCCGCCGTGGATTTCGAGGATGAGTGGATATTTACGTGACGCATCGAAGTCCGGCGGCGTCACCAGCCATGCGTCGATCGGCAGCTTGTCGAACGCGCTCACGTCGAAGTGCTGCACTTCCCCGAGCTTCTTCGTAGCAAGGGCCTGGTTGAGACGGGTCAACTTGCGCGGGGTGCCGCCACGCGTGATCCACACGTCCGACGGTCGCTGCGTGGTGCCGCTGGTGTAGGCGACCGTACCATCGCGCGCAACGCTGAAGGAGCCACCGCTGTAGGGACGATCGAAGTCGCTCGCGGTTAGATGTTCGGCAAGCGTGCGCACGGAACCATCGAGACCGATCCGGGCGACGCGCACGCTGCCATGCTCGTCGTAGGCTACGTAAATCGAGCGACTGTCGCTCGACCAGAGCGGCTCGCCAACGCTGCGGTCGAGGTTGCCGGTGAGCACGCGCGAACCGCTGCCATCGCGGTTCATGACCGATAGCCGCTTGTTCTGGTAGCCCAAGAAACGGTCTTCGAATCCAACGTAGGCGATCGATTTGCCGTCGGGAGAAACCATCGGTTGGTCATTCGGGCCCGTGCGATGGGTGAGTGTGCGCACGGTGAGGTCGTCGATGGAAACTTCGTGCACGTCATCATCGATGGCCTCGCGCTCCCAGCCCTTCGAAAGGTTTGCACTGAACAGCACGGAACGTCCGTTGGGAGACCAGGACAACCGGCCGCCCGCGTTGTGCGCGCCGAAGGTCAATTGCGTTGGCGCGCCGCCATCGGCCGGCACCCAGAAGATCTGCTCAAAGCCAGGTTTGTTGTAGCCGCCTTCATCGGTGCGGTACACCACCGTGTCGATCACCTGCAGGGGTTCGGCCCACGTCGCGCCTTCGGGTTTGTCCGGCGCCTTGCCCAGTTTTGTACCCTCGTCCGGAACGAACATCGCATACGCGATGCGCTTGCCGTCGGGCGACCATGCGATGGCGCTCGGCGTCGCGGGTAGCCCGGTGATGCGCGCGCTCGCGCCGTTGCGCATCCAGCGCACATATAACTGCGCACCCGCCTTGTCTTCGGCGTCGGAAACATACGCGAGCTTGGTTCCATCGGGCGACCAGCACGGCGATCCGTGCGAACCCGGACCATCGATCAATGGGGTCTGCTCGCCGCTGGCAACGTCGATCGACCAGATCGAGGCGCGCGTGCGATCGACCATGATGTCGTTGGCACGACGCACGTAGACGACTGTCCTTGCGTCGGGTGAAATCTGCGGATCGCTGGCGGCTTCAAGGTTGAACAGATCCGCGCCAGTGAGTAGGCGCGACGGCCCTGTTGCTGGCGCGGCAGACGCAGGCAGGATCGAGAACGCGAGCAGGCACGTGACCAGCAACGCACATTCGTGACGGATCGACATGGGTATTCCGCTTCCGTAGCTTGGCGAATAGCGAATCATCGCATCCCCGGGCCGATGGAGTACCAAGCAGCCTGCGCACAATCCCGGCCCGACGCTGAGACTTCATTCGTTGCCTGTTGGCTGCTGCCATTGGCGCCTTATGGCTCCATAGGCGCTGAGATCCAAGCTGGCGGCTACCCCAAAGCTCCCGGTGGCTACCATCTGCTGTGGGTTGGTGTGAGCCGTTGACCCGCTTAACACCAGCACTCCATTCTGTGCTCGTCGGCAGCCCTTCACCCGACTGCGGCATCATCTCCCGCACGGAGAGAGAAGAGCAGCAAATCGCTGAAAGCAAAACGTGCATCGCGCAATACCGTCTCGCCGCGCCGCAATCCCAGCGGTAGCGCGAACATCGGCCCGGCATGGACGCAGGTGTGGAACTCGCCGTGTTCGCCGCAGCGATCGACGGATTCGGGCAAGTCATTCAACAACTCGGCATCGTACGCGCGGCCCGCAAAGCTCGCATCGAGCTGCTGTGTGTCAACGCAGCACAACACCGCTTGCAGGCCGCATTCGATCATCGTGTGAGCCAGTGCGGAGGTGTCGGATTCCCACAACGGATACACGCACTCCCATCCAAGCCGGGCGCACATCGCATCGCGGTACGCGCGCACGTCGGCGAGAAACAAGTCGCCGAACGCCACATGGTGTATTGATGGCCAGCGTTCGCGAGCCGAAGCCAGCGCGGTCGCAAACGATGCTTCATACGTCGCGTTGCCGGCATGGCGCGGCAAGCGCGCTTCGATCAACGGCAATCCGACGGCTGCAGCCTGCGCGTGCAGAACATCGCGACGAATGCCATGCATCGCCACGCGCTCGTATTCATCGGTGACGGTGGTCAGCAGGCCAACAACTTCATAGCGTCGATCGGCGCGCAGCTTGTGCAGCGCCCACGCCGCATCCTTGCCGCCGCTCCACGAAACGATGACTTGGGCGCGCGACGATGGCTCATCGCGCTGCGTTGCGTTCAACGAAATCGGCTCACGTCACGTCATGCAATTGCCAACCGTGTCCGGCGAGCAAGCGCAGTCGCTGGCGCAAGACTTCGCCGGGCAGCACAGTATCGACGACCAGATTGATTTTCACATTGCGCTGCTCGCCGGTCACGGTTGCCGTCGGATCGGTGACTGCCATTGCGCTCTCGTCGTCGTCCGGATCTTCCTGCTTCGCGCGCCAGCGCTCGAACAGACCGGTGCCGGTGAGGGCGTCCTGCAATTGCTCGGCGAAACCGTCGGCGCTGTGCGCGGTGAACGCCAGCGACGCGTCGCTGCCGCGTGCCTTTTCGGGATCAGGAAGAGTGATGTAGTAGCGGGGCATGTAACCTCCGAAAGTAACGGTCGCCAGTCGCAGGATTGCGCGGATGGAACGACTGTAGCGATTGCGGGTGCAGGCGGCAATCCGTTGTGGAGGCAAGCGGCCTCGATGGAGCCGGATGTTGGAATACAAATACGGTATGGCAACATCGTCAATGTATGCAGTGGACGAAGGCCATCTGATGACGGCAACGATCAATGAAGTCATCGCGTTCTGGCGTGATGCGGGCGCTACGGCATGGTTCGCGCGCGACGATGCATTCGACGCAATGTTTCGCGAACGCTTTCTCGACGCTCACTATCGAGCGGCACGACGCGAATTGGAAGGGTGGTCGCAATGCGCCGAAGGCGCACTCGCATTACTGATCCTGCTCGACCAGTTTCCGCGCAATTGTTTTCGCGATGGCGCGCATGCCTATGCAACCGACGGCCTCGCGCGGAACTATGCAACGCGCGCCATCGCTGCTGGTTTAGATCAGGCGGTCAATCCCACCCTGCGACTGTTCTTCTATCTGCCGTACGAGCACTCCGAAGACATCAATGACCAGCAGCTCGCGGTTTCGCTGTGTCGAGAGCTCGGCGATGCGAATTACCTGAAATATGCCGAGATGCATCGCGCCATCATCGCGCGCTTCGGGCGGTTTCCACATCGCAATTGGGCGCTCGGACGCGAAACTACGGACGAAGAACAGGCTTTTCTAGATGCGGGTGGGTTCAGCGGCTGATCAATACAGCGGCACGCCCGTATCGATCTCCTTCGCCCACGCATCGATGCCGCCCTCGACGTTGTAGATGTCGTGAAAGCCGAGGCTGCGGAAATGTTGTGCGGCGCGGCGGCTCGACGAGCCGTGGTGGCAGATGAAGGCAAGCGGCACGTCTTTCGGCAACGCTTCGATGCGCGCGGCGCTGTCGGTGTCGAGCACTTCATGCGATTGCGGAAACGGGGCGATCGCGCGCGCGGACGCAGGACGCACGTCGATCACGTCAATGGTGCCGGTGATGATACGGTCGTGCAGTTCCTGCACCGTGATCGATTTCACCGGCGCCGGCGCATTCGGATTGCGGATGGCCAAGCCGGAGCCTTGAACGTCATCGACCCAGTCGATCACGATGCCGTTCGCGCGCGCCGCACTGACCGGATCCAGATGCACTCGTAGCCCATCGGTTTCAGCGACAATCTCGCGGCCGCTCACGGGCTTGAGTTGGAATTGCGCTTCGTAGTCCGCGCCAACGCCCAAGTGCAGTCCGACGCCTGACGGCGTATCAGCCATCGCGTTGCGGATCGCGGCCATCGCTGCCGGGGTGACAGTCAGCGTCGGCGGCGTGCGATCAGGCGCTGCCAAACCAAGCAACGTGTGAAGCTCGCCGCTGCCGAGCATTTCGTCGATGATGTCGCTACCGCCGACCAACTCCTGATCGACATACAACTGTGGAATCGTCGGCCAACTTCCATATGTCTTGATGCCTTCGCGGATTTCCGGATCGCTGAGCACATCGACGGTTGCGTAATCAGGAACCAGCGACGACAGGATTGAACTGGCTTTCGCGGAAAAACCGCACTGCGGCGCACCCGGACTGCCTTTCATGAACAACACGACCTTGTTGGACTGGAGCAGTGCGTCGATGCGCTGGCGGGTTGCGGGGTTGAGGGTCATGGGGTGCTCTGCGATTTCGTTGAGATACGTATTGTACCGCGCCGTCATTCGCATTCCAGTTATGACGTCTTGGCTTCCGAGATACCAGCACTCGGCAACACTGCGCGAGATACCAAGCACTCAGTCCAGCCACCTTCAATGCAAAGAGGCTATGCCTTTGCGCAACCGCGCCTCCACAACCGGCAACACCAAGTCCACCCAGCGGCCATACATCTCCGCCGACGGATGCAAACCATCATGCGCAACATATTCGGGATGCTGCGCGACTTCGCGGCTGATCGGCGTCACGTCGATCCACGCCGCACCCCGCGTCGATGATTCGGCATGCGCCGCTGCGTTGAACGCATCGATTTGCTTCGCGATTGCCTTGAGGTCGCGTCCGCTACCGTGACCGAACGGAGTCGCGCCCCAGTCGGGCGTGGACAGCACGATCACCCGCGTCGCGTCATCGCCGGCAAGATGGATTGCGCGCTTCAGCAAGGCATCGAACTGGTTGCGATATTCGCCGAGACTGCGGCCGCGGTATTGATTGTTGACGCCGATCATCAACGTCACCAGTGCATACGGCGGCGCGAACGTGCTGTCGTCCATTGCTGCCGACAATTCGTCCGTCGTCCATCCCGTGGTGGCGATGATGCGTGGTGCATCGATGGCGATGCCGTGTTCGCGCAGGCGCGCGGCTAGTTGCACCGGCCAGCGCGCGGCCTCGGGAATGGCTTCGCCGATGGTGTAGGAATCGCCGAGTGCAAGGAACGTGTTCGTGGCAGGAGAGTGCATGGATTTCATTTTCCCGGTATGCGATGAGGGGAATGCCGCTGCTGCGCCGACACACGCGAGCACGCACAACAGCAATAGCAGCAAGACGCTACGTTGCATGCCGCGACAAGGCTGATTCGATTCGTGCGAACACATCATGCATCACCGCTGCTTCGGGCAAGAGTGTGACCCGGAAATAGTTGCGATATTGCGCGTTGAAACTTGAGCCGGGAACGATTAGTACGTGTTCCTGCTCGAGAAGTTCCAAGGCAAAACGGTGATCGTCCAGTTGCGGAAGAAGGTCGCGACGGAACGATGGGTATGCGTACAACGCCGCGTCAGGCGCAACGAGATCCAGGAACCGGCTGGCTTCACAACATGCGATCGCAGCGCGCCGCGATTCGTAAAGTCGGCCGCCCGGAGAACACAATGACGTAATCGTGTCGGGGCCATTCAGCGCCGCCGGAATCGCCCATTGGCCCGGCACGTTCGAACACAAACGCAAGGCGCTGAGCAAATCCAGCGAGTGCATGTAATCGCCGAGCCGCCACGGATCGCCGCCGAGCACGCCCCAGCCAACGCGCCAGCCGCAGGCGCGATGCAGTTTCGACAATCCGCCGAAGCTCAGGCAGGGCACGTCGCCGGCGAGTGATCCCATCGGCGTGAATTGCGCGCCGTCGTAGAGGATGCCTTCGTAGATTTCATCGGCGAGCAACAGCAATTGGTATTTCGCAGCAATCGCGACAAAGCGCTCAAGCACCTCGCGTGGATACGTCGCGCCAGTGGGATTGTTGGGATTGATCACAACCAGTGCGCGCGTGCGTGGCGTGATCAGCGTCTCGATCGCATCGGGATCCGGCACGAAGCGGTTTTCTTCGCGGCAGTCGTAATACACCGGCACGCCATCGTTGAGGATCGTCGCCGCACTCCACAGCGGATAGTCGGGACTTGGCAGCAACACTTCATCGCCATGATTGAGCAACGCGCGCAGTGCGATGTCGATCAGTTCGCTGACTCCGTTGCCGACAAAAACCTGCTCGGGGAGCACCGATTGGCCGTCGCGCTGCGAATAATGTTCGGCCAACGCCGCACAAGCCTCCGGCAGTCCCTGCTGCTGCGTGTAGGCGTCACTACATTCGATATGGCCGGCGATGGCTTGTTGCAGGTGTTCCGGCGCGCGAAACCCGAACGCGCCGGGATTGCCGATGTTGAGTTTGATCAGTTGATGTCCGCGGGCTTCGAGTTCGCGCGCACGCCGCGCGAGTTCGCCGCGGATTTCGTAACGCACCTCACGCAGGCGCTCGCGGGTGACCAGTGGGGTTGCAGTCGTCATGTCGGATCAGTCAGGAAAACACAAGGGTAGCAGGGGAGAAGCAGGAGACTGGAGTCTTGGGCTTCGGCTGTCCCGTTAGGCCCGGTCTCAGTCTCCAGCACTGTCGTGCGTGGCAGAATGCGACCATATGCAAATCACAGCGGACGCCCGCACCCAGCTCCTCGCCATCGGTTGGCCCGACGATGCGGCGGCACGTTCGACGCTTGCAGATTTGCCGGTAGGCCGTCTCGCGCGGATCAGCGCGCAGCATCGATCCGGTTATATCGTCGCAACATCCATCGACCATGAATTTCCTGCACAATCGCTGGCGGCCTGGATGCGGCCGCGATTCCCTGCCGAAGATCGCGCGGTGGTCGGTGATTGGGTGTTGCTTGAGCCGGCGAACGACCAGATCGTCGCACTGCTGCCGCGCCGCACTTTGCTCAAGCGCGCAGCGGCAGGCGAGAGTTACAAGCAGCAGCCGATCGCCGCGAACATCGACACTGTGCTGGTGGCAAGTGGACTTGATCTCGATTTCAATCCACGCCGCCTCGAACGCTATTTGATTTTGGTGCGCGCGAGTGGTGCCGAACCGGTATTGGTGCTGACCAAGAATGATTTACACCCAGATGTCGATATCGATGCGCTGCTCGCCGATATCGCCGCGCAGGATGTGGCGATTCATCGCATCAATGCAAAGGATGCGACGAGTGTTGCGGTGCTGCATCGCTATCTCGGACCGGGCTGCAGCGCGGTGCTGGTCGGTTCGTCGGGCGCGGGTAAATCGACGTTGACGAACACCTTGCTCGGCACCCAGAAGATCAAGACGGCTGCGGTGCGCGAGCACGATTCGCGCGGCCGTCATACCACAACCCATCGCGCATTGATCGCATTGCCTCAGGGCGGCTGCCTGATCGATTCACCAGGCATGCGCGAGCTCAAACTAACCGGCGAGGAGAAGCTCGAAGAGGGTGGTTTCAAGGACATCGAATCGCTGATAACACAATGCCGATTCAGCGATTGCCGACACAACAGCGAACCTGGTTGCGCAATCAACGAGGCGCTCGGATCGGGCGCACTCGAGGGCGCGCGTTACGCAAACTATCGGAAGCTCGGTGACGAAGTAACGACGGCGGCGCAAAGCCTGGCTGCGCAGCAATCACGACGCGCAGATGCACGAAACGCCGACAAGAAAAGTGCATCGAGCAAGACCGGCAAACCACGCAAGGATCGATAAGTAAGGAGTTGAGATGGATGCGACAGCGCAGACCTTGACGCCAGAGCTCGCGCATTATGCAGCGCTCGATACACGCATGGTAGCAGCGGTGCGCGGCATCGATGTATTGGCGACGGTGAGTTGGCCGGCGCAGGTGCAGGCCGATTTTCTCACTGCGCGCGAACGCGGCGAAATGTCATTTCCGCAGATCGCCTACCCGAAGCAACAGCACGCCGAAGTGCGCGCGGAGCTTGAAGCGATCGTCGCCGAAACCGATGCAGTGCATCCGGTCGGGAACTACATCGCGCACACTTGCGAGAGCTGGCGGATTGCGACATTGCTGCTTGAATCGCTCGGCACTGCAGAGATCACCGAGCACTCGGTGATGTTGTACGGCAAGCCCGGGGATCTTCTGCCTGGCGACGGGCCGAGCAATATTGAAGCCGCGCAGCATTTCATTGCAATTGCCGACGAGCTTGATCGCGAGCTCGTCAGCGGTGCTGCGGCCGAGACGATTTCTGCCGAATCGTTGCGCGAGGCTTTGCAAGATAAGCTCGACGCGTTCTTTGTGCATCACAAGATCAAGGTGTTGATCGATCCGAACCTGATTTCCAAGGCCGCCGCCGGGCCGACGCGCATCCGCCTGCGATCGACCGCGATGTTCAACGAATACGATGGTCGCCAGTTGCTCGAACACGAAGCGTTCGTGCATTCGCTGACCGCGCTCAATGGCCGCGAGCAACCGTGGCTGAAGTCGATGGCGCGTTCATCGCCGCGAGTGACGGCCACCCAGGAAGGCATTGCCACGTTTGCCGAGCAGATTACCGGTGCGATCGACATCGAGCGCATGAAGCGCATCAGTCTGCGCATCATCGCGATCGACATGGCGCTAGGGGGTGCAAGCTTTCTTGATGTCTTCGAGTTTTTCGGAAGCGCAGGGCAAAGCCCGACCGAAAGTTTCAGTTCCTCGCAGCGCGTGTTTCGCGGCGCACCGCTCAGTGGCGGCAGCGCATTCACCAAGGACACCGTGTACCTGCACGGCTTGCTCAGCGTGCACACGTTCTTTCGCTGGGCATTGCGCAACGATCGCCTGCCCCTGTGCCGTATGTTGTTCGCCGGCAAGATGGCCTTGCAGGATGTGCTGCGTTTCGAGCCGCTGTTCGACGCGGGATTTCTCGCACCACCGCTGTATATCCCGCCGTGGGTGCAGCGCGCGAATGGTTTGGCGGGCATGCTCGCGTTCTCGCTGTTCGCCAACAAGATCCGGCTTGATCGCGTGGATGCGGACGATCTGGTACTTGGCTTGTAAGCCTGAGTTAGGCACGCGCTGGCGTTATCAGGGCATAATCCGGCGCTCACCCGGGCTTCGGGCGAAGCGGCTGCTGCTAGCCACGCACGCCACCACACATGCATCGACAGGGGAACATGATGTCGCACAAATTCCATTTCATCTCCGGGCTGCCGCGTTCCGGATCGACACTTCTATCGGCGTTGTTGAAGCAGAATCCGCGCTTCCACGCCGGCATGAGCGGCCCGGTTGCCGGCATGTTCAACGCGATGACGGGCGAGATGAGTGGTCGCAACGAATTCTCCGTCTTCATCACCGACGAGCAGCGCAAGCGCGTGCTGAAAAGCCTGTTCGAAAACTACTACGGGCCGGAATACAAGGTCGACGTGGTGTTCGACACGAATCGCATGTGGTGCACCAAGCTGGGCCAGCTCGCGGATCTGATGCCCGAGAGCAAGATCATCGCCTGCGTGCGCCACATCCCGTGGGTGATCGACAGCGTTGAGCGGCTGATCCGCAAGAACACGTTCCAGCCCTCGTCGATCTTCAACTACAACCCGGGCGGCACCGTGTACCAGCGCGCCGACGGCCTCGGCGCCGGTGACGGCCTGGTGGGCTTCGCGTTCAATGCCTTGAAGGAAGCTTACAACTCCGAAGGCGCCGGCAAGCAGATGATGCTGGTGCAGTACGAAAGCCTCACTCGTGAACCGGCGCGCACGATGGCAGCGATCTACGATTTCGTCGGCGAGCCGGAGTTCAAGCACGATTTCGACAACGTCGACTACGACGCCAGCGAATTCGATATGCGCGCCGGCACACCCGGACTGCACAAGGTGCGCTCGAAGGTGACCCCGGCCGAACGCCAGACCATCCTGCCGCCGGACCTGTTTCGCCGCTTCGAAGCGGACGCATTCTGGCGCGATCCGCAGCTCAACGTGCGCGGCGTGCGGGTGGTCTAATTGCACGTGGTCTAAGATCGTGGAATGAGCGCGGATCCAAATCGCTACGCGGCACTGGACAACGCGATGCGACACGCGCAGTCGTGGCTTGCATCGCTGCACGATCGCCCGGTGCCGGCGCAGGCCACAATCGAAGAACTGGCCGCGCTGCTTGGCGGCCCGCTGCCCGACGGGCCAACCGATCCCGTCGACCTGATTGAACAACTGGCAACCAATGCCGATCGCGGATTGGTCGCGATGGCATCAGGGCGGTTTTTCGGATTCGTGATCGGCGGCACGCATCCGGCGGGGCTTGCCGCCGACTGGCTGGTCAGCGCCTGGGACCAGAACGCGGGCCTGCGCCAGGTGACGCGCGCCAACAGCGCGCTCGAGGAAACCGCATCCGCGTGGCTGCTCGATCTGCTCGGTTTGCCAGCGGCGAGCGGCGTCGGTTTCGTCACCGGCTGCACGATGGCGCATTTCACTTGCCTCGCTGCAGCGCGTGGCGCGTTGCTGCGCAAGGTCGGATGGGACGAGGCGAAAGGCTTGCACGGCGGCCCGCATATTCGCGTGCTGGTCGGCGCCGAACGCCACGACACGGTCGATCTCACCTTGCGTTACCTCGGACTCGGCGCGCCCGAAGTCGTCGCTGTCGATCTGCAAGGTCGCATCGATGTGGCCGCGCTCGATACCGCACTTTCAGCCGAGCCCGATCGCCCGACCATCGTCTGCCTGCAGGCCGGCAACGTGCATTCGGGCGCGTTCGATGCGTTTGCCGATGCCATCGCGAATGCGCATAAACACGGCGCGTGGGTGCATGTGGACGGCGCATTCGGATTGTGGGCGGCGGCATCGTCGCGATTGCGGCATCTGGTCGCTGGCGTCGAACAGGCAGACTCGTGGGCGACCGATGCGCACAAGACCCTCAACGTTCCGTACGACTGCGGCGTCGCCATCGTGCGCGAGGAGTTGGCGCTGCGCGCTGCGATGGGCATGCATGGCGTGTACCTCACCGCTGACCCGGAACATGGCGACCAATACGATCACGTGCCGGAACTCTCGCGGCGCGCGCGCGCGATTCCGGTATGGGCCGTCTTGCGCAGCCTTGGACGCAAGGGCGTCTCGGAGTTGACCGAGCGCCTGTGCGAACACGCGCGGGCATTTGCCGACGGCATCGCGCGGATCGATGGCGCCGAAGTGCTGAATGATGTCGTCTATACGCAGGTCTGCGTGGCGTTCGAAAACGACGTGCGCACGCGCCGGATCGTGCAGGGCCTGCTCGACGACGGCACTGCGTGGATCAGCGGATCGACTTGGCGCGACCGCGCGATCCTGCGCATTTCGGTCAGCAACTGGTCGACGACGGCGGAGGATGTGGAAAGGTCGCTGGATGCATTGGTGCGCGTCGCGGCAGGTGTTCCTTACCAGTAGAGATGCGCGCGACTGCGGGATCGCGGCTAGAATCGTTTTTCCCAGCCGTTGCAGCGCATCCCATGACCGAAGACGCGTTCAAGCAAGCCGCACTGGATTACCACCGGATGCATCCACCGGGAAAGATCAAGGTCGCGCCAACCAAGCCGATGCTGACCCAACGCGATCTCGCGCTTGCTTACTCGCCGGGCGTCGCGCATGCCTGCGAGGCGATCGTTGCCGATCCGAACGAAGCGGCGCAACTCACCGCGCGCGGCAACCTCGTTGCTGTCATCACCAACGGTACCGCAGTGCTCGGCCTGGGCAACATCGGCCCGCTCGCCGGCAAGCCGGTCATGGAAGGGAAGGGCATGCTGTTTCAGAAGTTTGCCGGCATCGACGTGTTCGACATCGAGATCAACGAGAACGATCCCGACAAGCTGGTCGACATCATCGCCTCGCTGGAACCGACCTTTGGCGGTATCAACCTTGAGGACATCAAGGCGCCGGAGTGCTTCATCGTCGAGCGCAAGCTGCGCGAGCGGATGAACATCCCGGTCTTCCACGACGACCAGCACGGCACCGCGATCATCGTCGGCGCGGCGGTCGTCAATGCGCTGCATGTGGTCGGCAAGGACATCGCGACGGTGAAGATCGCGACCACTGGCGCCGGCGCCGCCGGCATCGCCTGCCTCGACATGCTGGTCGGCCTTGGCGCAAAAAGCGAGAACATCCTCGCCTTCGACCGCGACGGCGTGATCCATGCAGATCGCACCGACCTTGATCCCGATAAGCAGCGTTACGCGCGCGATACGGATGCGCGCACGCTCGCGGAAATTGTCGCTGGTTCCGACATCTTCCTTGGTCTTTCGGCTGGCGGAATCCTGAAACCCGAGATGGTCGCGTCGATGGCTGATCGCCCGATCATCCTCGCGCTCGCAAATCCGAACCCGGAAATCCTGCCTGAGGATGCGAAAGCGGCGCGCCCCGATTGCATTATCGCTACCGGCCGGAGCGACTATCCGAACCAGGTCAACAACGCGCTATGTTTCCCCTACATCTTTCGCGGCGCGCTCGACGTCAGCGCCACCGAGATTGACGAAGCGATGAAGCGCGCCTGCGTGCACGCGATCGCAAAAATTGCGCGCAAGGAAGCATCCGATCTCGGCGGCGCCTATGGCGGCGAGGCGCCGACATTCGGGCCGGATTACTTGATCCCGCGGCCGTTCGATCCCCGCCTGCTGGTCGCGCTGGCGTCGGCCACCGCGCAGGCGGCGATGGATTCCGGTCTTGCGTTGCGGCCGATTGCCGACATGGAAGCGTACCGCGAGAAACTCACCCAATTCGTGTATCGCACCGGATTGATCATGAAACCGGTGTTCGAACGCGCGCGCGCGAATCTGCAGCGGGTGGTCTATGCCGAAGGCGAAGAAGAAACCGTGCTGCGCGCTGTGCAGGTGATCGCCGACGAAGGCTTTGCACGACCGATTCTGATCGGGCGCCCTGCGGTGATCGAGTCACGCATTGCCAAGCTGGGCCTGCGCATTCGTCAAGGCGTGGACTTCGAACTCACCAACAACGACAACGATCCGCGCTTCAACGAGTACTGGCAGCAATACCACGCACTGACCGAACGCCAAGGCGTGACACCGTCGGCTGCGAAAAACCTGATGCGCTCGCGGCCCACGTTGATCGCGGCGCTGATGGTCGAACGCGGCGAAGCCGACGCGATGATTTGCGGCCTGGTCGGTCGCTACCACAAGAAGCTCGGGTATCTGCGCAGCGTGTTCGCGTTCGATCGCGGCGTGAGTTCGCCGTCGGCGATGACGATTGTGATCAACGATCGCGGCGCGTGGTTTTTCCTCGACACGCATTGCCAAGTCGAGCCGACCGCAGAACAGATCGCAGAGGCCGCGCAGCAGGCGGCGCTGCGCATGCAGTTGTTCGGCATCGCGCCCAAGATCGCGTTGCTGTCGCACTCAAACTTTGGCAGCCATAGCGATGTGAGTGCGCTGAAGATGCGGCGCGCGCGCGAACTGCTGATCGCGCGCGATCCAAGGCTTGAAGTCGAAGGCGAGATGCAGGCCGACACCGCGTGGAACGAGGATCTGCGCCAGCGCATGTTTCCGCGCAGCGCATTGAAAGGCCGCGCAAACCTGTTCGTGATGCCCAATCTCGATTCCGCCAATATCGCCTACAACATGACGCGAGTGATGACCGACGGCGTTGCGATCGGGCCGATCCTGATGGGCCTGAATCGGCCGGCGCATATCCTGACGCCGGCATCGACGGTGCGGCGCGTGGTCAACATGACTGCGATCGCGGCAGTTGAAGCGCAGATCCGAAAACAGCGCGGCTCGAGAAGCAGAGGCTGAACGCGTGAACGCGGTACCGGTGCAAAGAGTTGAAAGGCGGCTGCGCTAAACTGCCTGCGAGCCGACGAACCACAAGCGCGTGCGCGCGCAGCGGAGGAAGAATGACGCAGCAAACGATGCCAGACCCGGACAATGCGCCGGATACCGATGCCGTCGAGACCAATGAGTGGATCGATTCGATCAAGGCGGTCATCCAGGCCGATGGTGGCGCGCGTGCGCATTACCTGCTTGAGCGCATGGCCGACGAGGCGCGCCGCGCAGGCGCGGAAATTCCGTTCGCGCCGACGACCGCGTACATCAACACGATTCCAACGCAGAAGCAGGCGCATAGCCCCGGCGACGCGACGCTGGAATGGCGCATCCGTTCGTGGATCCGCTGGAATGCGCTCGCGATGGTCGTGCGCGCAAATCGCAAGCCCGGCGATTTGGGCGGGCACATCGCAAGCTTTGCCTCGGGGGCGACCCTGTACGACGTCGGCTTCAATCACTTCTGGCGTGCGCCGCACGATGGCCATCCGGGCGACCTGCTTTACATCCAGGGCCATTCGTCGCCTGGCATCTATGCGCGCGCGTTCCTCGAAGGGCGTTTGACCGAAGACCAGCTCAATCACTTCCGCATGGAAACCGGCGGGCGCGGCATTCCTTCCTATCCGCACCCGTGGCTGATGCCGGATTTCTGGCAGACGCCGACGGTGTCGATGGGCCTCGGCCCGATCGCGGCGATCTACCAGGCGCGCTTCTGGAAATACCTCGAAGGCCGCGGCTTGATGCCGGTCAGCGATCGCAAGGTGTGGTGCTTCCTCGGCGATGGCGAAACCGACGAGCCGGAAAGCCTCGGCGCGATTGCACTCGCTGGACGCGAGCAACTCGATAATCTGGTCTTTGTCATCAACTGCAACCTGCAACGTCTGGATGGGCCGGTGCGTGGCAACGGCAAGATCATCCAGGAGCTTGAAGGCAGCTTTCGCGGCGCTGGCTGGAATGTGCTGAAGGTTGTCTGGGGCAGCTACTGGGATCCGCTGTTGGCACAGGACGACAAGGGCGTGTTGCGCAAGCTGATGATGGAAACAGTCGATGGCGAATACCAGAACTGCAAGGCGTTCGGTGGCGCCTATACGCGCGAGCATTTCTTCGGCAAATATTCGGAGACCGCGGCGATGGTCGCGAACATGTCGGACGACGATATCTGGCGGTTGAATCGTGGCGGCCACGATCCGCACAAGGTGTATGCAGCGTATGCGTCAGCGTCCGCGCATCAGGACCAGCCGACCGTGATCCTTGCCAAGACGGTGAAGGGCTACGGCATGGGCAAGGCCGGCGAGGCGCAGAACATCACCCATCAGCAGAAGAAGATGGACGACGAGTCCATCAAGGCGTTCCGCGACCGTTTCAGGATTCCGGTAAGCGACGAACAACTGCCGTCGGTGCCGTTCTATCACCCGGGCGCGGATTCGCCCGAGGCGAAATATCTTGCCGAACGTCGCGCGGCGCTGGGTGGATCGCTGCCGCAACGTCGGCAGAAGTCCGACGAGACCTTGCAGGCGCCGGAACTCAAAGTGTTTGAGCGACTGCTGCAATCCAGCGGCGAGCGCGAGAACAGCACCACGATGGCGTTCGTACAGGCGCTCAACATCATCCTGCGCGACAAGCAGGTCGGCCCGCGGGTGGTACCGATCGTCGCCGACGAGGCGCGCACGTTCGGCATGGAGGGATTGTTCCGGCAGATCGGCATCTATGCGCCGTTCGGGCAGAAGTACAAGCCGATGGACGCAGAACAACTGATGTTCTATCGCGAAGACGAGGCCGGGCAGGTGTTGCAGGAAGGCATCACCGAGGCCGGTGCGTTTTGTAGCTGGCTTGCGGCGGCGACGAGTTACAGCACCAACAATCTGCCGATGCTGCCGTTTTTCATTTTTTATTCGATGTTCGGCATGCAACGCATCGGCGATCTGTGCTGGCTCGCCGGCGACATGCGCGCGCGCGGATTCCTGCTCGGTGCAACCGCGGGCCGCACCACGCTCAATGGTGAGGGACTGCAGCACGAAGATGGTCATTCGCATCTGCTCGCAGGCGCGATCCCGAATTGCAGGCCATACGATCCGACCTTCGTGTTCGAAGTCGCGGTGATCATGCAGTACGGCATGCAGTGCATGCTCACCGAGCAGTGCGACGAGTATTTCTATCTCACCCTGATGAACGAAAACTACACCCATCCGGCAATGCCCGAAGGCGCGGCGGAAGGAATCATCAAGGGCATGTATTTGCTCACCGACGCGGGCAAGCCGAAGAAGGGCGAACTGCGTGTGCAACTGCTTGGCAGCGGCACGATCCTGCGCGAAGTGATCGCCGCAGCGGAATTGCTCGACAAGGATTTCGGCGTCAAGGCCGACATCTGGAGTTGCCCGAGCTTCACCGAGTTGCGTCGTGATGGGTTTGATGCGGAGCGCCATAACGCGTTGCATCCGGAAGCCAAGAGTCAGCGCAAGTCGTACGTCGCGCAATGCCTGGAAGGTTGCCAAGGCCCGGCGATTGCCGCTACCGACTATGTGCGTGCCTATCCAGATCAGATCCGCGCCTTCGTGCCGATGCGCTACACCGTGCTGGGCACTGACGGTTATGGCCGTTCCGACACGCGCGCGAACCTGCGCCAGTTCTTCGAAGTCGATCGCTTCCATATCGCGCATGCGGCAATTGCTGCGCTCGCTGCGGATGGCAAGATGAATCCGACCGACGTGTCGCGCGCGATCAAGACCTGGAAGATCGACGCAGACAAGGGGAATCCTCTGGGTGCATGAAAATCTATGTGACGGCCTGCGCTGCATAATCAGGAAGCGGCCAACGATCGCCGTCCAATCGAACTGTAGCGGTTATTCCGGCAGTCGATCGTTCGCCGTTTTCGTGTCGAGGAAGTAAGGCACGACCTCGCCACTCACCTTGATCGTCATCGGGTTGCCGCGGCGGTCGAGCGACTTGCCAAACGGCAGCCGCACCCATCCTTCGCTGACGCAATATTCCTCGACATTGGTTTTCTCCTCGCCCTTGAATCGGATGCCCACGCCGCGCTCGATCACGCCGGCATCGTGAAACGGGCTACGCGCATCCATCGCGAGGCGGTCGGGAGGTGAATCGGTCATGGACAGGTCTCGTTGAACGCGTCAGGGAATCTGAACCGACAGGATAACCCGTCGTTGCATGGACACGAATCGCGACGGCAAATTGAGCATGGACGAAATGCCCTCGGCCATGACATGCAAATGGAAGCGTCAGCGGGAATGTAGACGCATCAGTGATTTTGCGCAGCCGAACAAAAATTCTGCGGTAGATCAGAAAAACGAAGCGCTGATCCATTCGGATGCAGCGCTTCGTACCGATCAACGTGGTCGGATCGATGAATACGGCAGGACGAAGACTTACTTGGTCGGCGGTGGCGGCGGAGCGTCGTCGTGCATCGCGTCCTTGTCCTTGTCCATTTCCATGGGTTCGTCTTTATCCATGTGTTCGTGATCTTCGTTGCGCTCATGCTCTTCATGCATCATTTTTTTGCCGGACTCCATTTCGGCCTTGCTGATCATGCCGTCGTGGTTGGCGTCCATCTTCTCGAACATCGACTTCGCGTACGCGGCATGTTCGTCTGCGGAGATCATCCCGTCGTGATTGGTATCCATCTTTTCCATCATGCCCATGCCGTCGTGGTCATGATCGTGCTCGTGGGCATACGCGCCCGACGTGGCCATCCCGGCAACGAGAATCAGGCCGATTGCCAAACTGCTGGTGCGGATCGTCATCTGAGGTTTCTTCCGAAGTATGCGGGCGTCCGCGATGGAAGACATTTTAACTTCCGCCCAGTGGACCGATGTAAGGCCTTGGTTAAGCGTGATTGGTTCGTTCAGCGTCCATATCCATCGATCAACTGCTTCGAGCACAGGACATTATTTTCTTGATTCTGCAATTTTCATCCGAACGCGCGCTGTGCGAGATGAATTCATCCCTTGTCGTTCGGGTGCGAGCGTGTCAGCTCACCCTTGCGATGTGCTGGCATGCAGGGATTTCGGAGATCGACGGACATGCCTCCAATCAAGACGACTTTGCAGCGGTTTCATACAGATTCGATGAAGGACTGCTGAGGTCGTGACTTTCGGCCCATGGCGGATTCGATTCGGTGTAATACATTACCAGCACACCAAATCACAAGGAATCACCATGAACTCCCACCACGCTCCCTCGGCACCGACGTCGACGCAACAGGGTCCCTGCGCTCGAATCTGTGATCGAGTGCGGCCTGCGCATCGTGAACGCGATTTCGGCATCGGTTATGGCGATAGCAGCGGTTACGCCTCTGCCAATCGCCGCCGTTATGCGCAAAGCTGGGCCAGGCAGCCGTTTAGCTGCTGGTGAAATCCTGCCCTTGGCGAAAGGCAAGCGCGCCCTGTGCTTGATTGCGCTGGCGTCACCCGCATCTTGATCGTGCAAGCCGTTGCGAGGTGCGACGGCAAGGCGCGAGCGAGTGTTTCAATGACGATTTCAAACAACTCCAGTCCGATCCCTGTCCGGATCGATTTCGTGTCGGATGTGTCTTGCCCGTGGTGCGCGGTCGGCCTGAAATCGCTGGAGCAGGCAGTGGATCGAATCGGCGATCGCATCGCGGTCGAAATCCATTTCCAGCCGTTCGAACTCAATCCGCAGATGCCATCCGAAGGCGAGGATGCGACCGAACACCTGCGGCGCAAATACGGCTCGACGCCTGAACAACTCGAGCGCAACCGCGAGGTGCTGCGCGCGCGCGGAGCAGAACTCGGCTTCGTGTTCAACGCGCGTGACCGCGTCTATAACACCTTCGACGCGCACCGCCTGTTGCATTGGGCGGGGCTGGAAAGCCGCGAATCCGAACGCGTACTCAAGCATGCTTTGCTGCACGCGTATTTCACCGATGGAGAGGACGTGTCCGCGCACGGCGTTCTCGCGAGGATCGCGGGCGACGCGGGTCTGGACACAGAGCGGGCAGGGCAAGTCCTTGCGACCGACACCTACGCCGCCGGGGTGCGCGCGCAGGAGCGCCACTACATCGAACAGGGAATCCAGGCGGTGCCGTCGGTCATCATCAATGGGCGCCATTTGATCCAGGGTGGCCAGCCAGCGCAGGCATTCGAGGAAGCGTTGCGGCAAATTGCAGGCCTGGATTGATTGCGCTTGAAATCGACACGGCGATGAACGGTTCGTGTAACCGGGATCGATGATTTTCTCTTTCGTTCAGGTTAAACATGCACACTGTGGCACGGGTTCATTCGAAGATCCCCTCACCAAGGAGCACTAACATGCAACGGACACTACTTTCCATCGCCGCCGCGACGGTATGCGCCCTCGCGATGTCGGCATCGCTGCCAGCAGCAGCTGCCGATGCAGACTTGGGTTGCACCCTCCACTACAACTTGACCGGCTGGTCGCTGATCTACAAGCACACCACCGGTTCGGGCACCATCACTTGTGAAAACGGCAAGTCGATGCGCGTGCATGTCGCCGCGAGAGCAATCGGACTGACCGTCGGAAAATGGCATATCGACGACGGCAAGGGCAAGTTCACCGACGTGCACCGCATGACTGATGTGCTTGGACGCTATGCTCAGGCGAGCGCGAATGCAGGCGTGGTGAAATCCGGCGAGGCGCAGGTCCTCACAAAGGGTCCCGTCTCGCTTGCGCTGGCAGGCAATGGCGAAGGCGTGAACATCGGCGTGGACGTGGGCGAGTTCACGATCTCGCGCTGAGCCAGCTCGCGCAGAATTGATCTCCACAACAAGTGTCACCAAGGCCGGCAGGAATGCCGGCTTTTTTTGCAGGGCGCCTGCGGCATTCGCGCATCAAAACCACTGATGCTTGCCAAGAATGCAAGGTCATCGCAAAGTCGCGCGACTTTGATGGAGTCACTGCGACATGTCGCTTGAGCTGTTTGCAATATTCCGCACATGACCGCACGCAATGCAGGCAATACGCGCGCGATTCTCACGATGCTCGCGGCGGTCGGACTGTTCTCGCTCATGGACGCGGGAATGAAATCGCTGTCTGCGCATTATCTGCCGCTCCAGATCGCGGCGCTGCGCGGTGCGGCGTCGTTGCCGCTGGTATTGACCTGGGCACTGGCGACGACAGGCTGGCGGCCATTGTTGCGGGTGCGATGGCCTTTGCATTTGTTGCGCGGCTCGATCAGCGTGGCGATGCTGGAAGCCTTCGTCTATGGCTTGCACCGGATGCCGATTTCGAGCGCATATGCAATTTCGTTCATTGCGCCCATGTTGATCACCGCACTATCGGTACCGATTCTGCGCGAACGCGTCGGGCCGCGGCGCTGGACCGCAATCTTCATCGGTATGGCGGGCGTGCTCGTCGCGCTGCGGCCAAGTGGCGATGGAGTCGTCAGCGTCGCCGGTCTCGCGGTATTGCTGGCCGCGTTCGGCTACGCGATTTCCGCGATTACGGGGCGCGTGCTGTCGCGTACCGACAGCACCCAGGCGATGGTGGTCTGGTTGATGCTGTTGCTCACGCTCGGCGCGGGACTCTGCGCCGTGTCCGGCTGGATACCGATCGCGCAATCGGACTGGATATGGATCGCTGGTGTCGGCGTTAGCGGCTCGCTCGGGCAATACGCGATCACTGAAGCATTCCGCCATGGTGAAGCATCATTGATCGCGCCGCTCGAATACACGGCGCTGGGCTGGAGCATGACTCTCGACTTCACCCTCTGGGGTGTGTTGCCCGATGCGATGACCTGGGTCGGTGCGGCGATCATCATCGCCAGCGGGTTGTACCTGTTACGCCGCGAACGCGTGCACATCGAACCCGAGCATCCCTGATCGCGTTTGTGGCAGCGAGCTATGCGATCAACCTGAAGCAAGCCCCTCCATTCGTCACGCATATCGCCGTTGCGCCTGTCCGGCATGCGAAAATCGATCCGCACGCGCAGTGAAGCTCGTGCAAACAATCCAAACCGGACGGAGGTACAGGATGCGCGTGTCAATCGTCGTTTACACGTTGTGTGCGGGACTGGCATTGGTCGGCATCGCGAGTTGCGGCGACAAGGCAACGTTGTCCGTCTTGCAAGGCAGCGGCCCGAATCCCACCCTGCCCGAGCCGAACCACACGTTGATTCCCACGGTCAATATCGCCCCGGCTACCGGTTGGAATAACGGTGCGACGCCGATCGCCGCATCCGGCTTGTCGGTGCGCGCTTTCGCAGTCGGACTCGATCACCCGCGCTGGCTGTACGTGCTGCCGAATGGCGATGTGCTAGTGGCCGAAACCAATGCGCCGCCGAAACCGGACGACAGCAAGGGCATACGTGGCGCTATCATGAAGCACGAAATGAAGGAAGCCGGCGCAGGGACGCCGAGCGCGAACCGGATCACGTTGTTGCGCGACAGCAATGGCGATGGTGTCGTCGATACGCGCAGTATCTTCCTGCAAAACCTGCACTCGCCGTTCGGGATGGTGCTGGTCGGCAACGACTTTTACGTCGCCGATTCGGATGCGGTGCTGCGATTCCCGTATCGCGATGGCGAAACCCGGATCGATGCGACCGCAACAAAATTGTTCGATCTGCCTGCCGGCCCGATCAACCATCACTGGACCAAGAATATTCTGGCGAGTCGTGACGGCAGCAAGCTTTACGTGACGATTGGTTCCAACAGCAATGTCGGCGAGAACGGCATCGCGCAGGAAGCAGGCCGCGCTCGCATCATCGAGATTGATCGCGCAACCGGTACGTCGCGCACGTTCGCATCGGGCCTGCGCAATGCGAACGGTCTTGCCCGGAATCCGCAAAGCGGATCACTGTGGACGGCCGTCAACGAACGCGATGAAATCGGCAGCGATCTGGTGCCGGATTACATGACGTCGGTCAAGGACGGCGGATTTTACGGCTGGCCTTACAGCTACTTCGGCCAGCACGTCGATGTGCGCGTGAAGCCGCCAAGACCGGATCTGGTGGCCACCGCGATCAAGCCCGACTACGCGCTCGGCCCGCACACCGCATCACTGGGATTGGTGTTCTACACCGGCGCATTGCTCGGGCCGCATTACGCGAACGGCGCATTCGTCGGACAGCACGGATCGTGGAACCGTAATCCGCACAGCGGCTACAAGGTGATCTTCGTGCCGTTTGCAAATGGCAGCCCGGCAGGCATGCCGGAGGACGTGCTGACCGGTTTCCTCGATCCGGACGGCAGTGCCCGCGGACGACCGGTCGGTGTGGCGATCGACAAGCGCGGCGCGCTGCTGGTCGCCGACGACGTGGGCAACGCCGTATGGCGGGTGACACCGGCGTTCGCGAAATAACGCACGTTGATTGCTGCGTTTCCTGCAATGGCGGGTCTCTCAATGCGATGTGGCTGCATCGCTTAGTTCGGCGCCGTTGCGCGCTCTTTCTTCAATAGCCCATCAAGACGTTTCTGCGCATCGTCGGCGTAGGCGCGGCACGCGCCTGGATCGAGAAACGCATTCGTCGATGAATCGCGCGCATTCGCCGCAGCCTTGTCGAACACGCCGCTCGCATCCGGATGCACGCTGATCATCGCGTCGCAATGCAAGTCGCGCACGATCGCGATGCTGTGGCGCAAGATGTCGGCGGTTGCCGGATTGCGCGTCGGGTCGCTGTAGCGGAAGTCGCCGGCCGACAGTGCATTCAGGCTATCGGCATACACGAAGTCGATGCAACGCAGCTTCTCGCAACTGTGCCAGGTCCAGGTCGTTCCACCGGGCGAATGTCCTGGCGTGTAATGCGCGGTGACGGCAGTGTCGCCGAGCGAAATCGTTTCGCCGTCGAGCACGGCTTGCACATGCGCGACCGGCGGAAACCGCATCGCCTTGCCTGAATCGAACTGCGGATCGTCTGCCGACACTGCGCCGTTCTGCAATGCAACCGCCGCCAGCGCGCTGGCGGCCACGTTCGCACCGCTGATCCTTTGCAGCGCGGCGATTCCGCCAGCATGATCATAATGCGTGTACGAATTCAGGATCAGCCGCACGTCGTGCACATCGAAGCCTAGCGTCTTGATGTGCTCGGCGATGCGCTGCGCCGATTGCGGCAGGTCGCCGTCGAGCAGGATCAAGCCGGACTTTGTCGCGATCAGCACCGACGACAAGCCATGCATGCCGACGTAATACGTGTTTCCGAAAATGTGGAACGGCGCTTGCGGCTGGTTCCAGTCGGCGCAGTTCTCGCAGGCGATCGGCGTCTCGTCGGCAGGAATGGAAGCTTCCGCGGCGCCTGCGGATGCGAGCAGCAACGATGCAAATAATCCGAGGATCATGCAGATTCCAGACGAGGCGATCGACGCATTCTAGCGTCGAGCGATCAACGGGTGCCCGGATGACGCCAGGAAGCCGCTCCTGCGCATCCATGCGCACGCGGCATTCGCGCATCCTGCCCATCAAAAAGGGCAGCCGAAGCTGCCCTTTGCTGTCGTCAATCCATTGACGGACTGCGTTCCTTGCTTACTGCATCAGCACCTTGTCCACCACCAAAATCACGCCATTGCTCTGGTACACGTTGGCGATCGTGATATGCGCGGTGTTGCCCTTTGCGTCGGTAACGGTCAGATGCTTGCCGTGGCCCATCACGGTGAGTTCGCCACCTTGCACAGTCTTGAGCATCGCCTTGCCGCCGCCTGCCTTGATCTGCGCATCCAGTGCTGTGGTATCCAGGCGCCCCGGCACGACGTGATAAGTCAGCACCCCGGCGAGCATCGCCTTGTTCTCGGGTTTAAGCAGTGTATCGACGGTGCCGGCGGGCAGCGCGGCGAATGCCTCATTGGTCGGCGCGAACACGGTGAACGGACCCGGACCTTTCAGCGTGTCGACGAGGCCAGCGGCCTTGACCGCAGCGACCAATGTGGTGTGATCCTTCGAATTGACCGCGTTGTCAATGATGTCCTTGTTGGCGTACATCGCCGCGCCGCCAACCATCGGATCGTGCATGGACATCGAGTGGTCGCTCATGCCCATCGAATTATCGGCGGCCATGTTGTCGGCGGCCATCGCGACGGTCGAGAGGGCCAGCGTTGCGGCGAGTGCGATTGAAAGGCTGCGAATTTTCATGATGTGACTCCTGATTGAGTGTAAGGACGTGTGGAACGATGAAAAACCGGACCGACGGTGCGCGTCGTGCAACGCGGCAGTGCGTTCGGTACACGTATCCTGGATGCAGCGCAGTGGAGGCGTCGTGAAGATTTGCGTGAAGGCTTCTTCACGCGCCAACGGCGACAACTGCGGAGCGCTGCGCGGAAGCGATAAACTTGCACATCGATTTGGCGGAGTACGATCTTGAGTGCGAAAACCGCATTCGGCCGCGACGATGATGCGGCGCTCGCAACCCTGATGCTGCCGTTCGCGACCGGTGCGCTTGCGTGGCCGCGGAATGGGCGCGTGCTGTTTGCGCATGCGCGCGACGGTTGGCCACTGCGCGCGATGCCGTTGGAAAAACTGGTGTGCGAGCAGACGTTCAAGCCGTATGCCGATGCACTGCAACGCGGTGGCCTGACGGTTGTCGCAATGACTGATGATGAAACATTTCCATTGGTCTTGTTGTTGCCGCCGCGCCAGCGCGAACAGGCGCGCGCGGATCTGGCGCGCGCAGTGCGATGCACGATGGTAGGTGGCACGCTCGTCGCGAGTATTGCGAACAACGAAGGCGCGCGTTCCGGGGAGTCCGACATGCACAGGTTGCTCGGGCCGTTGCGCAGCATCAGCAAGAATCATTGCCGCGTGTTCTGGGCGACATTGTGCGAAGAAACTCTGGATCGTGCGTTGCTCGAAAAATGGATACTCCTCGATGCGCTGCGGCCGATCGCCGATGGACGCTTCATGAGCCGACCCGGCGTGTTTGCATGGGATCGGATCGATGCCGCATCGGAGCTGCTGGGCGCATATCTTCCCGACGATCTGTCCGGACGTGGCGCGGATCTCGGCACGGGCTATGGTTATCTGTCGGCGGAAGTGCTCGCGCGCTGCATACATGCGACGTCGCTCGATCTGTATGAAGCCGATGCGCGCGCGCTCGAACTGGCGCGATCAAATCTGGCGCGATTGAATCTTGCAACGAGCCCGACGACAACGAAGCTCGACTACTACTGGCACGACGTAACCAGCGGCCTGCCGCAGCGCTACGATTTCATTGTGACCAATCCGCCGTTTCACCAGGGTCGCGCCGATCTGCCGGAGCTCGGACGCGCGTTCATCGCCGCCGCAGCGGATGCACTCGATCCGCACGGACGCCTGTGGCTGGTCGCCAATCGGCATCTGCCCTACGAATCGATCTTGAACGAGCGCTTCGATTCAGTACGCACCGTTGCGAGCGAGCGCGGTTTCAAGGTTATCGAAGCGGTCATGGCCCCATGATCGACGACACACCATGAAACTGCTCAAGCAGATCGCGAATCTCGGATACGGCAGTCGCAGAGAGGTTGCCGCAATGTTTCGCGATGGGCGCATCACCGATGCGGCTGGCGACGTGCTGTATGCGGACGATTCCAGCGCACATGCGGATGTGCGCATCGATGGCGACCCGCTCGATCCCGCGCAGGGCATCGTGTTGATGCTGCACAAGCCGGTCGGATACACGTGCTCGACGCGCGATCCGGGCAACGTCGTGTACGACTTGCTGCCGCTGCGGTTTCGTTTGCGCAAACCGATCATCTCGCCGGTCGGCCGCCTCGATCGCGACACCTCCGGCTTATTGTTGTTGACCGACGATGGGGTGCTGCTGCACCGGATCGTGTCGCCGAAATCGAATTTATCCAAAGTGTACGAAGTCACGCTTGCCGGAGACATGCGTGGCGACGAAATCGCATTATTTGCCAGCGGTAATTTGATGCTGGAATCGGAACAGACGCCGCTTGCACCGGTACCGATGGAAGTTCTTGGTGCGCGTACTGCCCGACTTACGCTCACCGAAGGTCGCTACCACCAAGTACGGCGGATGTTCGCTGCAGTCGGCAATCATGTCGAGGCGCTGCATCGCAGCCGGATCGGCGGATGGACGCTCGATGGTCTTGCGCCGGGCCAATGGCGTGTACTGGATGCGTCATTAGCAAGTGACTTGCAGTTGCAAGTTTAAATGACGGCTCCTGTCATCAATGGGCCAATCTCGCAACCGACCCATTGAGCCGCTCATTCTTGTCGAATCAACGGCCTGGAGTTCTGACGCAATGCGCGCGTACACTGACCCTCTCGGTGACGGTGTTATTATTTGTAAAAGCGCAATCTTGACCATTATTAATAAGATAATTGCCAATTATGACCGTTTTCCCGCTGCTGTCTCCCGTGTCACAACCGCCACCTGCGATGGTATAACCCGTCGGACACACTTTGATCACGCTGTCAGTTTCCCCTGGAACAAATTGATAATCAGTTGACCCTGTGTCTATAACGTCCAAAGCCGTCGCCTGCGGCGCCATGAAATAACCGACGACATCGATCACCACGTCCGTCGTGCCTTGGGCGTAAATGCTGAAGTCGGACGTGGCCGAGCCGATCGTCATTTTGGCGGCGATTTCGTTGCCGACAATTTGGCCGGGAGCGTAGTTCAGGTTAGCGGCAAGTGGCTTGGTTGTGCCGAACGGGAATACGGTCAGCCAGCCGGATGCTGTGGCATTGACCACCGTGAAATTGAGCATCAGCGCAGACGGGTTGTTCGGTACGCCGCAATTGGTGCTGCTGCCGCCCTGCGAACTGTAGTTCGAAAGCACCCAACCAAAGAAGCCACGTGTGCCGCCCCCGGTAATCGGGCCGCCGACGACGCGAGTATCGGCAAGGCGGCAGGGCACTAGCGGCGTATAAACCAGATCCGCCGTGGTGCTGCCAAGCAGTGCCGGCCTGCCCCCGGACTTGAGGACCTCAGCCTGCAATGCCAGCGAATCGGTAACTTGAGCATCCGTCAGATGCTGGCCGAGCAGCGCGTCCATCATGCCCTGGAAGGTCTTCATGCCGGCAGCGCGCTGCAGGTTGCTGTCGGTAGCTGCGGCGAAAGTTCCCTGCATGCGTCCAGCCCAAGCGCCGACGCTGGTTTGATGGACCTGCTGCACGAACGGTCCCCAAGCGCGAACGATCTGAGCCACGATCGCACCGCGCTGCGCCGTTGAGAGCTGCGCGCTGCTAGCGTTCGGATGATTCTGTGCCAGCTGCATGCTTGGGGTTGGGGCGGCTTGGGCAATGCCTGCCGTCGCGAAACACGCGGAAACCGCGATCATCAACAGATGCTTCTTCATGACTAGCTCCTTGAGAGTGATAGGGATCGACCCGATCCATGGAGTAACACGCCGTTTGATCGCGGATCCGGTCATGTCGGGAGCGAATTCTTCAAGTCGCCATGTGCGCATCGCCCGTGATCCCACAGCGTTGCGCAATTAGAGTGTTCGACCGCGAAATTGGAGCGCTTGCTGCCTGCGTCATCCCGCCGCGTCGGACAGTACGCCCGCACCTTCAGGTTGCGGCAAATCCAGCAGCCGCTTCCATCCTTCCAGACCCAGCCGCCCGAGCGTCGCCTTGTTGCGCTCCACGATCGCATCGGCCTGCGGAAAGGCTGCCACGGCGCGTTCCACGCTCACCTCGCGTAGCAGGTGCAGCATCGGAAACGGTGAGCGATTCGTGTAATTCTCGATCGCGTCATCAACGCAGTCGTCGAAGCGATAGTCAGGATGAAAACTCGCGATCTGAATTTCGCCGTCGAGGTCGAGCCGGGTGAGCGCGGTTTCGGCGATGTCGAGGAAGTCGTTGAAGTCGAGGAAGTCTTGCAGGACGTGAGGAAGGATCAGCAGCGTGGTGTCGATAGTCTGCGGATCGGCGTCACGCAAATGGACAAGTTCGGCGACGAGAAATTCAAGCAGCGCTTGCGGCGTGTTCGCATCGCTGACGACGAAGCGTATCTGCTGTTTGACGTACACCGCTTTCGCGAACGGACACAGGTTGAGGCCGATGACCGCGTTCGAGCCAGTGTCTGGTCAGTGCGATCGGATCATCATCAGTCACGGAAATTCTCGAACTGCAATGGCAGTTCCAGATCGGTCTTGCGCAACAGTTGCATTGCGGTTTGCAAGTCGTCGCGCTTCTTTGCGCTCACGCGAAGCTTGTCGCCGTTGATCGAGGTTTCGACCTTGAGCTTCGCGGCCTTGATCGCGGCGACGATCTTCTTGGCGCTCGGTTGTTCGATGCCTTGCTTGATCGTAACCGTCTGTCGCGCGCCGGCAAGATTGATCAAGGGCTCGCCGATGTCGAGGCAGCGAATGTCGATGCCGCGTGCAATCAGGCGCCCGCGCAGGATGTCGAGCATCTGTTTGAGCTGGAAGTCACTTGGCGCAATTTGGGTCACTTCGGAATCGGCAAGCTCGAAGCGCGCATCGCTGCCCTTGAAATCGAAGCGTGAGTCCAACTCGCGATTAGCCTGGTCGATCGCGTTGGTCAATTCGTGCTTGTCCACTTCGGAAACAATATCGAACGATGGCATGGCGTGCTCCGCGCATGGAAATGATGCGACTAGCGTAGCGCATGAGGCGGTTCGAGCGCCGGAAACGTGATCAGGACGGCGTCAGGAAAGCAGTGCCTGGAATCACCACAGCGAATGCGCGCTGGATCAGCCATAGCGTCGCGATGGCGATGATCGCCAACGATCCCCAGCGCACGACGCCGACTTGATAGAAACGCGTCTTGCGCAACAGGAATGCGATGGGCAGGAACGGCAGCACGATCGATTCCTGGCCGAGTTCCACGCCCAGGCTGAAGCCGCCTAGCGAGGCGGCCATCGCGGCGGGCGGCAACGACAGCCCGGCGAGCGCGCTCGCGAAGCCGAGTCCGTGGATGAATCCGAACGCGAATGCGACGACCCATGCGCGGCGGGTCACCACCGGATAGATATTATTGAGGGCGGCGACGATGATCGACAGCGCGATGCCGGATTCGACGAGACGGCTTGGCAAGTTCACGTAGCCCAGCACAGATAATGTCAACGTCACCGAATGCGAAACCGTAAATCCGGAAACGACTTTGATCAACTCGATCATCGCGCGCCACAAACTTGTCGCCGGAGCCCAGCGGGTATCTGCGGGCGCGTCCGGCGGCGGCAGTGGCAACAACTGCGGCGGCGAGGCGACCCATACGCGCCTGATCAATACCGCCGGCAACAGCAACGACAGGATGAACAGCAGGTGGTCGGGGCCGGTCCAGATGTGCCAGATGCCATCGACCATGAAACTCTTGAACTGGCTCCAGCGATCCGGTTCGCGCAGGTCGAGCGTTGCGGACGGCGTCTTCGGTCCGAGCACTGCGCCGGCAACGCGATCGCCGGCATGGATTGTCACGATGCCGCGATGGTAGGGGTCAACATCCTGAAACAATCGATACACGATCGTCAGACGATTCGGAATTTCCTTGTCGCAGACCGCATCGAAATAAATGACATCGTAGGCACCATCGTTATGCGCATCGATCTTTTGATTGGTCGGATGCGTTTCGCAAGTGAGGCCATCGCCCTTGATCGTCAGCCCGCCCAGCGCGTAACGCTCGATTGCGTCGCGATGTGCCTTGACCTCGCCCCAGGTCACCGCGCTGTCCTGATTTGTGTCGATGTCGATCACGAATGCAAGATCACGCAACGCGATATCGAATTGCCCGCGCAGCACGTTGGGATTGGCCGCGTCGGTGCGCAAGGTCAGATACGCATCGCTTTCCTTGTGCGCGAGAGCTGCGCAAGGGAATGCGAGCAAAGCGATCAGCGAGAGCAGGACGATGCGAAGTTTCAATGCGATGCCTTGGTTGCGGGGTTGGCGGCATCAAGCTGCTTGGAAACCCGCGCCGCGAGCGCGCGAACAATCGGTTCCTCGAAATGCGTGTGTTGCAGAAAATCCAGCACGGGTTTTGCGGAAGCAGGCTTGCCAGCGGCGAGCGCCGCTTCCAGGTAGATGCGAATGTCTTCCGGCGCGCGCTGGATGACCCAGTTGGCTTGCGCCAATTGCAAGGCGCGCACTGGATCGTGCTGCATTTGAAGCACGAAGCGTGCTTCCTCGCGACCGTACAGGCGTTTGTCTCCGCGTTGTTCGAGATCGCGGAAGCGCGAGGCCATTTGCTGGATATCGGCATTCGCCGCCGGCAGTTTAAGCGCCGATTCCGCCAGCACCTTGCGCAGAAATGAGGTGTCCGATTGTTCGTAGCCGCGCATCAGTTCCAGCGCATCCTGCGCGCGCCCGTTATCGAGCAGGAAGTCGCCGTAATCAGCCAGCACGAAATTATCGCCAGGCGCGAGCAGCAAAGCCTTCTTGAATTCCGCATCGGCGCGATCGGTTTGCCCGAGAATTTTCGCCGCATCCGCCAGCAATCCGTGCGCCCACGATTGCAGGGCGGGTGTTTCGTTCGGTTCCTGCTGCAACAGGGCGTCGATGACGTGCAGCGAGCTCTGCGCGTTGCCGTTCACGGCATTCCACGAGCCGATGCAACCGGCGGTGATCAGTCCATCGGAATTGCCGAGCAGATGCACGCAGTCGCGATGCGCCTCGTCCATGTCGCCCTGCACCAGCGCAACCGACGCAAGCGTGAGCCATGCCTGCGTATTGTCCTCGTCGCGTTGCAGAAGCGCTTGCAGAATCCGCCGCGACTCAGCGAACTGGTGACGGCTCTGAAGAATCGTGGCCAGCACCAGCAAGGCGTCGTCGGACGGCGGATGTTTCGCGACCCACGGTGCGATCACCGCTTGCGCACGGCCGAGATAGCGCGCATCGCCGGTATCGCGTCCGTAGTCGAGGTACGCGCGAGACAGGGCAGTCGCACGTTTCACATCGCTGGGGTTCGCGGCAACTTGCTGCTTGAGCGCATCGAACCGGCGCACACGCGGATCGCTGGTCGATGGCAGATGTTCGAGGACGGTGCTGTCGCTGGCAGGAACGTAGGGATCGCTTTGATCGGCTGCCTGAGCTGTGTTGCCGAGTCCGATATAGATCAGCAGCGCGGCAAGTACCATTGGCCGCCACGCAGTACCGTTTCGGGATTTCGCACGCACGATTCGCACGACGGTCTGACGTCCGTTATTTGGCTGATTTGTTCGGAATGGTCGCAGGATAACGGCCGCAAAAAAAACCGACGACGCCGAAGCGTCGTCGGGTCCAACCCATCGTGTTGCCGTGCAATTATCGCTTTATTGGTGCGCAACCGTTGCGGTACCGTCGGTCGCGCCCGGCAGGGGCGTGTTCAGGTACGGGAAGATATTGCGGAAATCGGTCGCCTTGATCGCAGCGCCGTCGGTATAGGGCAACTGACCGGACGGAGCATCGGCGCTCGGGAGCAATGCGCCCATCGCGACGCGCAATTCGATATCCACTACATCATCGCCAGGACGTCGACCATTCGGGAAACCCGAGGTGTCGGCACCCAGCACGCCGAGCGTGTTTTGCGAAGCCGCAGGCTTGGGCTGGATCGATGTATTCAAGCGCAACATCTCGGCCGGGCGGACGCCGGTCGGCTGATTCAGACCTTGCACGCCGGTCAGGAATGCCGCAATCAGGTCCGTGCGCGGAAACTTGGTCGGCGCCTTCACGCTCGGGAACAAGGCTTCGATCAACGCCGGCAACGTCGGGTTGGTCACATAGGTCGCGAATTGCGCATCGTCGTGAGGTTGCGAGGCGTTGAATTTGTCCTTGTCGGGCAGGCCGATGATGAGCTCGTTGATCAACGGCGCGCCGAGTCGCGACACCTGGGTCATGAACGCCCCGCTTCCGTTGGCGAACTTGGGCAGGCTTGCCGTCGTCCAGGCGCCGATGATCGGGCTGCCGCCGGTGGTCAGGCACGAAATCGGCACCTCCAGCGCAATCGTGGTGATGTTCTTGCCGGCGACTTCGTTGGTATTCGCATTCGGCGCGCCAACCGGATTCAGGTGGATCAGGTCGAACACCTTGCCGAGCGCGACTGCAAAGCCTTCCTGGCGTTGACCGACGAATACGCGGCTGCCGCTGCAACCATCGAGTCCGATCCGGGCGATATGGTGGTTGGCATACGCCTCGTACTCGGGGATCGACTTGGTGCCGATGTTGTCGAACGGTTTGCGGAAGACGGTGCTGCCGCCACCCTCGCTCACGTTGGTCGCGAGCACTGGCGCGGAATTACCGCGGATGCTGGTGACTGTGTAGGTTTCGATCAGGTTCTTGTTGCCTTCTGCTCCCATGGGCGCCGGACCGAACGGCCCGATGTTGCTCAACGGCACCGCGACCCGGACGCCGTGCACGGCGATGGTGCGGTTCTGGTAGTTGTTCTGGAAGCGGAACTGGTAGGTGATATCAGGAACCGCATCGCCGTTGGTGTCGATCTTGATCTCGTACACCGCCTTGGGATCGAGGGTGAAATAGTTCGGGGCGCCGTTGGGATCCTGCAGCGGGTCATAGTTCGCCAGGAACGTCACATAGCCGACACGGCCGGATTCGTAACTGCGGAACATGTAGAAATCGGTGCCATCGACTTTCGGCGTCTGGGTAATCAGCGGCGCTTCGCGATGGCTGGAGGAGACTGCGGTGCCGGCGAACAGCAGGCCAACGATAGCGACTGCGAGTGTAGTGCGTTTCATGTGGATTCTTCCTTGGATGCATGGTGCACGGAGACGTGCGATCGAACGGTCGGATGTCGCGAACTAGCTTGTTGCGTTGAAAACCTTGTGGAGACTGATTTACCGGCGGTATTGTTTACTGGCGGTATTGCGACGTGGAATTGCGAATCGCCTCAGCGCTTCAAAGATGCGCTTGCGATGTTGAGGATTTTGTGAAGATCGTTTCTCACGACCTTCACGCGGATCGTTTCAAAAAGTTGTCTGTATCGACTTTGTCATGCAGTGCCGCAAACGACGCGCCATCAGCGCAAAAAATGCCCACCACTGCGCTGCACTACCTTGGGTTTGAAGCATGGCTGCGGGGCCGCGCACTCAAGCTCTTCAGGAACGCCGCGATATCCGCACGGTCTTTTGGGTCGGCGCGATAGAAGGGGTGCGGCGCCTGCGGGCCACGCTCCGGATCGAGCAATTGATCCAGACTCGCCACCGAATCATCGTGAAGGAAGTTGGGCTTGTTCCCGAGATCGAGCAGCAACGGCATCGCCACGCCGCGTTCGAGTCCGCGCTGACTCGCGTTGACCACGGCCATCTTGTCGTCGAAGATCGACTCGGCCGTATTCAGGATCGGGTTCAACGGCGGCAGCCGTTGCGCGAGCAGAACCATCGGATTGTCGCCGGGGAAGATGGTCTTCATCGGGATGATGCCGGCAGGTACCGGCCGGCTTTGATCGACATTGTGGCAAGCGGTGCAGCCGCCTGCGGTGCGGAACAGTTCCTCGCCGCGCCTGACATCGCCAGTCCTGCTGCTGACGCCGTGCGGCGCGGGCAGCTCGTCGAGATACCTGTTCAAGTCGCGCAGTTTTTGCTCATCGACGCGCACACCGAGCGGATAATCCTCGCTGCCGGCCATCGCCGGATCGGGCGGTGGCGATGCGTGCACAAACGGGTAATTGGTCACGCCGGTATTGGCAAGAATGCGCACGTAATTGTCGACAATTTCGTTGCCCGCCGCATCGCCGCCGAGCTTCCGGAGGAACGCGCGACCGCCAGGCGTCGTGAGCGTGGTTGGATCGAGCAAGGCGGTGTAAACCAGGTTGCTGAAATTATCCAGCCTGCCGATTCCGCCCTCGGTGCCGTAAGGCCCAGCGAGATCCTGGCGGAACAAAGCCGAGTTGTGCATCGGGTCGCCATTGCCATCGGGGCTGTCGTCGAACATGCCGACCGGGTAGTAATCCTTGTTGCGCAAGTAAGCATCCACGTCCGCCTCCACCGAAGCGACCGTCAGCCCGGTCGGCGCGCGGCCCAGGGTCTTGCCGCCATTGGCGTTCAATGCAAGCTGGAGAACCGGATAGTACGCCTTTGAATTTTCCGCAAGCGCGATCAGGCTGCCAAAGTCCAGATTATGGCTCGCGAGGCCGTCGTGCCGAAAACCGATCGCGCCTCCGTGCGGGCGCCGCAGCACCGAGAAGCCCATGCGCGTATGGCACATGGCGCAGGTTGCGCCTACCTTGTCGCCATGCAGGATGTCGATGTGGCCGTCGCCGTTGTTGTCCTTGGCGGCGAAGCCGACCACGGCATTGGCGTTGAGCAATTTGATTGTATTGTCGGGATTGTTGAGGATTGACGAGGATTTTCCGCTGGGATCAAGCAGGAGCTGCGCCGCCACGCCCAGGGTGATCCCGATCGGCACCCGCGCCAGGTCCACATTCAATCCGAGATCGAGCGCCTGATTCGGAGTGACGCGTGCGCCCGCGATGCCTTGTGGCAAACGCATGGCGTCGGTCCAGAAGCCTTCATTGCCGAAGGTTTCGTCGCGGAACACTTTCTCGCCGGCGTTCTCGTTTCCTTCCGGGGCGATGACCGGCGTGCCCTGATCGGCGGGTCCGTCGGTGCCGACATCGGCGATGTTGTGACGGGCATCCTGCTCGCCGCAGCTGGCCAGAACCAGCGCAAGAAATAGCGCGGAGAGCTTCGCTCCACCCAGAATCGATGATCTGCTGATCGTCGGGATTTTCATCACTGACCTCCTTGTCAGAGTGCAACGCGATGACCGGTTGCACGGTTGGAATGTGAGCCTGCGCGCGTAAATGCAGCGTGACGATTGGATCTACTGATCTACGCACTTAAATGCTGTGCGCAAAGGCCGCTTCCATGCAGCACAGGCGGTCCATCCTCATCACAATCGGTCAGTGGGGGGGGGGGTGTCTGTGCGCCAGCGAACACAGTACGCATGCGCATGCATCGTGCTGGGCGCGTGCGATCCGCTACGATGGCTGTTCCGCATCCAGGAGCGAATTCATGAGCGCGACATCTGCATATGCCGCACATTCGGCCAAGGCGCCGCTAACGCCGTTCGCGATCGATCGCCGCGCACCACAGGCTACCGATGTCGTCATCGATATCCTG
>JBBQAN010000015.1:0-61744 GCA_038316385.1 Lysobacterales bacterium | reverse complement strand
AAGATTGGATCTGTTGATCCCATCCGCAGGCGTCCGCACAAGTTTCCTGCGCACACTGTCAAAGATCTGTCCAACCGACCAAACCTCTCGGTCCGATCCGCAGGGGCCTTTCGCCCAAGCGAGCCGCACATCATACAGCCTCAGACATGAACGTCAAGGGCTCGACGGACTTTTTTTGCATGCATTCTGTTGCCCGGAGGTCGGGCAGGTCAGCCCTTTGTGGCCACGAGTCGCACGCGCGCAAAATTGCGTTTTCCAATCTGCAGCACACCCTCGAATCCGGGCAAAAAAAGGCGATGCGCATCTTCAATGACATCGCTATCGATACGCACTGCACGCTCTTTGAGCTTGCGTGAGGCTTCACCGTTGCTGGGCGCAAGCCCCGCACAAACCAGCAATGGCGCAATGCGCAGACCTTCTGCCGGAATGCCGAGTTCATGCAGAGGTAAAAGCGACATATCGCCTTCCCCACGCACGACTGCATGCCACCCCGCGACAGCCTGCTCGGCCGCGGCTGCATCATGGAAACGCGCGGCAAGTTCGCGCGCAAGACGAAGTTTGGCGTCGCGCGGATTGAGTTGGCCCGATGCGACATCGGCCTGCATGCGCGACAACTCAGCCATCGATATATCAAAGCTCAACAACTCGATCCAGCGCCACATCAAGTCATCACCGATCTTCATCGTCTTGGTAACGATGTCGATGGCCGGCTCGTCGATGCCAATGTAGTTGCCGAGCGATTTGGACATCTTGTTGATGCCATCAAGCCCTTCCAGCAACGGCATCGTCAGCACGATCTGCGGAGGCTGTCCAGCCTGCTCCTGCAGCGTGCGACCCATCAAGAGATTGAAGCGCTGATCGGTGCCGCCGAGTTCGACATCGGCTTTGAGCGCGACCGAATCGTAGCCCTGCACCAGCGGATACAAAAATTCGTGGATCGCGATGGACTGTTGCGATGCATAGCGTTTCGCGAAATCGTCACGCTCAAGCATGCGTGCGACGGTATGCGATGCCGCGAGCCGGATCATGTCGGCCGCCGACATGCGGTCGAACCATTCGGAGTTGAAACGCAATTCGGTTTTATCGCGATCGAGCACCTTGAACACCTGCTCGGCATAGGTGCGCGCGTTATCGGCCACGTCTGCGCGCGTGAGCGGTTTGCGGGTGACGTTCTTGCCGGTCGGATCGCCGATCATTCCGGTGAAATCGCCGATCAGGAAGATCACCGTGTGCCCGAGATCCTGGAACTGGCGCATCTTGTTGAGCAGCACCGTGTGGCCGATGTGCAGATCCGGCGCAGTCGGATCAAAGCCCGCCTTGACCCGCAGCGGACGCCCCAGCTTGAGGCGTGCCTCCAACTCTTCGCGTTTGAGGATATCGGAGGCGCCCCGCGCAATCAGCTCAAGACTGCCTTGAATCTCATTCATTGATCGTCCTGTTTTTGCGCTCAAAACGGTAAATAACAAGCCATTCAGCTACTTCAACGGCATGTGAAGTTAAAGTGAAGTTAATTGTTGCTGAAAAAAAAAGTCAATCGCAACAATGGTTTGACGTGCATCTTTCAAGCAAGTTATGGTGCGGCGGTCGCCAATCGGATGAGGACCCGAAAGCATGGATCAATCAGCCCATTCCAATGGCGGGACGCATCGGCACGATAGCGTATCCCTGACCCGCGAAGCCAAATCCTGGGCCAAGCGCCTGGACGCAGCCGGCAGCGGCAACTTTCGTGGTCGCTGGTCACGCGAACATTGGATGTTGGCAAGCATGTTCGCGACGATGGGTGCGCTGGTGGTCGCGATTGTTCCAGGTTTCACCAATACGTTGCATGCACCGAAGACAGTGCGCGCGACATTTGCATTGTCGCTGCCGAAGTTATCCATACCCGCAACTGCAAGCCCGATCGCCAACTGGCAACTCGTGCGTCTGCACAAGGGCCAGACTCTGCATTCGTTGTTCACCGATTTCAATCTTCCAGCCGCCGAGATGCAACGCGTGCTCGCACAGCCCGGCGCCAAGCAAGTCCTCAATCATCTACGCGACGGCGACGAGATTTCCTTCAACGTGCCGACGCCAGGCATGTTGCGCGGATTACGCTTCAACAAGAACGAAACGACGCGCGTCGAACTGCAGGTATCCGACGACAGTATCCGCCGCATCCAAGTCGATCGCCCGCTCGAGAAGCGTCTGGAATCCACCAGCGGCGTGATTGCAGGTTCTCTGTACAACGCCGGCGAGAAGGCTGGTCTCAGCGATGCCGCCGTTACCCAGATGGCAAAAATCTTTTCCTACGACATCGACATGGCGCAGGACCTGCAGCCTGGCGACAGTTTCCAGGTCGTGTACCAGGATTTCTGGCGCGACGGCCAGCGAGTGCGCACCGGGGATATCATCGCGGCAAGCTTCGACAACAATGGCAAGCGTTACTTCGCGTATCGCTACACGCATCCGGATGGCAAGACCGAGTTCGTCGATCAGGACGGCACGCCGCTGAAGAAGAGCTTCATGCGTACGCCGGTCGAATTCACCCGCATCTCGTCGGGCTTCACGCTCGCTGGCCGCATGCATCCGATCCTCGGCTACATGCGCCGCCACACCGGCGTCGATTACGCCGCGCCAACTGGTACACCAATCGTTGCCGCTGGCGACGCAAAGGTGCAGTTCGAAGGCTGGAAGAACGGCTACGGCAATTGCATCATCCTCGACCACGGCCGCGGCTACACCACGCTATACGGCCACATGTCACGATTCGGCGGATACCATGTCGGTTCGCATGTGAATCAGGGAGCGACGATCGGTTTTGTCGGCATGACCGGAATGGCGACCGGCCCGCACCTGCACTACGAATTCCGCATCGACGGCCAGTACCATAATCCGCTGTCGGTGACGATGCCGAAACCGCAGCCCTTGGCTGGCGCCGAGCTGGCAAGCTTCCACGCGCAGAATGCGACCGCGCTTGCGCAACTCAATCGCATGCAAGTGCTCACCCACCAGGTGCTGGCGCAACAAGTCCTCGCCGCACCCGCATCGGTGAAGCGCGCGATGAAGCGCCAGATTCTGGCTTCGGCGCGCACGCGGCACGCACACGGCTGAGCGCGCTTGGTCGAGCCGGACCTTTATCTCGGACTGATCTCCGGCACCAGCGCTGACGGTATCGACGCCGCGCTGGTCGGCTTCGATGGGTCGCCGCAATTTCTCCGTGGTCGCACCTACGCCTATCCGGCTGCACTCCGCGCTCGCGTTCTCGCATTGTCGCAACATGACGCGTCGCCGTTGTCGCTCGATGCGATCGGCGCGCTGCATGTGGAAATCGGCAACGCGTTCGCCGATGCCGCTCAAAAACTGATCGTCGACAGCGGCGTCGATCCGGCGCGCATCCGTGCGATCGGCTCGCACGGGCAAACTCTGCGCCATCGCCCGTCCGGCGCGTTTCCTTTCAGTTTGCAACTCGGCGACGCGAGCGTGATCGCCGAGCGCACCGGCATGACGACGGTCGCGGATTTCAGGTCGCGTGATGTCGCAGCAGGCGGCCACGGCGCCCCGCTGATGCCAGCATTCCATGCTGCATTTCTGCGCAATGCCGGTGAAGATCGCGCGGTGCTGAATCTTGGCGGCATCGCAAACCTCACGCTGCTTCCAAAGCTGGGTGCAGTGCGCGGCTTCGATACCGGCCCCGCAAACGGATTGATGGATGGGTGGACGCAGCGGCATTTCGGCGCGGCATTCGATGCCAACGGAGCATTTGCATCCAGCGGTCGCGTCGATGCAGCACTGCTTGCGCGCTTTTTGTCCGAACCGTGGTTCGCGCAGCCGCCTCCGAAGAGCACCGGCCGGGATCAATTTCATCAGGATTGGTTGCAGGCGCATCTGATCGCCGCGACATTACGCGCCGAAGACGTGCAAGCCACGCTCTGCGAACTCACCGCGACCACTGTCGCCGATGCGTTGCGCGCAACCCAGCCTGCGACTGCGCGAGTGCTCGTTTGCGGCGGCGGCGTGCACAACGCGTTCCTGCTGGCGCGACTCGCGGCGCAGATGCCGAATGTGCGCATCGAATCCACTGCACGTTACGGACTTGACCCGGATATGGTTGAAGCGATGGGCTTCGCATGGCTCGCACGCGAAACACTCGCTGGACGCCCCGGCAACCTGCCCGAAGTCACCGGCGCACGCGGGCCGCGTGTATTGGGCGCGATTCACTCTGCTTGATGGTTTGCGGCTCGATCGTGCAGCCGCGAATAAAGACGTCTGCTATTGCGCATCCACTTCGAGTGGATCGGTCAGCGCGCGTTTGCGCAGCGCCAGCACAACGCAAAGCAGGAACGCCGGAATTCCCAGCAACGCAACCCCGATGAAAAACAAAGCATACGCATCCAGCAAGCCGTGGGTGGCCGCCAATTTCTCGACCACGACACCTGAAAACCCCTTGAGTAGTTTGCCAGGCAGCGCATAAAACGAACTCAGCAGCGCGTATTGCGTGGCCGTGTATCCGATGTTCGTCAGGCTCGACATGTAGCCGATCAAGGCGACACCTGCAAAGCCTTGCGAGAAATTGTCGATCACCATCGTCGCCGCAAACACATGAGGATCGCCGCCATGATGGGCCATGTAGGCGAACGCCAGGATCGAGCCCGGCCCGATGATGCCGCCGACCAGCAGTGTCGCGATCACGCCGAAGCGCAGCGCGAACAAACCGGCCACCGCGATCCCGCCGAAGGTGGCAACCCAGCCGAACGAGCCGCGCACTTCGCCGACTGTCTCCTTGGCAATGTGCAAATCCGCGTAAAACGGATTGGCCATCGGTCCCATCACGAAATCCGGCATCCGGTACAGGCTGATCGCGACCAGCATCAGCAATGCCCAACTGCCGTGCTGCTTGAAGAACGCGATGAACGGACCGGCGATCGCGTCGAACAGGCCTCTCGGCGTCCACAAGGATGCGTGGTGCACCGCGCTCGTTCGCATTGAGGCAAGTGGCTCACGCGCAAGCAATGTCGCTGCGAGACCGACCGCCATTGTCGCCGCCATCAATCCATAAGACAGCGACCATCCAACTTTTGCCGCCACGATCAGGATGAGCGCCTCGGTGATCAGCAACACGGTGCGATAGCCAAGCTGATACGCGGAGGTGAGCAGCGCAAGCTCGCCTTTCGCTTCCGCGCTTTCGATGCGCCATGCATCAATCACGATGTCCTGCGTCGCCGATGCGAATGCGGCGACTAGCGCGAATGCCGCGAAGGCCATCAGTCCGCCTTGCGGAGTCACGAAAGCCATTCCGATCAGGCCGGCGGCGATGATCAATTGAGCAAGCACCATCCAGCCGCGGCGATGGCCGAGCCAGCGACCGAGCACTGGCACGTCGGCCTTGTCGATGATCGGCGCCCACAGGAATTTCAGCGAGTACGCGATGCCGACCCACGACAGAAATCCGATCGCCGAAAGTTGCGTGCCACCCTCGCGCAGCCAGAAACCCATCGTGTTGCCGACCAGCATGAACGGCAGGCCCGAGCTGAAACCGAGCATCAGCATGATCCCGACTTTCGGGCGCGAGAGTCCGCGCAATACATCGCGCCAGCCGGGGCGTTTGGGCTGCGCGGTTGCGGCAGTCATTCCGCGTAATCCACCGCGTAGGGCGCGTGGTCGGAAAAACGCGGCGTCGGATGGATCGCGCAGCTTTTGAGTTTCGCGCGCAGTGACGGTGTGGCGATCTGGTAATCGATGCGCCAGCCGACGTCGTTCGCGCGTGCGGCGCCGCGTTGCGACCACCACGAATATTCGACAGCGTCGGGCTTGAGCGCGCGGAAGGTGTCGATCCAGCCATGCTTCGGCGCGGGCGTGCCGTCGCCACAGCCATCGGCGATCATCCCGTTGAACCACGCGCGTTCGGCCGGCAAGCAGCCGGAATTCTTCTGGTTCGATGTCCAGTTCTTGATGTCGTTCTTCGCGCGCACGATGTTCCAATCGCCGCACAGCACATAGTCGCGATCGCTCGCCAACCAGTCGTCGAGGATCGGCTTGAGCCATTCCATCGACTTGAACTTGAATTCCTGGCGCACGTCGCCCGACGAACCCGACGGCACGTACAACGACACCACGCTGAGCTTGCCGTAGCGCGCCTCGATGTAGCGGCCTTCCTCGTCGAACGCATCCCAGCCCAGTGCTGTGCGCACTTCATCGGGTTCGTGCTTCGAGTAAATCGCGACGCCGCTGTAGCCCTTCTTCGTCGTCGCATCACGAAAGAAGGCGTTGTAGCCCTTCGGCAGCATGGCGTCGACGCGTAACTGGTGCTCCTGCGCCTTGGTTTCCTGCACGCACAGCACATCGGCTTTCTGGGCAGCGAACCAATCGAAGAAGCCCTTGCTGGCTGCCGAGCGCAGCCCGTTCGCATTGAAGCTGATAATGCGCATGGGGTCGCTGCCGGATGGAGTCGCGCAATCATACGGTGTCGTGGGTCGCACGCGAATGCGGTCGGGCATGCTAATTTTACGGTTTACGAACGCAAGGCAGTACGCACTGATGTGTCCAAGCAGGATTCCCGACGGCGGCGAGCGCGGCTGGATCGTTCCGATCGGCGGCGCTGAAGACAAGGAAAGCCGGCGACGCATCCTCAAACGCTTCGTGGATCTGTGCGGTGGTCGCGACGCCGACATCGTGGTGATCCCGACCGCGAGCCGCAAACCCGACACCGGCAGCCGCTACGAAGACCTGTTCGACCGCCTTGAAGCCGGGCGTGCGACCTCGGTCGATTTCGCGGTGCGGGACGACGGCCATCGCGACGAATTCCTGCGCAAGCTCGAGGACGCCAGCGGCATCTTCTTCACCGGCGGCAACCAGTTGCGGATCTCCACGATCCTCGGCGGCACGCCGGCAGCCAAGCTGATCCGCGAGCGCAACGCGCGCGGCGTGCACGTTGCTGGCACCAGCGCCGGTGCCAGCATTCTCAGCGAACACATGATCGCATTCGGCAAGGAAGGCTCGTCGCCGCGCGCCGGCAGCGTGCGCCTCGCGCCGGGCCTGGGACTCACCAACCGTTTCATCATCGACCAGCATTTCCGCCAACGCGACCGGCTCGGTCGCCTCGTTGCAGCGCTGGCCTACAACCCGTTCGCGATCGGCATCGGCCTCGACGAAGACACCGCCGCCTTCATCGCGCCGGACAACACACTCGAAGTCGAGGGCAGCGGTGCTGTCACGGTCGTGGATGCCGACGGCCTGGAGTTCTCGTCGATGGCGGAAGTCAGCCTCAGCCAACCGGTCTGCCTGCTCGGCCTGAAAGTGCATATTCTGGTGCAGGGCGCGACCTTCAACCTGCACACGCGCAAGGCTTCGGCGGGCACGCTATCGAGCGTACGCTAGGCGTTTGCCTGCAAAGCCATTGATCGCAAGATAAAACTAGCAGGAAAGAAACGCAGCACGATCGCAACCAGTCCGGGGGACACCATGCGCATTCTCGACCGCTCCATCTATCAGGGCCCGTCGCTGTACGCCCATTTTCCAGTCATTCGACTGGAACTGGACCTTGGCGCGCTCGAGCAATGGCCGACCGGCCGGCTCGGCCCCGCGTTCGTCGACGGTCTGCTCGCGGCGCTCCCCGGCTTGCGCGAGCACGGTTGCTCGTATCGCGAACCCGGCGGTTTCGAGCGACGCATGCGCGAGGGCGAAGGCACCTGGCTCGGGCATGTGCTCGAACATGTTGCGATCGAACTGCAGAACGTCGCGGGCGAAAACGTTACCTTCGGCAAGACCCGCAGCATCAGCGATGACCGGCCCGGCGTGTATTCGGTGATCTACGAATACGTGCAGAAGGAGGAAGGCGTCGCGGCCGGCGAACTCGCGATGCAACTGCTGTGTTCGTTGTTGCCCGACGCAATCAAGCCGAAGAATTGCGTCCCCGACGATTTCGTCTGGGCCACCGCGCGCGATGCGTTCATCCGCTACGCGCAACGCCGTGCACTCGGCCCGTCCACGCGCTCGCTCGTGCATGCAGCCGAACAGCGCGGCATTCCGTGGCTGCGCATGAACGACCAATCGCTGGTGCAGCTCGGCCACGGCAAATACCAGCAGCGCATCCAGGCGACGGTCACCGGCAAGACGCCGCACATCGCGGTCGAACTTGCGAGCGACAAGGAAGAAACCAACAAGATCCTCGGCGCGCTCGGTCTGCCGGTGCCGCGCCAGAACCTTGTGCAATCCGCTGAAGACGCAGTGCGCGCCGCGCGCAGTCTCGGTGGACTCGTGGTGACCAAACCCTACAACGGCAACCATGGTCGCGGCATCACCATTGGCATCAGCGGCGATGACGCGGTGCGTAACGGTTTCGCTTCCGCGCACGCACATTCGCGTTCGGTGATCGTGGAAACCTTCGTGGCCGGCGACGATCATCGCCTGCTCGTCGTCAATGGCGAACTGATCGCCGCGACCAAGCGCACGCCCGGGCATGTTGTCGGTGACGGGACGCACACGATTGCGCAGCTCATCGAGGTGGTGAACCAGGATCCGCGCCGCGGCGTCGGCCACGAAAAAGTGCTCACCCGCCTTGAACTCGATGCACAGGCCGCGATGATGATGGCGCGCGTCGGCTACACCGCCGACTCGATTCCGAAAGGGGATGAGATCGTCTACCTGCGTTCGACCGCGAACCTGTCCACCGGTGGCACCGCGACCGACGTGACCGACATCATCCATCCCGACAACCGCGACATGGCGGTGCGCGCGGTGCGCGCGATCGGACTCGACGTCGGCGGCGTCGATTTCATCTCGCCGAACATCGCCGAGAGCTACAAGTCGATCGGCGGCGCGATCTGCGAGATCAACGCCGCGCCTGGTTTCCGCATGCATGTCGCGCCGAGCACCGGCACGCCACGCGATGCTGCCGGCCCCGTTGTGGACATGCTGTTCCCGCCGGGCACACCGTCGCGTGTGCCAATCGCCGCGATCACCGGCACCAACGGCAAGACCACGACCGCGCGCATGCTCGCGCACATCACCAAGATGTCGGGCTACACGCCCGGGCTGACCACGACCGACGGCGTCTATATCGACGGCCAACGCACCGTGGAAGGCGACATGACCGGACCGGTGTCGGCGCGCATGGTGCTCGCCGATCCGCAGATCGACATTGCAATCCTCGAAACCGCACGCGGCGGGCTGCTGCGCGCGGGCATGGCGGTGCGCAACGTGGATGTAGGCGCGGTCTTGAACGTGCAGTCCGATCATCTCGGTCTGAAAGGCATCGACACCTTGGAACAACTTGCGGAAGTAAAACGGATCGTGGTCGAAGTCGCAACCGAATGCGCTGTGCTCAACGCCGACGATGCGCTCGTGCTGAAGATGTCCGGCTACACCGACGCGAAGACGATCTGCTACGTGACCATGAATCCCTCGCATGCGCTGGTGCGCGAACACATCCGCGCGGGCGGTCGCGCCTGCGCGCTCGAAGGCGGCATCAACGGTCAGATGATCACGCTGTACGACAAGGGCAGCCACATTCCGCTGCTGTGGACGCATCTGATTCCGGCGACGCTGGAAGGCCGCGCGCTGCACAACGTGCACAACGCGATGACCGCTGCGGCGGTGGCGTTCTCGCTCGGCATCAAGCTCGATGCGATCCGCCAGGGACTACGCACGTTCGACACCACGTTTTTCCAGGCGCCTGGACGCATGAACGTGTTCAATGAGCATCCATTCAAGGTGCTGTTCGACTACGGCCACAACGCGCATGCGGTCGGGGTCATGGCCGACCTCGCGCAACGACTCGACGTCACCGGCCGACGCATCGTGGTGGTTACCGGCCCGGGCGATCGCCGCGACGAAGACCTGCGCGATATCGCCGATGCCGTCGCCGGCCGTTTCGATCATTACATCGTACGCCGCGACGATTCATTGCGCGGTCGCGACGGCGACGAAGTGCCGCGCATCATCGCGGACCAGCTCATGAAGAGCGGCGTGCCGGAGGCCGCGATCAGCAAGATCCACGATGAACAGGAAGCGATCGAAGCCGCGCTGCAAATGGGGCGCACGGGTGACCTGGTCCTGATCTTCGCCGACGCGCTGGTGCGTTCGTGGAAACAGATCATCAAGTTTCGCCCTGAAGGCGCGCCCGAAGCGCCGCCGCGCGAGGCGATGCCGGAGATGCGCGTGGTCGAGCCCGCAGCCGAAGAAGCGATACACGCCGCGATGGAAGGAGGCATGCTGCGCGATGAGCGCGGCATCACCATCGCGCGCGAGGGCGATGATTGAGCATGCGGCCAGGGAATATCTGGCAGGAGCAGCAGCCGAGCGCAACGCCATTTTCGGATTCGCGCCGACTGCTTGGCGCGAATCCGTATTTCGTCGACACCGGCGCTGCGCTGGAGACGGATGGAATCATCGTCGATGCCACGCTGCTCGATGCATGGCGGGCACGCATCGCGAAGGCACGCATCGCGCTGGGCTGGTTCGACGCTGCGGCCTTCGCGCAAATCCATGCAAGCGGTGCGACCTTGGCTTTCGCTGCGCCGCTCGACCAATTATTCGCTGCAACTGATGTCAACGAATGGGCGTGGCTGGCGAGCATCGCCGACGCGGGCGCAGACACCTGCTTCGAGCGCTTCCATGCACCTGGTTATGCCGCAAGCTGGGACGAAGCATCGGCGCTGGCGACCTTGCGCGCACTTGCTGCCAGTGAGGCGCGACCGCAATTGATCGCTCTCCAACACGCCGCGCAGGCGCATCACGTGGCGCTGTTGATAGACGACGATGCGATCACCCTTGGCGAAGGCGATGGCGCGCATGACTGGCCGCCAAATGCGTTGCCTGAGCTGGACGCGATCGACTGGTCGGCGCTGCACGATGTGCCGCTCGCGCTGGTCACCGGCACCAACGGCAAGACTACGACGGTGCGCCTGCTCGCCGCGATGGCGCGCGCGCACGGCTGGTGTACCGGTTATAGCTGCACTGATGGCTTGTTCATCGATACAGCGCAGCACGCGACCGGCGACTATTCCGGGCCGGCCGGCGCGCGTGCTGTATTGCGCCAACCCGAAGTGCAAGCGGCGATCCTGGAAACTGCGCGCGGCGGCATCCTGCGGCGCGGGCTCGCGATGCAACGCGCGCAGGCAGCGATCGTCACCAATATCAGCGCCGACCATTTCGGCGCTTACGGCGTGCACGACCTGGATGCGCTTGCACGGGTCAAACTCACCGTCGCGCGCGCGCTCGATCGCGATGGACTGCTGGTGCTCAATGCCGATGACGCGACCTTGCGCGCGCATGCCGATGGTCTCGATTGCCCGCTCGGCTGGTTCGCGCTCGACGACGGCGACATGTTTCTCGAAGTGCATCGCGCACGCGGCGGTGCGACGTGCGGCCTGCGCAATGGCCGAGTGCGACTGACATACGCGAACACCGCCCACGATCTTGGCGCGATCGACGCGATGCCGCTGAGCGCAGGCGGCAATGCGCGCTACAACATTTCCAATATCCTCGCCGCGTCGCTCGCGACAATCGCGCTCGGCATCGCGCCGTCGACGATTGCCGGCGTGCTGGCGCATTTCGGCGTGAGCCATGCCGACAATCCCGGGCGACTGCAGCGTTGGTTGCTGGCTGGCATCGACGTGTGGCTCGACTACGCGCACAACCCGGATGGCCTGCGCGGACTGCTGCAAGTCGCCGGCGTGCAACGCAGCAACGGCCGATTCGGTCTGCTGCTCGGCCAGGCCGGCGATCGCAGCGATGACGACATCCGCGCGCTCGCAACGACCGCAGCGGCATTCAAACCGGCTCGCGTCGCGCTCAAGGACATCGCCGGCATGTTGCGCGGACGTGCTCCCGGTGAAGTCGCCGCGATCCTGCGCAGAACCCTGCTGGCCGAAGGCATCGCGGCGGACGCGATGCCGTTCTGCAGCGACGAACTCGAAGCCGCGCGCGGACTGCTCGCGTGGGCACGCGCGGGCGATACAGTGGTGCTGCCCATCCACGGCAAGCTCGCACGGATACAGGTCGCGTCCTTGCTGGATCGACTCGCCGAACACGGATGGCATCCGCAGCAGCCCCTGCCGAACACCTGATCTGCAACACCGAAGCGTCGTGTTGCGCGACAATCGCTTCCCCGCCTCGCGAATGCACCAACATGCAGGATCACCAACGCCAATTCCTGGAAGACGCACTCGCGCGCGACGCATTGCGCTTCGGCGAATTCATCCTGAAATCCGGACGCATCAGCCCGTATTTCTTCAATGCCGGCCGCTTCGACAGCGGCGCCGCGCTCGCCACATTGGGAGCGGCCTATGCGCAAACCCTGATCGCAGCGAAGCTGGAATTCGACGTGCTGTTCGGCCCGGCCTACAAGGGTATTCCGCTCGCAACCGCAGTCGCGGTCGCGCTGGCCGCGCAAGGCCGCGATGCGCCACTCGCATTCAACCGCAAGGAAGCCAAGGATCACGGCGAAGGCGGACTGCTGATCGGCGCTTCTCTGTCCGGAAAACGCGTGCTGATCGTCGACGACGTGATCACCGCCGGCACCGCGATCCGCGAAGCGATCCAGATCATCCGCAATGCCGGCGGAATTCCCTGCGGCGTGTTGATCGCGCTGGATCGGCAAGAACGCAGCGGCGATAGCGCATCGTCGGCCACCGATGCCGTGAGCGCCGAATTCGGCATTCCCGTGCTCGCCATCGCCGGTCTGGACGAACTGTTGCAACTCGCCGATGGCCGGACCGATCTGGCCGCGCACTTTGACGCACTTTCGGCGTATCGTCGGCGCTACGCAAACGGCGCCTGAAACGACCGTTGTCGGAGAATCCCATGAATATTCCGCACACAGCACTCGCCATCGCCATGACCCTGTCGATCGCAGCGCCACTGGCGTATGCGCAGGACGCCCCGCCCAAGCTCTACCATTGGGTGAGCGCCGACGGCAAGGATCACTACAGCGACGATCTGCCGCCGGAAGCACTCAATCAGGCGCGTCAGGAAATCTCCAAGACCGGCGTTACCTTGAAACAGGTCGAGCGCGCCCAGACCGCCGAAGAAAAAACCGCTGCAGAAGCAAAAGCGGCGGCGGATGCCAAGGTCGCCGAATTACTCGAAAAGGCCAAGCAAACCGACCAGGTGCTGCTGTCTTCCTATCCGACCGAGGCCGAACTCAAACGCGCCTACGCCGATCGGTTCGATCAGCAAACCGAATCGCTCAAGACGATCCAGATCGAACTGGAAAGCCAGCAGCAGAGTCTGATCGCGCTGTTGAATGCGGCCTCCAATCTTGAACTGACCGGTGAGCAGGTGAATGCCGACCTGGCGAGGAAAATCCTGATCGTGCATATGCAGATCCTTGGCCAACAAAAAGCCCAGGTGCAGCAGCAAGCGCAGACCGCGAGCCTGCGCCAGGAGAGCGCTGCGGAAATTGCCCGTTACCGCAGGTTGCGCGCTGCCGCCGAAAGCGCCGACGCCACCGACAAACCCGCTGCGCCGGACGCCACCTCACCGGCGATCCCGCCCAAAGGCTGAACCTTTGCGACGCTGCTGCGGCTATCACCCAGCAACGCGCAGAGCTGGGCAGTATCAGCCACGCTCGCTCAGAACGGCAGCGTCAGATCCGGCTTGACCGCCAGCAATTGCTGGCGGAACACGTTCTGGATGCGCTGCAACGCGGCCGAGGTATCGGCGTCGAAGCGCATCACCAGCACGGGCGTGGTGTTGGAGGCGCGCACCAGTCCCCAGCCATCCGGCCAGTCGGCGCGTACGCCGTCGATGATCGTCACGCGCGCACCTTCAAACTTCGCCTGTTCGCGGAACTTGTCGATGAACGCGTGGTTCTCGCCTTCGGGCAATGCGGCCTTGAGCTCGGGCGTGCTGAAACCTTTCGGCAACTCGGCGAACACCGCGTCGGCATTCTCATCGCGACTGGCGAGGATTTCCAGCAGACGCGCAGCCGCGTAGATGCCATCGTCGAAACCGTACCAGCGTTCCTTGAAGAAGAAGTGGCCGCTCATCTCACCGGCCAGTTCGGCGCCGGTCTCCTTCATCTTGGCCTTGATCAGCGAATGTCCGGTCTTCCACATCAGTGGACTACCGCCGTGGCGCAGGATATGCCCGGCCAGGTGTCCGGTGCATTTGACGTCGTAGACGATGCAGGCGCCGGGATTGCGCTCCAGCACGTCGGCGGCGAACAGCATCAGCAGGCGATCGGGATAGATAATCTCGCCGGCGCGGGTGACCACGCCGAGACGGTCGCCATCGCCGTCGAATGCCAGGCCGATATCAGCCTCCAGGCGCTGCACCATGTGGATTGCATCGGCGAGGTTCTTCGGCTCGCTAGGGTCAGGATGATGGTTCGGGAAATTCCCGTCCACCTCGCAGAAGATCGGAATCACCTCGCAGCCGATCGCCTCCAGGACTTCCGGCGCAATCATTCCGGCAACGCCATTGCCGCAATCCACCACGACCTTGAGCTTGCGTTCGAGTTGCACGTCCTCGGCGATGCGATGGATGTAATCAGCGGCGACTTCGCGTTGCGACAACATGCCGGGCGTTGCGGTCTTGTGCAGGCGATCTTCAGCCATGCGTTCGTACAACGCATGGATTGCATCGCCAGCCAGGGTGTCGCCGCCGAGCACGATCTTGAAGCCGTTGTAGTCCGGCGGATTGTGGCTGCCGGTGACCGCCACGCACGAACCCGTGCGCAACTGGAATGCAGCGAAGTAGCACAGCGGCGTCGGCGCTTCGCCGATATCGATCACGTCGCGACCAGCGAGGCGCAGGCCTTCGATCAAGGCATCGGACATTGCCGGCCCCGATAGCCGGCCGTCGCGACCGACCACGATGTCCTTCAATCCCTGTTCTTCCATCGCGGTGCCGATCGCCTGCCCGATCAACTTTGCGACGCCCGCATCGAGGGTCTGGCCCACCACGCCTCGGATGTCGTAGGCGCGGAAGATGCTGCGCTCGATCGCCACAGCCGCACGTTTTGGGGCTTCGCGGACCACGACCGGTGGCGCGGCCTGGCGTTCGCTTTCCATGAGATCGGCAAGCGTAGTCGCGTCGGCTTCTTCGACGGATGTCTGACCTGCGTCTTGGGCGATCCACTTGCTGCAGTACCGGAGCATGGCCACAGCGCCGATCATCAACAGCAACGCCAGAATATAGTCGGCAATCGGTCCGAGACCGAAGCTGCTCTGCGCCAGCACCGGGCTGGCGGACCGCACTCGGAAACCGCTGTCGCCGACATCGGTTCGTACCATATCGCCCAGCAAACCAATCTTGGGATTGCCGATCCTGGTGACCGTGAAGCCGTGGTAGCGCAAGTCAAGATAACCGCCGCCTGCATTCGCGGCCTGCACCGGGCCGGTGATGGTATCCAGCGGCAATGGCAGCAGGGCAAGCGCCTTGACTTCACCCTCCTGCTTGACCAAGCCGGCCAGTAGCAAACTCGGCTCTCCATTCACGCGCGCAACCGCAATCGCGGTTGCTCCAGATTGCAGCGCCTTGTCGAGTACCGCAATCCGGCCATAGCCAAAACTTTTGGCGTTGGCGTATTGCGTTGTCAGGTCCGGAGCGATGAATTCCGCCTTGCCGGCACCGCTCCAGCCTGTAACGAGCGCCTTCGCAGCGGCAGCGTTGTCCCCAACCACAACTGCGGCGACGACAGACTTGTCGGAAAGACGGTCGTTGAAATGCTGGGTCAAAGCAGCAAGAGTTTGCTCGACTTCGCTCTTGATGCGATGCGATTCGGAAGCCACATTCTGGCTTGCACGCCCCGCCGCGCCCTGGTTCCATGCATCCCAACCGAATACCAATGCGAGCAGGAACAATGCCGCTGCGATGGGCAGGCGAAAGCGCAGCAGCACTTTCTTGATCGCCGCACCAAGATCCTTGCCTTCATCGACTTGCTTGCCTGCATCGTCCATTTGTTTCCCCTGTGCGACGCGCTGCATGTTTGACGCGCATCCGTGCGCATCCCACAGATTGCTGAACGCAGTGTCAGCCCACGCCGGTATGGCCGAAACCACCCGTGCCGCGTGCGCTGTCCACGAACTCCGACACCACCCGCAGGGCGACCCGCGCGACTGGCAAAAACACCAGCTGCGCAACGCGATCCCCCGGGGCGATGGTAAAGGCATTGCCGCTGCGATTCCATCCGCTCACCATCAATGGCCCCTGATAGTCCGCATCGATCAGGCCGACCAGATTGCCGAGAACGAAACCGTGTTTGTGGCCAAGACCGGAACGCGGCAGCACGACGGCGCACAATCCGGGATCGCCGATATGGATCGCGATCCCGGTAGGGATCAGCGTGGTGGCTCCCGGCGCGAGGATGAGTTCAGCATCGATCATCGCGCGCAGATCCATGCCAGCCGATCCTGAGGTCGCATAATCCGGCAGCGGGAAGTCGCGACCCAGACGCGGGTCAAGGATGCGCATTTCCACGTCACGGATCATGCCTGCGTTGCCGAAACGCGTGCCAGCAGTAGTTCGAGCAGTTCGCGCGCGATTTGGGTTTTAGATGCAGGGCCCAATTCTGCCTGCCCGCCATTCCAGTACACGCTAAGCGCATTGCTGTCGCAGTCGAAACCGCTGCCGGCGACACCGACCCGATTGGCCGCGATCGCATCCACGCGCTTGCATTGCAGTTTCTCGCGTGCCGATTCGGCGAGATTGCCGGTTTCCGCAGCGAATCCGACCACCAGCCGCGGACGCTGCGGATGCGCGGCGACTTCGGCGAGGATGTCAGGCGTGCGCACGAGATCCAGCGTCAGCCCGGAATCGCGCGAAACAACGTCTGTCGGCTTCTTGATCTTGTCGCTCGTCATGCGCGCCGGCATGTAATCGGCGACCGCCGCCGCACCGATGTAAATGTCCTGCGGCAGCTTAGCGATCACCGCATCGCGCATTTCGGTTGCGCGGCGCACGTCGATGCGATGCACACCGGTCGGCGTCGGCAACGCGACCGGACCCGCGACCAGGGTCACGTCCGCACCGAGTTCGACTGCCGCAGTCGCCAGCGCGAAACCCATCTTGCCGGAACTGCGATTGCCGAGATAGCGCACCGGATCGAGATCCTCATAGGTCGGCCCGGCGCTGACCAGTACACGCTGCCCTTGCAACCGGCCATTCTTCGGGTGCGCATGCGCGGCGATCAACGCGACGACGATCGCATCGGGTTCGCTCATGCGCCCCGGTCCAAATTCGCCGCAGGCCTGCGCACCATCATCCGGCCCGATCAACAGTGCACCGCGTTCGCGCAGCAGCGCGACATTCGCCTGCGTTGCCGGATGCATCCACATGCGGTTGTTCATGGCCGGGGCAAGCGCGAGTGGTGCGGTCGTCGCCAGGCACAGCGTGCTGAGCAGATCGTTCGCGTGCCCATGCGCGAGCCGCGCGAGGACGTCGGCGCTGGTCGGCGCGATTACGATGCGCGATGCCCAGCGTGCAAGTTCGATATGGCCCATCGCCGCCTCGGCCGCCGGATCCCACAGCGAACTGCGCACGGGATTCCCGGACAAGGCCTGGAATGTCGCGGCGCCGACGAAATGCGCCGCCGCTTCGGTCAGCACGACCCGGACTTCGGCGCCGGCATCGCGCAACCGGCGTACGAGTTCGACAGCCTTGTACGCGGCGATGCCGCCGCTCACGCCGAGCAGGATGCGTTCACCGGCCATGCCCCGATTGGGATCGATCTGGCTCACCTCGGAAAAATCCTACAAGACAGCGAGCCACTAGCTTACCCGTGTTCAGAGCACGGAGGACAGCCAACCACAGGCCAGGCGCACACACTGCGCATGCATTCCATTCCTCGCTTTTTGGTGTATCCAACATGAAAATTTGCGACTGGCCCACCGACGAACGACCGCGCGAACGCCTGCTCGCGCATGGTCCGCAGCGCTTGTCCGACGCCGAGCTGCTGGCGGTGTTCCTCGGTTCGGGTCTGCGCGGAATGGATGCGGTCGCGTCTGCGCGACAAATGCTCGCGCGCTTCGGTTCACTGCGCGCCCTGCTGGAAACCTCCACTACCGACTTGATGAAAGTACCCGGACTGGGCCCGGCGCGCATTTGCGCACTCAAGGCCGCCTTGGAATTGGGCAGCAGGCATCTCGCCACAGGTCTCGAACGCGGCGAAGCGCTGACCGATCCGGCGCGCGCCGGTGAGTACTTCGCGCGACGACTGCGTGGCTTGCCGCACGAAGTGTTCGCAGGCTTGTTCCTCGACAACCGCCATCGCGCGATCGCGTTCGAGGAATTGTTTCGCGGTACGCTCGACGGCGCCGAGGTGTATCCGCGCGAAGTGCTCAAACGCTGCCTCGCACACAACGCGGCGGCGCTGATCGTCGGCCACAACCATCCCAGCGGTAGCAGCGAACCCAGCGCCGCCGACCGCGCGGTGACGCTGCGCTTGAGGGATGCCTTGGCGATGGTCGAAATCCGCCTGCTCGATCATTTCGTGATCGGCGACGGCGCGCCGTGTTCGCTGGCTGCACGCGGCTGGGTTTAACGACAGGCATATCTCGTTCGAGTTGGTATTGCGCGCCACTGTCGCGCTTATACTGCGGCCGCGGCATGGGGCCGCGCGGGGTCGTGCCCTGATCCTCGGTTATTCCAGCCAGTTCCAGCCGGATGCCAGCGAGCGCGACCTGCCGGACGCCGCCGCCGCGCGTGCGCTGGTTTCCAGACATCGGCCCGACATCCTCGAGTGGATGCAGCAGAGGCGCGCGCGCCTGCTCGATCATTTCGGCAACGACGTCGCGTCCACGCTTGATCCTGCAGCCGACGCCTTCATCCTCGGTCTCGCGCGACTGGGCCTGCGCCACGGCAGCTTCGGCAGCGACTTCCACCCGTATCACAACGAAGGCCATGTGCTGGAGCTCGCCGACCGCCGGCTGCGTGCGGTCGAGCGCGCGCTTGGGTACGCCGCGCTGCCGCTGGACGACTGGCTCAAGCTCGCGCTCTTTGCGGCCTGCCACGACTTGCGTCAGCGCGAGTCCAACAATATGCCCGGCCCGGTCGGCGGCAACGAAGCGGCCAGCATCGCCGAGACGCTGCGCATTCTCGATACTTGCGGCTACAGCCGCGAGCGCGATCAATCCCTGTATGTGGCGATGGAAATACTGATCGCCGGTAGTACGTTCGGTCTGTCCGCACGGCCACTGAGCAATTCGGCAGAGGCCGCGATCGGCGGCGGCGCGCTGGCGCGGCATCTACCCGGGTGGCTCGATCAGATCATGCCGGAATGGCCGCATGATCCGGCGATCGAACCGGCCCTGATCCTTGCACGGCTTGCCGCCGACATCGACACCGCGAATGCGGGTGAATCGTTTGTCGAACTTGCCGACAGTGCGGTTCGGCTGTGCCGCGAACGCGAGATGCGCGAGAACCGTACCCTGGATTCGCCGGCTTCGGGACACCCCTGTCTCAGCTTTCTGAGTGATGGCCAGGAACGCTATTTCTTCGAATTACAGCACTTCTCCTCGCGCGAAGGTGAGCGCGTGTTCGGCGCCGGCAAACTCGCCAATGCACCGCGTGTGCGTGCAGTCAGCGCGGCGCTGCGCGCGCAGTTCGCCAATGCCCCGCCGGCCAATGGCGACGCAGTGATCGCGGCCTACACGCAGTTGTCTGGGTGATGAAGGTCGCTTGCGAGCCATTGGCTCGCGACCTGAAGAACGCACGACGGCTGTGCCGGCGGGCCGGATGATGAAGGTCGCCTGCGAGCCATTGGCTCGCGACCTGAAGAACGCACGACGGCTATGCCGGCGGGCCAGACTGCTGATCGCCGCAGCCTTCCGTGCCGCAGGCCGCTATTGATCCAGACGAATCCGTCTGTATGGATCAATCCCCCTCCCTTGCCCTTCCGGCCCCGCCCGGGCGTTCCTTGCAGCACGAGATGCCACTGGCATCTCGCGAGATGCAGCAAGTAACCCCCGCTAACGCAAGGGAGGGAAATCGGATAGCACCCAAACACACGGGTGCCGAGTCTATAAACTATGCGGCAGTACATCCGTGAGATTCCCGAGTGAAAGAAACGTTGCGCGCGCTGCTGACTTCCGCGATCGATTGCATGCGCGCTTCCGGTGCGTTGCCGGCCGATCTCGTCGTACCGGCCATCGCGGTCGAGCGCACCAAGACCCGCGAGCATGGCGACTTCGCTACGAATATCGCGATGGCCCTGGCAAAGCCTGCGAAATCCAACCCACGCGCATTCGCGCAGCTCATCGTCGATGCGTTGCCTGCGAACCTTGATGTCGCAAAAAACGATATCGCGAAAGTCGAAATCGCCGGTCCGGGCTTCATCAACATCTTCCTGACCGATGCGGCGTGGCAACGCGAAGTCGGAACCGTGATCGCGAGCGGGAAAGAGTACGGCCGCAGCACCACCGGCAACGGCGTGCGCGTCGGCGTCGAATACGTGTCGGCGAATCCGACCGGACCGCTGCATGTGGGCCATGGCCGCGCGGCGGCGATCGGCGACACCCTCGCGCGACTGCTGGAAGCAACCGGCTGGGACGTCGTGCGCGAGTATTACTACAACGACGCCGGCGCGCAGATCGATAACCTCGCGAAATCGGTGCAAGCGCGCTGCAAGGGCATTTTCCCGGACGATGCCGGCTGGCCGGAGGACGGCTACCGCGGCGAATACATCCTCGACATTGCACGGTACTATCTGCTCGGCAGGCGCGAGCAATCCAGTGCGGATTCACGCGCAACCGCGCGCGATCCGAACGATCTTGACGCGATCCGTCGCTACGCAGTCGCCGCATTGCGCGCCGAACAGAATGACGATCTCGCGGCGTTCGGAGCCAGCTTCGACGTGTTCTATCTCGAGTCCTCGTTGTACGCCGATGGCAAAGTCGAAGAGACCGTCACCGCGCTGATAGCCGGCGGCCATACCTACGAGCAGGACGGCGCGTTGTGGTTGCGCAGCACCGATTTCGGCGACGACAAGGATCGGGTGATGCGCAAGTCCGACGGCAGCTACACCTACTTCGTGCCGGACGTCGCGTATCACTTTTCCAAGTGGCAGCGCGGCTACGTGCGCGCGATCACCGAGCTCGGCGCCGACCACCATGGCACGCTGGCGCGCGTACTCGCTGGATTGCAGGCGCTTGAACGCGGCATTCCGAAGAACTGGCCCGAATACGTACTGCATCAGATGGTGACGGTGATGCGCGGTGGCGAGGAAGTGAAACTCTCCAAGCGCGCGGGCAGCTATCTCACCTTGCGCGACCTGATCGATGAAGCGGGCCGCGATGCAACGCGTTACTTCCTGATTGCGCGCAAATCCGATTCGCAACTCACCTTCAACATCGATCTTGCGCGTGCACAGAGCAATGACAATCCGGTGTTCTACATCCAGTACGCACATGCTCGCGTGTGCAGCCTGTTGCGGCAAGCCGGCGAAAAAGGATTCGTCTACGATCAGGTAAACGGACTCGCGCATCTGGATCGACTCATCGACGCGCAGGAACAAGCGCTGATGATCGAAATCTCGCGCTATCCGGAAACTGTGGAGGATGCCGCCGCGCAGCTCGAACCACATGCACTCGCGCAATACCTGCGTGAACTAGCGCAGGCGTTCCACACGTTCTACAACGCGCAGCCGATCCTGGTGGCCGATGATGCAGCTCTGCGCGATGCGCGCCTGACACTCGCCGTGGCGGCGCAGCAGGTGCTCGCTAATGGACTTGATTTGCTGGGCGTCAGCGCCCCCGAGGTGATGTGAGATGGCGGTCAAGCGCGGCAGGAAACAGGCACGACGAAGTGGCGAATCCTCGGTGCCCGGATGGATGTGGTTGCTGGTCGGATTGCTGATCGGCGCCGCCGTCGCAGTGACGCTATACGTGAAAATGCCGCACGCGATCGACAATCTGATGCCGCATCCGAATCCCGCCGCGCAGCCGACGGTCGGCGGCGACACCGGCGTCGCGCCCGAAGGCAGCGTCGCCGTCGTGCCTGTCGAACCGAAGAAACCGCAATACGATTTCTACACGCTGCTGCCGGAGAAAGAGGTCATCATTCCCGATGAAGAACTCAGCGCGCAGGTCAAGGCCGAAACCGCAGCGAAACTCGCATCGCAACAACAGGCCGCGCCAACCGCCGTGCCTAGTGCATCGCCAGGTGCGACAACTGCGAATTCGGCTGCGATCTCCGCCACGAATTCGTTGGCCTCGCCAGACGCAAGCGCGAATCCTTTGACGTCGAGAGCTGCGACGACAGCGGCGACAATGCCGACGGCTCCAGCGACCGCGCCAGCGAATGCCGCGCCGAAAGGCGGGCAATACTTGCTGCAAGCCGGCGCGTTCCGCAACGGCGCGCAAGCCGACGACCTCAAGGCGCGTATCGCGATGATGGGTTTGGTCGGTCGCGTCGAAATCGTGCAGACACCCGCCGGCGAAATGCACCGCGTCCGCCTCGGCCCCTATACGACTGCCAGTGAACTTGAAGCAGCAAAACAGAAACTCGGCGGCGGCGGACTGCCTGCTGTGGCGATTCGGGTGAAGTGAGGGCGCGTCAGTAGCGATCCAGATCCTTCGCCACCACGATTTCGCCATCGAATCCCGCCGCACGAATCGACTCCAGCAGTTCCGCATCGTCCTCGATCTGCCGCACGATGTGATGCAACACCAGCAGCTTCGGCTTCGCCTCCGCCGCAAGCAATCCAAGCTCGATATCCGAAGTGTGGAAATCACGCATGTAGCTCGGCCACACGCTGCCACCGTCGCGTCCTTCCGGCGCGACCTGCGACTGCGGATAGACCTCGTGTACGAGCACGTCAACGCCACGCGAGGCTTCGAGGATGGTGTTGGTAGGCACGGTATCGCCGGAGATGACGATCGAGCGATCCGGAGTGTCGATGCGGAATCCGAATGCCTGTTTCCAGCAGCCGTGGATCACTGGAATCGCGGTGATGCGCACGCCGTCTTTTTCGTACACTACGCCGCCATTGTCGGCCACATCGAATTCGTGCACATCGACTTTGTAGCCCTTGGTCGTCTGCTGTTCGAGCCCTTCGATGCGCACATGGATATCCTCGTCCCACGCGGCGAGAATGTGTTTGGTCATCTTCTTCAAGCCGACCGGGCCGTAGGCCTGCAACGGCGTGCGCCGGCCCATCACCCATGTGGTCAGGATCAGATCGGGATAACCGAGCGTGTGGTCGCTGTGCAAATGGGTGATGAACACCGCTTCCGGTCCACGGATCGTCAGGCCCGCCGCCGCCATCCTTCGCATCACGCCGGCGCCGGCATCGAACAGGAACACGCGGCCGTCGTACACCACGGCAGTTGCCGGCCCAAAGCATTTCGGATCGGGCCGCGGCATGCCCGTGCCCAGCATCACCACGTTGGTGCCGGAGGATTTGCGGCGTGCCGCGCGGCGCAGCGCGACGACGCGGGATTTCTCGAGCTCGGACTTCGGCATGGTTTGCTCACGTATTCGGATCATCGATACGATGCAACAGATCACGCGCCACTTCCATTGCCATCACTGCGGCACCACAACGCTCGCGTTTACACTTAGCGCTTCGACAGATTCGATCGGGAAAGTGCGATGAGGAAAACCACATGGATCACCGGTGCAACATCCGGCTTCGGGCGCGCGGCAGCGAAACGGTTTGCAGACAACGGTTGGCGCGTGATTATTAGTGGCCGCCGTGCGGATCGGCTGGATATCTTGCGCGCTGAACTTGGCGCCGACCGCGTGCATGCCGTCGCCTTCGATATCCGAGATTCCGATGCAATGAATGCAGCCATCGCGGCCTTGCCAGAAGGATTCCGCGCCATTGATTTGCTGGTGAATAACGCCGGGCTCGCACTCGGCACCAACGCTGCGCAAAACGTCAGCCTCGACGACTGGCGCACGATGATCGATACCAATGTCACCGCGCTGGTGACGATGACGCGCGCGCTGCTGCCGACGCTGATCGCGCAACGCGGCGCGATCATCAACGTAAGCTCGACCGCAGCAAACTATCCGTATGCCGGCGGCAACGTGTACGGAGGAACGAAGGCTTTCGTTAGCCAATTCTCATTGAATCTGCGCGCCGACCTGCACGGCACCGGCGTACGGGTGACCACGCTGGAACCGGGCATGGCCGAAACCGAATTCACCCTCGTTCGCACCCACGGCGATCAGGCCGCATCCGACAAGCTATATGCGGGGGCGCAGCCGATCACCGCGGAGGATATCGCCGAGACGCTTTGGTGGATCGCGAATATCCCGCCGCATCTCAACGTCAACCGATTGGAACTGATGCCGACAAGTCAGTCGTTCGCTGGGTTTCAGATTCACCGCGATGCTTGAATCAATCGGCGAGGCTGCCCATCGCATCACGCCAGCGTCGTCGCATCCAGATATGTGTATCCAGTCAGGCCTTTTTCGAGCGCGCAGGCCAGCGCACTCGCCACATCGGCTGGAAGATTCGCGGCGGCGATCTTTGCCTGATACGTCGCGCGCAAATCCGCCAAGTCGTAGCCAACATAATCGAGCATCACATCAGACGTATCACCGCGTCGCGAGCGCTCGAATGTATAGCCGCCATCGGTTAGTCGAACATTCACCGCATCGGTATCGCCGAATAAATTGTGGATGTCGCCCAACGTATCCTGATATGCACCGACCATGAAGATAGCGATGCGATAACTTTCATCATCGCGCAGCGCATGCAGTGGCAGTGAAGAGTCGAGCGCGCCGTCATCCACGTAGGTGTCAATGCGGCCATCGGAATCGCAGGTGAGGTCGGCGATCACGCCGCGACGCGTTGGTTCCTCGGCAAGCCGCGCGATCGGCGCGATCGGGAACACCTGGTCGATCGCCCACACGTCCGGCACCGATTCAAACACGCTGAAGTTCACAAAATACTTGTCAACGAGTCGTTCGTTGAGTTCATCGAGCACGGTTCGATGGCTTTTCTCGTCGAACGTGAGGCGCGCGCGCACGCCGTGCGCGATCGCGTAGAACAAGTCGTCGATGCGGGCGCGATCAACCAGGCCGATCTGACCGAGCGCGTACAGCGTCACGCCTTCGGCATGGTGGTGCTGTGCCTCGTGAAAAAGCTCGAGTGCCGGGCGCTGGCCCAGTTCGGCATGCAAGTCGCGCAGGTGGCGAATCACATTCGGTTCCTCATCGGCCTGCGGCGGCACCGAACCTTCGGGCGCGCGCTCGACTTCCGACACGTTTGCGACCAGCACCGCATGATGCGCAGTGAGTGCACGACCGGATTCGGTCAACACCATCGGCGGCGTTAAGCCATGTTCGGCACACGCTTCGGCGAGCGGCTGCACGATGTTCGCCGCGTACTGGTCGAGCCCGTAGTTGATTGAACAGAAACTGCGCGAGCGCGTGCCTTCGTAGTCCACGCCGAGGCCGCCGCCGACATCCATGTAGTGGATCGCACAGCCGAGCTTGCTGACCTCGACGAGATAGCGCGTTGCTTCGCGCATGCCGTTGGCGATGTCGCGCACATTGGAAATCTGCGAACCCATGTGGAAGTGCAGCAGTTCAAGGCTGCTTTCCAGTCCCGCTACGCGCAGTTGATCAATGAGGTTCGCGAGTTGCCGCGGCGACAACCCGAATTTCGCCTTGTCACCGCCGGAATTTTGCCATTTGCCGGCACCAAGCGACGCGAGCCGCATGCGTACGCCGACTCCCGGGGTTACCTCGAGCGCTTTGGATTCGGCGATCACATGCGCAAGCTCGGACGGTTTTTCAATCACGATGAAGGTCTTCATGCCGAGCTTGCGGCCGATTAGCGCGAGGCGGATGTATTCGCGATCCTTGTAGCCGTTGCAGACGATCACGCTGCCGGGTTTGGCAAGCGCGAGCACGGCCATCAGCTCCGGTTTCGATCCCGCTTCCAGCCCAAACCCTGCGCCGCCTTGGCGCGCGAGTTCGCCAGCAACGCCGTAATGCTGGTTGACCTTGATCGGATAGATCGCGGTGTAGCCGCCGCTGTAGTCGAACTCGACCATCGCTTTGGCGAACGCGCCTTGCAGGCGGCGCAAGCGGTCGCCCAGGATGTCGGAGAAGCGCAGCAGCATCGGCAACTGCATGCCGTCGGCGAGTGCGCGATTCACCGTTTCAGGCAACGAGATGGCGGCGCCCTGCGCGCGATGCGGCCGCACCACGATATCGCCAGCCGCATCGATATCGAAATAGCCCTCGCCCCAATGCGCGATGGAATAGGTGCGGCGGGCGCGGTCGATGTTCCACTCGCTCATGCGCGAGGACTCCTTCGGACGTGATGCAGGCAAGGCGCGCATTGTAGCCCCCACGGACTGCCGTGCTATTTCAAGCACAGCATTGAGGTCAAAAGCTTGAAAGTGGCATCCGATACAATGGCGGCCTTGTCTATCCACTGGTTTCGAACGCCATGAATCAACCTTCATCAACGTGGTTCCGCGAGGACTTTTCGCATACCGGTTCTTCGATTGGCTTCCGCGTGTCGCGCAAACTCGACGAAGTGCAATCGCCATTCCAGAAGATCGAGATTTTCGAGACCACTGATTGGGGCAACCTGATGGTGATAGACGGCGCGACGATGGTCACCACGCGTGACAATTTTTTCTATCACGAGATGATGGCGCACACGCCGCTGTTCACTCATCCCGATCCAAAGGACGTGGTCATCATCGGCGGCGGCGATTGCGGCACGTTGCGCGAAGTGCTCAAGCATCCCGGCGTGCGCACGGCGGTGCAATGCGACATCGATGAGCAGGTCACGCGGATGGCGGAAAAATATTTCCCGGAGTTATGCGAGTCGAACGGCGATCCACGCGCAACAATCATGTTCGACGACGGCATCGCATTCATGGCCAATGCGGCGCCGGAAAGCATCGACATCATCGTCGTCGATTCCACCGATCCGGTCGGCCCCGCCGAGGGCTTGTTCAATCGCGATTTTTACGCGAACTGCCTGAAGGCGTTGCGCCCGGACGGGTTGCTTGTACAACAAAGCGAAAGCCCGCTTGCACTGATGCACCTGATTCTCGACATGCGCAGCGCAATGCGCGACGCCGGTTTCCACGACTTCAAGGTGTTGCCATTCCCTCAGCCATGTTATCCGACCGGCTGGTGGAGTTGCATGATCGCCTCGAAGCAGCCGCGCGATCTTTCATCATTCCGCAAGAACGATGCGGGCGCGAAGACATTTGTGACGAAGTACTACACGGCCGATGTCCACCAGGGAGCGCTGGCAACGCCACCATTCGTAGCTGAAGCGCTGCGCGGATAATCAACACGCGCTAGCGACAAGCCGCAGCGTGCTGGTGCACGCGGGAGATTGCCGGCTGGTCCGAAGGCGGCGCACTGCCTTCGCTCACCAGCGCCTGCCAGCCTTCATCGCTGGCGATCCAGTTGCGGCAGGCCTCGGCGGGGTCGGACTGTTCCTCCGCGATGCCGTCGTACACGACCGCGACATCACGCCGCAGCATCGCGGCTTTCGGTGCCTGCGCCACCAGCGCTTGGCGCAACGCGAGCGTCTGTTTGTAGGCAGCGAGCGCTTCGTCGTGCCGATGCTGTTCATGCATGACCGATGCGATGTCGTACCAGCTCATGGCCATGTCTTGGCGCACGGTTTGATTGCGCGCATCCAGCCGCGCAATCTCCTGCTCGCTGGCCAGCGCGACCCGATAGCGCGCCAGCGCTTCGTCATAATGCTTCAGCTCAAAATATGCATCGCCGAGCTTCTGTTCGCTCAGCGCAAGCTGGATCTTCGCACGCGAGTCGGCAGCATCCGCCGCTGCAAGCCGCGCCGACGCATCGCGCGCATTTGTGTACGCATCGAGCATGGGTTGCTTGTCGGTCAGGTCGTCCAGGTTTTCGCCGAACTCCATCCACGCGATCGCGAGCGCATGGTCGATCGACGTATCGTCGGGAAACGCCTTCTTCAATACCTGCAGCCGCGCGATGCCCTGCTGCATCAGTGCGCGTGCCTGTTGCGGATGGCCGAGCCAGCCTTCGGTATTGCCGCGCTGCTGTTCGGTTTGACTGATGAAGAGTGCGTAGGTTCGCGGGTCCTTGCCCGGACCGGCGTTTTCGATCGTCGTCTGCGCTTGCGTGTAGAGGCGCAACGCGGCATCAAGCTTGTTGGTCCAGAACATCACATCGCCCAATCCATCCTGCGAACGCGCGATGCCGAGTGTCGCCTGCGGCACTTTCTCTTTCGGCAGTGCAGTCCATTCCGCCAGCGCCTGCCGGTAAACCTGTTCGGACTTGTCCAGCACGTTGCCCTGATACAACGCATCGGCTTGGTGCAACAGGATTTGCGCGTGCAGGCTGCGCGCCGCAATGTCGGCAGGCAACGCGCGCATCAGCGCTTCGGCGTGTTGCCGCGCCTGCACGTAACTTTTCATCGCGCCATCCAGATCGCCGAGATTGGAGACGCCCGATCCGCCCTGCACGTCGCCGACACGCATCCAGGCGCTCGCCATTTCGCGGTGCAGCGCGGGCGACGCATTGCCTTCGCCACCGAGCCGCTGCAGGTACGCGAGAGCTTCGTGCACGAGCACGCCGCGTGCCTTGGTCGAACCCGGCAGCTTCATGAGTTCGTCGTGCAGATCGAAGATCATCGAATGCGCCAGAGTACGCACATCCTCGAAGCGTCGATCAGCGAGGATGCGTTGCTCGTTGGCCAGATGCGCCTGCCACAGACTTGCGACGAGGCCGCCGACCAGCGCCAGCGATACCGCGATCGTCGCCGCGACGCCGATCATGTTGCGGCGCAGGAACTTGCTGGCGCGATAGTGCAGCGAATCGGGCTGCGCGCGAATCGGCTCATGCGCGATGTGGCGACGGATGTCCTCGGCGAACGCATCGACCGTGGGGTAGCGACGCTCCGGCTGCTTGTTCAATGCCTTGCGGGCGATGGTGTCGAGGTCGCCAGCCAGCAGGCGCGAGCGGCGGCGGCGCGTGCTTCCAGCTTGGACGGTGCTGTCGCCGAGAATCGCGCGGCTGGGCGCGACGAGGGTGTCGTTGCCGAGCGCGTGCACGAGCGCCGCAGTGTCGCCGGCATCAAAGCGATACGGCGAAACACCTGTCAGCAGTCGATACAGCAGTACGCCGAGCGAGTAGACATCGCTGGCAACACCGATCGGCCGGCCGAACACCTGTTCGGGGCTTGCGTATTCGGGCGTGTACGCACGCTCGACCGTGCGCGATTCCTCGGCAGTGTCAGTGGACTGGAGAAGTTTGGCGATGCCGAAATCCAGCAACTTCGCTTCACCTGTGCCATCGACGAGGATATTGTTCGGCTTGATGTCCCGGTGCAGCACGAGTTGCCGGTGCGCATACGCGGCGGCCTCGCAGACTTGCAGAAAGATCGCGAGAACTTCATCGACGTCCTTGTCGGCGAGGTAATGATCGATCGGCATGCCGTCGACGTATTCCATTACCAGGTATGGCCAGCCGCGCTCGGTCTCGCCGGCATCGATCAGGCGCGCGATGTGCGGATGTTCAAGCCGCGCCAGCGCCTGCTTCTCGGCATCGAAGCGCATGTGCGCGGCCGGCGTCATCGCACCCTGCACCAGCTTGATTGCAACCTGCTTGTCGAAACTTTCGTCGGCGCGTTCGCCGAGATACACCTCGCCCATGCCGCCACGTCCGAGCACGCGCAGCACCCGCCATGCGCCGATCCGCGAACCGGCGACGAGCTCGCCCGTTGCCGTCGTGCCGCCTCCCAATACGCGTGTCGATTCGTCCATCGGCTGTTCCATCGCTTGCATTCTGGCGGCCAGCGCCCACGCACTCAAGCAAGGACGCCTACGCCCATCGGATGGATGGCAGGGATGACTGCATCGTGCACCGCTGGCTCGCCGACATGGCCGCGCAATCGCGGAGGAATGTTGTCACCGATCACGAGCTCGTGCCTTCAAATGACCCTACCACGCACTTTTCAGCGACGAGCGCGACTTCGAGCTCCGGTCTTGCGAGCCTCACTGATTGTCGCGCAACCGCCGCGCCGACCGATCAACAAAACAAAGGGCGCGGATCACTCCGCGCCCTTGTCATGCGTGACGGTGCCAGCGTCTTACTTCACCTCGAAATCCTTGCTCTGCACGACGTTTCCGTCGAGGGAGACTTCGACCTTGTACTTGCCGGCCGGCCAGCCGTCGGGCTTGCTGATCTGGAAGTCAGTGGTACCGCTGCCGGTGAAGTCGATGTTGCGGGTTTCGTCGTTGACCACCTGTGCATCCTGGTAGATCCACTTGACACCCAGTTTGCCCGGGATTTTGGCGGCCGGATCGCTGGTGGCGGTGGAGACCACCGCATGGATGGTGCAGGGCATGGCGGTGAACGAGGAATAAAGACCGCGTCGCTGCGCGTTGCAATGCGCGTTGCAATGCGCGTTGCCGGCTTCGTCGACTTTGCCGTCCTGCCGTTCCGGCAGCTGTGCTATCCGACCGGATGGTGGAGCTGCATGATCGCTTCCCAGCAATCGCGCGACCTTGATGCGTTCCACCACGCCGATGCCGCTGGGAAACCAATCGCGACGAAGAACTACACAGCCGCGCGACAACCCAAGCCACAATCACTGTTGTGCACAACTCGTGCAGTCGCTCGCGAGCAGTTACGTAAGCAGCGAAAAGTGGCTTAAGGGAGTGCCATTGGTCTCTGACACCATTTGCGCCTAGTTGTGTACCTTCCAGAGCCCCGCTGGATAGACGATGGTTTTTTGCGCATGTTTAGCCGACGGAGCGGTATTGGGGCCAGGCTTGTTGGCGCAATTCTCGCGCCAGATACGACCCGTCTCGCGAATGAGTTGGACTGCGCCCGCCAAGGCATCTTTATCCTTGTCGACTGCTTTGTCATCGACGAACACATGGATCGTGCCGCAGTCTCCGAAGTTCTGGATGTCCATGGCCGGCACCAAGTCTTGCACAGCACGATCGACCACGGCGTTGAATTTATCTGTGGGCAGCGCGTCGATCGACGCAGTGGCGCGCACGCTGATCAGGAATAAGTTGCGGTAGAACACATACGCCAACGACTCTCTCGGCATACCGTCTGCGGTGAGCGTCAAGGCGCGTTTGCGGCCCGTACTTTTCTTGGGGGGATCAGCTGCACGCGCAGCTTCGACGATCGAGCGGGTATTGGAATCCATTGCATCCAACGGTTTATCTGGCACCGGCGCATCCGAGGAAACCGCGTCCTTCTTGTCGTCGGATTTGCGCATGCTAGGGGGTGGCACGGCGATTTCAAACGCCACGGCATCTTTGAACTTCAGATCGGTGTAGATCTTTTTCTGCTCCAGGGCACGGATTTCACCCTCCATCTCAACCATTGCATCGTCGACCGCCTTGTCCGTGTCAGCGCGACCCAGCGGATAGACGTAGATGTCAAACGCCAATTCGTGCGGTGCATCGGCAAGGTCGTATTTCAGGCTGACGCCATTCGCAACATTGGCCGGGTCGTAGGACTCCTTCGCTAAGCTGTAATTTCCCAACGATGTGGGATAGGTGACGATGCTTTTGTCGATGAATTGGCTGTGCGGATCGTCACTCTTTGTTGCGGCGGATGCGATGGGCACAAGTGCCAACAAGGCCAGAAAGTACATCAGGCGCATTTGGGTTCCTCGTTCTTGACGCTTGGTACAGGACAAAGTCAGAGTTTGTTGGCTTGCCGTCACAACGCATCCCCATCCAACTCGCCCGTGCGAATCCGCACCACGCGATCGAGGTCGTACACGAAGATTTTGCCGTCGCCGATCTTGCCGGTGCCGGCGGCGTGCATGATGGCTTCGACGACGCGCTCGGCCTGGTCGTCGGCGACGGCAACTTCGAGCTTGATCTTGGGCAGGAAATCGACCACGTATTCGGCGCCGCGATACAACTCGGTGTGGCCTTTCTGGCGGCCGAAACCTTTCACTTCGGTCGCGGTGATGCCGTTGACGCCGGCCTCGGACAGCGCCTCGCGCACGTCGTCGAGCTTGAATGGTTTGATGATGGCCATGACCATTTTCATGCGATGCGCTCCGGTGTTGCGGTCGTTGGCGCAGTGTAGCGGCATGCAAGCTGCGGCTGCTCACGCGCAGAACGCCGATGCGGAGGTTTGCTGCCGCGCGCTTGAGCGCGAAATGGTTCGCACCCGGGCAAAATCACCGCACAACAAAAAGCCGCCCCGAAGGGCGGCTTTTCAATTGCAATGCTGCTGAATCCGTTTTACTTACCAGCTCCACTTCAAACCGAGGTTGAGGCTGTCCACGCGCTGACTGGAGTCGCCGAAATGACCCGCATACGCAGCGTATCCGGTGAAGTTATCGCCGATTGCCGCAGCCAGGCCGAGTTCGCCGCTGAAATAGCTCGAATCCGGCTGGTAGCCCGCCATACTGAAGGTACCATTCAAACCGACCAGGCCCGCAGTGACGTAGCGCGCATTGCCATCCGATTCATGCTCGTAGGCCACGCGCGCGAACGGATGGAAGGTGGTGCCGCCGGACAACTCCCAGCCGATCTTGGCGATCGTGGCTTTGCGCTCCTGGCGATCGAACACCATCGCGGTGCTGTCGTTGCCGTTCTCGTTGTAGCTGCCGACTTTCACCCGCTCATGCGAGATGCTCGCGAACGGCCCGGTCTGGTACGCGCCCCAATGGAAGAAGTAACCGCCGGCCAGTTCGACGCCGGTGTGCGAGCCGCTGGTGCTGCCAGACTCGATGCGGGTGGTTGCGCCAAGCTGGATCGAACGCTTGACGCCGTTGAAGTTCAACTGGCCGATCGAGCCCAGCAACGACACATAGAAATCGGGCGTATGCCACACGCCGAATGCGCTGATCATCGGTTCGTTGTTCTGGAAACCGCCGCCGCCGCCGAAGGTGGCGTCCTGATGGCTGAACGTCGAAGACAAGCCCAGCGACACCGCGCTGTTGACGTAGTAATCACTGCCAAGCATCAACGAGGAATCGCGACTGCTGGTGTTCGGCGAGGTCGCCGTTGCATCGTAGCGCTGGTGGCTGTAATCGATGCTCGCGAAGGTGCGCAGGGTGCCGTCCTGACGCGTATTCACCATATCGGCCTGCATCTGGTCGTGGATGCCGCGGGTGGTCGTCTGGAATGTCTGCAATGGCGTTTCGGCGAGCATCGAGACGATGCCTGGCGCCTGGATTTCCTGCAGCACGGCTTCCGCAAGCAGCGCATGTGCGGCGCCGGTGGGATGCACGCCATCAGCAAAGAAGTAGCTCAGATTGGTACCCGGCAAATAGGTGTATGGCAGTTGTCCAGCCAAACTGGCAGGACCGCAAGCCACCGAACTCGGCGGACCACCCACACCTGGACCTGTGCTGCACGCCGTTCCAGTGACGTTGGCGAAGCCGTATGCCGTTGGGTTGGCAAACACTTCGTTGACGAGTCCAAACACATCGACCGGGATGATGCCGGTCTTGCCGGAAAGCGCTGCGTTGAGTTGGCCGTTGAAAGTAAGGACCAAACCGGTGACTCCAGCCTGCGCCGGAGTACCCCTGAATTCTGGCGTTACGCCGATATTGGGCAGGTTGAACACGATGATGTTACCCGCACCCGCAGAATGCAGCGCATCAATCAAGCCCGCTTCGGTGTGCGCCGATATGGCGGTGCCGCCCGCTGCTTGTGCCGGAGTAATCAGACCGGCGCCGGCAAGACCCGCGTAAGTGAAGATGTCGTTGGCGCCGCCCCACATCGTGAAGAGCGCTTGGCCGTCGGCTTTACCGCCGTTCGCGGTGAGATACCCGGTCACTTGATTGGTGATCGAGAACGGGGCCGGCGACAAGCCGCAGGTAAAGGTCGCGCTGTTGGCCTGCACGCACGCGCCGCCGTAGGCGTAGTTGGTGCCGTGCGAACCGGGGATAAGCGGAGAGATATTGGTCTGGTCGAAGCCGAATGCGGCGGCGATGAGTTGCACTGAGACCGGATCGGGATTGGTTGTGAAGCTGAAGCCCGGCGGCAAGCCATTGAGCGCGGCCACATTGCCGGCATCGGTCAGGCTGTCGCCGAAACTGATGACGCTGTCGTAGGTCGGAACCTGCGCAGTGGAAGCTGCAGCGGTGGCGATGGAACAGATCGCGAGCGCGACGGCGCTGGCAAGCAAACGAATGCGGGGCATGGGGAAACTCCTGGTCGCGATTTGGTTTCGGAACGGAGAAAGGCAGGCCGGTTGCCCGGCGTCCACCCGTCAGCGCAATGCTGGCGTAACGGTATCTTAATACAAGCCCGTGCAGACCGCACTATGCCGTATGGCGTGCCTGAGAGCGCCCGCTGTGCCGGGCCAGATGCACCAGCAGCAGCGAAATCGCGGCCGGAGTGATGCCGGGGATGCGCTGGGCCTGGCCGATGGTTTGCGGGCGGACCTTCGAGAATTTGGCGAGAACCTCGCTGGACAGGCCGCGCACGCCCGCATACTCGAAGTCGGCCGGAATCGCGGTGTCCTCGTTGCGACGCTGGCGGGCGATGTCCTCGTTCTGGCGCGCGAGGTAGCCCGAATATTTCACCCCGATCTCGACTTGTTCGGTCACTGCGGGATCGTCGCTGCCGGGGCCGATCGCATCGATGCGCATCAATGCGGCGTAATCGAACTCCGGACGCTTGAGCAATTCCAGTGCAGATGCGTCATGACTGAGCGTTACGCCTAGCGTGGTTGCGATGGCGTGACCCAGCGCATTGCCGGGCGCAGCGCGCAATGCGGACAACCGTGCAGTTTCGCGTTCGATTGCCTCGCGTTTGCGGTCGAACACTTCCCAACGCGCATCATCGACGAGCCCAAGCTCGCGGCCGGTTTCAGTCAATCGCAAATCGGCATTGTCCTCGCGCAGTTGCAACCGGTATTCGGCGCGCGAGGTGAACATGCGGTACGGCTCGGTGGTGCCGTGGGTGATCAGGTCGTCGATCAGCACCCCGATATAGGCCTGGTCGCGGCGCGGCGCCCACGCATCGCGCGCCTGCGATTTCAGCGCAGCATTGAGGCCGGCGATCAGGCCCTGCGCGGCGGCTTCCTCGTAACCGGTCGTGCCGTTGATCTGGCCGGCGAAGAACAGGCCTTCGACGGCCTTTGTTTCGAGCGATGCCTTCAATCCGCGCGGATCGAAATAGTCGTATTCGATCGCATATCCGGGCCGGGTGATGTGCGCGTTCTCGAAGCCGCGGATGCTGCGCACCAGCGCGAGTTGCGCGTCGAACGGCAGCGAGGTCGAGATTCCGTTCGGATAGATTTCCTGCGTGTCCAGTCCTTCGGGTTCGACGAAAATCTGATGCGAGGTTTTTTCCGCAAAGCGCACCACCTTGTCCTCGATCGACGGGCAATAGCGCGGACCGACACCTTCGATGGCCCCGGTGTAGAGCGGCGAGCGATCCAGCGCGCCACGGATGATGGCGTGCGTGCGCTCCGACGTATGCGTGATCCAGCACGACACCTGGCGCGGGTGATCGGCGCGCGAACCGAGGAAGGAGAACACCGGCGCTGGATTGTCGCCGGGTTGTTCTTCGAGCACAGAGAAGTCGATGCTGCGGCCATCGATGCGCGGTGGCGTGCCGGTCTTGAGCCGATCGACCACGAAGCGGCCTTCGCGCAGTTTCTGCGCAAGCGCGGTCGCAGGTGGATCGCCAGCGCGGCCTCCAGAATAATTCGCCGCGCCAATATGGAGCTTGCCGGCGAGGAAGGTGCCAGCGGTCAACACCACGCATGCGGCATCGAAACGCAAGCCCATTTGCGTCATGACGCCGACGACTCGATCATTTTCGATCACAAGATCATCGACAGCCTGCTGGAACAGTTCAAGATTCGGCTGGTTTTCGACGGTGCGTCGCACCGCCGCTCGGTAGAGCGCGCGATCGGCCTGGCAGCGCGTCGCGCGCACTGCAGGGCCTTTGCTCGCGTTCAGGCGGCGCCACTGGATGCCCGCATGATCCGCACAGCGCGCCATCGCGCCGCCGAGAGCATCGATTTCGCGCACCAGATGGCCTTTGCCGATGCCGCCGATCGCCGGATTGCAGCTCATCGCGCCTACCGTTTCGATTGCGTGCGTGAGCAGCAGCGTGCGTGCGCCGGCACGCGCGGATGCGAGGGCAGCTTCGGTGCCGGCGTGGCCGCCGCCGACGATAATGACGTCATACCGATTCATGTCTTGCACGATACCGGATTCCAGTTGCATGGCAGGCGTGATCGCATGGATATCGGTACCGAGCATTGTGCGCACGATTCATTCCGGAACATTTTTCTTGCGCATGGCGCTACTCACCAAGCTACAAATGCCAATTGGCACGCTTCCTGCTTTAAATTCTGCACCTGCGGCTTCGCGCCGCACGCGTAGCTGGACATCAGGAACAGGGACAACTGCCGCGATCGAGGGGCAGGGCCGGGAGCCTCGGGGGAGACTCCCGGCCATATTTTTTTTAAACACACGGACGTGTAAATGTCGCGAGAGGCAGGAGGCCGGAAGCGACTGAAACACACGACTGAAAAATGTTCCTACATTTTCAGCATTCCCGCCCTCCATGGCGGTCAAACGGACGAGAGTGTTTTCAAAAGCGAAGTTGGTCATGTCGCGAGCAGGACGCCGGAAGCGACCGCGGCTCCCGGAATTCAGATCAATAAGCCGCGCACGCCAAGGCCGAAAAAGCCGACGCCCGGCTGGTCTTCAGGAACAGGGGGATCCTTGGAACCGCGTACCGGGCGTCGGACAGGGCTGGCGCAGCGCGCCTTGTCGTAACGCGTCGTAATGCGACGCTGATTGTCAGTCACGCATGATCTGCGTAGCCAAGAGTCTGTGCAAGTCGTGCGCTGCGAATCGCGACTTACGTCACAAAATCAGCCAATCGTTGATGCCGGACTTAATGTCCGCCGGGCTGGTGATGCGGTCCATGTGGCGACGCACGATCAAAGTTGCGCTCGCGCGATTCGCGGTTCGCGTCTCTGGCCGGTCGGTCGTAATCGTTGGCGGGCCTCGCACCAGGCTGCATCTGCCAACGCTGGTGGTTTTCGCCCATGTTCACCGCTGCCGCCCCGCCGTAGATCGATTCGCCATGACGCCGATGCCAATGGTGCCGGGGGTAACCGTAGCCGTACCACGGTTGGTAAAACCACGGCGAGTAACCGAATCCGAAGCCGAATTGTCCCGGAAAATATCCGACACCGTAGCCAAATCCAGCATACGGATATCCATAGCCGCCGTAAAAATCGTTGAACTCGACCTCGGGACGATCGTAGTAATAATCACCGGAGCCTTCCGAGGCTGCGGCGTAATAGCCACCATCGTAATTGCCGCGATAATTGCCGTCCGCATGTACCGAACGGTAGCCCGAGTCATAGGTTGCGCAACCGTTCAGCGCGACAGCGAGAACGAAGACGACTGGAAGAATGCTACGGCGGCTCATGGTTGGCACCTCTGCCTGGACGCGTCGAGTCTTGGCCTCGCGGAGTGAATCGGTGCTTAACCCTTTTGTTGCCGGGAACATGCGCAGAGCAATGCGCGGAACCTCAATCCAGCAAGCGCGTCAGCAGATCGTTGCTATCGCGCGACAGCAGTTTTCCGCGCAGCGTTTCCAAGGTCTGCTGCGCCAGCGTTGCGCGAACGCCAGACCAGCGCCTCCAGCTCTCGAAACCCGCGAGAAGCCGCGCCGCAACCTGTGGATTGATCGCATCCAGGATCGGCAATTGTGCGACGAGCAGCGCGTAACCGGCGCCATCGACGCGATGGAACGCAGTCGGATTCATGCGCGAAAAACTGCCGAGCACGGCGCGTACGCGATTGGGATTGGTCGGCGTCCACCACGTTGATTCGAGCAATCCGCGCACGCTCTCGACCGCATCGATATGTGGGCGCGCAGCGACGACCGTGATCCATTTGTCGGTGACCAACGGATCGTCGCGATAGCGCTCTGCGAAAGATTCCCGCGCCTGTGTGGCAGTTGGTGCGCCGGCGTGCGCCAGACAACGCAAGGCACCGAGACGGTCGGTCATGCGTGTCGCGGCATCGAACTGCGCGATCGCGAGCGCGCCTTGCGGATCGATATCGGTCAGCCACGCCAGGCAAAGGTTGCGCAGTCGGCGCGCGCCCATCGCGATACCGTCGAGGCCATGCGCAGCCAGCATTTCCAGCGCATCGTAACGGTGACGCAAACGCGTTGCATGCGTTAGCGCGAGCCTGCGCAACAGGCCGACGCGCGCGGTGAGGATCGCGTCGATGTCGATCGTCGTCTGCGCATCGGCGAGCGTATCGAAATCTGGCAACTGCATGCACTCGGCGACGAACGCCGGGTCGGCAGCGTCGTCGTCGAGCAGGTCGCCCAGTGCGAGCGACAATGCGGCTTCGGCGGAGGCGTCCGCATCGAACGTGCGCAGCAACACACCGAGCGCCAGTCGGTGCAACATGTCCCAACGGTTGACGCCATCGCGCTCATGCCGCGCGAGCCGCGCGAGTGCATCGGGTGTGTAGTCGTAACGCAGTTTCACCGGCGCGCTGAAACCCTGGTTGAACGACGGCAGCGGGCGTTCGCGCAGACCGTCGAACACCACAACATGATGTTCGCGCGTCAATTCCAGCAAATCGCCGTGAACGGCGGCATCGCTATTGCCGGGTGCATCGATCCGGCTGCCGTCGCTCGCGTACAACGCGAACCGCAATGGAATCAGCATGGGTAGCGCGTCGGTGCCGACGGTCGCGGGTTGGCGCTGCGTGAAGCGCAATGTGTAGCGGCCATCAGCATCGTCGAACGTGTCTTCGACGTCCACTTCCGGCGTCCCGGCTTGCGCGTACCAGCGTGCGAACTGCGCGAGGTCGCGACCCGACGCCTGCGCGTGCGCCGCAAGAAAGTCCTCGATCGTCGCTGCGCGGCCGTCGTTGTCCGCGAAATATCGATCCATGCCGCCGCGAAACGTCGCCTCGCCGAGCAGGGTGTGCAACAAGCGCACGATCTCGGCGCCTTTCTCGTACACGGTGAGCGTGTAGAAGTTGTTGATCTCGCGGTAGCTCGGCGGTCGCACCGGATGCGCGAGTGCGCCAGCGTCTTCGGCGAACTGCCGCGAACGCAAAAGACGCACGTCCTCGATGCGTTTGACCTCGCGCGAATGCAGGTCGGACACGAATTCCTGGTCGCGGAACACCGTCAGTCCTTCCTTCAACGCGAGCTGAAACCAGTCGCGCAAGGTCACGCGATTACCCGACCAGTTGTGAAAATATTCGTGACCGATCACCGATTCGATGCCCTGGTAGTCGGCGTCGGTCGCGCTGTCCTCGTCGGCAAGGATGTAGCGCGCGTTGAAGATATTCAGGCCCTTGTTCTCCATTGCGCCCATGGTGAAATCCTGCGCGGCGACGATGTTGAACACGTCGAGGTCGTAACAACGACCGAAACGGCGTTCGTCCCAGCGCAAACTGCGTTCGACCGCGCCGAGCGCATAGGCGCAACGCGGAACATCGGGCGTCGCCGCCCAGACTTGCAATCGCACCGTGCGGCCTTCGGCGGTGACGATGTCCTTGCCGATGCAATCCAGTTTCCCCGCGACCAATGCAAACAAATAGCTCGGCGTCGGATGCGGGTTGTCCCAAGACGCTTGGTGGCGTCCGTCATCGAGATCGCGTTTCTCCAGTGGGTTGCCATTGGCGAGCAATACCGGGTAGCGCCCGCGATCAGCGCGCAGGACGATGCGCCAGGTTGGCATCACATCGGGCCGATCGACGAACCAGGTAATGCGCCGGAAACCCTGCGCTTCGCATTGCGTCAACAAGATGTCGCCGCTGCGATACAGCCCTTGCAACTGGGTGTTGCGCGACGGCGCGATGCGCACGCGGGTTTCCAGAACGCAGGCGCGTTCAATGCCGGTCACGGTCAACGTCGCTGCATCGATGCGGTAACGCGATTTATCCAATGGCGCGCCGTCGAGGGCGATTGCGAGCGGTTCGAGATCCTCGCCATCAAGCACGAGCGGCGCGCCGGGCTGCGTCGGATCGGGCTGCAAATGCAGGCGCGCGACGACCTCGGTGGCATCGGCGTCGAGGTCGAATTGCAATTCGACATGGACGACGCGCCAGGCAGGCGCGCGGTAATCGGACAAATGCACTTCGGCGTGGCCAGTCGGCCGGGAATCTGGCATGCGATGGGTCTGCGTTGGGGAAAGGCAGGTACGTCGAAGTGCGGCGCTAGGCTAGCATGCGACTCATGGAACCCAAGCTGACTACGCGCGCGCATTCGATCGACTTGCTCGCCATCATGGATGCGGCAACTTGCATCGCACCTTACGCGCACGTCACCCCGATCATGCGTTCGGCCAGCCTCGACGAACTGGCCGGCTGCGCGCTGCATTTCAAATGCGAAAACCTGCAACGCACGGGCGCATTCAAGTTTCGTGGCGCCTGCAATGCGGTGTTCTCGTTGTCGGAATCCGAAGTAGCACGCGGCGTTGTCACCCAGAGTTCCGGCAATCATGGTGCGGCCTTGGCGCTGGCCGCGCGCCTGCGCGGCATGCGTGCGCAAGTCGTAGTTCCGGAAAACGCATCAAAGGTGAAACGCGCCGCAATCGAACGTTATGGCGCGCGCATCGCGGACTGCTCGCCGAACATGGCCGCGCGCGACGCCGCGACCGCCGCACTGGTCGAAAAATCTGGCGCCGAACTCGTGCATCCGTTCGCCGATCCGCGCGTGATCGCGGGGCAAGGCACGGTCGCGCTGGAATTGTTGCGTCAGTGCGACGGACTCGACGCATTGATCGCGCCCATCGGCGGCGGCGGATTGATGTCGGGCTGTTCCATCGCCACGCGCGCGATGTCGCCGAAAACGCGGCTGTGGGGCGCGGAGCCTGCTGCCGCCGCCGACGCGCATGACTCGCTGAGCGAAAACAAACTGATCATCGACCGCACGCCGCAGACGATCTGCGACGGCCTGCGCGGGCATCTTGCCCCGATCACCTTCGACATCCTGCGCAGCCATCTCGACGGCATCCTGCTCGCGGACGAAGCGGAGATCGTTGCGGCGATGCGGTTGCTGTGGGAACGATTGAAGATCGTCGTCGAGCCCTCGGCTGCGGTCGGACTCGCAGTCGTGCTGCGCGAGCGTGAACGTTTTTCAGGCCAGCGCGTGGGCATCGTGATCAGCGGCGGAAATGTGGAACTTCCATAACCACAATGCCGTCCATCGGTTGCGTGCTATGTGGAGCCAGCAGCGCTGTCCACGACGCAAGGCACGCGCTATTCTTGTTGCATCGCATTTGGGGAATCGACGTCATGCATCCTGCCATCCGGTCTATCCTGTGTGCGTGCATCGCAGCAGCGTTGCTGACACCCGGCGTTTCTGCATTTGCCATGCCTGCGCCGGTTCCGATGGAGCAAGCGCTGATCCTGCACGTGGATGGCACGCTCACCATCGACGCGCAAGGTGTGCCCACCGATTACCTCATCAAGACCAAATTGCGGCAAGACGTGAGCGACATCTTGCAGCGCCAAGTGCGCGCGTGGCGCTTTCAACCTGTCATGGTCGGCGGCAAGCAGGTGATTGCAAAAACGCAGATGCGAGTCACCCTGACGGCGCAGGATGAGGGCGCGGATTCTCGCCTCAGCGTGGATAACGTGACCTTTCCGGAAATTCATGGAGTGGTGGCCGATACTGAAGCGCATCCAGACGGTGCGGTCAGCATCTCGTTCGCGAAGGCGACGCCGCCCGAGTATCCCCAAGAAGCATTGGCGTACGGAGTGGAAGCAGATGCATTGTTGTATTTGCTGGTGACGCCTGATGGCAAGGTCGCACAATCCTGCGTCACCCAGATCGCGCTGCTCAATGTGAAGGGTAGCCCCCGTAATTTGAGCGCGGCCGCGAACATATTCGAGCGAGCGGTGCTCGACACGGCCAAGAAGTGGCGTTTCAACGTCGTGGTGCACGATTCTCCGTTCGCCAAACTGTCGTCGACGACATCGACAGATGCCGGCACCGCATCAATTTTCACCATCCGGGTTCCCGTCATGTTCCGCTTCGGTACCAAAACCGATACAACATCGAAGTGGCAACAGGAAATGCGCACAGCCAAGCGCGCCGTGCCGTGGCTTTCGCCAGAACTCAACGCCGCGTCGGTCGGCGTTGCCGACATCGATACCGCCAACAGCGATCCCACGCCAGTAGCAAGCAATTTCCATCTGAACACCCAAGTCATAGGCACGACGCTGTAGGAGCTGCAGGTTCGGTCTTCCGCCACTGCCAGCATCGCAACCGCAAGGAGTCGCCATGAACGCGCCACTATCGAATCCTTCGCAGGAAACCACAATCTGGTCAGGCACGCCATCGCAGAAAAACAATCTCGGGATTTTCTTGCTATGCGCGCTGGTTGCGGTCGCGATCATCGGCAGTACGACCATGCTTGCGCATGGCGGTACGCCGAGCACGCCTTTGCTGGCCTTGCTGCTGTTGCCTGCAGTGGTCGCACTCTGGCGCTGGTTCAAGACGCGCAGCCTGGTCTATACACTGACCGATCAGCGTATGAAGGTGCAGAGCGGCGTGCTTACGCATGTCATCGACAATATCGAGCTGTACCGCATCAAGGATTACCACCTCACCCAGACTTTCATGCAGCGTCTGCTCGGCATCGGCACGATCGTCCTGCGCACCACGACCGACAGCGCACCCCAAGTCGTGCTCGCCGGCATGAACGATTCCGCAGCATTGTGGGAGCGCATACGCGCGCTGGTCGAAGCGCGTCGTGATGCCAAGGGCGTGCGCGAGATCGACATGAATGCCGAGCCCGGTCCGCACTGATTTCTTCGGCTCAACGAGCGCGTCGCCGGGTCGGAATCGCGCTCAGCGGCACCCGTGCGATCTCACCGTCTTCGTCGCGGATCGGCTGCCCCGGCTGCGGCGCAAAGGCCTGCGCATAGATCACTTCCCAAGTGCTTGGCAATGTGCCGTCGCGGCGCAACGAATCGTACGCGTCGAACACGCGTTGCATGCGCGCCTTGCCCATCAGGCCGCGTCGCCGGTCGGTGCGCGCATTGTTCGCGCCGAGCGCGCGCAGTTCGCGCATGAGTGACGACACGTCCGGATAGGTCAGCGTGAAGCGATCGCGATGCAGCACGGGATCGCGAAAACCGGCAGCCTGTATCGCATCGCCGATTTGCTGCATCTGCGCGAACGGCGTGACCGGATTGCCGGCATCGGCTTGCGCGAATGCGTCGCGCAATTCGAGGAGCGTCCCGGGCCCGAACGTCGAGAACAGCAACAGCCCGCCCGGACGCAGCACGCGTCGGAACCCGGTCAATGCACGCGGCAAATTCGCGACCCATTGCAGGCACAAACTCGAAAACAACAAGTCGGCGCTGCTGTCGACGAATGGCAGCGCCGCAACATCCGCGCACACCGGCTGCACCGCGCGCCGCGCTGGCCGCCACCACGGTTTGCTCACGTCGAGCCGCCGCAGCATCGGCAACGCGAAATCCACTGCGAGCACCTGTGCTTTCGGCCATTTCCCGTAGATGGTTTGCGCCGCACCGCCGGGGCCGCAACCGAGATCGATCGCGCACTCAGGATCGCGTTCGCCGACCGCATCGAGTTGTTCGAGCAGACGCGATGCGACTTCGCGCTGCAGCGCGGCGACTGCGTCGTAGCCTTCTGCTGCGCGACCGAATGCGCGACGCAGACGCGGTGTATCGATGTCGCTCATGCGGTGGCGCCAGTCATGGTTCGACAGGCTCACCACGAACGCAGGACGTATCGGACGTTTCCAATGACGCAGCTTCTTCGAGGAATGCGAGCACCGCGTTGGCCAGCGCATCGGCATGGGTGAGGAACGGCGCGTGGCCGGTGTCCAGGCGCAACGATTGTGCATTCGGAGTCATTTCTGCTGCTGCGGCAACCGCGCGATGATCGACTAATCGATCACGTCGCGCGCCAATCCACAGACTTGGAACAGCCAACGCTGGCAGCAGCACGCGCAGGTCGCAGTCTTCCAGCAAATGCAGGCCATCGGTCAGTGCGTCCAGCGATGGGTTACCGTAGGCGAATGCTTCGGCGCGCAGGGTCCGCAAACTGGCGGCCGCGTGTTCGCACCCAAGCGTTTCGAGCGCGAGGAACCGCTTGATGGTCGCGTGCACATTGGTCTGTAATTCGACGTCGAATTTCTTCAAGACCTCGACATCCAATCCGTGCGGCCAGTCATCCGCGCGTATGAAACGCGGCGTCGCGCACAGCATGACCAAAGCCTCGACGTGCGCGGGTCGCGTCGCGGCCGCATGCAGCGCGAACAAGCCGCCGAGTGACCAGCCCAGCCACGGCGCGCGCGGCGTTAGCGCGGCAATCGCGGCGACGCAGCTTTCGAGTTGCAACGGCGCCGTATCGTCGCGGCTGCGGCCGTGTCCGGGCAGATCGACCAGATACAAGGTACGGCGTTCGGCAAGGCGATTCAGCAAACCGCCAAACAGTCCCGCATGCATCGCCCAGCCGTGGATGAGTACCAGCGGCGGCCCGTGGCCGCGTCGCACGATCTGCATCAGCAGGCGACGCCATCAGGTTCCGACACGGCTTCCCCTCCCATCGGGCGGTGCGCGAGGATCGCTGCGAGAGGTTCAAGCGCATCGAGGAGCGCATCCACGTCCTGATTTTCGTGCGCAACGGTCAAGGTAATGCGCAGGCGCGCTTCGGGCACACTTGGCGGACGGATCGCGGCGACCAGGAAACCGCGCGCTTCCAGATCACGCGCGGCCTGCATCGCCAATGTGTTGTCGCCGATCGGCAGCGGCTGGATTGGCGTTTCGGAAGCCAACAGCTGCAATCCGCGCTCCCGCGCGCCGAGACGGAACCGCGCAATCAACGCAGCGAGCTTGTTGCGCCGCCACTGATCCTGGCGTGCGAGCTTGACTGCGGCCAATGCCGCGACCGCGAGCGCTGGCGGCAGCGCGGTCGTGTAGATATACGGACGCGCGGTCTGCGCGATGTGTTCGATGATGCCTTCAGCCCCGACCAGCACCGCGCCGTAACTGCCCAGTGCCTTGCCAAGCGTCACCAGCAACAGCGGCACTTCTTCCGGGCTGAGTCCGGCGGCGGCCGCGCTGCCGCGGCCTTCCGGCCCGATCACACCGATCGCATGCGCTTCGTCCACATACAACAAGCCCTCCTGTTCGCGCGCAAGCGCGGCCAGTTCGGCCAGCGGCGCGATATCGCCGTCCATGCTGAAGACGCCATCGGTCGCGATCAACAATGCGCCGGCATGCGCCTGCGCCTGTCGGCGCGCGGCCGCAACATCGGCGTGCGGGTAACGCACGAGTTGCGCCTGCGACAGCCGCGTGGAGTCGATCAAGCTCGCGTGGTTGAGCTTGTCCTGCAGAAACACGTCGCCGGATCGCAGCAGCGCCTGCGCGACCGCGAGATTCGCCAGATAGCCCGACCCGAACAACAATGCGCGCGGATAACCCAGCCACTCGGCCAGCGCGCGTTCCAGCGCCGAATGCTCGGCGTGATGTCCGCAAACCACATGCGATGCTCCCGCGCCAACGCCGCAATTCTGCGCGGCGACTTGCATTGCGCTGATCATCGCTGGATGCTGCGCCAGCCCGAGATAATCGTTGCTGCTGAAGTTGATCAGCCGCTGCCCGTCCGACAGCACGCGCGCGTCCTTGCGCTGGGTCAGCATGCGTCGATGCCGCACCAAGTCGTCTTCGACCCGTAGTTCGGCCGCTTCCTGCAAGCGTTGATGAATGTTGACTCGGTTGTTGCCCGCCGTGTTCATGACGCGCCTGGAATCGACCCCTGTTGTCGATGATTGCGCTAAAACCCGCTGCGAAAGCGCGACGCGTTGCGCGTTTCCTTCAAACTCGTCGGCCAGAGTTGACCGTTTGTCCGACAGGACGGTCGAGAAGGGTTTCATGCCGCGCAGACGGGCGTGGCGGCTGGCAGTAGCACATCGGCGTGGGCGGTCGTGGGCGACGCGGCCTCGACGGCTTCGACGGGCATCGGCCGCAGACCGAGTCGCGTGAACAAGGTCTGGTCGCGCTCAACGTCCGGATTGCCGGTGGTCAGCAATTTTTCGCCGTAGAAGATCGAATTGGCACCGGCAAGGAAACACAGCGCCTGCAATTCGTCGGACATGCTTTCGCGTCCGGCCGATAGCCGCACCATCGAACGCGGCATCAGGATGCGGGCGACCGCAATCGTGCGCACGAACTCGAAAGGATCGAGCTCGGCGGTGCCGGCCAGCGGCGTGCCTGGCACCTTCACGAGGCGGTTGATCGGCACCGAATCCGGATGCGCGGGCAGGCTCGCGAGCGCGTGCAGCAGGCCGGCGCGCTGGTCGCGCGATTCGCCCATGCCGACGATGCCGCCGCAGCAGGTCTTCATGCCTGCGGCGCGCACGTGTTCCAGCGTGTCGAGCCGATCCTGAAATTCTCGCGTGTGGATGATTTCGCCGTAGAACTCCGGCGCGGTGTCGAGGTTGTGGTTGTAGTAGTCAAGGCCCGCGCACTTGAGCGCGTCGGCTTGGTCGCCGGTGAGCATGCCCAGCGTCGCGCAGGTCTCCAGGCCGAGCGCCTTCACCGCGGACACCATCTCGGCGACTTTCGCGACATCGCGGTCCTTCGGCGAACGCCAGGCCGCGCCCATGCAGAAGCGGCTCGCGCCGGCTGCCTTGGCTTCGCGCGCTTTTTCCAGCACCGCTTCGGTCGTCATCAATTTCTGCGCCTTGACCCCGGTCGCGTAGCGCGCGGCCTGCGGGCAATACGCGCAATCCTCGGGGCAGCCGCCGGTTTTCACTGACAACAAGGTCGACACCTGGACCTCGGCCGGATCGAAATGTTCGCGATGCACACTCGCGGCGCGGAACAGTAGTTCGGTGAACGACAATTCGAACAATGCGCGCACGGCGTCGCGGGAAGGCGCGCTGTCTGGAGAAGGGTCGGGCTTTTGCTGGATGGCTGGCATGACGGGCTCGCGGCTGGCACTGTGTCAGTACGCCAGTCTGGGAACGCTGCGGATGCCTGTCAACTCGAATGCCATCATGGAAGTTGACGGCTGGCTTGCGCGACTGGGCCGCGTGCTGTTGCCGCTGCGCTGCCTGGTGTGCGGCGAGGCCGGCGTCCGTGGCCACGATCTGTGCGTGCAATGCCAGGACGCATTGACATGGAACCGATCGGCCTGCGCGCGGTGTGCGATCCCAACGCCGGAACCAGTCGCGTTCTGCGGACGCTGCCTGAAAAAGCCGCCGCCACTGGATCGCACGCTCGCCACATTCCGTTATGGCTTTCCGGTGGACAATCTGCTGCCGCGCTTCAAGTTCCACCACGATCTTGCCGCCGGACGTGAACTCGCCGAGGCGATGCATGCCATGTTGATGGACGCAATCGCGAACAATCCGCTGCATATAGGCGCCAACCGGCCGCAAGCGTTGATCGCAGTTCCGCTGCATTCGCAACGCCTGCGCCAGCGCGGCTACAACCAGGCGCTTGAACTCGCGAAACTCTTATCCAAAACATTTGCGATCCCGCTGTTGCGCGATGGCCTGCGCCGCATTCGCGATATCGCCCCGCAAAGCGAACTTGGCGCACTCGCTCGCCGGCGCAATCCGCGCGGCGCATTCGCCGTCGGTGCAGACTCACTGCCAGTGCATGTCGCCCTTATCGACGATGTAATGACCACCGGCGCAACGTTGTACGAATGCGCACGCGTGCTCAAACGTGCGGGCGTGCAGCAAGTGGATGCGTGGGTCGCGGCGCGGGTGCCGAAGAATTAAGGATATTTTTCTGACGTGAGTGGTCCATTCAGTGGGCCGACTGGTTCACCTTTGCCATTTGTCGGTTGCCAGTTTGCAGGTGGAGAGAGCGGAATATCTGCGTGCGCCAATGCAGTCCGAATTGCCGCAATCTCATTGTTGGTTGCATCGTACGAATCGAGGAACCCACGAAACGCCAATAAATCCTTCTCCAGACCGACAGGTGGAAATTTGTTCAGTAGCCAGCGCTCTGCACGCCACATGGCGATGTCGTTCGACGTCGCGGTTTCGGAAACTCTCAGGACGCGTGCACCCATCTCGCGCTCAATGATGAAGTCCGAATGTGCAAGCATCGCTCGGCCTGCCTTCCCGCAATCTTCGAATCGGTGTTCACTTGCACCGGGATTCTTGATCCGATCGCACGCGTTCGCGAGTAGCGAATGCATCGGGATAGGCGAAATCTCCGACACCAGGACGAATGCAGCACCTGCGGGCGAACGATCAATATCATTCGCTGACTCTGAATCTGTCCATTGGGCGCTTGCCAATGGCACTCCCATAATGCTGATGTCGATACGATTCTTGGCGGGTCGCAGGCCTTTTGCTGGCGGATAACGGCGAATCACATCTTCCCATGCCCGGAACGTCGAACTGAAGGTGTCGTCGTAGCGCTTCGCATTCGCCATCCGTGCGATCGCGTTATCAAACGCAGGAATGTCCTTTTGTTTCCAAGCGGCTGTAGCGACAGTTGCCCAGACTGCTCCATTCTCCGGATCGAGCCTTGTCAATTCTCGCGCACGATCTGGGCATGCAGGCGACAGTTCGCAGCTTCTTTGTTCGGCAGAAGAAGATGTCGATAGCCATTGAACGAGCAAATCGTTGGGAGCGGCATTGGCGGCTTTGCCCAAAAGCCCCGCGACTTTGCGTGTCGTGGCTTGGGACTTGTCGCCAATGTGTTCCAGCAGTTGAGACGCAAGCGCCCAATCGCGCGGAAGCTTGCTCTGTTCGAGCCACAACTCAAGAGCGTGCTGGTTTTTGTGGAACAAGGCATTTTCTTTCTCGTCATCGGCTGATGCGATCGACTGAAGTGCGCCGGCAGCCGCTGCTAGGGCGGAAGTCGGGGTCACGGTTCCAACAGACAGGAACGCGCTCAGAGCGACGATCAACATTGAAATGGCAACTCCTGGAGTTTCTATTGCATTTGCACGAACGCTTTATCTCGGACACACATTGCCAATTTTGCAACTCATCGCATCGCCACGCCCAGCACAATCCCCACGAAGACCGCAGCACCAACCCAGTTATTGTGCAGGAACGCTCTGAAACACCCATCGCGGTCGCGTCGATGCGCGATGCGGAATTCCCACACGATTAATCCCGCAGCGACCGCAACACCGATGTAGTAGGCAGGTGCAAGCGTCGCGCGCAGACCGACGAAAACCAGCGCGGCGAGGAACAGCGCGTACAACACGCCTTGGGCAACGAGGTCCATTGACCCGAACAGGATCGCGGTGGATTTCGCTCCCGCGCGCAGGTCGTCGTCGCGATCGACCATCGCGTACCAGGTGTCGTAGGCAGTCGCCCACACCACGTTGGCGAGAAACAGCAGCCATGCCAGCGGCGGCACCGTGCCTTGGGTCGCGGCGAATGCCATCGGGATGCCCCAGCCGAACGCGAGCCCGAGATAGACCTGCGGCAGATAGGTGTAGCGCTTGAGATACGGATAACTCGCGGCAAGCAAGGCGCCGATGAAACTCAGTTCCACGGTCAGCTTGTTGGTCAGCAACACCAATGCGAACGCAACCAGCATCAACACCGCGAACACAGCCAGCGCCTCGCGTCCGCCGACTGCGCCAGTCGCCAGCGGCCGCGACTTCGTGCGTTCGACCTGCGGGTCGAGCCAACGATCAGCGTAATCGTTGATCACGCAGCCGGCCGAGCGTGTCAGCCACACGCCGAGAGTGAAGATCAGCCACAGGCCGAACGTCGGAAAACCGTCCGCCGCAAGCCACAGCGCCCACCATGTCGGCCACAGCAGCAGCAAGGTACCGATCGGACGATTGCCGCGGATCAGCAGCCAGTACTGGCCGAGCCGGCCGCTCCAGTACAGCGATGCCAGCGGGTCCTTGGAATGCGCAGCAACTGGCGGCGACTCGAGAAGAGGTGGCGTCGCAAAGACCGGCGATTCAGCAACGACAAGCGGTGGTTCGATTTCGGGAAGCTCTGACGCGGTTCTTTGAGTATCCACATCCCGTGACCGCTTGTCGGATGACGGCTTGCGCCGCCCGCTGGATTTCGGTTTACGCGTCGTCATTGGTGCAGCCTAGCAAACCCGCACCGCCACCCACGCTGCTCCCTGCATAGACACTCTTCGATCCGATCGTGCGGTTGTGTCGCCACGTGAGACTCGATCCGGTTACCTTGATGCCTCGAACACGATGCGAGCGGGCGAGGATCGGAACGATGACATCGCGGGAGACCAGCACCGGCATTGCAATCTATCGCGCCAGCCGGCTCGAAGCATTGCTCGATCCGCTGCTCGCCTTGCTCGATTCCAACCCGCCTGATGCGACGCTCGCGCCGCAGACGATCATTGCCGCGCATCCCGGAATGAAGCAGTGGCTGCTGGGCGCACTGGCCCGCAAGCGCGGGGCGGGCGGCATCGTGGCGAATCTCGACGTGCCCTTGCCCAGCGCGTGGCTCGACGAACTCGCCCAGGCAACGCTCGGCGAATCCGCGATTGCGTTGCGACCCTATCGACGTGAGTTCCTGCGCTGGCGCATCCACGATGCGCTCGACGACCTGGACGACCCGCGCCTACGTGCCTACCTGCAAGGCCCCGATGTCGATCGACGGCGCTTCCAGCTCGCCGATCGGCTCGCGCTGATCTACACGCAGTATCTGGTGTACCGGCCCGACTGGCTGGAAGCATGGGCCGCGGGCCGCGATGCGATCCCCGACCCAGGATTTCTCGCCCCGCTTTGGAAGCGGCTGCGCACGACCATCGATCAACCGCATCGCGGCGAACGGCTCGCGCGGTTGCTCGCGAAGATCGAGCAAGCCGATGCAATCGTCGATGTCACTCCGCTGCATGTCTTCGGCATCAGCCATCTCGCGCCGACCGAACTCGCGGTGTTGCGCGCGGTCGCCAAACACCGACTCGTCGTGCTCTACATCCCCGATCCCTGCCGCGAATTCTGGGCGGGAATGACCACCGAACGCGCGCGCCTGCGCGAACTCGTCAAACGCGAGCCAGGCGCGAGCGATACCGAATCCGCCTTTCTGCAGATGGACCATCCGCTACTCGCGAACTGGGGGCGGATCGGCCAGCACTTCATGCTGCTGCTCGAGGACAGTGATATAGCTATCGACGTCCGCCACCACCAGGATAAACCCGAGGCAGCGATCGAACCAGCGAACCGGCTGGAATGGCTGCAGGAAGGCATCCGCCGTGCACAGCCCGACCTGCACCAACCTGCCAACGCACTCACGCGCGAGGATGCATCCCTGCGCGTGCACGCCTGTCATACGCGGCTGCGCGAACTCGAAGTTCTACGCGATGCACTGTTGTTGCAGCTCAAGCAGCGGCCCGACCTCAAGCCCTCCGACATTCTGGTGATGGCGCCCAATATCCAGGATTACGCGCCCTTGCTACCGGCGGTGTTTGGCGAGGCCGGCCACCGCCAGAGCGTGCTGCCGTATCACTTGGCGGATGTCGCGATCGAGCGCGCGCATCCGTTGTTCGACGCGTTTGCGCGTCTGCTCGACCTGCCGCGCTCGCGCCTGACCGCGCCCGAAGTCATCGACTTGCTCGCGTTACCCCCGGTCGCGGGGCGTTTCGGGCTGGGCGATTCCGATCTCGACGCGATCACGCGCTGGCTGCGCAATGCACGCGTCGCTTGGGGCCTCGACGGTACGTTCCGCGCGCGCTTCGACGTGCCACCCATCCAGACGCAGACATTCGCATGGGGCATTGATCGGATGCTCGCCGGCTACGTGATGGGTAGCGATACTGCCGATGCGCAGCAGGCGGTCGAGCTTGCCGACGGCAGCGCGGTGCTGCCACTGAACGGCATCGCCGGGCCGCAAGCAGCGACGCTCGGCACACTCGATGACGTGCTGGCGGAACTCGCGCGCTGGTGCTCGTTCGGCGGTCGCACCCAAAGCGCCAGCGCATGGGCGCGGCAGCTTGAGGAGCGCATCAAGGCGATGCTGCGCATCGACGCCACCGACCGCGCCGCGCGCGATGCGTGGGACGCGCTGCTACACGCGGTCCACGCGATCGCGAGCGGGCCTGCGCAGGGCGGCCTCGATCCGCCGCTCGCGTTCGAGGTCGTGCGCGAATTGCTGCGCGAACGATTGTCCGCGATCTCCGAACGCCAGCGCTTCCTGATGGGCGGCACCACTTTTTGCGGCATGGTGCCGCAGCGCGCAATCCCGTTCGCTATCGTCGCCGTGCTCGGCCTCGACGACGGCGTTTTCCCGCGCACGGATAATGGCGCGGGTCTCGATCCCATCGGCGAGCACCGACGAATCGGCGACCGCGACGTGCGCAACGACGACCGCTACCTGTTCCTGCAGACGATGATGTCGGCGCGCGCCGCGCTGCACCTGAGCTACATCGGTTGCGACGTGCGCGACGGCAAGGCGCGCAACCCGGCCGCGCCGTTGGCGGACCTGCTATCCCTGCTCGACCACGCCGCTGGTCTCTCTGCAGACGACAAGGACATCAAGGAGGTCGAGGAAGACGGTGCGAAAAAACGGATCAACCGACGGCCCTGGCTGGTGCGGCATCCGCTGCAGCCGTTCGACGTCCGTTATTTCGACGGTGCCGATCCGGCACTGTTTTCATTCCGCGCCGAGTTCGCGTTGACGGGTGCGAACGGCAGCAATGATGCCGAGCAACCTACATCCGCGTCGGAGGTGGTCGCAGGCATCGCCGCAACTGAACCATCGACAAGCCAACGCATCGCACCGCTGCGCGAGGTGCTGGCCTATTTCAAGGCTCCGGCAAAGGACTTCCTGACTCGGCGCGCGAAGCTGCGCCTATATGCGCTCGCCGACGACCGCCTGCACGACAGCGAGTCGCTGGATGCGCAATTCGACAGGATCGAACGCGTTGGTCGGCGCGTGTTCCTCGACGCGATCGCCTCGACGCGTGAAGTGCCGCAACATGCGCCCGACTGGCTGCGGCTGAGCGGGCTGCTGCCGCCGGGCAAGCCGGGCGACCGCGCCTGGGGCATGCAAGCTGGGCAGGTCGCCGAGCTGCTGGTCGCGGCGAAGGATCACGCACTGTTCGCCAGCGGCATGCCGCAATCACTCGCGGTTCCCCTGCAACGCGACATCGGCGCGTATCGCATCGAAGGCGAACTGTCTCGCGCATTCGCGACGGACGGAGCGCGCTGGGTCTTCGATGTGTTTCCCGGCAAAAAGGAAGACGCGCTCGACTTCCAGCAACGCATCGGCCTGTTTCTCGAATGGGCCTTGTTGCGATTGAACGATCCGCAGGCGACGCAGCGTGCGCGGCTGTACGTGTTGTGCATTGGAGGCGAGGGTTCGTGGCAGCAGGCAATCAATGTCTGGGACGATGCGTTTGTCGCAGCCGAAGCAGGGATTCGCGAGCGCATGGCCGCGCAACTGGGCGAGCACGTCATCGACTTGCTCAATCATTGGTGGACACTGCAGTCCGATCCCCGCTGGTATTTTCCCAAGACCAGTTGGGCGTCCGCGAATCCCCAGGGCAAGTCCGATCCGGTCGTAGCGGCCTGGAATGGTTTCGGTGGCAGGGGCGAACGCAATTACGCTTCCGGATACGAAAGCATCATCGCGGGCGATGCGATGTTCGAGCCAGGAACGAACGATCGCGACCGGCTCGACACCATCGCAAACGCGCTGCGCGATGCCATCACACTGTCGATCTCTCACGGACCCGTCGCATGAACGCGCAGCCGACCTGCGGCGCGATCGCCTGCGTCGATTGGCGTGAACTGCCACTGGCCGGAGACGGACGTTGCCTCGTCGAGGCCAGCGCGGGCACCGGCAAGACCTGGACAATCGCGGTGCTCTACCTGCGCCTGCTGCTCGAATGCGAGCAGGGACCGCGCGCGATCGTCGTCACCACCTTCAGCATCGCCGCCGCGCAGGAATTGCGCGAACGCATCCGTGCCCGCCTGCTCGAAGCCGCCGCGCTCGTTGAGCACTTCGATCCCGGCGCTCCCGTGCGCGACGACGAAGGCACGCGCTGGCTGCATGCACGCTGGTCCGCTAAGGACACGCGGGCGCGATTCGGCGACCGCAATCGGCTCGCGCTGGCGCTGGCCGAACTTGACCTCGCGCCGATCGGCACTCTGCACAGCCTCTGCCGCAGGATCCTCGCCGAGCATCCGTTCGACAGCGGCAGCGCGTTCGATCCAGGCGAGCAGATCGACAGCGCCGACCTCGATCGCGAATTGCGCGAGGACCTCTGGCGCCGTCTCGCGCAATCGGATGCGGATGCGCTCGATGCGGGCGACCGCGTGTGGTTTGACGCCGGCAGAAGCGCACTCGATGCGGCGCTGAAGGTCGTCTGCAAGGCTGGCGTGAGCGTGCTGGACATCGACCCTCATGCGTTGATGGGCTATATGGAGCTTTCGCGCGCCTTACAGATCCGAGATTGGGCGACGCAAGCGGAACTGCAACCCAGAAAGCGAAAGCTGCGTGAGAGGCTGCTGCAGCTTGCCGACTTCCTTGAAGCGCGCGACCCGGATGCGCCACCGCCCACCATCGCAAGCGAGAAGCTGGGCGCGCTACTCGCAGACCAGTTGAAGCCGGAGCATCTTGCGGCTGCGAAACTCAATCCCGTGCTGCGTCTGGTACAGCGCGTCATCAACCTCATCAAGTATCGCGACGCTCCCCACAAGGCCGGTGCACTCGTCCGCTACCGCCAGGATCTTCTCGCGGCGCGCGAACAACGCCTGCACGCTCGCGGCCAAGTCACCTACGATGCGCTGATCGAGCGCGCACTCACGGCGTTGTCCGGGCCCGCAGGTGCGATGCTCGCGGCACAATTGCGCGAAGCATGGCCAGTGGCACTGGTAGACGAATTTCAGGACACCGACGCGCAGCAGTACGCGATCCTCGACCGCATCTACAGCGAAGGGCCGGGACTCGCGCGCGGACGTCTGGTGATGATCGGCGACCCCAAGCAGGCGATCTACGGTTTCCGCGGCGGCGACGTGCAGGCCTATCTCGATGCGAGCGCATCGGCGACGCACACGCTGCCGATCACGATGAACTTCCGCTCCTCGCGCGAACTCATTGGTGCGATCAACGAGGTATTCCATCTGGCCAAGCCCGCCCTCAGCCAATCGCCATCGGCGCCAATCGCGTACGCATCGATCGATGCGAGCGGCAAGCCCGACGAGACACCGTTTACGGTCGCCGGCGTGCCAGTGTCGCGCCCGCTTGCGTTTCATCTGTACAAGGCCGAAAAGGAAAGCGCCCGCGATGATGCGTTGAAAGCTTGCGCAAATCACATCGCAAGCATGCTCGACGCGCGCGATCACCGCATCGGCAAAAAACTTATGCAGCCCGGCGATATCGCCGTGCTGTTACCGAAGAACGACGATGTCAATCGTCTGCGCGTTCTCCTCACGCAGCGTCGTGTTCCTTGCGTCGGCGCGGGCAAGCGCAGCGTGTTTACCACCGATATCGCGCGCGACCTGCAGATTGCGTTGCATGGCGTCGAACATGCGTCGGATGAAACGCTTGTGCGCGCCGCCCTCGCAACGCAGCTGTTCGGCATCGGCGTGGAAGGCGTGCGCGCCCTGCTGGATCGGCCCGAGGCTTGGCAACGCGAGCACAAACGCTTCGTCGCTTTGAGGCGGCAATGGCGCAGCGATGGCGTGCTTGCGGTGATCCAGTTGATCATCAGCGCGAATGCCACGCAGTTTACGAGCGGCGCGCATAGCGAGCGAACGCTCACCGACCTGCGCCACCTCGGCGAATTGCTGCAGCAACAAAGCGAGTCCTGCGACGGCCCCGAAAGCCTGCTCACATGGTTCGCTGAACAACGCAATGACGATGGCGAAGGCGATGCGGCCGAGGACCGCCAGCTGCGCATCGAATCGGATGCGCACCGCGTGCAGTTGATGACCTTGCACGCGAGCAAGGGCCTGCAGTTCCGGATCGTGTTTCTCCCGCTACTGAACGCGGACGCGACCCACAAGACCAAGTTTCCGCTCATGCGCGCCGGCGATGGCGCACGCGTGCTCGATCTCGGCAGCGCCGACTTCGATGCGACCGTAACCAAGGCGATGTTCGAGGAACAGGACGAGTCCTTCCGAAGGCTCTACGTCGCCCTCACGCGCGCGCAATACGCATGCCATGTGTACGCATCGACGCCGAAAAATGCTGTTGCTGACGATCCCCACCGCGCGGCATTCTCGGCCCTGCTCGCGCGCATGCGCGATGGCGCGCAAGGGCGCAATATCGTCGATGCCTGCGCGCACATCGACTGGACCGAATTCGACGCGTGGCCATGGGATTACCACGCATATTCACCCGATGCTTCAAACACGACGAGCGAACGGCACGCGCTGGTCATGCCTGCGACCCGTCCCCACGAAGACCGCTACAGCTTCTCATCGCTGACGCCGCAACACCGTGCCGTGTTCGAGGACAGCGCCGCAAGCGATGAGGCGAGTGTCGAGGATGCCATCGAAGCGGACATCCAGATCATCGATGCCGTTGAAGACGAACCCGACCATGTCGAACTCGCGGTGCTGGGTGCGTACCGTGGCGAGAGCTTCGGCACTGCGATGCACGCGATCTACGAGGAACGCGATCCGCGCAAGCCGGTGCGCGAACAGCATGCGTTGGTGCGGCGGTGCCTGACCGACGAGGGTTTCGATCTGGCTCCCGCGCTGATTGCCGCAATCGCCGCGCGCGTGCAGTCGTCGCTGGATGCGCCACTGTTGCCACGCAAGCCGTCGTTGCGCCTGTCCGCTCTCGATCCGTCATCGATGCGCGCGGAAATGAGCTTCCACTACACGCTCGACGACGTGTCGATGCAACGCCTTCGTTACGTCTGCGCACAGCACGGTGAACCCGACCTCGTGCCGCTACATGCGCCGCACACCTTGCGCGGTTTGATGACCGGTGCGATCGACCTGATCTTCGAGCACGAAGGGCGTTTCCATGTGCTCGATTACAAAAGCAACTACCTCGGCGACCGCCTCGGCGCCTATGCGCCGACCTCCTTGCGCACACAAATGGCTCGCCACCATTATCGATTCCAGGCCCTGCTCTACACCGTTGCACTCGATCGCTACCTGCGTCAACGCCTGCCCGACTACCGGCGCGACACGCAGCTCGGCGAGGCCATCTATCTGTTCGTGCGCGCAGTGGGGCTGGCTCCCGATGCTGGCGTCTGGTCGCACCGCTTCGACGACGCATTGATCGGTGCTGTCGATGAGGTTTTATCTGGCGCAACCGCGCAGGCGACCACATGAGCGTCTATTCCTTCGAGCGCCGCGAGAGTGAGTCCGCAAACAACGTCTGGCGTCCTATCGATCGCGCCTTGCTGCGCTGGGTGCTCGCGCATGGCGGCTCGGAACTGCTCGCCACGGCGGCGGCCTGGGCCAGCCTTGCCGATGGCAACGGCGACACCGCGTTGTCGTTGCGCGATGCGACACCCGAACGCGGGATGCCGAAATGGTCAGATGCGGACATCGCCGCCTTGCGCGCCGAACCGATGGTCAGCGGCAATGATTCCGGCGCGGTCACGCCGTTCGTGCTCGATGCCGATGACCGCTTTTACCTCTGGCGCAATCGCCGCGACGAAACCGTCGTCGCTCAGCACATCCGCCAACGCCGTGCGCAGCGCGCGCTGATCGCGGTCGATGCAGCGGATCTGGATGCGTTGTTCCAGCATCGCAACGACGACACGATCGCATTGCAGCGCCGCGCTGTAGGCAACGTCGCTGGCCGCAAGCTGTTCGTGCTGACCGGCGGCCCCGGCACCGGCAAGACGACCACTGTTCTGCGCATGTTGCTGATGCTGCAACGCGTGGTCGAAGCGCCGCTCGCGATCCGCGTGGCCGCACCGACCGGCAAGGCTGCGCAACGACTGGTGCGTTCGCTGCGCGATGGCAAACGCGAACTGCTGCTGCATCCGGAATATCCAAGCGAATCCGACTGGCATTCGTTGATCGAACGCATTTCCGATGCCGAGGCGACGACCCTGCACCGCCTGCTCGGCTACCAACCCTGGAACAACCGCTTCCGCCACGATGCGCGCCATCCGCTCGCGGCCGACGTGGTGGTGGTTGACGAAGCCTCGATGATCGATCTCGCGATGATGCGCAGCCTGCTCGACGCACTGCGGCCCGACGCGACCCTGATCCTGGTCGGCGATGCCGATCAGCTCATCTCGATCGCTGCCGGGTCTGTACTGATGGATCTCGTCGAGGTGCTGGAATCGTCAGCGGATGACGATCTCGTGCGCCTGCGGCACAGCTTCCGCGCCGAGCGCGCGCTGTCGGCGATCAACGAATCCGTGCGCATCGGCGACCGTTCCGGGTTCACCGATGCGTTCGCTGCTGCCGGCGAATTCGCATTGCGACATCCCGTCGCGAACGTGCATCAGCTCGCGCTCGAACTCCGTCGCTGGGCGGACACGATCGCTGCACTGGCCGGTCTGCGGCCAAGCATGCCGCACATCGATGAGGCCACTGCATCCGAAGTAATGGTCGCAAACGTACTAGCCGCGCTGGAGGTCTTGGCCACGCGCCAACTGCTGTGCGCATTGCGCGAAGGCGAGTTCGGTGCCGAGCAGGTCAATGGGCGCATCGAACGCCACCTCAGGCATGCGTGGGGCATTCACGACAACGCCATTTGGTATCCCGGTCGTGCGATCCTCATCACCCGCAACGACTACGCCGCAGGCCTGTACAACGGCGACATCGGCGTGTGCCTCGCCGATGCCGACGGTCTGCGCGTGTGGTTCGCGAGTGTCGACAATGCCGGCCGATCCAGCGCGCGCAGCTTCGATCCCGCCACGCTGCCCGAGCACAACAGCGCATTCGCGATCACCATCCACAAAAGCCAAGGTTCCGAATACGACCGCGTCGCCGTGCTGCTGCCGCCGGATGCGGACAGCCGCATTTTGTCGCGGCAGTTGCTCTATACGGGATTGTCGCGCGCCAAACATGCGGTGGAGTTGTGGAGCACTGATGCCGCACTCGATGCCGCGCTCACGCAACCGGTGCATCGCGCGAGCGGATTGGCTTCGCGGTTGCGCCAGGACTGAAACAGATGACGCGCGCGAAGGCGTGAATCGCGCGGCTGCAGGCCGATAGCCGAGCAAGACGCGATGGCGAAAAGCGCTCTGCATTGGCGATAGCCATTCAATCCAGGGATGGCGACGCGTCGGGAGACTGGTCTTCATACGCTCGTTGACAGACGCAATGGCGCAACCGACCATCCACGTCATCGTGCCGGCATCTCACGATGAAGCCTGCATCAGGTTTCAGGAATCGTGGCCAGCATCATTCCTGCCCTCCTGGGCTGTGGCCCGCAGCAACGACGAGGAGCGAGCGCATGAAAATCTATAACGTCTATGGGTACTTGCTCATCCTCGTGTACGCGCTTGCCTGCTTGGTTTTCGCGCCGGCGCATTTCGGCCCATGGGAGGGATTGGCGATCGGCGCGGCCTACTTCATCGGCTGCTGGTTCGTCGGCGGCTTGTACCTGTCGTCGGTCATCCACATGGGAATCGCCCATCGCGCGCTCGACTACAAACCGTGGTTCCTCAAGGCTCTCACAGTGTTCAACAACACCTTCGGCGTTTACGTCAACCCGATCACCTGGACGAACAGGCATCGGCTGCACCACAAGTTTTCCGACCATCCGGGCGATCCCAACAAGCTGGCTGGCGACGGATTCTGGCGCACGTTCTACCTGTGCTTGTTCCCGTACAAATGCGAGACCAATCTTGCCAACGACGCGATCTTCAAGTCGTGGCCGTTCCGGCTGGTGTCCAATCCGGTGTTCGCGGTGGTCGCGCAGGTCTTCAATTTCTGGTTGTTGTGGGTACTGGTGGGCGACCTGCGATTTGCTGCAGCGATGTGGATCCTGTTCCGCGTGTTCGCGGTCTGGATCAACATGGTGCAGAACTACTGGACCCACGATCAGCGCTTCGGCTACAGGCGCTATGACGACGCGCGCGACAATGCGATGAACGTCGGCGAGTGGTTGCCCGTGATGGCAACCTTCAGCGCCTGCCTGCAAAACAACCACCACCATTCGCCGGGCCTGCTGCGATTGAGCCATGCGGATTCCGAACGCGACTTCGGATTCCTGACCGTGCGGGCGATGAAGGCGCTGGGCCTGGTGAAGGCGACGACGAAAGGTACGGAAATTCCGAAGGAGTGTCCGCTGGAGTCGCTGAATTTCTAGGGGACGCTCATCGTCTTCTTGCGGGTGAACGGATAGAAGGTCTGGCCCAGGAACGTGTCGGGAATGTCCTCGTTGTCCAAGCCGTAGGTATCCGGCCACTTGTCCTTGGGGAAGTAGTACGTCCCGAAGATCCTGTCGATCCACGGAAAGTGGATGGAGAAATTCTTGTCGATCGCATCGCGCTGCGCGGTGTGATGCCAGTGATGGAATCTCGGAAAAACCACGAACGGTTCCATCCACTTGATGGTCGGGCCGAAATTGCAGTGCGCCCAGGTTGCGTGCAGCGCGACAAACAGCAGGTACGCCACCATGATGTTGTGGGAAAACACGAACATCAGCGGAATGAGGATGAATCCACGCACCGCGAGGTCTTCCACGATGTGCGCGCGTGATCCGGCGATCCAGTCGAGCGCCTTCGACGAGTGATGGATGGCGTGGAAGCGCCACATCCACGGCACCTTGTGCATGGCCCGGTGGATGGCGTACTCGGCAAGATCCGCGACCAGTACACCGAGAAAGAATTGCACCAGCCAGGGCAGGCTCCGCGTCATCTCCAGAAGAGTGGGGTTGCCGAAGACAGCAGTCAGCTGGGTGGCCGGAAGCAGGATCAGGAAAGTCGTGAGCTGGGTGGGTAGGTGGGTAAACAGGAAATATCCGACATCCAGCACCCATTCACTGCGGAACACACTCTGCTCGCGATAGGCCGGCCACAGCACTTCGATCGGCGACAGCAGCAGCGTCATCAGCAGCATGTCGAGCAGAAACCAATCCAGACCGATCGACGCGCCGCCGTGCAGGGTTGCGCCGTTGATCGGAACGCTGGCGCCCCCCAGCAGGGTCGCGGCGAGCGCAAGCAACATCCCGGTCAGCCCGAGAATTTTTTTCTTGCGCAACATCGCGTTGACGACGCCGAACAGGATCGCTGCCACGATGATGATCTGAATCGCCATGCGCAGCAGTGCCATCGGGTAATGCGTGCGCAACTCCGGCGTACTCAGGATCTGCGGGAAGTGCAGGCACAGCACCGCGCCGAACGCGAGCAGCCCGAACAAGGTCGATAGCACGCCGCTCCACCAGCCGGAACCGAAGCCTTTGTGATCGTCGTCGCCAAACGTTTCGTTGATTTTTCTCTCGAGCACGGCGTCCCTTGGTTCGCCTGGGTCTTCAGTCCGGAAAATACTCTAGTTCGAGCTGCTACGTCTGGCTCCAACCATGACGGCGAGCGCGACGACATGCTGCCAAGTCTGGCAGCCGGATTCGTGACGCGGAAATGACAAGCCTCGCGCATCAATCACAACCACGGAGTTCTAAAACATTGCCGCCCGGAGGGGTGAGTCGTTGCGCTTGCAAGCCGCAAGGCTTGCGCAACGGCGAACGCCATCGCGCCCAGCGCGAGGGCAGGGAATCCCGGCTACGCAGCAGAAAGAGGAAGATCATCGCACTCGCATGCGCGAAGCATGATCCAAAACATTGGCGCGCCTGCCTTCGGAGGGCGTACTCGAAAGTAGGCTTATAGCTGTTTCAATCTGAGCATAAAGGACTTAGTTGCTGTACAAAGGCGTATGAGCCTTGTTTTTGCTGAGTACCTTTCTGATATGAACTTATACATCCCAGTTCCGTCAAATCACTTGATGCCCACCCCAGACAAGATGAGCACGTATAAATCTTAGTCACAATGTCTTGCCGGCTGATGAGTAAAGGACTACCTTGCGTC
>JBBQAN010000004.1:0-160074 GCA_038316385.1 Lysobacterales bacterium | reverse complement strand
GTCGGGCTGGGAATGCGGGGTCATGGGCGTCTCGTCGGGCCAGGGGCGGCCCCCGCCCCCATTCATGGAGGCGACAGCGGGCTTTCCGGTATTATCCCCGAACTTGCTGCCTCCAGCGCCCTGACCTGCCATCCCGATGACCCGACTGCTCGGCAAGACGCGTTTTCTCCTGATCCTGATGCTCGTGGTGACCCTGGGAGGCTGCCAGAGCATCGGCAAGCTGTTTGGCGACCGCGAGGCGGAAACCGAAACCCTGCCGGTGGAAGCCATGTATTCCGAGGCCAAATCCTCGATGGACGGCCAGAATTACGACCGCGCCGGCCGCTTCTACCAGCGCCTGGTGTCGCGCTTCCCGTACGGCGCCTACAGCGAACAGGCGCAGCTTGAGCTGGCCTACGTGCAGTACCGCCAGTCCAAGACCGAAGAAGCCACGTCCACCATCAACCGCTTCATCCGCACTTACCCCACGCACCGCCACATCGACTACGCCTATTACCTCAAGGCGCTGATCAACTTCGACCGCAGCTCGGGCCTGCTGCTGCGCCTGGCCCGACAGGACATGTCGGCCCGCGACCTGGGCGCGCCCACCCAGAGCCTGAACGACTTCGCCGACGTGGTGCGCCGTTACCCCAACAGCCGCTACGCCCCCGACGCCCGCCAGCGCATGATCTACCTGCGCAACCTGCTGGCCCAGCACGAGCTCAACGTCGGCCTGTTCTACCTGCGCAAGGACGCCTACGTGGCGGCCGCCAACCGCGGCAAGTACCTGCTGCAGACCTACCCGCAAAGCGCCTTCGACGGCGATGCGCTGGCCCTGATGGCCACCGCCTACACCGGCCTGGGCCAGGACGACCTGGCCGCCGACACCCGCAAGGTGCTGGAGGCGAACTACGCCGACCATCCCTACCTCAACGGCCGCGGCTGGCCCGAAGGCGACGGCTTCTTCAGCCGCATCAACCCCTTCGACGGCAAGTAGTCCACGCCGGGGCAACTTCGCAACGCCGCCTCCGGGCGGCGTTGTTGTTTCAGTCGCGCCAGCCCGACGTGATCGGATAGCGGCGCTCGCGGCCGAAGGCGCGGCGCGACAGCTTGGGCCCCGGCGCCGACTGGCGGCGCTTCCATTCGCTGATGCGCACCAGCCTGAGGATGCGCTCCACGGTGGCGGCGTCGTAGCCGTCGGCGACGATCTCGGCGATCGAGCGCTCCTGGTCCACGTGCCGCAGCAGGATGGCGTCCAGCACGTCGTAGGGCGGCAGCGAATCCTGGTCGGTCTGGTTGTCGCGCAGCTCGGCCGAGGGCGGCCGCGTGATCACCACTTCGGGGATGGCCGGTGATTGCGCGTTGCGCCAGTGGCACAGGGCCACCACTTCAGTCTTGTAGAGGTCCTTGATGGGGGCGAAGCCGCCGCACATGTCGCCATAAATCGTGGCGTAACCGACCGCATATTCACTTTTGTTGCCGGTGGTGAGCAGCAGGCCGCCGAAGCGGTTGCTAAGCGCCATCATCAGCGCGCCGCGGCTGCGCGACTGCAGGTTTTCCTCGGCCACGCCCGTTTCGAGATTGCCGAACATCGGCGCCAGCGCCGCCAGGAAGCCTTCGAACGGCGCCTCGATGGCGATCGTCTCCAGGCGCACGCCCAGCAGGCGCGCCTGTTCCTCGGCCAGGTCGTTGCTCAGGTCGCTGGTGTAGCGCGACGGCAGCCGCACGGCGGCGACGTTGGGGGCGCCCAGCGCGTCCACCGCCAGCGCCAGCACCAGCCCCGAGTCGATGCCGCCCGACAGCCCCAGCCAGACGCGGTTGAAGCCGTTCTTGCCGCAGTAATCCCGGATGCCGAGCACGATGGCCCGGTAGGCCAGCGACTCGCGGCTCTCGTCGGCTTCCTGGGGCCAGTGCAGGCGCGTAAATCGGCGCTCGCCGGCGTCGAAGTCGGTCACCAGCCAGTGTTCCTCGAACGCGCGCGCGGCCGGATGCACTCCGCCGTCGCCATCGGCCAGCACCGAGGCGCCGTCGAACACCAGCTCGTCCTGCCCGCCCACGCCGTTGAGATAAACCACGGCGACGCCGGTTTCCTGCACGCGTTGGGCCAGCAGGGCATCGCGCACCGCGGTCTTGTCGCTCTCGAACGGCGACGCGTTCGGCACCACCACCAGCTGCGCGCCCATCGCCGCGGTTTCAGCCAGCGGCTCGGGGAACCAGAGGTCTTCGCAGATCATCAGCCCCACCTGCACGCCGGCCACCTCGAAGGTGCAGGCGCCGCCGTCGGGGTCGACCGAGAAGTAGCGGCGCTCATCGAACACCGCGTAGTTGGGCAGCTCGCGCTTGCGATACGTCAATTCAATGCCGCCGTCGCGCAGCACGCTGGCGGCGTTGTACACCACCGCGCCCACCGCTTCCGGCCAGCCCACCACGGCGGTGATGCCGGTGCAGGCCGCGGCGATGTCCCGCACGGCGCGATCGCAGGCGGCCAGGAACTCCGGGCGCAGCAGCAGGTCCTCGGGCGGGTAGCCCGACACGGCCGTCTCGGGGAACAGCACCAGGTCGGCGCCGTGCACGTCGCGCGCCTGCGCGATCAGCGCCGCGATGCGCGTGGCGTTGCCCCGCACGTCGCCCACCAGGAAGTCGAATTGGGCCAGGGCGATTCGCAGCTTTCGGGTCACACGCAGCTCCGTTGTTTGCCACCGCCGCAAATGAAGAAGGGCCGCACTGGGCGGCCCTCCAGGACGGCGCGTTGGCGCAATCTTACTTCTTTGCCGCCAGCCGGGCCGCGATGGCCTGGCCCAGGTCGCCGGGCGACTTCACCGTGGTGACGCCGGCCTTCTCGAGCGCGGCGAACTTGCCCGCCGCCGTGCCCTGCCCGCCCGAGGCGATGGCGCCCGCGTGGCCCATACGCTTGCCTTCCGGAGCCGAGGCGCCGGCGATGAAGCCCACCACCGGCTTGGTGACGTACTGGGCGATGTATTCGGCCGCTTCTTCCTCGGCGCTGCCGCCGATTTCGCCGACCATGATGATGCCTTCGGTCTGCGGGTCTTCCTGGAACAGCTTCAGGGCGTCGATGAAGTTGGTGCCGTTGATCGGGTCGCCGCCGATGCCGATGCAGGTGGACTGGCCCAGGCCGGCGTCGGTGGTCTGCTTCACGGCTTCGTAGGTGAGCGTGCCCGAGCGCGACACGATGCCGATCTTGCCCGGCATGTGGATATGGCCCGGCATGATGCCGATCTTGCACTCGCCCGGGGTGATCACGCCGGGGCAGTTCGGGCCGACCAGCACCACGTCCTCGTAGCCGTCCAAAGTATTCTTGACGCGCAGCATGTCCAGCACCGGGATGCCTTCGGTGATGCAGACGATGACCCGGATGCCGGCGTCGGCCGCTTCCAGGATGGCGTCGGCAGCGAACGGCGGCGGCACGTAGATTACCGACGCGTCGGCGCCCGTTTCCTCGACCACCTCACGCACGGTGTTGAACACCGGCAGGCCGATGTGGGTGCTGCCGCCCTTGCCCGGCGTGACGCCACCGACGACCTTGGTGCCGTACTCGAGCATCTGCTCGGCGTGGAAGGTGCCCTGCTGGCCGGTGAAGCCCTGGACGATGACCTTGGTGTTCTTGTTGACCAAAACGCTCATGGTTTGTGTGTCCTCAGGCTGCAGCGGCGACGGCGAGCTTGGCGCCGTCGTTGATGTCGTTGGCGGCCTGGATGGCCAGTCCGGAGTTCCGGAGGATTTCCTTGCCCTTGTCGACGTTGGTGCCTTCCAGGCGCACGATCACCGGCACCTTGACGTCCACTTCCTTGACCGCGGCGATGATGCCCTCGGCAATCATGTCGCAGCGGACGATGCCGCCGAAGATGTTGACGAAGATCGCGCGCACGTTATCGGACGACAGGATCAGTTTGAATGCCTCGGTCACGCGTTCTTTGGTTGCGCCACCGCCGACGTCGAGGAAGTTTGCCGGTTCACCGCCCGACAGTTTGATCACGTCCATCGTCGCCATCGCGAGGCCGGCGCCGTTCACCATGCAGCCGATGTCGCCATCCATGGTGACGTAGTTGAGGTTGTACTTCGCCGCAAGCACTTCGGTATGGTCTTCCTGCGCTTCATCGCGCATCGCGACGAGGCGCGGCTGGCGGAATTCGGCGTTGTCGTCGGAATTGACCTTGCCGTCCAGCGCCATCAAGTCGCCGGACTTCACGATCGCGAGCGGATTGAGCTCGACCAGCGACAGGTCGAAGTCATTGAACAGGCGATACAGGCCCAGCATGATTTTCGTCAGCTGGCCGACCTGCTTGTTCGACAGACCCATCGCGAAGCCCATCTTGCGGCACTGGAACGGCTGCAATCCCTGCACGTAATTCACTTCGAGCAACTGGATTGCGTCCGGGTTTTCCTCGGCGGTCTTCTCGATTTCCACGCCGCCATCGGCCGACGCGATATAGCTGATCGTCTTGCTGCTGCGATCAACCAGCACCGACAGATACAACTCCTTTAGGATGTCGTTGCACTCGCTGATCAACACCACATCCACCGGCAGCGCGCGGCCTGCGGACTGATAGGTGACCATGCCCTTGCCGAGCATCGCGGCTGCGGCTTCCTTCACTGCCGCAGGCGTCTTGACGAGTTTCACGCCGCCGGCCTTGCCGCGACCGCCTGCATGGATCTGCGCCTTCACCACCCATTGCGTTCCGCCCAGCGCGACCGCTGCATCGGCAGCTTCCTCCGGCGTGCGTGCAATGCGCCCAGCCGGCACCGGAATGCCGTATTCAGCGAAGAGTTCCTTGGCCTGGTATTCGTGGAAATTCATGCGTCACCTTCGATGGGAGCGATTGCGGACACGGCGCATACGCAGATCGCTGCCGTCGTATTGTGGGCAAGCGACAAGGCAAAGGCAAAATCATTGCGCCTTTGCATCCTATACTCGCGACGTGTTAGGCGGAGCCAAGGCGGATCACCGGCATGCCCTTCGAGTTGCGCGCACCGGCGGAGGGCGAAGCGGGACTGCGCCGCGAGCTGTACTTTCTGTCGCTGTTCCGGGTGCTCGAAGGCGGACTGATCGCGTTCGTCGTGTTCAGTCCGTTGGCGGCAAGCCTGGTGACGGTACGCAATCCGGCGTGGGCGTATACCGCATCGATCGCGTATGTGCTGCTTGGCAGTGCCTTGTTCCTGCTCGCGCGCAATCGACGCTGGACGCTTCGCAGGCTGGTCGCGGCCGGCATTGCGCTGGATCTTTGCGTGTATGCGGTGCTTCTGCACAATCTGATCGGATTCAGCAGTGGCGTCGCATTGCTGTTGTTGTTCAATGTCGGCGCAAGCGCTCTGCTGTTGTCGTTGCGCTGGAGCCTGATTGTCGCCGCGATCGCCGCCATGTTGCAGTTCGGCGATTACATCTATTCGCAACTCGCGCTGCAGGAAAGCCATTCGTTGCCCGAAGCGGTGATGTTCGGGGTCAGTTATCTGGCCACTGCGATGTTGACCAATTTGCTTGGCCGGCAATTGCGAGAGGTGCAGGTGCTGGCCGAGCAACGCGGCGCCGAGGTGGACAATCTCGCCCGCGTCAACGAAATGATCATCCGCCGCATGCGCACCGGCTTGTTGGCGGTGGACTCCGACAACATTATTCGCCTGTTCAACGAGTCGGCATGGTACCTGCTGGGCAATCCCTCGCCGGAACGCCGGGTACTGGCCGATGTCGCGCTTGAACTGGCACGCCGACTGCGGCATTGGCGCGAGCACCAGGATGCGGTGAGCACGCCGTTGTCGCTTGCCGCAGGTACGCCAGCGGTGATCCCGCGCTTCACCTCCCTCGGCGGCACGGACGAACTGACCCTGATCTTTCTCGACGACACGTCATTGCTGTCGCGCCGCGCCGAGGAACTCACACTCACCACGCTCGGCCGCTTGTCGGCCAGCATCGCTCACGAAATCCGCAATCCGCTCGCAGCGATCAGCCATGCCGCGCAGTTGTTGCGCGAATCGCAGATCGAACCGGAAGCCGACCACCGGTTGGTCGAGATCATCAATTCGCAATGCCAGCGCATGGACGGCATCGTGCAGAATGTGCTCGGACTCGCGCGGCGCGAACGCTCGCGGCCCGAATCATTCGAGCTGGTCGCCTGGGCGGAGCAATTCATCGTCGAATTCCATCAAGCCCAGCCCGATGAACGCGATGAGTTGCGGGTCAGCGCCCCCGGAGGTCCGGTGCGCGCAACCATGGATCGGCAACAACTCCAACAAGTCGTTACGGTCTTGCTGCAGAACGCTCTCACCTATGGACGGATGCCGGGCGAGTCGGCGCGGCTTACCCTGGTTGTGCATCGTGACGGTGCCGACGGCGAACCGTTGATCGACGTGGTCGATCGCGGGCCTGGCATTCCGCCGGCTGTGGCCGAGCTACTATTCGAGCCGTTCTATACCACCAGCGAGCACGGCACCGGCCTCGGCTTGTACATCGCGCGTCAACTCTGCGAAGCCAATCAGGCCAGTCTCAAGTACGTCCCATTGCCTGGTGGCGGCAGTTGTTTCCGCATCGCGCTGGCACGCGCCGAACCACTGGTACAGAGCGGCATGCGAAATTGATTTTCACGGCACCTCTGCCGGCTCGCCCCCATCGGAGGGGGAAATTCGCGAACAATCACGCAGTGCCCGTTGAAAACCATGCTTATGTTCGCGGTTGTCCTAGCCCGACCGCCACGCATCGGCTAATGTGTCTGTGCGGGGGCAGCGCAACCGGCAAGGCAGACAACATGGCAAACGCGCGCAGCGCGCTGGTGGTCGATGATGAGCGCGATATCCGCGAACTGCTGGTCCTGACCCTGGGCCGAATGGGCCTGCGTGTGGATGCCGCAGCCGATGTCGCCAGTGCGCGCGCCCAGCTTGCCGAACACAGCTATGAGCTCTGCCTGACCGACATGCGCCTGCCCGACGGCAGCGGGCTGGATTTGATCGCGCATATCGTGGCGCGTTATCCGGACACGCCGGTCGCGATGATCACCGCCTACGGCAATGTCGAAGCTGCTGTCAGCGCGCTCAAGTCCGGCGCTTTCGATTTCGTGTCGAAACCCGTGGATCTTGCGGTGTTGCGCCGGCTGGTGAACAACGCGCTGGATCTGCACCAACAACGCCGTGCTGCACCCGCATCGTCATCGGAATTGACCGGCGAATCATTGGTAATGCAGCAATTGCGCCAGACGATCTCCAAACTTGCGCGCAGTCAGGCGCCGGTTTACATCGCCGGCGAATCCGGCGCGGGCAAAGAACGCGCCGCCCGCCTTATCCACGAGCAGGGGCCGCGCGCGAACGGCCCGTTCGTACCGGTGAATTGCGGTGCGATCCCGGCAGAGCTTATGGAGAGCGAATTCTTCGGCCACAAGAAAGGCAGCTTTACCGGCGCGCATATCGACAAGGAAGGCCTGTTTCACGCGGCCAACGGCGGCACCTTGTTTCTGGATGAGGTGGCAGAACTGCCGCTGCACATGCAGGTCAAGTTATTGCGCGTGATTCAGGAAAAATCGGTGCGCCCGGTCGGCGCCGCGATAGAGGTGCCGGTGGATGTGCGCATCCTGTCGGCCACGCACAAGGACCTGGCGCAACTGGTCGAGGACAACCGGTTCCGCCACGACCTGTTTTACCGACTCAACGTGATCGAGTTGCGGGTGCCGCCGCTGCGCGAACGCGCCGACGACATTCCGCAACTGGTCGGTTCGATCCTGAGCCGATTGTCGGCCGAAGCCGGCGAGCCATTGCCCGCGCTGGACCACGATGCGTTGCAGGCGCTGCGCGAATACGCTTTTCCGGGCAACGTACGCGAATTGGAGAACATCCTGGAGCGCGCCACCGCGCTGTGCGAGGGCGATGCGATACACCGCGCCGACCTGCGCTTGCCGGTCGTGGCGGCTGTATCGGCGGCACGCGCCATCGACAGCTTCGCGCCAAGCACACCCGCATCGCGCGTCACCGGCGAGCATCCGGTGTTCCGCATGCCCAGCGGCAATGGCAATGGCGACGCTCTGCCCAAGCACCTTGAGCATCTGGAGCGCGAAGCCATCGTGCGTGCGCTCGAGGAATGCCGATACAACAAAACCAGGGCTGCCGCGAAACTGGGCATCACATTTCGCGCCCTGCGTTACAAGCTCAAGAAACTCGCCATCGAGTAAATGCGCCTGCACGCGGCTTCTTGACGGTGATCGCCACGGTGCAGGTCTTCAATTCATGCGTGCCCTCAATGTCTTGGCGTACGATGGTGTTGGCAAGGCCCAGACATGACGATCAACAAGAGTACCTACCAGCTCGCGCAGACACTGATCGGAATGTGCCGCAGAACGTCACTTTTTGACCTATGTCAGTGAGAGATTGACTCCGCCAGCATTTCGCTTCAATCTGAGCGTGCGATAACCGTGCCGTGCGTCACAAACCGGGGTTGGCACGGCGCTTGCAACATCATACCCGCATGCTCCCGATGCCCGATCCCGGCCAGGGATGTGGTCCGCGACTGGCCAATGGAGCACGCAAGGTTAGCTAACCCACCATCAAAGGAATCACCATGAACAAGCTACAGAAAGGTTTTACCCTGATCGAACTGATGATCGTGGTTGCGATCATCGGCATCCTCGCCGCCATCGCCATCCCGGCTTATCAGGACTACGCTGTCCGCGCCAAGGTGTCGGAAGGCCTCAGCGTTGCCGACGCAGCCAAGCTGGCTGTTGCCGAGACGCGTCAGACGCTTGGCAAGTATCCGACGACCGCCAACCTGTCTTATGGTCTGCCGCCTGCCGCCAGCATTAAAGGCAATAATGTCGCCAGCGTTTCTGCCGCTGGTGGTACGGGCGTCATCACCATTACCTATAGCGGTGCCCCGCTTGCTGGCAAGACACTGCTTCTGACCCCGACCTTCCTTGATGCCGATGGTTCGATGCGTTGGACTTGCACCAGCGCCACCGGTACTCTCATCCCCAAGTATCGTCCTTCGACCTGCCGTTAAAGCCAGAGTTCGGCTTGTACTCAAAAAGCCCCCTTTCTGGGGGCTTTTTTTCAGCATAGTGCGCGTGGCGCGCAAATGACCGCTCGACAGACGAATGTACGGGAAGCGATATTCATGTTCGATCACGCACCTGAATTTCGCAGTCAAAAAGAAGTTTACTGTATCGGCTTAGTGCTCTGGATCTTGCTGCTTTTTACGGCTTGGTGTTTCTGGCCGGCCATCACCGGCCCCTTCGTATTCGACGACTTTCCCAATTTGCAGAATCTGGGGCAGTTAAATGGTCGAATCAATCACGAATCACTCGGCTACTACCTGTATGCCTTTCTGGGTAACCCCGGCCGCCCACTGGCGGCATTGAGTTTTCTGATCGAGGATTCGACCTGGCCGACTCTCCCGGCCGCATTCAAGCGCGACAACATTCTGTTTCATCTCATCGCGGGCTCGTTGGTGTTCTGGTTGACGCTATCGCTCGTGAAGCTGCGCAATCGCAAGATCATCACCGCACCGGCACTGGTTGCGTTGGCATGCGCGGCCATGTGGCTGCTGCAACCCATGCAGCTTTCGACCACCATGCTGGTCGTGCAGCGCATGACGATCCTGTCGATGATTTTCATGTTGGCGGGACTGATGGCTTATCTGAAGATACTCGATAGCGCACGCTTGCCGGAGTTCGCACGCGTCGCCTTGGCCGGTATTGCGCTGGCTTTGTTCGGCACGATCGCGCTGCTGTGCAAGGAAAACGGCGCATTGATTTTCGCGTATGCCACCGCATTGAACCTGACCCTGTTGCGCGAACGCGTGCTTGGCTTTCGCCCATTCAACAGACGCCTGTTGCAATGGGGAGTGGCGGCGCCGGTATTGGCGCTGTTTGTGCTGGCGCTTATCTACCGCGACACCTTGTCGCAAGAGTACGCCAACGTCGATTTCACTCTCGGCCAACGCCTGCTGACCGAGCCGAGGATCCTGTTTCAGTACCTCGGCATGATTTTGCTTCCGCGCATCGGCGGCCAGGGCATCTTTCACGACGATTATGTCGCGTCGCATTCGCTGTTCAGCCCGGCATCAACGATTTTCGCCCTGATCGGCGTCCTCGCATTGTTGTGCTCGGCGGTCTGGTTGCGCCGCCGAAATCCGGTGTACAGCTTCGCGGTATTGTGGTTCTTCGCCGGACACCTGATCGAATCCACGGTGGTTCCGCTGGAACTGTATTTCGAACATCGCAACTATCTGCCGATGGTGGGCCCGTTATTCGCGTTGGCCTATCTGGTATTCGCGATTCCACGTAATTACCGCAATGCTGCGGTAGCCGTTCTTGTTATCTGGCTCGGTACGGCCGCATTGTTGACCCGCTATAACGCCGGCATCTGGGGCGACCGCGGCAAACTGACGCTGGTCTGGGCACGACAAAGCCCGAACTCGATACGTGCGGTGCAAGCCCTAGCGAGCTTTTACAACGATCTTGGCGACCATCAATTGGCCCGGGACACATTCGATGCCGCAGTCGTGCGGTTTCCCGAACACAAGGAACTGCAATTCCAACGCGTTTTGCTTGACTGTCTTGATCGTGGAGTGACTCGAGATCAATGGCAAAGTCTCGTGAAAATCGCAGCAAATACCCGTTACAGTCGCGCAATTCCAGATGTGGTCAGCACTTTCGTCGGAGAGGCCATCGGAACTGATCGTTGTCATGGCACCCTTCGCTCGGTTGATGCGCGTTGGCTGATTTTCTCCCTCTTGGCCAATCCGAACTTCAGCCGCGACGACGATACCCGTGGCTACATGCATTACGAACTGGCAAAACTCGCTCTTGCAGATCGCGATCTGGACGGCCTGATGCATCAGATGGATCTGTCCTATGCATTCCGCCCGAATCCGCTCGTGCCGCGCGAGCAGGCCATCCATCTGTTGAGCGCCGGCTTGCCCGATCAGGCATTGCATTACCTCGACATCAGCGACCATACCCCGATCCCATGGCCCAAGAGGTGGATGCTGGACATGAAGACCAACAATCTCCCGCTGCGGCAGAGTGCGGCCCAGATGAAATTGCAACTGCAGCGCAAGAGTACACACTGACAATCGGTAACATGCATGCTTCGTGCGCTCAGCGGCGGGTTTATCTTTGACGGCTCGGAAAACATCGTCGACAACAACGCGCTAAACCACAATTGGCTGCGCAAGAACTAGCGAACTATTTCGCGCCAAGCCTTTACCACTTCACGATTCGCCAAGTATTGTTGAAAAAAATCAGCTGCCGCAACTCCAAGCAGGTCTCTGAGTTCTTGGTCGTCGGCGAGACGGCGAATTGCGGCCACGATTGCGGACGGTTGCGGCTCGACAGCCACGATCGGTGGAAAGGGTACACCCGCAGGGGTCGATAGCGCAGACTGGCTGATTACTGGCTTTCCGCACGCCAAGTACATATACAACTTGTACGGCAGGACTCGCGCAGCCTTTTCCCTGCCGCCAAATACGCCCAAGCAAATATCGGCATCAAGCATTTCTTGGGCAAGTCGATGCAACGGACACCATTCGCGGATCCACGTGATGCTTGCGTCTGGATGCGCAGTAACGAATTTCAAAACATGGTCGGCTTGTTGTCCATCGCCGATCAAGCGAAACTCAAACCGGCTGTCGTTTGCGAGTTGTGCAAACGCATCCAGCACAGCTTGAATTCCATGCAAGGGAATCAAAGTTCCCACGAACAGCACCCGGATACGAGCATTCAACGGTTTGGGCGAACCAAGCGGTGCTGGAGAAAACAGGTTCTGTTCTATAGCCAGCGGCATCGACCGCACCTTCATCGCGTCGAGCCCGAATTCGTCGATAGCAAAGTCGCGATTGGCCTCGGTATCGACCAATACCACAGCAGCAGCGCGCAGTGCGTGCGCTTCGATGCGTTTGAGCAACGTCGCTGCAAGACTAGGCGATTGACTGGCCGCACGATCGCGAAACATCGAATCCCAGATCGAGATATAGCTATCAACGATGCATCGAGGACGCCAACGACGCGGAATCATGGAAGCCCAGAACAGAAAAAAAATGCCAGGGTAAGGCACATACACAGATTCGCTTGCTTTTCGGACCCGAACGGTCACCCGAAGCAGACTATGGAGATTCCCGAAAACAAGCACCAATAGCCAGCGCAGCGAAAGCCAACGCGGCATGCTAGCCAGTTTCCACAGGTGCAAGTCTTCGGGCAACCAGCGGCCGCAATTGATGATATCCAAGTCATCTTGCTGCTTTAACAATCTGATCGTGCGCGCAGCATTGGGATAGCCGTCGCCACGAAGCCCGAGACCGCCCACATAGAGCTTCATTGCGCGCCGCACTCGGCAATTCCTGCGAGCGATTCGCAGATAACCTGGCGCCCCGTCAGATAGGAAAAGATCATCCAGAACGCCGCGGACTCGCGATGATGACCAGATTCAGCGACGACGGCGCGTTGGCAACAAATTCGATTGTCTCCTCTCCAAAAGCAGGCTCACTCGACATCGATTCTCCGACCTTCGCTTCGCCACGCAGACGATGCAACCAATCCAATCCGGCGCGGCGCCATGCTTCTGGCAGAAACGGCAAGGTAAAAGGTAGCGTCAGCCATTTCAAACGACGATAACGGCGAAGTTCAATTTCCGCAACGTCGGCACGGGCTCCCATTTGCAATACGTCCGAAACGACAAGATCGCGCTCTACAAGCTCACGCAATTGCGCTGCGCTGTATTCGCGTAAATGCCACCGATTCCATGGCTTTTGTCGCGGAAACAGTCGATTCTTCCGGTCGGGTGTAATCAAAATCAGGATGCCGCCTGTTGCAAGTAGGCGCGCGGCCTCGCGCACATAGCCACTATCGTCGTGCACGTGCTCGATCACCTGAAACGACAGTACGACATCAAAACTTGCGTCCGCCAGCGGAAGCGGCCTGTCCGGCTCGATCTGGGCAAAAGAGAGGTTGACGCGCGAATAATGTTCGGTTGCGTAGGCAACAGCTTCGCTGGAGATATCGACCGCATGCACATCTCTGGCCACTTCTGCAATCCGTGCAGCTCCATAGCCGCTGCCACAGCCCAGATCAAGGACACGTTTGTCGCGACAATAGCGTTCCGCCAAACGATAACTTGCCGCATGCATCAGATAAATGACATAGCCAGCAAGCGAGCTTCGGTAGTGCTGCTCAATCAGCCGTTCGCCCGTTGGCTCCAACTTTGTAGGCATCAGCAATTTTCCCGATTCAGGTGGCGCAGTGCCAAGAGCCCGCAGCCGAAGCAGATGCCGTCGCCGACTACTGTCACCAATCGAACCGCAAGTACAAGCGCAAGAATCTGATGCTGGGGTATTGCGCCGGCAAGAAGCAAGGCCATCGCACCCTCGCGCACGCCCAAGCCAGCGGGCGCGCCAGGCATGACAAAACCCAACAGCCAAGACAAGCAAAAAGCGGCAGTCAGTAAAGCATAACTGCCATGCGTTCCCAGTGCTTGGCTGACAAGCCAGATACCAACACCGATTACCATATAGTTCAAGCAGTAAGCGGCGAATACAATCAGTGTAGTTTTTGCGCCGGGTGCCGATCCGATGGTAGAACGCACCCTCGCAATCCAAGGCCGGCTTGCCAATATTTCAGGCCACCGCATCGGCCCCCTCGCCAGGAGCAAAAGGGACAGGCTCACTATGAGAGTAGCGTACAAAATGATGCCTCGGTATACGGCCGGAATTTGTCCGATGCCAAAAGGTGACAACAACAGAAAGATCAAGCCAATGGCAACACTCGCCGCGATGGCGAGGACGGATTCCTGGATCACGGTTGTAGTCAGCGCGCGGAGAGACATGCCGTGACGCACTGACATGGCTGCGCGGCCGATGTGCTGAGCTACATTGCCGGGGATGTACTTGGCAAGCTGGGTGACCGCCATGATCGTCGCCAATCGAACTGGCGGCCATGACTCTCCCTGACGCTTTAGTAATGCAGCCCATGCGGTACCTGAAATGGGCATGATCAAGGAATACAAACACGCGCCAAGCAGGATCGCCGCGATCACCCGAAGCGTACCCAGCGATGACACATCCTGAATTCGGAACGTACGGAAAACAAACCAGACGAAATAACTTGCTATCAGTATTGCAATCACCCAACCCAACCCACGCAACGCAGATTTCATAGCTTGGTCGCCAACACCAGATACCCACTTCCAAGATTGGTCTTGAGTGCCATGCGTTGGAGCACATAATTGACCCGCAACGCGAATCGCCCTGCTACAGAATCAATCGTATGAAAATTTTTTAGATACGCGTCGCGCTGAATTCCGCTTTCCGCGGATGCGACCTCAGGGCGGGTATCAGAATTGCGCTGTGCCAACAGGCGGCGATAGGTTCGCTTTCCGACCCACTCGGTGATGTTTGCGAGCGGAAATCCATAGCATTCAAAATGCTCTATCCGCAAACCTTGAGATAACAGAAGTTTTTGGAAAGGCGCGTGATCGTAGCGTCGGTAATGTCCTGCCCAAACATCTCCAGGACCCCACCGATCCTTGTGTGCGGGCACTGAAATGACCAGTTTTCCGCCAGGACGCAACCACGAGCACCACTGCGCCAGCGTCGCATCATCGTCTTCGACGTGTTCGAGCACGTCGAGCGCGCAAACCACGCCAAAAAAGCCCGCCCAATTCAAATCAGGTTCGGTGACGACTCGATAATTTTCTCCAGCTATCGACGCCAGACGCCGAGCGATCACCGCAGCAGACGTTGATGGTTCCAGACCGGTGCAAGCAAACCCGTGCAAGGAAAAGTCGACCAACAATGCTCCCGCGCCGCATCCAACTTCAAGCAAATTCGTCTGTGCGATCGTCTCGAACAGCGACAGTATGCGCGTGCGCCGCAACAGATACCGCAGCGGCGGTACCCAGCCTTGTAGAGGGGCGACAAGCCCGAAAAACGGATCGATTTCGACCGGATGTACAACTGTTCCCGACACATTCTTCATGACCTGGGGTCGGTTCGTGTGGCGCTTTTGCTACGGTCAGAAGCCTGAGCGGGTCGATAGGTCAGATTTGTGATCTGCTCGGAAATCAATCCAATCAGGAACACGATCACCGAAGCGCTGAACAGCAGCGCGCTCATGTTGGTAAAACGATGAAAAACGAAAAAAGTGTAGCCGTAATAAGCCACCCCGAGCAAAAAAAACAGGGTCGCTATAGGCATGAACAGCTTCAATGGCGAATACAACGTCGCGATCTTGAAGATGATCAGCAAGAAGCGCATGCCGTCTCGCAAGGGCCGAATGTGGCTTTTGCCGATGCGCTGCTTGACGTTCACCGGCACATAAGCCACCGGGTAGGCGCTGCGGAAAAACGCCATGGTGCTGGTTGTGGGGTATGAGAATCCGTTCGGCAACAGGTGCAGGAATTCGCGGAACTTGTCGGCGCGCACCGCGCGGAAACCTGAAGTGAGGTCGCGGATTTCGTGTTCCGTCACCCAGCTCGAGAGTCTGTTGTAAAACGCGTTCGCCAGCCCGCGACCGATGCTGGCCTGGCCGCTGCCGTCGCGCGAGGCCACCACCATGTCAAACCCTTCATCGAGCTTGGCCAGCAAAGCAGCAATGTCCTCTGGTTCGTGTTGTGCATCGGCGTCCATGAACACGATGACGCCGCCGCGCGCCGCCGCAGCGCCGCGCTTGATCGAAGCGCCGTTTCCCAAACTGTACGGCGAGCGCAGAACCTGTACGCCTGCATCGGTCGCAACCCGCGCCGTATTGTCAGTCGAGCCATCGTCGACCAGAAGGATTTCCGCCTGAGGATACTGCGCGCGCAGTCTAGGCAGCAGCAGCGCCAGACCCCCCTCTTCGTTCTTGGCCGGCAACACGATGCTCAACTCGATGTCCATGCAGACTCCCGACGAATCCCGCCTAGCCTAGCGCAGCCATGCCATATCCGTCGCGCACACGATCGCAATCTGGCCACAGGCTACTTCCAGAGGCCGATTTGCGGTAGATTCAGCGATAGCTCCGGACGTGGGGGACGGATGAACGCTGCGGTTACCACTAATCTGGTTGGCATCACCGGCATTGTCCGGCGCCTTGTGCTGGACGGCGTTCTGGCCGAGCCTGACGCACGCAAGGCGATGGATGAGGCTTCGAGAGAAAAAAAACCTGTCCAGCAATATCTGCTCGACAAGCGCCTGATCACTCCAGTGCAGATCGCCAGCGCCAATTCCATCGAGTTCGGCATTCCGCTGTTTGATGCGAGCGTGATGGATTTGTCGCAAGCCGCCACCAGACTGGTGAGCGAGGAACTCATCCAGAAACACGCGATTCTGCCGTTGTTCAAACGCGGCAACCGCTTGTTCGTGGGGATATCCGATCCGACCAATACCCGCGCCCTGGATGAAATCAAGTTCGCGAGTGCCATGGCGATCGAGCCGATCCTGGTCGATGAGGACACACTGCGGCGCGTGACCGAAAAGGCGCTGACTGTCACCGACAGTTTCACCGATGGCGGCGGCGACGAAGGTCTTGAGAATCTGGAAACCGGAGACATCAGCGACAACGAACCCGAGTCCGCCGATCCAAACAGGGCCGACGACACTCCCGTCGTGAAGTTCGTCAACAAGGTGTTGGTGGATGCGATCAAACGTGGCGCCTCGGACATCCACTTTGAGCCCTACGAAAACGACTTTCGCGTACGCCTGCGCATGGACGGTATCCTGCGCTCGGTCGCGAAAGCGCCAGTGAAACTCAATGCACGCATTACTGCGCGCCTGAAGGTCATGGCCTCGCTCGACATCGCGGAACGCCGCGTCCCGCAGGACGGACGCATCAAACTGGTCCTGTCCAAGACCCGGACCATGGATTTCCGCGTCAGCACCTGCCCGACCTTGTTCGGCGAAAAGGTCGTGCTGCGCATCCTCGACAGTGCGGCCGCGAGACTTGGCATCGACAAGCTCGGCTACGACGACGACCAGAAGGAGTTGTTCGTCGAGTCCATGCACAAGCCTTACGGCATGATTCTCGTCACCGGGCCGACCGGCTCGGGCAAGACGGTGTCGCTGTACACCGCGTTGAACATCCTCAACACCGACGAACGCAATATATCCACCGTCGAGGATCCGGTCGAAATCCGCTTGCCCGGCGTCAACCAGGTGCAGATGAACGCGAAGAAGGGCATGACCTTTGCCGCGGCACTGCGCTCGTTCCTGCGCCAGGATCCTGACGTGATCATGGTCGGCGAAATCCGCGACCTGGAAACCGCCGAGATTGCGATCAAGGCTGCACAAACCGGCCATATGGTGCTTTCGACGCTACACACCAACGACGCGCCGCAGACCATCGCGCGCCTGATGAACATGGGTATCGCGCCGTACAACATCACATCATCGGTCACCTTGGTGATCGCGCAGCGGCTTGCGCGCCGCCTGCACGATTGCAAACGCGAAGTGCTGCTGCCGGAACACGCGTTGCTGGCCGAAGGCTTCAGCGAAGCCGACATTCGGCGCGGGCTGCCGCTGTACGAAGCGGTGGGTTGCTCGGACTGCAACGAAGGCTACAAGGGCCGACTCGGCATTTATCAGGTGATGCCGATGACCGAAGAAATCCAGAAGATCATCCTCGAGGGCGGCAACGCCATGGAAATCGCCGAGGCCGCGCAGCGCGAAGGGATCCGCGATCTGCGTCAATCGGCCTTGCTCAAGGCCAAGAACGGCGCTACAAGTCTTGCCGAAATCAACCGTGTAACCAAGGAATAAATCATGGCCGCCACCAAAGCTGCGGTACGCACGCAGGCCCAAGCCACCCCGCGCAATACCAATCCACTGGCGATGTTTGTATGGGTGGGTGTAGACAAGCGCGGCAAGAAGATGAAAGGCGAGCAGATGGCGAAGAACGCCAATCTGTTACGTGCCGATCTGCGCCGTCAAGGCATCAATCCCAGCGTTGTCAAACCCAAGCCGAAATCGATTTTCGGCAAGAGCGGCAACCGCGTCAAACCTCGCGACATCGCCATTTTCAGCCGCCAGATCGCGACGATGATGCAGGCCGGCATTCCGATGGTTTCGGCATTCGAGATCATCTCGAACGGCCAGAAAAACCCGCGCATGAAGACACTGCTTGACGACATCAAGACGCAGATCGAGGGCGGCTCCTCAATGCACGAAGCAATCGGCAAGCATCCAGTGCAGTTCGATGAGCTTTACCGCAATCTGGTCAAGGCTGGCGAAGGCGCCGGTGTGCTCGATACCGTGCTCGACACCGTTGCGACCTACAAGGAACGCACGGAGATGATCAAGGGCAAGATCAAAAAGGCGCTGTATTATCCGGCGGCTGTGATCGCGGTTGCGATCCTCGTCAGCGCGGTTTTGCTGATCTTTGTGGTGCCGCAATTCGATGCAGTGTTCAAGGGCTTTGGCGCTCAATTGCCGGCTTTCACCCAGATGCTGGTGGATGCATCGCATTGGCTGGTGTCCTACTGGTGGCTGGCCTTGATGATCATAGTAGGCTCCATCTTCGGGATCATCTTTATGTTCAAGCGCTCCGCCAAGTTTGCGCACTTCGTGGACCGGATGGCGCTCAAACTGCCGATTATCGGCAAGATTCTGCACGAATCGGCGATCTCGCGCTTCGCGCGCACACTCGGACTGACGTTCAAGGCGGGTGTGCCGCTGGTCGAAGCGCTGGAAACCGTCGGTGGCGCGACCGGCAGCGTGGTCTATGCCGATGCTGTCAAGAAAATCCGTGAAGACGTGGCGGTCGGATATCAGCTCAACCTGGCGATGAAACAGGTCAATCTGTTCCCGCACATGGTTGTGTCGATGGTTGCGATCGGCGAAGAGGCTGGCGCTCTGGATGCGATGTTGTTCAAGGTCGCCGAGTTCTACGAAGAAGAAGTCAACAATGCCGTGGACTCGCTGTCCAGCCTGCTTGAGCCATTCATCATGGTGATCATCGGCGTTCTCGTCGGCAGCATGGTGATCGGCATGTACCTGCCCATCTTCAAGCTCGCTGCTGCCGTCTGATTTCCTCGTGCTGACAGATCTGGTGTCGCAGCCGGCCTATGTGGTCGGCTGCGTGTTTTTGTTCGGACTGCTGATCGGCAGTTTCCTCAATGTGGTGATCCTGCGACTGCCGGCACGTCTGGAATGGCAGTGGCGCCGCGATAGCATTGAACTGCTGGAGCTACCTATTCCCGATGACGGCGCCATGCCGCCCGGGATCGTGGTCGAACGCTCATTTTGCCCGAAATGCCACCACCAGTTGGCGGCAACGGACAACATCCCGTTGCTCAGCTTCCTGGTGCTCGGCGGCCGTTGCAGATTCTGCAAGACGCCGATCTCCTGGCAATATCCTGCGGTGGAGTTGCTGACGGGCTTGGCTTTCGCTACCTGTGTACTACACTTCGGCCCCGGTTTGCAGGCCGTGGCTGCGCTCGCGTACACAGCAGTATTGATTGCGCTCTCCGGGATCGATCTGCGTACGACATTGCTGCCCGATCAACTGACCTATCCGCTGTTGTGGCTTGGCCTGTTGCTGAGCACGGTCACTCTCTTCGTCGATCCGGTATCGGCACTGCTGGGCGCTGCGGCTGGCTATCTGAGCCTGTGGTCGGTGTTCTGGCTGTTCAAGCTGGCGACCGGCAAGGAAGGCATGGGTCGCGGCGACTTCAAGCTGCTCGCAGCGCTTGGCGCTTGGTGCGGCATCAAGGGTGTGTTTCCGATCGTGCTGATCTCGGCTGTAGCGGGCGCGGTGATCGGCAGCGCATGGTTGTTGTTGCGCGGGCGCGATCGTGCGACGCCGATCCCGTTCGGTCCGTATCTGGCGTTCGCGGGCTGGATCCAGCTCCTCTGGGGCCCACAGCTGATCGCGGCCTATATGCACCTGTCCGGCTTGCGATGAACGAAATCGTTTCGTCGCCCTGCGGACGCCACCGCGCGGTGAGCATGATCTGTGCGGTGATCCTGTTGTTGATGCTGCCCAACCTGGTCTGGATGTGGTGCGGCGCCCATGCGGACATGCTGGTTGACGCATTGATCCTCCCGTTGGCGCTATTGCTCGCACTGTTCGCACTGCTCGGCAATCGCCTGTGGATCGCTTGCCTGTTGCTGGCGCCGTTCGCGATGTTGGCGCCGCTGGAAGGGTTCTACATCGGCACTTACCATCGGCCGACGTTTGCCGAAATCATTGCCACGCTCATCGCGACCAATCCGCGCGAAATCCGCGAATATCTCGGCGGCATGTTGCTGCCTTTGCTCGCATGTTTCCTGGTTGCAGCGTTGATTCCGTGGCTGGCGGCATGGTGGAGTTATCGTGACGACTTGCGGTTGCGTGCGGGCGTTCGCGCATGGATGGCTGCGGTGGCAATCGGTTTGCCATTGGCGACGGGCGTCCTTGCAGCCGTCACTGCTCAAGGCGACGTTGCTGGGCGGATGTACGCAGGCGTCGATCGGATCGGCGCAATGGGTGATGCAATCCAGTTCGGCTATCCCTTCGGCATGATTCCGCGTCTCATCGACTACCATCGCCAGTGGAAACAGATGCGCGGTGACGTGGCGCGACTGGATGGCTTCCGTTTCCACGCGCATCGCATCGCGACCATCGCGCGACGGCAGGTGTATGTACTGGTCGTCGGCGAAGCCAGCCGTCGCGATCACTGGCAGCTGTTCGGTTACGAGCGCGCGACCAATCCGGAACTTGAGCGCATGACGAACCTCGTTCCGATGCCGGACATGGTGAGCGCATGGCCGGAGTCGATCACCGCGATTCCACTGATCCTGACCCGCAAACCGATCGTCGAAAAGAAATTCGCGTGGTGGAAGGAAGCGTCGATCCTGCGCGCGATGCAGGAAGCAGGCTTCGAGACGTACTGGATTTCCAACCAGCAGGCGATCGGCAAATACGACTCACCGGTTTCGACTTATGCGTTCGAAGCCCTGCACGCGGAGTTTCTCAATCACGCCTCGTGGAGCGTCCCCGGCAGCTACGACGAGGATCTGCTGCAGCCGCTGCAAGATGCGTTGCACGACTCGAACCACGATTTGTTCATCGTGCTGCACATGATGGGCAGTCACCAGAGTTACGACTACCGCTATCCGGATGCTTACAAGCGTTTTCTGCCGACCGAATCGGATCCAGCGGGAAATGTTGCAGCGCGCGAACACGCGCGTAACAGCTACGACAACTCGATCCTGTATTCCGACCATGTGCTCGCATCGATCATCGGCGTCCTGCGCGACAGCGGCACGGTAACCGCGCTGTGGTACGAATCCGATCACGGCGAGACCCTGCCGACATCGACCTGCAAAGTCGAAGGACACGGGTTCGGTTCGCGCTACGACTACCAGATTTCAGCGCTATTCTGGCATTCCGATGCGTACGCAGCCGCGTTCCCGGAACGGCTGGCGGCGCTGCGCACAAATGCGGGCAAACGCACGATGAGCGCGAACACCTTTGAGTCGCTGATCGACATGGCTGGCGTGGACTTTCCAGGACACGATGCGAGCTGGAGCCTGTTCAGTCAGCGATGGCATTATCGACCGCGCGTCATCAACCGCCCATCGCAACTCGACATTGATCGCGCCCGGTTCGATCAAGGCTGCGCGGTGGTGGTTTCGTCGCATCATCAACAAACAAAAGTCTCGCACTGAATGCAACAGATGCAAGAGCCAGGTTTCGTCGTCGCGATCACCGGCGGGATCGCCTCGGGCAAGTCTGCTGTGAGCCGCCACTTCGAGCAACTCGGCATCGCGGTCGCCGATGCCGATACCATCGCGCATGGGCTGGTCGAGCCAGGGGAACCGGCGCTCGCTGCGATAGTGCAATGTTTCGGCAGCAACGTGCTTTTTGCGGACGGCCGTCTGGATCGAGCGACGCTGCGGCGTATCGTGTTCGACGACGCACATGCGCGGCACGATCTGGAATTCATTCTGCACCCGCGCATCCGCGCAGCGATATACGAAGCCTGCGTCGCCGCGACCAGTGTCTATGCGATGGCCGCGATTCCGCTCTTGGCCGAAGGCGGAGGCCGGACATCGTATCCGTGGCTGAGTCGTGTCCTGGTGGTGGATGTTCCGCGCGATGCGCAAGTGCAACGCTTGCGCTTGCGCGATGGCAGCACGCCCGAACAGGCCGAACGCATTCTTGCCGCACAGGCCACGCGCGAGCAGCGGCTTGGGATCGCTGACGATGTGATCGACAACAGCGGCGCGATGGCCGCGCTTGCGCCGCAGATCGCGGCGCTGCATCAACGCTATCTCCAGTTTGCAGCGGCATTCGATTCTGGGTAGCGTTTCGACGCTGCGATCAAGCCGGCCACAATCCGCGAATCGCCGCGATGCCCTGCGCACCGTGCGCGCGCGCATTGTCAAGATCCGCAGCTTTCATTCCTCCGAGCGAGTAGATCGGCAATGCGATCGACTCGCGCAAATGCGCGAATCCGTCCCAGCCCATGCCAGCGCGATCCGGATGACTGGCGGTCGCAAGGACCGGGCCGAGCGCGACGAAGTCGACACCGATGCGCTCCGCATGCCGCAGTTCGTCGTGATCGTGGCAGGAAGCGGCGACCGCAAGTTTCGCCGGCAGCGGCCGTTCACCGAGTTGCATGAATTGCTCTGCGCGCAAATGCACGCCAATACCAAGCGCCCGCGCTAGATCAATATGCGTATTGATCAGAAGTTCGGCACGCGCGGCCTGGCAACGTTTCTGCATCGCCTCGGCGAGCGAGCGCAATGCTTCTGGCTCCGATGCATGGCTGCGCAATTGCACCCTGCGCACGCCCGCTTTCAGCGCAAGATCCAGATTGCACAGGAATGACGCGCGTTGTCGCAGATCGGGCTCTGGAGTGATCAGGTAGCGATCGGGTTGCTGCAATGCCGCCACCACCGGACGATCTGCCGGCGGCATCGGATACGTCGCGAGTCTGGCCAACGGCACCCATGCAAGCGCCTGATTTTCGCGACCGACCGCATTGCCGCTCCACGCGTCGATCGTGCGCACATCGAGCACGATGCGCTTGTCGTGATACGCGTGCGGCACCGCGATCAACGGTGTGCTGCGTTCGATACGGATGCCGAGTTCTTCGTGCAGCTCGCGCGCCAGCGCCTGCTCAGGTGACTCGCCGGGATCGACCTTGCCGCCGGGAAATTCCCACAAACCTGCAAGGTCGCGACCGGCGGTGCGTCGCGCGAGCAGGATGCGCCCGCGCGGATCCCGGATCACACCAGCAACAACATGGACTGGTGCGGTCTTCTTCATGCCGACCGAAGTGATGCATCGATCGACGCGTAGCGATGCGCATCGACGCGATCGATCAGAGCGCCTATTTCACACGAGTTGTCCATGGCACTGCTTGTATTTCTTTCCGGAGCCGCAGGGGCACGCATCGTTGCGACCGACCTTTGGACCGTCGCGCAGGACCGGCTGCGGCACCGGAATGACGTCCTGGTCGGTCTGCACACCGGTTGCCGCGTCGGGTCCGAAAGCATCCGCTTCCAGTGCAGCGTGGACGGGATGCTGGAATTGCATTTGTTTCGCCTGCGCTTCGGTCTGGCGGCGTTCTTCGGCCTCGATCCGTGCGACTTCGTCGTCGTCGCGCACGCGCACACGCGCCAGGATCGTGGTGACTTCGCGCTTGAACTTCTCCAGCATTTCCGAGAACAGCTCGAACGATTCGCGCTTGAACTCCTGTTTCGGCTGCTTCTGCGCGAATCCGCGCAAGTGGATGCCCTGTCGCAGGTAGTCCATGCGCGCGAGGTGCTCCTTCCAGTTCTGGTCGAGCACGTTGAGCATGATGTGCTTTTCCAGCGCGCGCATCATCTCCGGGCCGACATCGTTTTCCTTGTCGGTGAAATGCTTCGCGGCGAGCTCCTGTGCATGCCTGCCGATCGCAGTCGCGTCGATGTCCCCGGCGCCGTGGACGTAAGCTTGCAAGTCCGAGTGGATGCCGAATTCGTCGGCGAGGACGCGATCGAGTCCGGCCACATCCCACTGCTCGTCCACCGAATGTTCGGGAACGTACTTGCGCACGATCTCGGCGAACACGTCGTCGCGTATCGATTGCACAGTGTCCTGCACCGATTGGGTTTCCAGCAGTTCGTCGCGCTGCTGGTAGATGACCTTGCGCTGGTCGTTGTTGACGTCATCAAAGTCGAGCAGGTTTTTGCGGATGTCGAAGTTGTGCGCCTCGACCTTGCGCTGCGCCTTCTCGATCTGCTTGCTCACCATCGCCGATTCGATGACGTCATCTTCCTTCATGCGCATCATCTTCATCGCGCGCTGGATGAAGTCCGACGCGAAGATCCGCATCAAGTTGTCTTCGAACGACAGGAAGAAGCGACTGGAACCCGGATCGCCCTGGCGGCCTGAGCGCCCGCGCAACTGGTTGTCGATGCGTCGCGACTCGTGGCGCTCGGTGCCGACGATATGCAGGCCGCCGGCTTGCTTGACCGCATCATGGCGTTGCTGCCATTCGGCGCGCAGGCGCGCCTTGTCGGCTTCGGTTGTGTTCTCGTCGAGCGCCTGCAGTTCGACGTCGAGGTTGCCGCCGAGCACGATGTCGGTGCCGCGACCGGCCATATTGGTCGCGATCGTCACCGCCTTCGGCTGCCCGGCCTGCGCGACGATGATCGCCTCGCGCTCGTGCTGTTTGGCGTTGAGCACTTCATGCGGCACGTGTTCGGCGCGCAGGCGCTGCGACAGCATCTCGGAGGTTTCGATCGACGTCGTGCCGACCAGCACCGGCTGGCCGCGCGTGTAGCAATCCTTGATGTCCTGCACCACGGCGTCGTACTTGGCCTTGGGACCGAAGAACATCAAATCCGAATGATCCTTGCGCACCATCGGACGATGGGTCGGGATCACCACCACTTCGAGGCCGTAAATGTCCTGGAACTCGTAGGCCTCGGTATCGGCGGTGCCGGTCATGCCGCCGAGCTTGGCGTACATGCGGAAATAATTCTGGAAGGTGATCGATGCAAGCGTCTGGTTCTCGCGCTGCACCGGCACGTTTTCCTTCGCTTCGACCGCTTGATGCAGTCCGTCCGACCAGCGTCTGCCGGCCAGGGTGCGACCGGTGAATTCATCGACGATGATGACTTCGCCATCGCGCACGATGTAGTCCACGTCGCGCTGGTAGATCGCGTGCGCGCGCAGCGCGGCGTTGAGGTGATGCACGACGGCGAGATTGTGACTGTCGTAGAGGCTATCGTCGGGATTCAGGATGGCTGCGTCGCGCAGCAATTCCTCGGCGTGCGACATGCCCGCCTCGGACAGATGCGCCTGTTTCTGTTTTTCATCGACCCAGTAATCGCCCTCGCCTTCTTCGGTCTGTTGCCTGATCAATTTGGGCACGATGCGATCGACCTTGACGTACAACTCGGGTGAGTCGTCGGCCGGGCCGGAAATGATCAACGGCGTGCGCGCCTCGTCGATCAGGATCGAATCGACCTCGTCGACGATCGCGAAATTCAGCGCGCGCTGGAATTTGCTGTCCTTGTCCAGCGCCATGTTGTCGCGCAAGTAATCGAATCCGTATTCGTTGTTGGTGCCGTACGTGATGTCGGCGGCATACGCGGATTTCTTGTCGCCGTGCGGCATGTTCGGATAGACCACGCCGACGCTCATGCCGAGCCATGTGTACACCCGCCCCATCCACGCCGAGTCGCGACGGGCCAGGTAATCGTTGACCGTGACCACGTGCACGCCCTTGCCGGACAGCGCGTTGAGGTACACCGGCAGGGTGCCGACCAGAGTCTTGCCCTCGCCTGTGCGCATTTCGGCGATCTTGCCCAGATGCAGCACCATCCCGCCGATCATCTGCACGTCATAGGGGCGCAGGCCGAGCACGCGCACCGATGCCTCGCGCACGACCGCGAAGGCTTCGGGCAGCAGTTGGTCGAGGGTTTCGCCGGCCGCGATGCGCTGCCGGAAGATGTCGGTCTTGCCCTTGAGTTCGTCATCGGACAGCTTCTGCAGCTGCGGCTCCAGCGCGTTGATCTTGACGACGTTCTTTTGCAGCTGTTTCAGCAGGCGCTCATTGCGACTGCCGAACATGCGGGTGAGGAGACTGTTGATCATGGAAACCCGAGATGGCTGAATTCGATGGAGGCAGCGTTTCGCCCGGTTGCGCACGCGCAACTGGGCATGAAAATGCATCGGGCCGCTCTCGGCGGCCCGGTCGTACATTCTAACGTGGGGTTGGCCGGATGCGAATCAACCTCGGGCGGCAAATCGTCCGAAGCAGTGTCAGCGCCCAATCTTGCTGAGGTAGGGTTGCGGATTCACTGGCGCACCATTGATCCAGACTTCGAAATGCAGATGCGAGCCGGTCGAATGGCCCGTCGATCCGACCTTGGCGATCACATCGCCGGCATGCACCAGATCGCCGACTTTCACCAGCAACTTCGAGCAATGCCCATAGCGGGTGGCGTAACCATTGCCGTGATCGATATCGACCACGTTGCCGTAACCGCCGTTATCGAAGTCAGAGCGCATCACGATACCATCGGCGGCTGCGTGAATCGGGTCGCCAGTTTCGCCATTGAGATCGAGACCCTTGTGGAACTCGTGCCCGCCGGTGATCGGATCGAGGCGATTGCCGAATGGCGCGGAAACATAGGTGTTGGCCAGCGGCATCGAGGACGGGGTCTGACTGCGATCGAGATCCTGGTTCAGCAGCAGCGATTCAAGCACCTGCAACTGGTCGCCGGAATGGTTAAAAGTCTTGCCCAGCCCGGCCATTTGCTGCGACAACTCAGTCGCGCTGATCGCCGTGGTCGGTTCGTCGCCGCCACCGGTACCGGGTTGCGCGGAGAAGTTGAATTCGCCGTCGGTGATCTTGCCCATCCGGATCAGCCGCTCGCCGAGGGCGTTGAGCCGGTTGGCTTGCGCCTGCAGTTCGCCGAGCTTGATCGCCATCGCGTTGACATCGCGTTGCGAGGCAGCGCTGGATTCAGCGAGCTGCACTCGCTGTTGGGACAACTGCGCACGCAGATCGTGCACCTCGGCCATCGCCACCCCCCCGCGGGTGAAGAATCCGATTGTAAAACCGAGCATGATGAGGACCGCCAGAGCTCCGGCGACTCCTGCCAGCAGTTTGCGATCATCATGGACACAGAAACGTTTCGGCGCTTTCAGGAACTTCGCTACGATAATGAGATTCATGCGTAAACCGTCTGACTTGCGTCTGCAGGGCACAGCCAAGGCCTCGTCCGCGCCACGCCCGGCGCTGGAAGCGGCGGGTGAGGCGGGACTCGGCCGACTCATCGCACGCGCGCAATGGCTGGCGGCGATGGATGAGCGGCTGCGTCGATGCCTGCCGGACTCGTTGCTACCGCACTGCCGTCTGGGCAATGTGGGCGCCGGCAAACTGGTGTACCTGGTGGACACTCCGGTCTGGGGGGCGAAGCTGCGGCAACATGCAGACGCCCTGTTGGACGCTGCGACCGAAGCTGGCTTGCAGGCTGGAGCACTCATGGTGAAAGTAACGCCGCCGGATCAATCCCAACCGGATCAGGTAGCGTCGAAACCACTCTCTCTAGCCACCCGCGATGCACTGCGGACGACCGCCGAATCCGTGGCGGATCCCGAACTGCGGGCCCAACTCCTGCGGCTGGCCTCCTTGGCGTAGCCGTTGCGCAATCGCAATCCCCTTATCGGCGATTGCCCCGGCCAAGGCATGACCGGCCCAGCCATCAAATGACCGAGAACGGATACTACAGCAAAAACCGGACAAGATAAAATTGCCTGCCCAATCCGTGACTTACGTCACGGATAGCACTGCGCGCGGTTCAGGGTCACACCGCCTGGGCGGGATGCGCGTAGGAAATCGGCGCCTGTGCGGGGTCGTCGAAGGTGACTTCTTCCCACGCCGTGCGATCGGCAAGAAGGGTCCGCAACAATTGATTATTGAGCTGATGGCCGGATTTATAACCATAGAAAGCGCCGATCAGACTATGGCCGAGCAGGTAGAGATCACCGATCGCATCGAGGATCTTGTGCTTGACGAACTCGTCCTCGTAGCGCAAACCATCTTCGTTGAGCACGCGGTAGTCGTCCAGCACAATCGCGTTATCCATGCTGCCGCCCAGTACCAGCTTGCGGTCGCGCAGCATCTCGATGTCCTTCATGAAACCGAACGTACGCGCGCGGCTGACTTCCTTGACAAACGAGGTCGTCGAGAAATCCACCTCGGCCGACGAGGTCGAACGGGTGAAGATCGGGTGGTTGAAGTCGATCGTGAAGCCGACTTTGAAGCCGTCGAACGGCTCGAAACGTGCCCACTTGTCGCCGTCTTCGACACGCACAGGCTTCTTGATGCGAATGAAGCGCTTCGGCGCGTTCTGCTCCTCGATGCCGGCAGACTGGATCAGAAAGACATACGGCCCGGCCGAACCATCCATGATCGGCACTTCGGGAGCCGACAGATCCACATAGGCGTTGTCGATACCGAGGCCGGCAAGCGCGGACAGCAGATGCTCGACCGTCATGATGCGCACATCGCCACGGGTCAGTGTCGTGGACAGGCTGGTGTCGCCTACATGCTCGGCGCGGGCATGGATTTCAATGGGTTGGGCGAAGTCCACGCGACGAAAGACGATGCCGCTGTCGGCTGCCGCAGGGCGCAAGGTCAGGAAAACCTTTTCACCGGAATGAAGACCGACGCCGGTGGCGCGGATGACATTCTTGAGCGTACGTTGCTTGATCATAAGTTGTGCGTTCTCCATGGCGGAGCGCGACAGGCGGGGCGAGAATAACACGCGCTTTACCAAATTCAAACAATTCGCTAGCGAGATTGTCGCGCTGACGGGACAATGCAGCCTGTTTCGTGGTCAATCGCATCATTTTCAGACATGGATGTTCAACTCCTACTCGTCGCGTCAGCGTGAAGAACGTCCGGACGCCCAACGAAGAAGGCGTCCGGACAGACGGATGAACTCATGCGCGTTCACGAACGCGATCAGTCAAATAGCCTGCATTTCTGATCGGGATCAATCGGCCTGCCTTCTCAGGAAGGCCGGAATGTCGAGATAGGCATCGCCACTGCCGTCCAGCGCGCTGACGGCAGGCTCGGTACGACCGCCAGGATTGCCGTGAGTTCCCTGGGTACGCAAACTGCCGAAGCTCGTTACCGGCGCGGCGGTGAAACCGTTGTCATGCTGCTCGACAAAGCCGTTCGTGCCGTTGCGCACGAGCTTGACCTGCGGACGTACGATCTCGCGTTCCATGCCTCGATCCGTGCCACGCACCGGCTGCCGCGCCACGTTGCGGTTCAGGCCGGTGGCGACCACGGTCACCCGCACTTCATCCTGCATGTCAGGGTCGAGCACGGTACCGATGACGACGGTGGCGTCTTCGGAAGCGAACTCTTCGATGGTCCGACCCACTTCGTCGAACTCGCGCATCGTGAAATCCGGGCCAGCGGTGATGTTCACCAGAATGCCGTTGGCGCCCGACAGGTTGACATCGTCGAGCAGCGGATTGCTGATCGCAGCTTCGGCCGCGGTCATTGCGCGCTCTTCGCCGCGGGCGGTGCCCGAACCCATCATCGCCATGCCCATCTCGCTCATCACCGTGCGCACATCGGCGAAATCCACATTGATCAGGCCCGGCCTGACGATCAGGTCGGCAATACCCTGCACCGCGCCGAGTAGAACGTCATTGGCGGCCTTGAACGCCTGTACCATGGTCGCCTCGCGGCCGAGTACGGTGATCAGCTTTTCGTTCGGGATCGTGATCAGGGAATCGCAATGCTGGGCCAGTTCCTCAATGCCCTTGAGCGCGACCTGCATGCGCCGGCGGCCCTCAAACGGGAATGGCTTGGTCACGACCGCGACGGTCAGGATGCCCATCTCCTTGGCCAGCTGCGCGACCACCGGCGCCGCACCGGTACCGGTGCCGCCGCCCATGCCGGCGGTGATGAATACCATGTCCGCGCCCGAGAGCGCTTCCATGATGCGCTCTCGATCCTCCAGCGCGGCTTGACGGCCGACTTCTGGATTGGCGCCTGCGCCCAAGCCCTTGGTGACGTTCGTGCCAAGTTGCAATTGCAGCTTGGAACCCGAGCTCTTGATCGCCTGCGAGTCGGTATTGGCGGTGATGAACTCCACCCCGTCCACACTGCTGCTCACCATATGCGCGACCGCGTTGCCGCCGCCGCCGCCGACGCCGATCACCTTGATGACCGCGTTCGGCGCAATTTTCTCGATCAGTTCAAAATGTGCCATGTCCGTAATCCTCCGTTGGATTGTTGTCGTTCTAGTTGTGTGTGTTGCCGATTCCGCTGCCCACCCCATCTCTCCGCCGCCGCCCATCCGTCCACCCGCCGCCCATGCATCCGCCGATGCTTAAACCTTTTCCATTCCTCGCTAAAACTCGCCCGCGTACCACTTGCGCACCTTCCCGATCAGCGTCCCGACCTTGCCCGTGGGCACCACCGGCCGACGCGGATGTTCGATCTGGCTACCCCACAACAACAGGCCGACGCCGGTCGCATGCACCGGATTGCCGACCACTTCGCCCAAGCCGCTCACGTGTTGAGGGATGCCCACCCGTACCGGCATGTGCAGCATTTCCTCGGCGAGTTCGACCACTCCTTCCATCTTCGAAGCGCCGCCAGTCAACACGAGACCCGCACGCACGAGTTCCTCGAAACCGGCGCGACGCAATTCCGCCTGCACCATCTCGAAGATTTCCTCGTAACGGTTCTGCACCGCCTCGGCCAAGGCCTGACGCGCGAGCCGTCGCGGCGGACGATCGCCCACGCTGGGAACCTGGATGCTTTCCTCGGCGGTCGCGAGCTGCGCCAACGCACAGGCGTAACGCACCTTGATCTGCTCGGCTTCCGGCGTCGGCGTGCGCAGCAGGTGGGCGATGTCGTTGGTCACCTGGTCGCCGGCGATCGGCAGCGACGCCGAATGCCGGATCGCGCCTTGCACGAACACCGCGATATCGGTCGTGCCGGCGCCAATATCCACCAGCACCACGCCGAGCTCTTTCTCGTCGGCAGTCAAAACGGCAGTCGATGAAGCAATCGATGCGAGGATCAGATCATCGACCTGCAAATGGCAGCGGTTGATGCATTTGGCGATGTTCTGCGCTGCGGACTGCGCCCCGGTCACCAGATGCGCACGCACTTCCAGCCGCACGCCAGACATGCCGACCGGATTGCGGATGCCTTCCTGCGAGTTATCGACGATGTATTCCTGCGCGATTGCGTGGATGATTTTCTGGTCGGACGGAATCGCCACCGCTTTTGCGGCTTGCAGCACATTGTCGAGATCGCCGTAAGTCACCTCGCCATCCTTGATCGGCACGATGCCCGGCGAATTGCGGCACTGCGTGTGGCTGCCGGAAATGCTTGCGTACACAGAGCTGATCTCGCAGCCGGCCATCATCTCGGCTTCCTGCACCGCGCGCTGGATCGACTGCACGGTGGATTCGATATCGACCACCACGCCGCGTTTGAGTCCGCGCGATTCGTGCGAACCGATGCCGATCACCTCGATCGGATTGCCCGGCGAATATTCGCCAACCAGCGCGACCACCTTGGATGTGCCGATATCGAGCCCGACGATGAGCGACTTGTCGCCTTTGCGATTCATGTGTGCGCCTGTTGCTTTGCGGCAGTGGGAGGAATAGCTGGAATGCGGTGCCTGGGTACGCCGGCTGGAGCAGGCACTGGTTGTTGCCAAGTCAGCGAGAATCCGTTCGTGTAACGAAGGTCGGCGCGCAGCAAGACGGCGCCCTGCCGTGCAGCGGCGATCTGCGGCAGCAAGTGCGTGAAACGACGCAGGCGTTCGGTCGGGTCGCTGCGCCCCACCACTACGTCGGCGCCGTCGTGCAGATGCAATGTCCAGCTACCGCGTTCGGACAGATTCACGCCCTGCACGCGTCGGCCGCTGCCGGCGAACAAAGGCAGCGCCTGGTTGTAAAGCGCGATCACATCGGCAGTGCGATTGTCGGGACCGTCGAACTCGGGCAGGTTCGACAGATCCGGATTACCCGGCGCTGCGAACACTTCGCCGCGCTCGGACAGCAGTTTGTCGTGGCCCCAACGCGCGAACGGACGATGTTCGGTCAAGCTCACGATCAACTGATCCGGCCAGCGTTTGCGCACTTCGACGCGCTCCACCCACGGCAGCGCGGCGACGGCGTTGCGAATCGGCTCCATACGGATCGCGAAGAAGCCGCTTTGCACTTGCGGCAGCACCGTGGCGCGCACTTGTTCGGCACTGACGCGTGCGAATGGCCCGCTGACTTCGAGCCGGCGCATCGGCCAGCGGTCGCCGGCAATCCAGCCATTGAGCACTGCCACGACTGGCAATGCGACAAGGCAGATCGCCAGCGTCCACGCGAGCAGGCGCACGACCAGATTCACGCAGCGCCTCCCTTCAACGACGTTTCAAGGATTTCCCAGCACAGGGTTTCGAAATCGATGCCCACTTGGCGCGCGGCTTTCGGCACCAGCGAATGGCTGGTCATGCCCGGCGCCGTATTGACTTCGAGCAACCAGAAATCGCCGCTGCGATCGCGCATCACATCCACGCGCGCCCAACCTGAACATCCGGCCGCGTGGAACGCATCGAGCGCGAGCTTGCGGATCGCTTCCTCGGCAGCACCATCCAGGCCGGGACACAGGTATTGCGTGTCTTCGGCAATGTATTTGGCGTTGTAGTCGTACCATTCGCCCTTAGGCACGATGCGGATTGACGGCAGCGCGACATCGCCAAGCACGCCGACCGTGAGTTCCTCGCCGACAATCATCTGCTCCATCAACAAATCGCCGGGATAACTGGCGGCCAGCGCGACGGCTGCGTCGAGATCGGCTTCGGAAAACACGCGACTCACGCCGACACTTGAGCCTTCGCAAGCCGGCTTGACGATCACTGGCAATCCAATCCGCGCCGCCGCCGCGCGCACGTCGGTCGCCAGTGACATCGTCGCTGCCACGGCATTTGTGATCGCCGGAGTTGTGGGGCCGCGTACTTGCGCATCATGGCCTTTGCGCAGATGCGCATAGCGCGGCGTCGGCAGTCCAAGCGAAAGCCATACTTGTTTGCTGCGGATCTTGTCCATCGACAGCGCGCAGCCAAGCACGCCCGATCCCGTATACGGCATGCCCAGCGCTTCAAGCAGGCCCTGCAATACGCCGTCTTCGCCGCCGCCGTTGTGGCCGTGGAGGATGTTGAACACACGATCGAAGTACCCATCACGCAACGCATCCACGAGCGCCGGAATGCCATCCACTGCATGTGCATCCACGCCGCGCGAACGCAACGCATCGAGCACGTTGCTGCCCGAGTTCAACGAGACGTCGCGCTCGGACGATGTGCCGCCCATCAGCACGGCGACCCGACCGAATGTGCGCGGATCATTGATGAGGCTCATGGGCGGGAAGCTCCAATGCACTGTTCGGAAAGTCCTTGGGCAACGTGGCCGATATCGCCGGCGCCGAGCAGCATCAACAGGTCGCCGTCGGCGAGTACATCAGCCAATACGGCAGGCAATTCGCGCGCGTTACCTACCAGCACCGGATCGATGCGTCCGCGTGCGCGCACCGCGCGTGCCAGCGCTTTCGCATCGGCGCCGACGATCAGCGTTTCACCAGCCGGATATACGTCAGTCAACAACAACGCATCGACGCCTGACAGGACTTGCGCGAAGTCATCGAACAAGTCGCGCGTGCGTGAATAGCGGTGCGGCTGGAAAGCGACTACGAGGCGTCGTTCGGGCCAGCCTGCGCGCGCGGCGTCGAACACCGCCTGCAATTCGCGCGGATGGTGTCCGTAGTCGTCCACCAGCAGCGCCTTGCCACGTCCAAAATCGAACTCGCCATGCAGGTTGAAACGCCGCCCGATGCCTTGGAACTGGTCGAGCGCGCGGGCTATGGACTCCGGCGCGACACTCAGTTCCCAGCCAATCGCCGCAGCCGCCAATGCATTGAGCACGTTGTGGCGTCCCGGCAAATTCAATGTCACCGCGATCGGATCGCAGTCCGGCAAGCGCAACGCAAAGTGCGTGCGACCGGCATCCTGCACGACATTTTCTGCACGCACGTCGGCGTCGCCGCTGAATCCGTACGAGAGAATGTGACGCGGCATTTCCGCGGCGAGCGCCGCGACTTCCACATCATCGACGCACAGCACGGCCAATCCGTAGAAAGGCAGCCGATGCAGAAATTCGGAGAACGCAGCGCGCACGCGATCAAAGTCGCCGCCATAGTTTTCCAGATGATCCGCATCGATGTTGGTGACCACCGCGATCTGCGGATTCAGGCGCAGAAAACTGCCGTCGCTCTCATCCGCTTCGGCGACCAGCCATTTGCCCTGCCCCAGCCGCGCGTTGGATCCGGCCGACAGCAATTGCCCACCGATCACGAAAGTCGGATCCATGCCGCCCTCGGACAACACACTCGCAACCAGCGAGGTCGTCGTCGTCTTGCCGTGCGTACCGGCGACCGCGATCCCGCGACGGAAACGCATCAGTTCGGCGAGCATCTCCGCACGCGGCACGACTGGAATGCGCTGCGCACGCGCTGCGAGCAGTTCCGGATTGTCGGCGCGGATCGCACTCGATACGACCAGCGCCTCTGCGCCTGCGACGTTTTCGGCGGCATGCCCGCGCTGCACGGTGGCGCCCAGCGAGGACAACCGGCGCGTGCTCGCCGATTCGTTCGAATCCGAACCCGACACGGTGTAGCCGAGCGTGAGCAAGACTTCAGCGATGCCGCTCATGCCGACGCCACCGATACCGACAAAGTGGACGCGCGCTGAACTTCGTCCAGTGTCGTCGGACTGGAACAGACGGCGAATCATGAACGCGCCTCTTCGATGCAGATGTCGGCGACACGCGCCGTTGCATCCACCAGCGCGGCGGCGCGTGCTGCCTCGGCCATGACCAGCAATGCCGCACGATTCGAGGACAACTCCTGCAATGCATCGCGCAGATGCTCGGCAAGATCGTCGGACTGCGGCAACAATCGTGCTGCGCCGCGTTCGACGAGATATTCGGCATTGCGCGTCTGGTGGTCGTCAACCGCGAGCGGGAACGGCACCAGCAATGAGCCAACGCCCACCGCGCACAATTCGGCCAGCGTCATTGCGCCGGCGCGGCAGATCACCAGGTCGGCCCATGCATATGCTGCGGCCATGTCCTGGATGAAGGGTTCGATCGAAGCTTTTACGCCGGCATCCGCATACGCGGCTTCGGCCTCGGAACGCAGATTCTCGCCGCTCTGGTGACGTACTTCGACACGGATGTCGGACAGCGCGGCCAATGCCTTCGGAACCGCGTTGTTGAGCGCGCGCGCACCCTGGCTGCCGCCGAGCACGAGCAATCGCAAGGCGCCATCGCGGCCAGCGAAACGCTGCGCTGGCGGCGGCAATGCGGCGACTTCTGCGCGCACTGGATTGCCGACGGTCTCGCCACCGCGCACGAAGCTGCCGGGAAATCCGCACAGCACACGTCGCGCGAATTTCGCGAGTACGCGATTGGTGAAGCCTGGCGCGCGATTGGCTTCGTGCACGATCAGCGGACGTCGCAACAACCACGCAGCAATACCTCCGGGACCGGCCGCGAATCCGCCCATGCTCAACACGCTGCGTGGACGCTGCCGGCGCAGGATCGTCAGCGCATCCAGTAACGCGCGCAGCAAGCGGAACGGCGCGGTCAAGAACGTCAACGCGCCCTTGCCGCGTAGACCACCGATCCGCAATGTATCGATCGCGATGCCATGCGCCGGCACGATGCGTGTTTCCATGCCACCCGCTGAACCCAGCCACACCACCGGCACCTGCCGCTCGCGCAACGCGCGCGCAACCGCGATGCCGGGAAAGATGTGTCCACCGGTACCACCGGCAAGAATCATCACCGGGTTTGCATTCAGGCTGGCATTCACAGCACTCAAGCGACGGCTCCGAGACGTGGCTCGATGCGTTGGCGTGGACCGATTCGATCGCGTGCTCCGCTCGGTACGGGTGCGGGGCTTTGCGGCGACGGTGTCGGTGCAGGTTCGGACGCGATCACAACCGGAATCGCAATTTCAGCGCGCGCACGCGCGACCTGTCGCTGCGCGCGATCGACTTCATAGCTGATGCGCAGCAACAAACCGATCGTGGCGACCGAGATCAACACGCTTGATCCGCCGTAGGAAATCATCGGCAGCGTGAGTCCCTTGGTCGGAAGCATGCCGAGATTCACGCCGACCGATACGAGCGCCTGCATGCTGAACCACAACGACACGCCGAACGCGCAATTCGCGGCGAAATACCTACCGAGCGCGGCCGCGCGCAAGCCAAGCTGAAAGCAACGCGCAGTGAATGCGGCATACAGCAGGATGATCGCGAGCACGCCGACGAAGCCGAGTTCCTCGGCGATCACGGCGAGAATGAAATCGGTATGCGCTTCGGGCAGGTAGAACAACTTCTGCACGCTACCGCCGAGGCCGACGCCGAACCATTGTCCGCGCCCAACTGCAATCAATGCTTGGGTGAGCTGGAAGCCATCCTTGAAGGGATCGGCCCACGGGTTGAGGAAGGACGTCATCCGGCGCACGCGATACGCCTGCGACATCGCGACCGCTGCGAGCACCGGCAATCCCACCACCACCGGACCGAACAGGCGCAACAAGCTTGCACCGCCGAGCAGCAACATGCCGCCGGTGACGGCGAGAATCAGCGAGGCTGAACCGAAGTCCGGCTGCGCCAGCAACAACGCGACCAGCGCCATCGCGATGCCGACTGGCTTGAGGATCGGCCACCAGCGATGCTGGATCTCCTCCCGATACCGAACCAGATAACTCGACAGCCAGACGATCAGCATCGGCTTGACCGCTTCGACCGCCTGGAAATTCGAGAAGCCGAGGTTGAGCCAGCGTTTGGCACCATTCACTGTGCGACCCACGCCCGGTACGAACACCGCAAGCAGCAACAGGAAGCACAGGATCAGCATCAATCGGCTGCGCTGTTCGAGCCATTTGAGTTCGGTGCGCATCAACACGATCGCGATGCCGACGCCGCCGAGTACGAAGACGATGTGGCGGATCAGGAAATAGAACGGGCCAAGCTTCAGGCCTTCGGCGACGGCGATCGAACTCGATCCGACCATTACCACCCCGATGCCCGCAATCAGGATCGCGATCGTCGCCAGCACCGGATCGTAACGGCCGACGATGGCTTCAAGTTTCAGCGCCTGATTCGAGCGTGGCGTTGCGTTCGCGGAGTGCGCCGGATTCGAACTGCGCACCGGATTGGAGAAATTCGGATTCATCAGCGCACCTTCAATGTGGCAAGACCGACCAGCACCAACATCACCGAGATGATCCAGAAGCGCACGATCACGCGCGGCTCGGGCCAGCCTTTCAATTCGAAGTGGTGATGGATCGGCGCCATTCGGAAAATGCGCTTGCCGGTCAACTTGAACGACGCGACCTGCGCGATCACCGACAGCGTTTCGAGGACGAAGATGCCGCCCATGATCGCGAGCACGAGTTCCTGGCGGACGATCACCGCGACCGCTGCGAGCGCCGCGCCAAGCGCGAGCGCGCCGATGTCGCCCATGAACACCATCGCCGGATAGGTGTTGAACCACAGGAAGCCCAATCCGGCGCCCGCGATGGCGCCGCACACGATCACCATCTCGCCCGCGCCCGGCACCGCCGGAATCTGCAGGTACTGGGCGAACACCGCATGCCCGGACAGGTACGCGAATACGCCGAGCGCGGATGCGACCAGCACCGACGGCATGATCGCTAGACCGTCGAGACCGTCGGTGAGATTTACCGCGTTGGAGAATCCGACGATCCAGAAATACGCGACCGCGATGAACCACACGCCCAGCGGAATCGCGACACCTTTGAGCAATGGCACGTAGAACGTCGTGCATGCCGCGCACATCGGGTCTTGCGCGACCCAATACAGCAGCACCGCCGCGAACAGCCCGCACAGCGACTGTAGCGCGTACTTCCATCGCGACTTCATGCCATTCGGATCGCGTCGGACGATCTTGATCCAGTCGTCGTACCAGCCGATCGCACCGAACGCGAGCAACACGCCGAGCACGATCCAGACATAGCGATTGCGCAGGTCAGCCCACAGCAATGTGGATAAAGCGACCGCGAGGATGATCAGCACACCGCCCATCGTCGGCGTTCCGGCCTTGACGAAATGCGACTGCGGTCCGTCGGTACGGATCGGCTGACCGCCTCCCTTGAGTTGTCCGAGTCGGCGGATGATGCCCGGTCCCATCCACAATGAAAGTCCGAGCGCGGTCAACGCGCTGAGGATTCCGCGGAAGGTGATATAGGAAAACAGCGCGAACATGCGCTCGTGTTCCATTCCGTGCAGCCAGCGCGAGAGTTCAAGCAGCATGTCCGCCTCCGGATGCTGCACGCTGCATTGCGGGTTGGTCGGCGAGCAATGCGGCGACGATCTTGTCCATCGCGCTTGATCGCGAGCCCTTGACCAGTACGCGCACGTCGCCGCGCAGATCGTTGCGCAGCGCTTGCAGCAGCGATTGTTGATCGGTGAAATGACGCGCGTCGGCGCCGAACGCACGTGCAGCGGCGTGGCTCTTCATGCCGACTGTGTAAAGCCGTGCAATTTTTTGATTGCGCGCGCTATCGCCGACCTGTGCGTGCAGCAACTCCGCTCCGTCGCCGAGTTCGGCCATGTCGCCGAGCACCAGCCATGCCTCGCCGCCTATGGCCGCGAGCGCAGCAATCGCGGCTTCGACCGATCCGGGATTCGCGTTGTAGCTGTCGTCGATGAGTACCGCGCCGTTGGTGAGCATGTGCGACATCTGCCGACCCGGAACCTGGCGCGCATTGTTCAAGCCATGGCGAATCGTATCGAGCCCGACGCCAGCGCCGAGCGCGAGCGCGGTTGCGGCAAGCGCATTCATCACGTTGTGGCGACCCGGCAATGGCAACGCAACCTGCGCGTTTCCTTGCGCTGTGAGCAGTTCGAAACGGCTGCCCGATTCGTCACCGCGAATCGCGCGCGCGCTGATGTCGGCACTCGCGTCGAGACCGAAGCGCAACACGCGCCGGCCTTGCGCGAGTTTTTCGAAATACGCGCCGAAGGCATCATCGGCATTGATCACCGCGACGCCGTCCGCCGGCAAAGCCTCGTAGATCGCGCCCTTGGTTTGCGCGACGCCAAGCAAGGTGCCCATGCGCTCAAGGTGCGCTGGCGCGATGTTGTTCACGAGCGCTACCTGCGGCCGCACGATGCTGGTCAGGTACGCGATGTCGCCGGGCTTGCCCGCACCCATTTCGTAGATTGCGTACTGCGCGTCTTCGGGCGCATCGAGTACCGCGAGCGGCAGTCCGATCTCGTTGTTGCGGTTGCCAGGATTCGCGTACGCCTTTCCTGCACGTTCGAGGATGCCGAACAGCAGGGTCTTGACGCTGGTCTTGCCGTTGCTGCCGGTGAGCGCGATCACGGTCGCCGAGCGATGCTTCTGCACGCCCGCCGCGAGTTCGCCCAACGCTTGCTCGGTATCGCCGCAGAGCAGTTGCGGCAAATCGGTTTCAGTCGCGCGCGAGACCAGCAGCGCACTTGCGCCGCGCGCGACGGCTTCGTCGAGGTGCTCGTGCGCATCGTGATTTTCGCCGCGCAATGCGACGAACAACACGCGACGCCCGTCGTTCTGATCGAGCGTGCGGGTGTCCGTTGCGATCGCATCGATGCAGAGCTCCGCAGCGGCTGCATCGCCAAGCAGGCGTGCTTCGCACCAGCGCGCGATGTCGCCTAGCGCGAGCGGCTTCATGGCAACTCCTGCGTGTCGCGAGTCCGTAGCACGCGCACATCCTTATGCTGCGAAGGGGAACCCAACAATGAGAGCCGCGCCTGCGCCATGTCGTCGAAAGGACGCTGCACGCCTGCAACGTCTTGATAGGTTTCGTGACCCTTGCCAGCGATCAGAATGACGTCGTCCATTGCTGCTTCGGAGATTGCGAGTGCAATTGCTTGCGCGCGGTCGCGTTGTACGCGTACTGCGTCGCCATCGGCGAAACCGGTAAGGATTTCGGTGACGATCGCGTCGCCATCTTCGCTGCGCGGATTATCGTCGGTGACGATCGTCCAGTCTGCAAGGCGGCTGACGATTTCGCCCATCTGCCTGCGCTTGCCGCGATCACGGTCGCCACCGCAGCCGAACACGCAGATCAACCTGCCAGCCGTATGTTCACGCAGGCTTGCGAGCGCTTGTTCGAGCGCGTCTGGCGTATGCGCGTAATCCACCACCACCAGTGGATTACGCGCATCGCCACCCGCCCGGTTCATGCGTCCGTTCACCGGTTGCAATTGCGGTAGCAAAGCCGCGATTTCGTGGAACGACCAACCCAGTGCGTGCAATGCACCCGCAACGGCCAGCATGTTGTCCACATTGAAACGGCCCAGCAACGAAGATTTGATCGCATGCCGCGCGCTATCCGCCACAAGCTCGAACGCGACGCCGGCCGCGTCGAGTTGCACATCCTCGGCGCGCAGCGTCGCCTCAGGCGTACCGCGTGAACTCACGCCGATGCGCAGCAATGCATCGGGCAATTTCGCGAACAACTGCGCACCGTACACATCGTCGAGATTGATCACTGCGGCGCGCAACGTCGGCCATGCAAACAACTTTGCCTTCGCATCGCCGTAAACCTGCATGCTGCCGTGGTAGTCGAGATGGTCGCGGGTGAGATTGGTGAACACCGCGACATCGAATGCAACTGCATCGACGCGGCCCTGATCCAACGCGTGCGAGGAGACTTCCATCGCGATGTGGCTGGCGCCGGCATCGCGCATGTCAGCAAGCAGGCGATGCAACGCGATCACGTCCGGCGTGGTGCGCTCGCCTGCCACAACGCGACCATACAATCCCGCACCAAGCGTGCCGATGCTGCCGGCGACATCGCCGTGCAGGCTCAGAGCCTGCGTCAGCAATTGCACGAACGACGTTTTGCCATTGGTACCGGTGACGCCTATCACGGTGAGATGCAACGATGGCGATTCGAAATAGCGATCCGCAATGACGCCGAGTTTTTCGCGCAGGTCGGGCACGCCGATCGCGTCGCAGGGAATCGCGACGCCATCCGGCACCGGTGTTTCGTACACGATCGCCGTGGCGCCGGCTGCGTTTGCCACGTCGGCGAAACGCAGTCCGTGCACGCTCGCACCGGCAAGCGCGACAAACGCATCGCCAGCGCGCACTGCGCGGCTGTCCGAAGTCAAGCCGCTGACGATCGCATCCGGAACTGGCGCAGACGCATCCATGCCGTCGAGCAGTTCGGCGAGCGGCACCGCATGACGGGTCGCGCCCAGACTCATCGCGCAGCCGCCCCCGGTTTTGCCGCTTCGGTGGCCAGCGCATCGGCTGGTGGCGCATCAACGCCGGGCGGAAGATCCGCATCAAGCGGCTGTGCAGCAATTGCGGGTGCAGCCGGCTGATCGGCGTACCACTGCTGGACGTTGTCCGGCGGCACGTCCATCAAGCGCAGCGCGCCGTCCATGACCTTGCCGAACACCGGCGCAGAGACGAGGCCGCCGTAATACACCTTGCCCTTCGGGTCGTGCACCATGACCACCATCACCAGCCGCGGATTGCTTGCCGGCACCAGACCGATGAACAGGCTGTCGTAAATCTTGCTGTAACCGCCTCCACTCGCATAGCGCGCGGTGCCCGTTTTTCCAGCGACGCGATAACCCAGCACTGCCGCGCTCGGTGCGGTACCGCCCGGCGCAACCACGGTTTCGAGCATCGCCATGATCTGGCTGGCGACGTGCGGATCGAGCACCGCCTTGCTCGGGGTGTCGCCGCCCTTGACGAAGGTCGGCGTGACCAGTCGTCCACCGTTGCCGATCGCCGCATACGCCTGCGCGAGCTGCATCGCGGTGACCGATACGCCGTAACCGTAGGCGATGGTCGCCTTCTGGATCGTGGACCAACTCCTGCCATTTGGCAGTACGCCGGCCGATTCGCCCGGGAAGCCGCTGCCGGTGGTCTGGCCGAAGCCGAAGCGGTGCAGCATGTCGTACATCTGATCGCCGTTCATCAGCAGCGACAGTTTCGCGGCACCGACGTTCGACGACTTGGTAATGATGCCGGTCGTGGTCAGCACGCCGTGGTTGTGAGTATCGTGAATGACATGCCCGGCGAGCTCCATCGAGCCGGGATTGGTGTCGAACACGCTATCGGGAGTGACCTTGCCGGTCTCTAGCGCGGACGCGATGGTGAATGCCTTCATCACCGATCCCGGTTCGGTGACATCGGTGGCGGCACGGTTGCGATGCGCGCTCGGTCGATTGTCGGTGCGCGCATTCGGGTTGTAAGACGGCAGGTTCACCATCGCCAGCACTTCGCCGGTGCGCACATCGAGAATCACCGCGCTGCCTGCGCTCGCATCGTTCTTCTTGATCGCCTCGGCGAGTTCGCGGTAAGACAGGTATTGCAGGCGACGATCGATCGAGATCGCGAGATCGCGCCCAGGTTCGGCGGCACGGATGAGATCGACGTTCTCGACGATGTGTCCCTTCAGGTCGCGGATCACGCGCTTCGCGCCGGGTTTGCCGGTCAGCCATTCGTCGAACGCAAGCTCAACGCCTTCCTGGCCGTGATCGTCAACATTGGTGTAGCCGAGCACATGCGCCATCACCTCGCCGAGCGGGTAATAGCGCTTGTATTCGCGCCGCGAATAGACGCCGGGAATGCCGAGCGCGACGATCGCCTTCGCCTGGTCGGGATTCAGATGCCGGCGCAGGTACAGGAATTCCTTGCCGGCTTTTTTCTTGACAGCGGCGGCTAGGTCGGTGGCCGGCACGCCAAGCGCGGTCGCGAGTTGTGCGTATCGATCGGAATGCTCGGACAGCTCGCTGGGATTGGCCCAGATCGATTCTACCGGAGTCGAAATCGCGAGCGGTTCGCCGTTGCGATCGGTGATCATGCCGCGCGTGGTCGCGATCGGCAGTTCGCGCAGGAAGCGCTGATCGCCCTGCTTCTGGTAGAACTCCTGATTCACGAACTGCAGATCCACCGCACGCGCGACGAGCGCGACCGCAGCGATGCCCAACGCGCCGCCAACCCACAACAGACGCGTGCGAATGCTGGTTGCCATCGGCTGGCGCTGACGCAATTGCGGCTGCGCGCGCGGCGGCGCGCGCGTGGGTTTCGCCGGTTTCGAGAAGAGCCTCATGGCCGCACCACCACGATGTCCTTGCCGTTCGGAGACACCATGCCGAGTTTGCCGGTGGCGATCTGTTCGATGCGGTTGGTTTCCGCCCACGTCGCCTGTTCGAGTTGCAGGCGGCCGAATTCGATGTTCACGTCGTCGCGTTCGCGCTCCAGACGCGTGAGTTCGATGAATAGCTGGCGATGCTTCTGGCGCGCATAGACGACGCCGAGCCCGCTCGCGATCGTCGCAATCAGCAGCGACACGATAAACGCGGCACCGAGTCTCATGGCCGCTCCTCCGCATCATGCGTTCGCGGCATTGGCACATGCATGTGCGGCAGCAGCTCCGCATCGATTTTTTCGGCGATGCGGAGTACCGCGCTCCGCGCGCGCGGGTTGTGCATCGTCTCGACCGCGTCGGCGCGCACGTCGCCGCCGATCGCGCGCAAAGTCGGCACGAACGCCTCCGGCATCGGCAAGCGACGATTGCCGGCCGGTGCCTTCGCATGGATATTGATGAAACGTTTGACGCTGCGATCTTCGAGCGAATGAAAGCTGATTACCGCGAGCCGCCCGCCCGCCTTCAAGCGTGTATGCGCGGCGGCGAGTCCGGCTTCGAGATCGGCCAGTTCGCGATTGATGAAGATGCGGATGCCCTGGAAGCTGCGCGTGGCCGGATGCGTCTTGCCGTCGCCGCGGCCGACGATGGACGCGATCAGTTCGGCGAGTTGGGTGGTGCGCGTGATCGGCGTTTCTACACGTGTTGCGACGATCGTTTTCGCAATGCGACGGCTCAGACGTTCTTCGCCATACGTCCACAACACGTCGGCGATCGCGCGCTCATCGGCGCGTGCCAGCCAGTCGGCCGCGGACTCGCCACTCGCATTGTCCATGCGCATATCGAGTGGTCCATCGTTGCGGAAGCTGAAGCCGCGACGCGCGTCATCGAGTTGCGGCGACGACACACCGAGGTCGAACAGCACGCCATTGAGTCCGGCTTCGGTTGCGTTCCATGTGGCGAGATCGGCGAAGCTGCCGCGGCGAATCGCGACGCGCGGATCGCTACCGAAGTCGGCTTCGGCCTGCGCGATCGCCTCGGGATCCTTGTCCATCAGCAGCAGTCGCCCCTTCGTACCCAATTGCTCCAGAACACCGCGCGCGTGCCCGCCACGCCCGAACGTGCCATCCAGATAGGTTCCGTCCTCAACCACTCGCAGCCCTTCCATGACCTGCACGAACAACACCGGAAGATGAGCGGTACCGGCTTCCGCGCGCCCTTCCGTCACAGCTTCAAATCGAGCAATTCCGGACCCATGTCGGCATCGACAAGCGTCTGCTGGATCTGCGCGTGGTGCGCCTGTTCACTCCACAACTCGAACTTGTCGCCCATGCCGAGCAACACCGCGCGTCGCTCGATGCCGACCGCAGCACGATGACTCGCCGGCACGCTGATGCGGCCGCTGCCGTCAGGTTCGACAAAACTCGCCGCACCGACCAGCTTCAATTGCAGGTTGCGGCTGGCTTTCACCGCGCGCGGCAATGAGTTCACCTGGTCGCGCAAGCGCTCCCAGACCGGTTGCGGATAGATGTAAAGGCAGCCCGATTCGAAGGGGTTGTAGGTGATGACCAGCTTGTTGCCGCACTCGCGCGCGACGGCATCACGGTAGCTGGTCGGAATCGCCAGCCGCCCCTTGTCGTCGATCGTGATGGCGGTCTCGCCCTGGAACATGCCCTTCCCGTACCGATTCTGGCCCACCAGATGGGCTGTGATTCACAAGAAATCCACGAAAAACCAGATTTCCCCACGAGTCGCCACGATAGGAGTCGTCCACAGAGTTGTCAACAGCTTTGAGAGGTATTTTTTTTCAAGCGTGGCAAGGACTTGCACCAAACTTCAGAGACTGGTTCAAGACTTATCCACTAAGCTTTGTTTTGTCTCAGATTGTGAGACTTGCTGGTTTTTAACGACTGACCTTCTGGCAACCTGCTGAGGGTCGCCAACGCTGTTGCAGCGCACAAGCGAGTAACGAATGCCGACCATCGGATCGGATCAGCGATTTGTGCTGTTTCAGCACCGAAAACCCGGCCTGTTCTGCTGGCTTGACATCGATTGTCGCGTTATGTAATTACAAATGTAACACCAGGGAGTCACGCCATGACCGCACTCAAACTCACCCGCGTCGGCAATTCCGTCGGCGTCGTCCTGCCCAAGGAAGTCCTGGCGCGGCTCAAGCTGCAAGTCGGCGACACCGTCTTCTTGACCGAGTCACCCGACGGCTACCGGCTGACGCCCTACGACGCCGAGTTCGAAGCACAGATGAAGGTTGCCGAACAAGTCATGCGCGAGAACCGCGACGTGCTGCGGCAATTGGCGAAATGACGACCGATATTCGCTGGTTGCAGCCCGGCCTCGTCGAGGCGATGCACCTGCGCCAACTCGCGGAGCATGGCGGCGCGAGCGGTCTGCGCGGCGCCGCTTTGCTGGAAACCGCCCTCGCCAAGCCCTTGCAATTGGTCAGCTACGGAGATCCGCCGCCGGATCTGGCGGCGCTTGCTGCTGCGTATGGATTCGGCATCGCGCATCTGCATCCGTTTGTCGATGGCAGCAAGCGCACATCGCTGGTCGCGACGCTGACGTTCCTGCGCATCAATGGCTTCGACATCAAGGCCACGCAAGAGCAGCGTTATCTAAAATGGATAACGCTTGCGGCGGGCACGCTGCCTGAATTGACACTTGTGGCATGGCTGCGCGAGCGAATGATTTATGCTTCAGAGTCAAGTGGCGGAGCCGGCCGATAAGCCGGGTTCTGTCGTGGACAGTCATTCCTCTAGGCGCAGCGTCACCGCTGAACTCAAGCAGCCTACCCGGACCCGACGCGGGCCGCGTCATGAGGTCCCTATTTGGCCTTGCTCCCGGTGGGGTTTACCGTGCCGTGCGACGTTAGCCCCGCACGCGGTGCGCTCTTACCGCACCATTTCACCCTTACCACGCACATCCGAAGATGCCGTTCGGCGGTTTGCTTTCTGTTGCACTAGCCGTCGGCTCGCGCCGCCCAGGCATTACCTGGCACCGTACCCTGTGGAGCCCGGACTTTCCTCGGCATCCTTTCGAATGACGCGACTGTCTGGCCGACTCCGCCGCGCGCATTGTCGCATGGCGGGGCTCGCGCAATAACGGTTTTGAGTAGAGCAGCTTCTGCATCGTCATCCCGGCAGAAGCCGGGATCCATTGGCTGCATGAATTAACGATCAAGATGGATTCCGGCTTGACCAGCTTCGCTGTTGGAAACCGCCGGGATGACGGGTAATTTTTTACTCGTCAGATCCGTACAGCGCCTTGCGCGATGCGCCCGTGAGATCGGCAGCAACCCGCGCGGCTTGCGACGGCGCGAGGTGTTCGCAAAGTTTCGCGTAAACGCGCCGACCTTCGATCAAACGCGCATCCACGTCCTCTCCAACGCCGGCAATGATTACCACGAACTCGCCCTTGCGCTGGTCGGCATCGGCAACCACGCGCGCATGCAAGCTCGCGAGGTCGCCATTGAGCACTGTCTCAAATAGTTTTGTCAGCTCGCGTGCGAGCACGGCTTCGCGCGCATCCCCGAATGCGGTACGCGCGTCGGCGAGCATTTCCTCGATGCGATGCGTGGATTCGTAGAACACCAACGTGCGTGGCTCGGACGCGAGCAGCTCAAGTCGCGCGCGGCGCGCAGCCGGTTTGGCTGGCAAAAAACCTTCGAAGACAAATCTGTCGCTCGCGAGTCCCGCAACCGACAACGCCGCGATTGCTGCGCACGCACCGGGCAGCGGGCTGATCTTGATGCCGGCTTCGCGCGCAGCACGCACGAGCCTATAGCCGGGATCGCTGACCAAGGGCGTGCCCGCGTCCGAAATCAGCGCAAGGCTTTCACCAGTCAGCATCCGCGCAACCAGTTTGCCGGCGATTTCCGATTCGTTGTGTTCATGCAGCGCGATCAGCGGGCGCTCAATGCGGTGATGCGCCAGCAACGGCCGACTATGTCGCGTGTCTTCCGCGCAGATCGCATCGACACCTCGCAGCGCGTCGATCGCGCGTTGCGACAGGTCAGCGAGGTTGCCGATCGGCGTCGCCACCACGTACAGAATCCCCGCTGCCATGCAGCCTCCACCGGCAGGACGGCCCTGCGGGTATCATCTTGGCATACCGCCAACCCGCAACGGCCCACGCATGAAACGCATTCTTCCACTGCTGCTGATTTTATTCGTCGCCGGCTGCGCCAGCATGGGCGAGGTTGCCGAGCTTCCTCCGCAGGTGCACGCCGCAGATCGCATGCTAGCCGATGGTTATCCGCGCGAAGCCGCGCAGTCGTATGCGTCGCAGGCGGCCGGAGCAAACGGTGCCATGCGCGATGTACTGGAAGAACGCGCGGCGAACGCATGGCAGCAGGCGGGCGATGCCGCAGCCGCGCGGCGCGCATTCAAGGTCGTGGATCCAAATCGCTTGAATGGCGACGATGCATTTCGGTACCGGTTGCTGCGAGCGGAATTCACGATTGCCGATGGCCACGCCGCGCAAGCATCCGGCGACCTCAACGTCGCCGATGAGGCGATCCCGCGTGCCTTGGCTGCGCGTTGGTATGGCGCTCGCGCAACCTCGCTGGAGGCCTCCGGTGACAGTTTTGATGCAGCTGTATCGCTTGCGATGCTGGACGCGACCCTTGCCAAAAAACACGACAAGGACGCGATCCGCACGCAGATCCACAAGCTGCTCACGTCCGTTGACGATGCGACACTCCAGCGTGGGACAGCAGCACTGCCACCGGGCCATCCGCTGTATCCGTATGCGGGTCGCGTGCTGACATCGCGCGGATTGCCGCTGCCGCATCCGTATGATCGCGTTGCTGGCTCGCCGACCGACAACAGCCGCCCGCCCGCCGATGAAGACGGCTATCGCCCGCCGCTTAAACTCGCATTGCTGCTGCCGACCAGCGGCCCGGTCGCAGTCGCTGCGTCGGCTGTGCGCGACGGATTCATGACGGCGTACTACGCCGAAGCACGCCGTCGCCCCGAAGTACGCGTGTACGACACCGCCGACAGTGCCGGCGGCGCCATCGCCGCATATCGCAAGGCAGTCGCGGACGGCAATGATTTCGTGGTCGGTCCGCTCGGTCGCGAGCAGGTATCGGCGCTGTTCAAGCAATCGGATGTGTCGGTGCCGATGCTCGCTTTGAACCGGGCTGCGCAACCCGCTCCGCCAGGTAGCGTGAGCTTCTCGCTCGCACCCGAAGACGAAGGCGTCGCCGCTGCCGAACGATTGCTGCACAACAATCTGCGTCGCGTTATCGTGTTCGCATCGCGTGACGATAACGCGACACGCGCACTGGCTGCATTCCGCGAGGCCTATACGCAGCGCGGCGGCAACATCGCGGCCGAGGCAGTGGTATCAGATGCAGGACCGAACTACGGCCCGATCCTCAAAGACGCATTGGCGAAATCCGGCGATCAATACGATGCGGTGTTCCTCGCATTGAAAGCGCCCGCTGCGCGCCTGCTTGCAACGCAATTGACGAGCAATGGCTTTCGCGCGGTTCCGCGCATTTCCACCTCGTTGATACTTTCCGGCGGCGGTAATGCGCGTCTCGACCAGGAGCTTGATGGCATCGAATATCCCGAACTCGCGTGGCTGCTGCACTCGATCAACGGCTTGCCAGATGCATCAACACTTGGATCGCACTTGCCCAGCGCACGCGGCGGCGGCGCGCGATTGTTCGCGTTCGGTGCCGATGCATTCCGGTTGTCGGCGTACATGGAATCGTTGGCAGCGAGTCCGGAAGCATCGGTGCGTGGCGCGACCGGCGAACTGCGCATGGATGGTCTCGGCAATGTCCAACGTGGCAGCGAGTGGGCAGTATTCAGCGGCGGCCGCACACGCGCTGCGCAGGATGGCGGATTGCAATCGCAACCCGTCCGGAATTGAGACGTCGTATTGATGTCTGAGCTCGATCCAGATGCAATTTGCATTCGAGATGGTCGGGTATCACGTGGCGGATATTGATCGCCGCGCAGCCGGCGCGGGTTGGGAACTGGCCGCGCGCAGGCATCTCGAAGCCGCTGGCCTGCGTCTGCTTGCTGCGAACCAACACTTTCGGATGGGCGAGCTCGATCTGGTGATGCGCGACGGCGATGTCGTGGTGTTCGTGGAAGTGCGCTATCGCCGCAGCGCGGGTTTCGGCGGCAGCGCGCCTTCGGTGGACTTCGTGAAGCAACGCAAGCTCGTGCTCGCAGCGCAGTGTTTCCTCGCAGAACATCGCGATCTTGCGCGTTGCGCCTGCCGCTTCGATGTGGTCGCCGTGGATGGCAGCACCGACGCGCCGCGCGTGGACTGGATTCGCAATGCGTTCGATGCGGGCTGAGCGCGTTACCATTTCGCCGTGATGACTCCATCGACACTATCGATATCGGCAGACGTGGCTAACACACTCCGCGATGCATTGGGCTGCGATGGTTTGCTCACAGATCCATCCGAATGCCTCGCCTACGGCTACGACAATTCGCGCCTCCGCGCGATGCCGCAAGCGGTGGCACCGGCATGGCCAAACGCGTTTTCATGACGCGTGCACTGCCGCCCGCGACGCTTGCGCTGATGCGCGCGATCAAAGCGCAGTTCGATCCGGATGGATTGTTGGATCCAGGCAAGCTGCTCCCGTAGCGTGCGCTATGCGCACGGTTGTTCTCTTGAAGGCATCGCGCGCATAGCGCACGCTACGGCAATCAAGGCACCCCTCCCAACCCTCCCTTTCGCTACAGCGAAAGGGAGGGAGACAGGTGCGCGATATACGACGCTGCTTGCATCACGATCAACGCATACACGCCGGCGATGACATCGTCGAGCATCACGCCGAGTCCGCCGCCGATTTTCTCGTCGGCCCAGTTTACCGGCCACGGCTTCCAGATATCGAATGCGCGAAACAATGCGAATCCTGCGAGCATCCAGATCCAGCCAATCGGCGCGGCGGCGAGCGCGATCCAGGCGCCGACGAACTCGTCCCATACCACGACCTGCGGATCCTGCACTCCACTGCGTCGCACCACCCACGCGGATGCCCAGACTCCGATCGCAAATGCTATTGCAATCGCGATTGCATACAGCGGCAACGACAATGTGCGCAGCCACCACCACGGCAATAGCGCGACTGCGCTGCCAACCGTGCCGGGTGCGCGCGGCGAGAAACCGCTGCCGAATCCACTCGCGATCCAGCCGGCAGGATGGCCCAGCAAGTGTTGCGGCGATTGCGACGGTGTTGACGGTTTGCTCATGCGCGACTGGCATCGTCAGGCGCATCGAAATGCCGATAACCGATTTTTGGCGTATCGATCACGCCATCGTCGTCTCCGCGCAAGCACATACCGATTTGTGCTTCGATACGACCAATCCGCGTTACCATCACGTCGGTTCTGGCGGCCGCAGTGATGACATCCTGCGCCCGCGCAGGCGACGCGGTGAAGCACAACTCATAGTCGTCGCCACCACCGAGTTGCATCGTGATGCGCTGCGCTTCGTCGAACGCATCCGACAATGCGCTCGATGTCGGCAAAAGGGAACGTTTGATTTCTGCGCCGACCCCGCCAGCGACCAGCACATGGCCGAGATCGGCGAGCAATCCATCGGATACATCGATGCACGCAGTCGCGATGCTGCGCAAGGCGATGCCCAGATCAATGCGCGGTGTCGGTCGGTCGAGTCGCGTTTGCAGTTCGGTAGCGATCGGCAGCGACGCGCGCCATTGCTGCAGCGCGCCTGCAGCATCGCCCAGCGTGCCGCTGATCCACACATCATCGCCAACATGAGCACCACTGCGTCGCAAGGCGAAGCCGTGCGGCGCGAAACCATGCACTGTCACCGTGATCGATAGCGACCCGCGCGTGGTGTCGCCGCCGACGAGTGCGACGTCATGCTGCGTGGCAAGCGCGAGAAATCCGTCAAGGAATGCATCCAGCCAATCGCAGTCGGCATCGGGCATCGTGAGGTTGAGCGTGCACCATGCAGGCATCGCGCCCATCGCGGCGAGGTCGGACAGGTTCACCGCAAGTGCCTTCCAGCCGATATCGAACGGTGTCGTTTCCGGCGGAAAATGCACTCCGCAGTTGAGCGTATCCGTGCTGACGACAAGATCATGACCGGTGGGAATTCGCAGGATCGCCGCATCGTCGCCGATGCCAAGCACGACATCATCACGCGCGCCAACACGCTCGCGAATGCGTGCGATCAAGTCGAATTCTGTCGTTGTTACAGCCACGGATTCAGCGCGCTCGTGACGCACCCACTTCCGCCGCGCGCCACTTTGCCGCAGCCTTGTCGAGCACACCGTTGATATAGGTATGTCCTTGATCGGAACCGAAGCGCTTGGCCGATTCGATCGCTTCGTTGATCACCACGCGATACGGCACGTCCGGGCGATGCAACAACTCGTAGGCGGCGATGCGCAGGATCGCGCGCTCGATCGGATCGACCACATCCATGCCGCGATCGAGGAATTCGCCGAGCGCGGTATCGAGTTCGCCCACGTGACGTTCGACGCCACGCACGAGATCCTCGAAGTAGCCGAGGTCGGCAATTTCCATGTCCTGCTCGTGGCGGAACTCCTCGATCACGCGCGCGATCGGCGAACGCGCCATCTGCCACGCATACAGCGCCTGCAAGGCGCGACGCCGTGCACGCGAACGTGCGGCTGGATCGATGCCGTCGGTTCGGAGGCGGCTCATGCGAGCTTGCCGAACAAGTTGCTCATTTCGATCGCAGCCAACACCGCTTCCTCGCCCTTGTTGCCATGACTGCCGCCGGCGCGCGCTGCCGCATCTTCGTGGCGTTCCACCGCGAGCACGCCATTGGCGACGGGCACACCGCTGTCGAGCGCGACGCGCATCAAACCACGTGCGCATTCGTCGGCGATCTGTTCAAAGTGCCGCGTCTCGCCGCGCACCACGCAACCGAGCGCGACGATACCCGCATAGCGATCGTCGCGCGTCAGCCGTGCTGCAGCCTGCGGCAACTCCCAAGCTCCGGGAACGCGCAATATGTCGACAGCTTCGGCGGCAACGCCGTTCGCTGTGAATGCGCGACGTGCGCCTTCCACCAACGCGTCGGTGATGCGCGGATTCCAGCGGCTGGCGAGGATGGCAAAGCGTGCGCCGTCGGGAGGACGCAAGTCGCCTTCGTAATGAGTCATGAATTGGTCCGTTGTCGAAGCGCAGTTTAGCCTGTGTGCGGCAGCTCGACGTATTCAACAACTTCCAGTCCGAATCCGCCAAGTCCGACTTGCCGCCGCGGCGTACCCAGTACGCGCAATCTGCGCAGGCCAAGATCGGCGAGGATCTGCGCTCCTGCACCATTGCGACGCCATTCTGCGGTATTGGTCGAAACAGGTTCCTGCGCTGAAGTTTGTTGCAGCCGCGCAAGCAGATCATCGGGCGACTGCGGCTCGTTCAACACGACCACCACGCCACTCCCGGCATCTGCGATTGCGCGCAGGGCATCCGGTATAGCAACGCCGAAATCCGCGCGCTGCCAGTGCAATACATCCGACAAGGCATTCGTGACATGCACGCGCACGAGCGTCGGCGCATCGGCATCCGGTGCGCCGTGCACGAGCGCGAAATGCAGCGCGCGATTGAGCCGGTCGCGATATGCGATCAACTTGAACTCGCCGAACGGCGTCGCGATCACCCGCTCATCGAGGCGCTCTACCGTGTGTTCGGTTTCTAGCCGATGCCGGATCAATGCCTCTATGGAACCCATTTTCAAACCGTGCTCGCGCGCAAAATCTTCGAGTTGCGGGCGCCGTGCCATGCTGCCGTCGGAATTGAGGATTTCAACGAGAACGCCGGCCGGCTCCAGCCCAGCCATCCGCGCCAGATCCGATGCCGCTTCAGTGTGACCTGCGCGATTGAGCACGCCCCCGGCTTGCACGAGCAACGGGAAGATATGGCCCGGCTGGACAAGATCGTGCGGCCGCGCATCCGGCGCCACGGCGATGCGCACCGTATGCGCACGGTCGTAGGCGGAGATGCCGGTGGTGACGCCTTCCGCAGCCTCGATCGACACGGTGAAATTGGTGTGGTGCTGCGAGGTGTTCGCGCTGACCATCGGCGTCAACGCGAGTTGTCGGCAGCGCTCTTTGGTGAGAGCAAGACAGACGAGACCTCGCGCGTGGGTGACCATGAAATTGATATCGGCCGGCCGCACAAGCTCTGCGGCCATGATCAGATCGCCTTCGTTCTCGCGGTCTTCGTCATCGACGACGACGATCATCTTTCCCGCAGCGATGTCTTGGAGCAATTCGGGGACGGTTGCGAAACTCACAGGGTTTCCTTGCGTGCAGAGATCAACCGCTCGACATAACGCGCGACCAGATCGACTTCCAGGTTCACCGGCATGCCGACGCGTATCTGCTCGAACGCGGTATGGATGATCGTATGCGGCACAAGGTTTACGTGGAAGCCTTCGGTATCGACCGCGTTCACGGTGAGACTGACGCCATCCACGCAGATCGAACCTTTCTCCGCGATATATCGCAACAGTGGCTGCGGTGCATGGAAGCGCCAGCGTTGCGAGCGCGCATCGTCGGTGATGGACATCACTTCGCCGACACCATCGACATGTCCGGCGACCAGATGGCCGCCGAGACGGTCGGTCGGCAACATCGCAAGCTCAAGGTTCACTGCCGCGCCGACCGCAAGCGCACCGAGCGTCGTGCGCGCCAGGGTCTCGTTCGACACGTCGGCGGCGAAACCCTGCGCATCGTGTTCGATTGCGGTCAAGCAAACACCGGAGACAGCGATGCTTTCACCGACGACTACGTCATTCATAAACAATCCACCCACCACTACCCGCAGGCACAGATCGCCGCCGCGCTGTTGCAGCGATGCGATGCGTCCGACTGCCTGAATCAATCCAGTAAACATGTCAATCCAGCAAACATCAGAGAAAACGGGTTGCTAAGTTTCGCTCGGATATCTCCGGGGAAAAGCTGCATTGAAAGCATGACCTAGTCACTCTGGCCCCTTTTCTGCAGGTTGCAGCACCAGGCGCAGGTCGGGTCCAAGGTGTCGCGTCTCGATCAATTGCAGATCGAAACGTTCCGCCATCGTCGGCGCATCCCAGCCGCCGAACAATGGCTTGCCACGTGCACCGAGCAATACAGGTACGACATACAGCAGCAACTCGTCGACGAGACCGGCTTGCAGCAGTGATCCGCACAGCGTTGCGCCGGCTTCGGTTTGCAGTTCATTGATGCCGCGTGTCGCCAGCAGCCGCAATGCAGCATCAAGATCGAGCATGCCAGCGCGCGAGGGAATTGGAATGCGATCGCACTGCCGCAGATAACGCGCAACCCGCGCATCCGGCGCGTGCAGCAATAGCGTTGGCGCGCTGTCGTCGAGAATCTTCGAATCCTCGGGAATTGCAAGACCAGGATCAAGCACGACACGCAGTGGTGCGACGAATGCAGCATCGTCATCCATGCGGACTGTGAGTTGCGGATCGTCTGCGAGCACGGTGCCGCTTGCGGTCAACAATGCACCGCAACGTGCGCGCCAGCGGTGCACGTCCGCGCGCGATGCTTCGGAGCTGATCCAGCGTGATTCACCGCTCGCAAGCGCGGTGTGTCCATCCAGACTCATCGCGAGCTTCACACGCACCCACGGTCGGCCGCGTTCGATGCGCGAAAAAAATCCGCGATTGAGCGCGCGCGCCTGCGTCTCCATCAAGCCGGTTTCGACGCTGATGCCGGCCGCGCGCAGCGCCTCGAAACCTTTTCCGGAAACTTTCTTGAACGGATCGCTGCAGGCCGCAACGACGCGCGCGATACCGGCATCGATCAACGCCTGCGCGCACGGCGGCGTGCGTCCGGTATGTGCGCATGGCTCCAGCGTGATGTACGCGGTCGCGCCGTGCGCGCGATCCCCGGCTTCGCGCAGCGCAAACACTTCCGCATGCGGCTCACCGGCGCGCTGGTGAAAACCTTCGCCGACGACTTCGTCGCCTTGCGCGATGACGCACCCGACCATCGGGTTAGGCTTGGTCGTGTACGCGCCGCGTTCGGCAAGCCGCAAGGCGCGCGCCATCATCGCGTGATCGGTCGCGCAAAATATGTTCGTTGGCGTTGCCGTCCCTATTGCCGCGCTCATTCAGCGCTTCGCCTTCGCGGCTTAGGCTCAGGCTGCGGATCGTCGAGCAACGGCAACTGCAGGCCTTCGAGATGCGGCAGATCGCGTTCGAGTTTCTCGATTTCAAGACGGAACGCGTGCACGTCCTCGAAGCGGCGATACACCGACGCAAAACGCACGTAAGCGACCTGATCGAGCGGTTTGAGTTCGGCCATTACATATTCGCCGACGCGTAATGAAGGCACCTCGCGCTCGCCGCTCATGCGCAATGAATGCATGACATGGCGCACAGCGGTGTCGATCTGTTCGGGGGATACCGGACGCTTCTGCAACGCGCGTTCGAAACTCGTGCGCAGCTTCGCCTCATCGAAGGACTCGCGACGGTCGTCGTTCTTGACGATCGCTGGCAGCTTGATTTCGGCATTCTCGTAAGTATTGAAGCGCTCGCCGCAAGCAGGGCACTCGCGCCGTCTCCGCACGGTCGCACCGTCTTCGGTCAACCGTGAATCGATCACGCGGGTGTCTTCGTGCTGGCAGAAGGGGCAATGCACGATTGGGATCTGCGATCAGTATTGGTAGTGAAATGGAAGGAAAAACGCGCTGCGCGTGGGCACTCCCCAGCACTTGGCCCCTTCGTAAGTGACAGCTTTAGCCGTGTCCTCGGCAGCTTGCGCAAAATCGGCGTCGCTCGCGCAGAGCGCATGCACCGATTCGACGGAACCATCCGGCTTCAGGCGAACCAGCACAACGGCGCTTCCCGACCTGCGCAATTTGGCGAAAAACTCCGGAGTGCCCATGGCCGCAGCATTTCGTGTCTTGGCATCATCCGAACAATTGGTGGGGCTGTGCCAACCGTCGATTAGCTCCTTCGCCTTCACCGGACTGATCAACTGGATGGATCCCGCCGAGCATCGCCTTGAAGATTCGTCATAGTGGACGTCCGCAGGCGTTTCTGCGTGGTTGCGCGGCGATGATCGCTGCAACTGCATCTCTTGCCCGCTGCCGCCATCCGCTCCCGCCGACGCGCTTCCCGCGACAACAAAGATTGCAGCCGCCAGTGATGCCAATCGAAGCACACTAATTCCGAAATTCACGCGTACACCGGAAACTTCCTGCACTGCGCCGTCACCTTCTCGCGCGCCGCCGCGATTACTGTTTCGTCAGCCGGCGCATCCAGCACATCGCAAATCCAGTTCGCGAGATCAATGCAATCCTGTTCCATATAGCCGCGCGTGGTCACCGCCGGCGTGCCGAGGCGCAGGCCTGAGGTCACGAAGGGCGAGCGGGGGTCGTTCGGGACGGCGTTCTTGTTGACGGTGATATGCGCCTTGCCGAGCGCGGCTTCCGCATCCTTGCCGGTGATGTCGCGGCCGATCAGGTCGAGCAGGAACAAGTGATTCTTCGTCCCACCCGACACGATTTTGTAGCCGCGCGCGATCATCGTCTTCGCCATCGCATCGGCATTCTTCGCGACCTGCTGCTGGTAGGTCTTGAACTCCGGTTCGAGAGCTTCTTTAAAAGCGACCGCCTTGGCCGCGATCACGTGCATCAGCGGGCCGCCCTGGATGCCGGGGAACACGATGGACTGCAACTTCTTCACCATGTCCTCGGACAAGCCCTTCGCCACGATGATGCCGCCGCGCGGGCCGCGCAGGGTTTTGTGGGTGGTCGAGGTAACGACGTGCGCGTGCGGCAGCGGGCTTGGATAGACGCCTGCAGCGATCAAACCCGCGACATGCGCCATATCGACGAAGAACAATGCTCCGACGGAATCGGCGATCAGCCGCATCCGCGCCCAATCAACAACCTGCGAATATGCGCTGAATCCGCCGACTAGCATCTTCGGCTGGTGTTCGGTTGCGAGGCGCTGCACTTCGTCGTAATCGATCAGTCCGTTCGCATCGACGCCATACTGCACCGCGTTGAACAGTTTTCCGCTGATGTTGACTTTGGCGCCGTGGGTGAGATGGCCGCCGTGGGCCAGGCTCATTCCGAGAATCGTGTCGCCAGGCTTCAGCAGCGCGAGATACACGGCTTGATTCGCCTGCGAGCCCGAATGCGGCTGCACGTTTGCGTAGTCGCAGTCGAACAATTGCTTCACGCGCTCGATCGCCAACTGTTCGGCCACATCGACGTATTCGCAGCCGCCGTAATAGCGCTTGCCCGGATAGCCTTCGGCGTACTTGTTGGTCAGGACGCTGCCTTGCGCTTCCAGCACGCGTGGGCTCGCATAGTTTTCCGAGGCGATCAGCTCGACGTGATCTTCCTGGCGCTGGCGCTCGTTCGCCATCGCTTGCGCGAGTTCGGGGTCGTAACCTTCAATACGGCTGTCGCGTGGGAACATCAGACTCGACCTCAACGCTGCTAGAAGACGCAAAGTGTAGCTTTGATGCGGGTTTGCGGCCACAAGATGTGGCGTCTGCGGCGCGCTTGCGGGATAATTGCGGGCATACCCAGACCTTTCCGGTCGCCCGCCCCGCGGGCCGGCCGCGCCTCATCGCGGAGCATCCCCATGCAATACATCTACACCATGATCGGCGTGTCCAAGATCGTGCCGCCGAAGCGGCAGATCATCAAGGACATCTCGCTGTCGTTTTTCCCTGGTGCCAAGATCGGCCTGCTCGGCCTCAATGGTTCCGGCAAATCGACTGTGCTGCGGATCATGGCCGGCATCGATACCGACTTTCAGGGTGAGGCGCGACCGCAGGCAGGCATCAAGATCGGCTACCTCGAACAGGAGCCGCGCCTGAATCCGGAACACACGGTGCGCGAAGCAGTGGAGGAAGGCGTCGGCGAAATGTTGCACGCGCAGGAAATGCTCGATGCGGTTTATGCGGCTTATGCCGAAGAAGACGCAGACTTCGACAAGCTCGCCGCACAACAGCAGCGATTGGAGGCGATCCTTGCTGCCGGCGATGCAGCTACGCTCGAACACCAACTCGAGATCGCCGCCGACGCCCTGCGCATCCCGCCGTGGGACGCGGTCTGCGGCAAACTCTCGGGCGGCGAGAAGCGCCGCGTTGCCTTGTGCCGGCTGCTGCTGTCCAAGCCCGACATGCTGCTGCTCGACGAGCCGACCAACCATCTCGATGCCGAATCGGTGGAATGGCTGGAACAATTCCTCACCCGCTTCCCCGGCACCGTGGTCGCGGTCACCCACGATCGCTACTTCCTCGACAACGCCGCCGAATGGATCCTCGAGCTCGATCGCGGCAAAGGCATTCCGTGGAAGGGCAACTACACCGCGTGGCTTGAACAGAAATCCGAGCGCTTGAAGCTCGAAGAATCGCAGGAAAAATCGCGACAAAAAGCACTAGCGAAAGAGCTTGAATGGGTGCGCCAGAACGCCAAGGGCGGCCGCAGCAAGGGCAAGGCGCGCATGCAGCGCTTCGAGGAACTGAACTCGGTCGAATACCAGCGCCGCAACGAGACCAATGAACTCTTCATCCCGCCCGGCGAGCGCCTCGGCGACAAGGTGATCGAGTTCAAGAACGTCACCAAGTCGTTCGGCGACCGCATGCTGATCGACGATCTGAACCTCACGATTCCACCTGGCGCGATCGTCGGCATCATCGGCCCGAACGGCGCCGGCAAGTCGACGCTGTTCAAGATGATCACTGGCGCGGAAACGCCCGACAAGGGCGAGGTCAACGTCGGCCATACTGTGAAAATCGCCTACGTTGACCAGAGCCGCGACGCGCTCGAAGCCGACAAGAACGTCTGGCAGGCGGTGTCCGGCGGCTCGGACATCATCACCATCGGCAAGGTCGAGATCCAGTCGCGCGCCTACATCGGCCGCTTCAACTTCAAGGGCGGCGACCAGCAGAAGCTTGTCGGCACTCTGTCCGGCGGCGAACGCGGCCGCCTGCACATGGCGAAGACGCTGCTGCAGGGCGGCAACGTGCTGCTGCTCGACGAACCGTCCAACGATCTCGACGTGGAAACCCTGCGCGCGCTCGAAGACGCGCTGCTGGAGTTCCCGGGCTGCACGCTGGTGATCTCGCATGACCGCTGGTTCCTCGACCGCATCGCGACCCACATCCTCGCGTTCGAGGGCGACTCGCACGTCGAATTCTTCCAAGGCAACTACCGCGAGTACGAGGAAGACAAGCGCCGCAGGCTGGGCGAGGAAGGCTCGCAACCGCATCGACTGCGGTTCAAGGCGCTGAAATAACGTAAGGAAACCGAGGCGACGCGCATGAGTTTCATCACGTCATTGAAGAGGCGCTGGTTCGATGCGAACTCGCTCGTATGCGTCGGCCTCGATCCGGAACCTTCAAAGTTCCCGGCTCACCTGCACAACGATTCGGATGCGGTGTTCACCTTTTGCCGCGAAATCATCGACTCAACCGCCGATCTTGTGTGCTGCTTCAAGCCGCAGATCGCGCACTTCGCGGCGCTCGGTGCGGAAGATGCGCTGACTCGGTTGATCGCACATATCCACGCCGCGCATCCAGGTGTGCCGGTGATCCTCGATGCGAAACGCGGCGACATTGGCAGTACCGCGCAAAACTACGCTATCGAGGCGTTCGATCGCTACAACGCGGATGCAGTGACGGCGAATCCGTACCTCGGCCGCGATTCGGTGCAACCGTTTCTCGATCGCGCCGACAAAGGCGTGGTGATCCTGTGCCGCACCTCCAATCCGGGTGCGAGCGATTTCCAGGATCTTCTGATCAGTAATAATGACGGCGCGCAAGACACGCAGCGACCGCTCTATCAGCACGTCGCCAAAACCGTAGCGCGTGAGTGGAACGGCCACGGCAACTGCGCCCTCGTGGTCGGCGCAACTTGGCCAGAACAACTGCGCGAAGTGCGTGCCATCGTCGGCGACATGCCGCTATTGATTCCCGGCATCGGCGCGCAAGGCGGCGATGTCGAAGCCGTGCTGCGCAATGGCCGAACGGCCGATGGCGCGGGCCTAGTCATTAGCTCCTCGCGCGCGATCCTCTATGCAAGCTCGGGCGAGGATTTCGCCAAAGCCGCGCGCGCGTCGACGCTGGAATTGCGCGACACGATCAATCGCTACCGCTGAACACGTGCGCGCAACAGCACGCCCGGCGCGGCGATGAAGTAGTGCGCCCATAGCCCAATCCATAGCAGCGCGCGCATCGGCATTGAAGTTTGCGCCGCTTCGAACTTGCGGAAGTAACGCCACAACCCGCGATGCTTCTGCCACTCGACCCACAGCGGTCGGCGTCGGCTGGAAACACCGCGCAAATGCATGACGCGCACGTCGTTGGCGATGCACACAGCAAAGCCCGCATTGCGCACACGACGACACAGATCGAGGTCTTCGGCGTGCAGGCGATAGTCCGCATCGAAGCCGCCGACCTGCGCAAACACCGCCGTCGACATCAGCATCAACGCGCCCGACAATGCATCGACCGATTGCACCACGCTGCCATCGCCAGCGACATCCAACGCGCCGCGCGCGCCGCCGGCAAACAGAATTTTGCGCAACGACGGATCGCGGCGGCGCACCGCGGCATCCTCGACGCCATCGGCATCGACCTGCACGCAGCCAAGCGCCCCGAGTTTCGGCACATCATTCGCATGCGCAAGCAAGCGCGCGAACGTGTCACGTTCGACCATGCAATCGGGATTGACGAACGCCAGCCACGGTTGCGTGCAGCCGAGCGCGCCGTCATTGCACGCAGTCGCGAATCCGGGATTTTCCGGATCGGCGCGCAGTGTCACCCGCGATTCGGTTTCGGAAAACGGCATGATGCGCGCGACGGTGTCGTCGTCGGAACCATTGTCGATCAGCACGATTTCGGCGACTTCCGGTGCCGCCAGCAGACATTGCAGACACGCGACGATCGTGGTCGCGCTGCAATGCGTGACCACGACAGCGCGAATGCTGCCGTGCGGTTCAGTCATGTGTTTCGCGCGCGGCGCAGCAATCGCGATGCACGAATCCGCGACCGGATTGCATGCGTGCCTGCACTGGACGCACCATCATTTCACTTTGGGCGGCGGCGCTCGCAGCGGATCGAGCGCGCGGAAGCGGCTGCCGTATTCGTCGGTCAACTTGCGCGCGTCGCTCGGATCGCGGATCACGGTCGGCGTCACCAGTACCAGCACTTCCTCGCGCTCGTTGGTCAGCCCCTGGGTGCCGAACAGGGCGCCGACGAGCGGAATACGGCTCAGATACGGCACGCCATTGCTGTTGGTGCCTTTGGTCTCCTTGATGAGTCCGGCCAGCACAACCGTCTCGCCGCTCTGCACGGCGACCGAGGTCTTGAGTTTGCGGTCATCGACGCTGATGTTGCCGGCAATGGTCGGCCCCGACGTGCTCGGCGAACTCACGTCCTGGGTGATGTCCATGAACACCATGCCGTTGCTCGCAACGCGCGGCTTCACTTTCAGGCTGATGCCGGTCTGGCGGAATTGGACCTGGCTGTAAGTGTTGAGATTCGGATCGGTCTGGCCGGGCGGCAGCGGCGTCGGATTCACGCCCGAGGAGGGATTGAAGATCGTGCTCGCGACCGGAATCTGGGTACCCGAATCGAAATCGGCCTCGACGTTGTTGCGCACCAGCAGCGACGGCGCCGATAGCACGCGCACCTTGGTGACTTGGTCCAGCGCCTGGATGATCGCGAGCGAGTTGGGCCCGATGAAGGTCCAGCTGAGTCCGGGCGCGGTCGCGCTGGTCGCCGGCAGGATGCTGGTTGCAAACGCGCCCCAACCCTTGCGGTGCGCCGCGATGGAGGCCAGCGTCGGATTCTGGATCGCGTGCTCGAAATACCAGCTCACGCCGTAGCTCAGGTCGCCAGTCAGGTTGACCTCGATCACCTGCGCTTCGATGTGCACCTGCAACGGCATTGCGTCGAGCCGGTCGATCGCGCGCCGGATCGACTCCCATTGCGCGGGTGTCGCGCGCACGAGCAATGAATTGCTGTCTTCGGCCGAGGTGATGCTCACGCCGCTACCGCCGCCCGCGCCAGCCGCTCCGCCGTTTGCTCCCGCGCCGCCACTCCCGTTGCGCGCACCCGATGCAGCGTTTTGCGTCGGCGGCATTGCTGCTGCCGCCAATGCTGCGGCCGGCTGGCTGCCCCGATCGGAGCCATAGGTGCTGACCTCAACCGGATCGAGTCCCGGCATCGTCGATGGCGCAGGCGTCTGCGGTTGCGGCGTGGTATTGCCATACAAGGTCCCGAGCTGGGTGGACAGATCGCTCGCCTTGACGTTCTTGACCTCGTACACGTACAGCCGCGCGGTCTGGCCGTCGCCCTGATCGAGGCGATCGATCCAGGTCTGGATTTCGTTGAGGTACCTCGGCTGCGGGGTGATCACGAGTACCGCATTGATGCCTTCCAGCGGCATGAAGCGGAACATGCCGGCCACAGGCGTCTTGCTGTTTGCGCCGAACGCGGTTTCGAGCGACGTGACCATGTGCACGGCGTCGGTCTGCTGCAGCGGGAACACGCCAACTGACATGCCGGCGAGCCAATCGACGTCGAAGATCTGAACGGTGCGCAGATAGTTGTCGAGTTCGGCGTGAGTACCGGCGAGTACGATCAGGTTGCGCGAGGAATCCACGCTGACAATCGCGTTTGTGCGCGCATACGGCACCAGCAGTTTCTGCATCTCGGTTGCAGAAATGAAGTGCAATGGCACGGCGCGCACTTCGTAGCCGCGGCCATTCCCGATCGGACCGGTGCGCGGCCCGAGGTTGCCGGAAACCAGCGCCTGGTCGGCCGGCACAATGTTGTACCGGCCATCGGCCCAGATCATGCGTGCGTTGTTCCACCCCAGCACCATCTCCAGCAGCGATAACGCCTGCTTGCCGTCCACCGGGCTCGGCGTGGACAACGTCACCGTGCCTTGCACGCCCGGTGCGATCACATAATTCTGCTGCAACAAGTCGCCGAGGATCGCCTTGACTACTGCATTGAGCGATTCACCTTCGAAATTGAACGTGGTTTCGCCGCCACCGCTGTTGCCGCGGCTCGGCAGTGGCGAGGCAGCCGCGCCGGTATTGATGATCTGGCCGGTACCAGCATGGATGGTCGGCGGAATGCGCGGCGGCGGTGCGGTCTCGAAGGACTTGCTGTCGTCGTCGGTGATCTTGTGCGCTGCCGGCGGCGGCAGATTGGCGGTGCGATCCATGCGCGGTTGCGGCGCACTGACGCAGCCCGCGAACAAGGTCAGCGCGACGGACGACAAGATCGTCAGGCAAGGAGTGCGACAACGGCGCAACAACGCCGCAACTGGATGAACTCGGTTCGGATCGTGAACAATCATGCGCGTCACTTTACCTTGTCATTCGGCGGCAGGGTGTTGTCTGCCTCGGCTTGTGCCTGACGGCGACGCTCTTCGATGCGTCGGCGGATCTGTTCGGCTTGTTGCGCCGCCTGGGCGGCGGCATTGGCGGCTTGCGCCGCGACATCGGGGACATCGCCTGATTGCGCCGGCGGGTTGGCATCAGGCTGATTGTCGGTATCGACTGGCGCATGCGCTGCCCCGAGCACTCCGCTGGCCACCGCTTGCGGGGTCAGACCCATGCGCGTCGGCTCTTCGCCGCCATGGCCATCGAACACGCGCAGGTTCAGCGTCGTCTGGCCTTGCGAACCGCCATCGAACACTGCCGATCGCGGCGTCAAGCCGACCAGTTTCCAGCCAGAATAACTGCCTCCAAGCGGTTGCCCTTCGCGCACGCGCAAGCTCTCCTTGGTCTGATTGTCCTGCACGATCGCCATTTGCATGGCGGGCGTGATGATGACGCTGGTCAGGATCGCATCCAGCGGCTTCGCATCGGACTTCTGGCCGGGCACATGCACTGCAATCGGTTTGCGGTCCGGATAGAACAGCGGGCGATTGGCTGCTTCGGCATAAGCCGACAGTGGGCCGAGCGACGATCGGGTGTCCGCATGCGATACATTCGGCAGGCGTGGCGCCAGGGTGGGGTCGTCCGCAAGAAGGCGATAGCGTCCACCGAAACCGGTCAGCGCGATCAGCGCGCAAGCGAGCGCCCAGCCCGCGACGGCGATCAACACCCAGCTGCGCGTGTCGAGTTTAATGGCCATTGCCACCGCCGACGCCGGGACGCAGATAACCGTACAGATCGAACGACATTTCCAGCGGCGCGGCGGCATCGGCGCCGCCGAGCGGGGCGAAGCCGGTGCGGCTGATGATGTTGAGATTGTCCACGAACAATTGCGGGCGACCGTTCTCGAATGCATGCAGAAGTGCGCTGAATTCATTCATGCCGCACTGCAGGCGCACCTGCACCAGCACGCGTTGGTAACGCTCTGGAATGGCCGACGCGGTCGGTGTGCGCTGGCTGATCATGCAAGTGCTGTGATCGGGACTGACCAAGCCGACTTGGGATTCGATCAGCTTGGTCAGTCCGGCTTGCGCAAGCTCGACGCTGGCCTCGGGCAGGAAGCCCGGGTTCGCCGCCTCGATCCTGCGCACGGCGGCGAGCCGTTTCTCGATGTCGGGTTTCTGCTGCGCGAGCATGCGCAGGTGCAATTCTTGCGCGCGCAGGTCGTCCATGCGCTGGCCCATCGAAAGCATCGGCGCTGTCCACCACCAGTGCACGCCGATCAGATACGCCACCGCCAATGCCAGCAGCAGCAGTCCGAGCGCATACGAACGGCTGCGTTCAGGGCTGGGCAGGCGCACTCCGGCCTCCTTTCGGATGGGTTCCGACCAATTCGGCCACCAGGGTGAAGCGGTCGCGTTTACTCAACGCATCGGGCTGGACGCTGCCGCTGAGCGCCGGCGAACTCAGCAACTTCGATGCCTGCAACTTCGCGACGAGGCCGGCGGCATCGGCGCTCAATCCGGTCAGATAGATCTGCCCTTCCTGCTCGCTGAAGCGCTCGATGTAGGTGGTGTCCGGAACGCGCGCGGTGATATCAGCCAGCACGGCGAGCATCGGCGGTTTTTCGGCGCGCGTATTGTTGAGGAAATTGGCGCCTTCGGACGCCTGATCGAGTTCCTTCGACAATGCACCAACCAGCCGTGCCTGTCGGTGACGGACATCGACCTGGGCTTCGAGTTTCGCCATCGCTTCGCGACGGTTATCGAGCATCTGGTTGAGCGCGAACAACAGCGCGATCAATGCAATCGCAGCCAATCCCAGATGCAGCCATAGCGCACGCCGGTCGCGTCCTTGCCGGCGTTCGGGCGGCAGCAGATTGCAATGCAGTGCCTGACCCTGCGCATCGCGCGCATCCACTCCGCTCAGGCGATCGGCCAGTGAACCAAACGGTGCAAGCGCAGCGTCGAGTCTTTCCCTGGTCAGTACCAGCAATTCGACCTGCGCCATCTTGCTGGCCGCATCGATGCCGAGCACGCGGCAATCGTAAGCGACCTGGTCGGCGCGGAACGGCGTCTGCCGGTCGAGCTCATGGGCGACGACTTCGCGCAGGCGCTCCGTCGCCGCCGCCGGCAATGCGAACCGGCGACGCAACACCTGGCCGCCCGGCAACAACAGCCAGCGCGGCCGTTCCACGCGGTTCGCGCCCAGCGCGGCATCGATCCGCGCTGAGAGATCCGCATCGGCATCGAGCGGAATGCTGGCGAGCAAGGTTTCGCGACCTGCTTCTTCCAACCGTAGCTCCAGCGTATCCGGCGCGACCACATACAGCACCCGCGCCTGCGCTTCGGCGAACAAGGAACGCCACGAAGCTGGCATCGTCGACACGAGTTCACCGCTCCACCAGCGCAGGAATTGCTGCACCGGACTGCGCGCATAGCGCGAACGCGCACGATCAAGCGGCGCGCTGAGTCGATTGGCAATGGGCTGCGGGGTTGCCATCAGTTCGATTCTCCCTCCCTCCATTGCAGAGGCACGTACAACTGGCCGAAGGGTCCGGGTTGCGAAGCCCGCACGATAGCATTCACCGTCAATGTCGTGCCGTCGCGCAGGTGCGCGCGGCTGGAAATGGCATAGGTTCCAGTGCCCGCCTGCACCACGTACGGCTGTCCGTTCGGCATCAGCGGCGGCGCGACAGAAGAGCCCGGCTGCCAGCCATTGCGCTGGCTCTGAAACAAATCCGCGCTCGCTCCGCTCATTCCCAGCGCCTGCAGCACCGGCGGTTGCGCGAAGGTCGGGCTCGGATCTCCACTTGCATAGACCGTCACATTGGGCACAAGTTTCTGGTAGAGCGCGAAATCCATGCCGAGTACGCGTTGCAGTTCGGAGACGGTTTCGAAGGGTTTGTTTTTCGGTCCGTACGGAAGACCTGCGCTGCTGTAATCGCCGGATTCGGCACCGCCCGGCGACAGCAGGTCGTCGGGATCGCGATAATCCACGATCGCCGCCGCGAGATTCTGCGCACGCGGCTGTTGCACTCCGAGGGCGAGCAGCAGCTTGGTCAGCAGAATCGGCGTCGCGCTGTTCAGATCGACCTTGCCCGACTCATCGATCACGTGGATCTCCAGCGTCGCCTCGCCGAGGGTGAATTTGTATTTGCGGCCATCCGGCACCCAGCGCCGCAACTCGTCGGGATACAGCATCCGCAGCGTTGCGTATTCGATGCCGGCCTGCGCGGCCTGACGGGCGATCAGCGAGGCGCGCAACTGGTGCGCCTGCATCGATTCGATGCGCGCGCTCTGCGCAAATCCGCCGATGATCGCGGTCATCAAAACCAGCAACCACAACACCAGGATCAGCGCAACGCCGCGCATGTTGCGGACGTGCATGCAAGCGCTGCGCGGCGCGTTCACTTGCTGCCTCCGGACGCAGGCGCTCGCGGCGGCACCTGCAGCAACGGCGGCGCCGCGCCGGACGCGGCATCCTCGGGACGCGCGGTTGCCAGACCCAGCGGCAGCGCTGTGGCGAACGCGGGCCACGGCCGCGTCGGATCGGCGAAACGCACTGACAGGCGGATTTGTAGCGGCAACTCGGTGGGTCGATTCCAGTCCTTGTCCCACGATCCGATCTTCCCGTCCGCGCCCAAGGATCGGTATTCGAAATACGCATCGGCGATGCCGTCGAGCAGATCTTCCGGCGGAAGTTTTTCATCGTCTTCAAGCGGCTTTTCGTTGACCAGCATCGCGTAGGCGAACTGCAGGCGCTGGGTGCCGTCGCCCGCGCCGGATGGCACGAACTTCAACGTCAGCACGTACGGGCCGCCGCGCGACATGTAACCGGGCATCGACGCGACGAAACGCACCTTGTCGTGCGCGCCTTCGAGGAAGCTGACTTGCTGGGTCACCGGATTGCGCGCGAGCACCAGCGGCTGCGCAGCCTGCAGCGTGCGGTATAGAAAGCTCTGCACCGCACGCAGATGCTCGTTACGCGCTGCGGCCGCTTCGGCATGCTGCACGGACGCGTTTGCCGAATGCAGGCTCGCGAATGCAATGGTCATGCCCAGCGCGAGCAACACCGTCGCCAGGATGATTTCGAGCAGGGTGAAGCCGGCCATGCGCCGAGATGCCGCTGGCGATGAGCAGCGATGCGCAACCGCATTCGACCGAATCGGACGCACGTTCATTGCGGCTGCGGCCCGTACGCGCGCAGGGTTTCGACGCGCAGCACTTGATCCGGCTGCGTGCCCCACTGCATCTGCAACATCACGCGCACCATCACGTTGTCCACGAAAGCTTCCATATCCGGATCGGCAGCGTACGCATCGCTGCGCGCGGGCGCGGCCTCCGGCGGTTTGAACGGCGTGACGACCAGCGTCCAGCGATAGCGACCGTGCTCGAACATCCCCTGACGCTTGCCCGGTTGCAGGCGTTGATCGGCGCCGAGCGAGTCGAGCAGATTTTCCGCGTACAAAGTCGCTTGCGTGGATTGCGAGGATGAGGCGACCGAATGCACGCCGCCGGACAGGATCGAGAGCAACAGGCCGAGCCCGATGGCGAGCAATGCGAATGCAACCAGCACTTCCAGCAGCGTATAGCCGCGTTGTCCGCGCGCGTTCATGGCGGCGCATCCGGTAGTCGCGTCTGGCTGACTTCGCCGGTCAGCCAGCGCACGTCCACGCGCCAGCCGACGCCTTTGGTACGCAGGCTGATGCGCCCGCCGGTGGCCGAGCCGTCGGGAAAGAAACGGATCGCTGCAGCGCGCGCAGTGGTTTGTTCCTGACGGACGCTGTCGAAGGTGACTTTCAGCGCTGCGGGCAACGTACCGTGGTGATTGCCGGCGGCAGTCCAGGTGCGCTTGTCGATGTCCATTTCAAAGCGTTGCGGTTCGCCGGTGGTGAGGGCGCGCGAGCGCGTGTAGCGCAACTCGGTTGCCAGCGTATGCGTGGCATCGCGCAACTGTGTACCGCTGCGTCCGACCCCGAGCAGGCCGAGGGTGAGACCGCTGATCGCAGCAATCAGGACGATGACCAGCATGATTTCGAGCAGCGTGAATCCGCGCGCCCGATGACATTGCGACCTGAGGGCAGCACTTCGCGCGGCGTTGTGCACGTCAGCGCAGCGCATCCACGACATCATGCGTCACTGGTGGTGGATGTCCGCATCCACGCTGTCGCCGCCGGATTTGCCATCCTTGCCGAAGCTGGTTAAATCGTATGCGGCGCCGCCTTCGCCGGGCGCGTGGTATTCCAGTGCGTGACCCCAAGGATCCTTGAGTTCCTGTTCCTTCGCGTACGGGCCAAGCCATCCGGCGCTGTTGCCGGGCGCCTTGACCAGAGCTTCGAGATCTGGCGGCAGGCTGCCGACGTCCTGCTGATACTGCTCGACCTTGCTCGCCATTGTATCGACCTGCGTCTGCGCGAGCTTGAACTTCGCGCGATCGGAACCGCCGAGAATGCGGGCGCCGACGATCGTCGCGAGCAGACCGATCAGCACGATCACGATCATGATTTCGATCAGGGTGAAGCCCTGAGCTGGGCGCGTGATACGTGTTTGCATCGCACGCACGGATTGCATGGAGTTTTTCATGTTCGGGATCAACCTATCGAGTTGGTGAGGTCATACAACGGGATGATGATTGCGAGGATGACCACGCCGACGATGATGCTCATCGTCACGGTCAGCGCCGGCACCAGCGCGGTGAGAAAACGATCCATCGCCTGCGTGGTTTCGCGATCGAAGGTGTCGGCGACTTTCAGCAGCATGTTGTCGAGTTCGCCGGATTCCTCGCCGACCTGCACCATCTGCACGGCCAGTCGCGGGAATACGTCGCGCTTGGCGAGCGCGTGCGCAAGGCCGCTACCAGTCTTGACTTCCTCGGCGGTGACATCCACCGCTTCGGCGAGCACGCGATTGCCGAGCACATTGCGCGCGATGGTCAGCGATTGCAGCAAGGGCACGCCGTTCTTCACCAGCGTGCCGAGCGTGCGCGCGAGTCGCGCCGTTTCGAGGCGCGCGACCAGCGAGCCGAGCAATTTGCGTCGCAGCATCCATGCATCCACCGAGCGCCGCCATGCCGGATCGCGGCGCCTGCGATCCAGCCACCACAGCAGCACGATGCCGACGATCGGCAGCAACCACCAATAGCTGCGCACGATATCGCCGAGGCCAAGCACGACTTTCGTGATCAGCGGCAACTGTGCGCCGAGACCTTCGTACATCGCCTGGAACTGCGGCACCACATAGCCGAGCAGGAACAGGATTGCCATTGAAACGATCGCCACCAGGATCGCCGGATAGATCAACGCGTTGATCACCCGCGAACGCAGCGAGCGGCTGCGATCGAGATAATCGGCCAGTCGCGCGAGCGTTTCATGCAGGCTGCCGCCGACTTCGCCCGCGCGTACGGTGCTGACGTACAGTCGTGAAAACACGCCATGCTGCTGTTCCAGCGCGGTGGACAGCGAGGTGCCGCCGCGCACTGCATCGCGCACGTTCGCAATGATTTTTTTCGCTTCAGCGGACTCGGGCAGATCGAGCAGGATCGCGAGTGCACGATCCAGCGGTTGGCCGGCTCCAAGCAGGGTCGCAAGTTGTTCGGTGAATTGCAGGATGTGCTCGGGAGTGAGCGCGCTGCGCTGGAACCATGCCGTCCAGCTCGCACCCGACGCGACTTCGTCGGTGCGGCGCGCCTCGACCGGAATATGTCCGGCTTCCTGCAAGCGCCCGATCACTTCCTCGGCGCTGGCCGCTTCCATCTGGCCTTGCAACGATTCGCCGGCGATGCTCAATGCCTGATAGCGAAACTGCGCCATTACGCTTCCGTGCACACGCGCAGCACTTCCTCGATGGTGGTCATGCCGTGCAGCGCTTTCACCAAACCGTCCTCGTACATCGTACGCATTCCTTCTGCGCGCGCAGCGTTCTCGATCTCACCCATGCCGGCGCGCTGCATCACGAGGCGGCGCAGCGAGTCGGTCATCACCAGGAATTCCATGATCGTGGTGCGGCCGAGATAACCGGTCGGCGTGAGCGCGGAGGGCCTCGGTCGCGACAGAAAAATCGTTCCGTCGGGCTGCAACTTGCGCAGGCCGAATTCCTCGATCACTTCAGGCAATGGCTCGTAGCGTTCGGCATGGGTGGGTTCGATGCGGCGCACAAGACGCTGCGCGAGGATGCCATTGATCGTCGATGTCAGCAGGTAATCCTCGACGCCCATGTCGAGCAGGCGGCTGATGCCGCCGGCCGCGTTGTTGGTATGCAGCGTGGACAGCACGAGATGGCCGGTCAGTGCGGACTGGATCGCGATACGTGCGGTTTCCAGATCGCGCATTTCGCCGATCATGATGATGTCCGGGTCTTGGCGCACGATCGAACGTAACGCCTGCGCGAAGTCCAGCCCGATGGCTGGTTTGGCCTGGATCTGGTTGACGCCGACCAGTTGGTATTCGACCGGGTCTTCGACGGTAATGATCTTCACCGCCGATGTGTTGAGCTGTGACAGCGCGGTGTACAGAGTAGTGGTCTTGCCCGAACCCGTAGGGCCCGTCACGAGCAGGATGCCGTGCGGCTGCTCAAGCACCTTCTTGAACTGCGGCAGAAACTCGTCGGTGAAACCAAGCGAATGGAAGTCGAACACGATCGATTCGCGATCGAGAATACGCATCACCACCGATTCACCATGCGCGGTCGGCACCGTGGATACGCGCAGGTCGAGTTCCTTGCCCTGCACGCGCAGCATGATGCGGCCGTCCTGCGGCAGCCGGCGCTCGGCGATGTTCAGGCGCGCGAGGATCTTGATGCGCGAGATCACTGCGGCGGTGAGGTTCGCCGGCGGCGACTCGACTTCCTCGAGCACGCCGTCGATGCGGTAGCGGACTTTCAAGCGGTTCTCGAAGGGCTCGATATGGATATCGGATGATCGAGCTTCGACCGCACGTTGGATCACCAAGTTCACCAGACGTATGACCGGCGCCTCGGATGCGAGGTCGCGCAGGTGCTCGACATCGTCCTCGTCGCCGCCAGTGTCATCGGCCAGATTCTCGACGATCGTACCCATCGCGCTGCGGCCTTGGCCGTAGTAGCGCTCGATGAGGTCGTCGATTTCCGAACGCAGACCGATGCGCAGTCGCACCGTGCGGCCGGTGGCCAGTGCAACGGCTTCGGCGGGATACGGATCCTGTGCGTCGGCAACGAGCAAATCGACCGATTCGGCGTCTTCTCCGATCGGGCATGCATGGTGCTGCTTCAGGAAACGCACCGATATCTGCAATGCAGGCGGCGCATCCGGGCAATCGCGCGCAGCGATCAGCGGCAAATCCAGTACTTCGGCGCTGGCTTCGGCGATGTCGCGCTCGGACACCATGCCCAGCCGCGCCAGCAGCGAGGTCAGGCTGCCGCCGGATTCTTCCTGCAAACGGCGGACGCGACCAAGGTCGGCGTCTTTCAATCGACCGCGCTGGAGCAGCGTATCGACGATGCGGCCGTCGAGACCATCGGATAGACCGGCCGGCAAACGATCCGCTTCCGGCTCCGTCGATTCAGACGAGTCAATCGCCATATTCTGGGGTGTTGCTGCGCTCACGCCGGCGTCCGCAATGGGTCCAACGCGCACTGTAGCAGCCGGTCGCGCTTGCTGGCAGTGAACGCCGTGGCGGGGCAGTGACGGTTCAGCCTCGCGGACGTAACCGCGCAACGCCGTAAAACGCCGCTGATTTAGCAGCGGCGAACCCTATTTCGGGCAAGCGCGAAGCAACAACCGGATCTTGTTCGGATTGGTGTAGGCGGCGTATTTGGGGTCCAAGCACAGCGGGCCCATGCTGCCGCTGAAACGGCCCCGATCCATGAAGGTCAGTTCCGTCACGAACGCTTCTGGATTTTTCGCGTTCAGAGCCGCGCTGGTTTCGATGTCGGTGACCTTGAAACTGTTCACGCCGGAGGCATATCCATGCTGCCTGAAATCAAACAAGGTTCCGCCAGCAACTGGAAACTGGTTCCACCCGACCATCACCGTGTAATAACTGTCGCCCGCGCCGATCGGCAGGCGCACCGTGGCGAAATTCGGATCGCCGGTCCTGGTCTTGTACGCATAGCCTTGGGCGGCCGCCGGATCGATGAACAGCGGCTTGTTGCGCGCGACCGCAGTCGAGAACATGTAGGCACCATCCGCATTGGTTCCGATCGGCATGACTGCCGGGCTCGCGATGAAGCCGCGCGAACTGAAGTCGGCGTCGTAATACACGCCGCTGATCTGGCCGTTGTTGTTCAGCGCTTCGCCGAACGCGCCTTGCGAACCCGGCGGCAGATCGAGCACCTGATAGCCGGACGCATCGCCGACGAAAGGATGGCTGAAGCCGTCGGCGGCAGTGGTATAACCGGCGATCAATCCGCTGTCGTTGATTCCGCGCGCGGATGTCGGCTGGCCATTGACCTGAAACCAGTGCATCGCCCCGGTTCCGGCATCACGCAGAAATCCGTTTTGCTGGCCGGTGCTGCCAGGCGCGCTGCCGACCACTTGTCCGGCCTGGTTGATGCCTTGCGCAACGATGAGACCGCCAAAAGGCGGCAAGATGTCGGTGAAGGCCTGGGTGGCCGGGTTATAGATAAAACCGACGGCGAGTTTTTGCGCTGTCAGCCCGTAGCCGGTCACGAGGCCAGCATTGTTGACGCCCCTGCCGTAGGTGTATGTATCGTTGGGATGGCTGAAAAAGGTGTAGCCATTCGGTGAAAAGATGTAGCCCACTTCGCTGGTTGCGCCGGCCGGCCCGGCCGAACCGACGATCAGGCTGTTGTCGTTGATCGCGCCAGCCGAGTTGTGGATGAATCCCGGTGCAGGCGGCAGTGGGCTGAAGCCGCCGCCGGCATAGATGAAAGCGCCGGCCGAGGATCCCGGAATGAAGGCATAGCCGACGATCAGTCCGTTGTTGTTGATGCCGCGGACATCGGTGAACTTCAGATTCGCAGGCTGGCCCGGGTAGTCGATGTAGGTGTATGTGTAGGCCGCTTGCGCAGGACCCCCGCCAAACATACCGAGCATTCCTGCGGCAAGGATTGCGAGAACAGTCGCGCGCCCGTCACGCGCCGTTGATGTGATTTTCATCGACCTTCCCCTGTTGGCGGCGGTGCAGAGTATGCTCTGCTGCCGCCGAGCCGGCCACCGCGCCGAGACACGCTTGTTTTCATTAACACAGGATGCAAGACTCGGCAAGTCATCAAGCGTTTTCGGGGAGAGACCGCTATGCGACACGCACCGATCGTGAACGATCTCGGAGATGTTTTCCCGGGTCCGGCACGTGCCGATGAATGGAATGCGCCGAAGTCTCGCGGGCTTGGTGGCGTGCGCATCCACACCTGCGCTTGCAGTCGCGGCTGGTCGATCGTCGCAATGGTTCTGCTTTTGCTCGCGGGACTGGGCGGGAGCGCTGGGGCCTCTGCGCAGGCGGCGGCGATGACGATCCATAATTCGCTTGCCAGCTTCGCTGATAACGACGGCAATGGATACGTCTCGGTCGGGGACGTCCTGACCATCGACAATCTGCTGACCAATACCGGCTCCGTGACGTTGACCAACGTGTCGTATCACGACCCCAAAACCCTGATTCAAACCTGCGCCATCGGCACTCTTGCGCCCGCAGCGACGCTGGATTGCGGCATGCCCGGGCCCAGCCTCTGGGTCTATCGTGTGACCCAGGCGGATGCCAATGCGGGCATGGTGGTGTTCACGGTGTCGGCAACCTCGACCGAAGTGCCAGGCCCGATCACCAGCGTGCTCAGCGTCCCGGTGATCACTCCGGCGCCTACGCTGACCGTCTCCAAGGCGCTCACTGGTAATACCGACGGCGACCACAATGGCCAGGTCACCCTCGGCGACGTGCTGACGTATAAGGTGACCGCCACCAACGCCGGCAATATCCAGCTGACCAATGTGACCGTGAACGATCCGTTGACCGCGCCCAACGCGATCACCTGCGCCACTCTGGCGCCGGGCGCAGCATGCGTATTGACCGGTACTCATACTGTCTCTGCTGCCGACGTCGACAATGGGTCGATCAGCAATACCGGCCACGCCACCGCTGCCCAGGTTTCCGGCTCCATTGCCTCCCCCACCGTGCATACCGCAGTGGGCAAAGCGAACGATTTCACCAACCTGCCAGGTCTCACTCCACAAGAGCAGCAAGTTGCCAATGCGCTCGACAACGCCTGCCCGACTCTTGCCATCCAGGGCACTCTCACGCCCGCGCAAGCCGATCTGCTGGCGCGCTGCCGCGACATCGATGCGGCCTCGTTCATCGATGGAAACGCTGCGGCCTATGCGCTGGGACAGCTTGTGGCGCAGAACTCCGAGGTGCAATCCAATGCCGCTGTCACCGCCGCCGTCACCCAGTTCCAGAACATCAGTCTGCGTCTGGCCGCATTGCGCAGCAGTTCGAAAACATCGAGCCTGAGCGGATTGACGTTCGCGGGCCCGAATGGCGTCATCCCGGTCGCGAGCCTGATCGGCGCTTTCCTCGGGGACGCCGACAAGCCGGACAAGCAAATCGGCGCCGATTTCAGTCGTTGGGGATTCTTCGCCACCGGCACCATTGGCCGCGGTACTGCCGACCCCCGCGCGGCCGCACCCGGTTACGCCTATGACATCAATGGCCTGACCGCCGGCGTGGACTACCGCAAGCGCGACAATCTGGTTTACGGCGCAGCCCTGGGTTATTCCCGCCAGAATTCCGATCTCGACCAAGGTCGCGGCAACGTGAACCTGACCGGATGGAACATCTCGACTTACGGCACCTATTCCTTCAAGAACAACCTGTACCTGGATGGCGTGCTGACCTGGGGCAGCAACCAGTTCGACATGACCCGCCGGATCGATTACACCTTGCCGGTGCCGGGCGGTGGCACCACGTCCGTCCATCAAATCGCGTCCGGGCAGCCCAATGGCGGCCTGTTCTCGGGGACGCTGACCTTCGGCGGTGATTTCCACAAGAACGCCTGGAATTTCAGTCCCTACGGCGAACTCACCTATGGGCGCATGCGCTTCGACAGTTACCGGGAAAAGCTGCAGTCGGGAGTCGGCAACGGATTGGGGCTGGCGGTGGATGCGCGCACAGACGACACCCTGAGCACGGTGCTGGGCGCAAAGGTTTCGTGGACGCACAGCACCAACTGGGGGGTGTTGATCCCGACCGGCTCGCTGGAATGGCAACACGATTTCAAGAGCGATCAGCAAACGATCATCGCCCACTTCATCAACGACCCGACGCAAACGGGGATGGCGTTCATGGGCGTGCCGCTGGACAGCGATTTCTTCCGGGTCGGCCTCGGTCTTTCAGCGGTGTTCCCGCATGGCCGTTCGGGGTTCATCCTGTTCGAGCACACGCTCGGACGCACCGGCATGAGCGAGGACAATCTGGGCGTGGGGATACGGATCGAGTTCTAACCCTGGTCGACAAGACGCGTCGATGACGTGGTAACGATGCCTCAACGGGATCAGTCCCGTGGTGAGTGGTATCCATCCAAAAAATAATAAGCTCTATCGCGCACGATCTCCGTAGGGGTCATTACGGAATATCCTGAATGCTGATGCTGTTGCTTTGATTAAGCCTAATATGCCCGCAACTATCTGTGACACACCAAAAACGCCCTTGATGCGTGCTGCACTGTAATCAATACCTGCGTAGACATGGCCTCGTCCTGCGGCATTTTTCAAGTAAAGCTGCGCTTTTCCCAGATCTTTTTCTACGCCACTCCCACGGAGGTAAGCACGACCGACCCAATAAATACCTGGCAGGTAATCTGCGTTGGCAGCTTTCAAGAAACTGTCAAATGATTTTTCAACAGCACCATCATCTTTATAAAGCCTGCCTAACCTGTAATGCGCGCCTGCATCTCCCAACGCGAGCGCTTTGTTGAAACATCTCTCTGCTTCTGAAAAACTCTTGGAAAACCCAAGACCTTTCTTGTGAAGCAAGCCGAGATTGAGCCACGCTTGAGAGTAGCCCTTCTCTGCCAACGTCGAATACTCCTTCACCGCATTCGCATAATCGCGCGCAATCAAAAACTTCCATGCCAAGTCGAGACGTTCTCGATCGACTTCGTTTCCATAGCTACTTTCCGAAAACATGCATTTTCCTCAAAAAAACAGCGCGAGCCGGATAGGCGTCGCGCTGTCTGAGTTTCTATCCCACTGTATGCAGCTTGCGGACGCGAGGGACGGTTTCCGTCGCTCGCGCCATGTCTCGCGGCTGCTTACCAACCCACGCCGAGGCCGGCGCCGAAGGTGCTTTCACCGCTCGCGAAGGAGCCACCGATGGTGACGGTCGTGTTTGCCCGCACCAGACGCTGGTACCCGACTGACACCGCATCCTCGCCGCCCTGATGTCCGTAACCGACGGCCAGGCGATTCGGCGCCTGGATGCCGGATGCACTGGCGGTCATCATGCTCATCGCCGAACCCATCGCACCGATCCGGCTGATGCGCTTGTCTTGCGCCCGGAACTCGTCGCCGAATTCGATTCCCAGATTCTCGATCGCGTTGGTCGTGAACGCCTTGGAGGCGGCCAGTGTTGCCGCGTCGCCCGCTTGCGCTGAACCTTGCGCGGAAGCCAGGGTGGCCGCATCACCCGCTTGCATCTGCTGGAGATTCACCGCATCGGTTCCATGGGTGCCGGCCGCAACATTGATGATCTGGCGTTCGGAGTCCACGGCACCGACCGAGACTGTGTTGTCCCGACTGGTGAACGAACCTGCACCCAGCGCGACCGAGTTGGTTGCGCCTGCCGTAACCGTGCTGTTGGCGCCAATAGCGGTGCTCGAGTCGCCCAGAGCCTGCGCATTGCTACCTGCCGCAACGGAATGAGCACCGCTTGCGTTCGCATCGTCGCTGCCGTCGGCGGGACCCGCAGCCTTGAAGTAATGCTCGGCCGTAGCAACCCCAGAGGATAGCGCATCAAGCTGTCCGACCGTCGCCGCATCGTGCGCCTGGGTGCCGTCGGCGATGTTGGTGATCTGCCGGTACATTCCCGTGGCCGCATCGCCCACCGAGACCGTGTTGGCGCGATCGGCGACTGAACCCATACCCAGCGCGACCGAGTTGTCGGCCGATGCCGTGGCGCCGGATCCAAACGCGCTGGAACCTGCGCCAGTTGCCGAAGCATTCGCACCAACCGCAGTTGCGCCAGTGGTCGCTGCTGTAGCACCTGAGCCGAACGCGGACGCGTACGCACTGCCCGCAGTCGATGCCGTACCAACGGCGGTGCTGTAGTTCCCGGCCGCCTGACTGCCGAAGCCGGTTGCTACGCTACCCGTGCCATTCGCAATGCTATGCGCGCCGGTTGCAGTGCTGTAAACGCCGGTGGCGACGCTATAGGCGCCAGTCGCGGTGCTGAAGTTTCCCCCAGCATTGCTGTGGCCGCCGGTTGCAGTGCTGTAAGTGCCGGTTGCGGCACTGTATGCACCGGTGGCGGTGCTGAAAGCAGTGGCAGCACTGCTGTAAGCGCCGGTAGCGGTACTGTTGTCACCGGCTGCCGAACTGAAGGAACCAGTGGCCGTGCTCTGGTAACCAGCCGCCGAGCTGCCCGAGCCGTTGGCGGTGCTGAAATCGCCGCTGGCAGTACTTGCAAAACCCGATGCTGTCGAGCCGACGCCCGAGGCTGTGCTGTGCGCGCCATTGGTGGTGCTGTAGTCGCCGGTCGCGGCACTGTACCCACCGGTTGCGGTCGCGTACTTGCCCGAGGCATTGCTGCGTGCACCCGTCGCGGTGGCGTATTTGCCCGAGGCATTGCTGTGCGCGCCGGTCGCGCTGCTGTACTTGCCGGTGGCGGCGCTGTGCGAACCAGTCGCGACGCTGCCTTGGCCGTACGCATTGCTGAAGGAGCCGGTGGCGGTGCTGTAATAACCATACGCGCTGCTGCGGCCGCCGGAAGCGCTGCTATAGGCGCCCGAAGCGCTGCTGAACGCGCCAGTGGCATTGCTGAAGTAACCGCTGGCGTTGCTGCCGCGCCCAACGGCAGTGCTATCGAAACCAGTGGCTGCCGAATTACTACCGATCGCCGTGGCACCGTGGATGGTGGCTTGGCTGTGGCTGCCGATGGCGACGGCAACATCGCCGCTGGCATTGCTGAAATCGCCGGTCGCGACCGAATGCGGGCCACCCGCGCTGCTCAGGATGCCGCTGGCGGTGCTGTAGTCGCCCGCGCTGCTGTAAGAGCCTGTGGCGGTTGATGCGAAGCCGTAAGCGTTGCTGTGCGAGCCGGTGGCGGTGCTGTAACCGCCGCTGGCATTGCTGTAAGCGCCGGTTGCTACCGAGTTACTGCCCGAGGCATTGCTGGCGAAACCGTTGGCGACGGCATAGGCACCGGCGCTGCTCTTGGTGCCGGTCGCGGTGCCACCCTTCAATGCGGTGCTGCTCGAACCGAGCGCGGTTGCATTGTTACCAAATGCTATGGCTTGGTATCCGAACGCGCTGGCACCACTTCCGATGGCTTTGGAATATGAGCCGACCGCAGAGGCACCGACTCCGTAGGCGTATGAGGCTGCGCCGACCGCTGTGCTGTAAGTGCTTCCGGCATAGGAGCCTGTGCCGATTGCCGTGCTGTAATCACCGGCAGCGTTGGCAAAGCTTCCGCAGGCGAGCGCATAAAAGCCCGCTGCCGATTCAGGGACGGGACCAGTGCACGTCGACCCTGCCCACACGTTACTCGTCAAGCTTCCAACCGCAACCGACACTGCCAATGCAAGCAGGCGCTTTTGTGAATTTTTCATGTAGTTCTCTCCCAGCCGCAATGGCTGCCCTAGTTGATTGATGAGGTTGCCCCGGAAAACGATCTCAGCTGCGCGTTACCTTGTACGGATGCCCAAACCCACGCAGCGAGGCGAATCTGAATCGCCGCACGACGACAGCACCCGCATGAGGCGCATGTTGGTTGAAACTTACCACAATCCGATCCAGTGCGTGCGGCGGATCGCAATTTTGCAATCATGAATCACCCCTGCCTTCTCTTTGATCAAAGGCAAACTCGGCTTGCAAGCACGGTTCGTCGGGCGCGAAGAGCCCAGTTCCCCTCCCGTCCACAAACTCACAGGCTTTCGCCAGCCGCTTCATCGGCCTCCGGCCGCGGCCCGGGCTGCTGATGCGGGCGATCCCACTCGTCGCGGCCACGCAGTTTGGGCATGACCGGCGCGCGAGACGGACGTGCTTCGGGTGCCTCGATGGTGAACTTCGTCTCCGACTTTGCGCCGTTCAATTCCAGCCGCAGGGTGTAATCGCCGGGTACCGCGTACAACCGTTGGCGCAGGCGAATGGCCTCGGCGACCGGGGTCTGTTCCAGCCCGAGCTCGCCCTTGGGTCTGACAGCGTCCTTGTCTTTGCCTTTGTCGGGATCTTTGGGCTTGGCGGCATCTTTTGCCACGGCAAGCTTTTCTGCAGCGAGTGCGAGATCACGATCCAGCAGCAAGTCCCAGCGATAGTCGTTGATGCCCGGTTTGGCCTGAATCGCGATTTTGCGCACCGGGTTGCCGTTCTTGTCGAGAATGGTCAGTTGCGCCTGTCCGGCGGCCTTCGCCCAGAACGGCAGCTTCAGCTTCGGCTGATCGTCGCTGTCGTCGAACCATAGCGCAGGCGCGCTGCGCCAGCCGCGATCAGCTTTCATCTTCTCGACCGGGAACAGGTGCACAGCTTCGCCGCGTACTTTTGCGAGTTCCTGCAGCGGCAGCACATCGACGATCCACACGCTGCGTCCGTGGGTCCCGGCGATCAGTTCGCGTTCGCGCGGATGCACGGCCAGATCGTGCACGGGCACATTGGGAAGGTTTCCCTGCAAACTGTCCCAGTGCGCGCCGCGATCGAGCGAAACGTACACGCCGCGATCGGTGCCGACGTAAAGCACGTCCGGATTCACGGGGTCCTCGCGGATCACGTTGACCGATTCGGTCGGCAACCCGGCCGAGATACTCGTCCACGATTTGCCAAGATCGTCGCTGCGGAACACCCACGCAGTCATGTCGTCATTGCGATAACCGTTCAAAGTCACATACGCGCGTTTTTCGTCGAATGCCGATGCGACCACGCCGCTGACCCATTGTTTCGGCAGGCTCGCGTCGACATTCGCCCAATGCACGCCGCCGTCGTCGCTCACGTCCACATGACCGTCGTCGGTGCCGATCCAGAGTAGGCCAAAGCGCTTCGGCGATTCGCTGATCGTGGTGATCGTGGCATAGGGCACGTCACCGCGTTCCTTGCTGGTGGTCAGGTCGGGGCTGATTGGCGACCAGGTAACGCCCTTGTCGAGCGAGCGGAACAGCTTGTTGGCGCCGAAATACACGATGTCCTGGTCGTGCGACGACAACAGGATCGGCGTGTTCCAGTTGTAGCGGAGTTGTGGATCGCGCAGGCCCGCATGCGGGCGCACCTCGCCCTTGCCGCCCGACCCGCTGCGGTCGTAATAGCCGAACTGATAACCGGTGTAGAGGGTCGTGTTATCGCGCGTGTCCACCTGCACATGCATGCCATCGCCGTCGCCGACCTGCGTCCATGTATTGCGATCCCACAGCACGTTATTTACGCCTTTCCACGAGCCGTTGTCCTGCAAACCGCCATAGACGTTGTACGGATCGGCCATGTCGGCGACCACGCTGTAGAACTGTCCGACCGCGTTCGCGCCCATCGTACGGAAATGCTTGCCGCCGTCGTGACTGATGTAGGAACCGCCGTCGTTGCCGACGATCATGCGCAGCGGATCGTTAGGGTCGATCCAGAGCTCGTGGTAATCGACGTGGACATTGGGATCGTTGAGGCCGGCCCATGTCTTGCCCCCATCGCTCGACGCGATGATCGGCAGGCCCTGCACATACACATGATCGGCATTGTCGGGCGCGACGCGCACCTGGCCGAAATAATAGCCGTAGGCGTAATCGACTTCGCGCAACGGCTGCTGGTGGGTGCGATGCCAGTTCGCGCCGCCATCGTCGGAGCGATACACCTCCAGCCCCTTGATATCGGTGTCGATGATCGAACGCGCTGGATCTTCCACGCGCTGGTAGAGCTGCGCCATCGTCAGGCTGCCGTCGCGGATCATCGCGGTCAGCGACTTCGCATCGACGTCCACGCCCAGATCGTTACCGCGGATGAAGGTCTCGACCTCGTCGGGATCCTGGCGCAGGAATTCGTCGCGGCTCATGTGCGCGATCCGCCGCGCGCTGAGTGGACGGTCGCCCAAGTCCTGATCTGTGGTCGGCAATACGTCCCAGTTGTCCACGGTCGCATACACGGTTTGCGGGTGCGAGGCGGCGATCGCGAGGCCGATGCGACCGACATGATCGCCGCTCGGCAAGCCAGTGCCGATGTGCCGCCACGTCGTGCCGCCATCGGTGGACTTCCATATGCCGCTGCCGGCACCACTTTCCTGGAATTTCCATGCCCGCCGCGTGCGTTCCCACAGCGCTGCATACAGAACGTTCGGATCGCTCGCGTCCTGCGCGAGGTCGATTGCACCGGTGTTCGGACGCTCGCTTTTCAGCACGCGCGCCCAGGTTTTGCCGCCATCGATGCTGCGATACACGCCGGGTTCGCCACCGTCGGTGTACAGCTTGCCGGCGACCGCGACGAAGATGCGGTTGCTGTCTTTCGGATCGACGACGATGCGCGCGATGCGATCGCTACCCGCGAGTCCAGCGCGCTGAAAATGCTTGCCGCCGTCGTCGCTGCGGAACAGACCCATGCCGCCGTACGACGAACGCGATGCGTTCGCCTCGCCGGTGCCGACCCACAACGTCTCGGCATGCTGCGGATCGACCGCAATGGCTCCGATGACGGTGGTCGGTAATCCATCGGTCAGCGGCTCGAAGTTATTGCCGTCATTGGTCGTTTTCCACACCCCGCCGGTCGCATAGGCCACGTAGAACGTGTAGGGCTGGCCCGGCACCGCAGCCACGTCCACCACCCGCCCGCCTTGCGTGGTCGGGCCGATACTCCGCCATTGGACGCCTGCGAACGGCGAATCGGCCGTCATCGTCTGGTGTTGCTGCCATGCGGCTTCGCGCTGCGCGGCGGTATCGGCTGCTGCTGGAGTAATGCAGAGCAGCGCAGCGGACGCGCTGATGACAAGAGAGATGATCCGGTGTTGCGTCATGGGCCGATGCCTGCGCTGGCGGAAACCCGCACCATAGCGCGCGGCGCGCGACCTGAATATGGACGAAGGTCATGGTTGACGGCGCATTGAACTGCGTTGCGCGGACGTTCGGGGATCAATTCACAAATACGCGCGCGTTGCGGAACAGCCGCATCCATGGCGAATCCTCGCCCCACTCCGGGGGACGCCAACTCATCTGCACACTGCGGAACACGCGCTCGGGATGGGGCATCATCAAGGTGGCGCGCCCATCGCTGCTGGTGAGGCCGGCAATGGCGTCGGGCGAGCCATTCGGGTTGGCCGGAAAGCTTGTCGCGACCCGGCCGCCACCATCGATGTAACGCACTGCGATATGGGCATTGGCGCGGTCGTCCTCGGTAGCGAAGTGAGCGCGCCCTTCTCCGTGCGCGACAACGACCGGTAGCCGTGAGCCGGCCATGCCCGCAAGCAGCACCGATGGCGATGGCAACACTTCGAGCAACGCCAGTCGTGCTTCGTATTGCTCGGAGCGATTACGCAGGAAGCGCGGCCAGTGTCCGGCGCCGGGGATCAGCGATTTGAGTTGCGCCAGCATCTGGCAACCGTTGCAGGCGCCGAGCGTGAAGCTGTCGCTGCGCGCGAAGAATTCCGCAAATGCGTCGCGCAACCACGGACGCTCAAGGATCGATGTCGCCCAGCCGCGGCCGGCGCCGAGCACATCGCCGTAGGAAAATCCGCCGCAAGCGGCCACGCCTTTGAAGCCTTCGAGCCCGATGCGCTTCTCGATCAAATCCGACATATGTATATCAACAGCATCGAAACCGGCGCGATCGAATGCCGCTGCCATCTCGATCTGTCCATTGACGCCCTGCTCGCGCAGGATCGCGATGCGTGGGCGTGTGCCGCCGATGGTGAAGGTTTGCGCCGGGTCGAACGTGAGTTCTGCCGTCAACGCTGGCGCGTCAAATTCACGCTTCGCGCTGCGTTCTTCCTCGGCGCAAGCCGGATCGTCGCGCAGTGCCTGCATCGCATGCGTCACCGACCACCACGCGTCGAACGCTTCCTGCCAGCTCCATTCCACCAGTGTCGCGCGGTTGTCCAGCACGCGAATCACCGGCTCGGCGATCGGGCTGGCGATGCGCTGGGTGCACTGAATCATGTCATGGCGATCGACGAGATCTGCAAACGCCGCGCGGTCCTCGACTGCGACCTGCACGAGCGCGCCGAGTTCTTCGTTGAACAAAGCGCGAAGCGCGTCTTCGCCCCAACGTTCAAGGCAGATTTCCAGCCCGACGTGCGAGGCGAATGCAAGTTCGCACAGCGCTGCAAATGCGCCACCATCCGAGCGGTCGTGATAGGCCAGCAACAAGCCATCTGTGCGCGCTTGCTGGATTAAGTCGAAAAACTTGCGCAGCAAAGCCGGTTCGTCAAGATCCGGGCACGGCCCGCCGAACGCATCGAAACATTGCGCAAGGATCGAACCGCCGAGCCTCTGCTGTCCTGCACCGAGGCCGATCAGCCAGATGTCCGATTCCGCGTCGCGCGCCAGCACCGGTTGCAACTGACCGCGTACATCCGCCACGCGTGCGAACGCAGTGACAATCAGCGACACCGGCGACACCGTCTTGCGGGTCGCGCCGTCGTGCTGCCATTGCGCCTGCATCGACAGCGAATCCTTGCCGACCGGAATGCTGATGCCGAGTTCGGGGCACAGCTCCATGCCGACTGCATGCACCGCGTCAAACAAACCAGCGTCTTCGCCGTCAAAGCCGGCAGCAGCCATCCAGTTCGCCGACAGCTTCACTTCTTCCAGTGAAGCGACCGGCGCTGCAGCCAGATTGGTGATCGCCTCACCCACCGCCATCCGCGCGCTTGCGGCAGCATCGATCAGCGCCAGCGGGGTGCGTTCGCCGATCGCCATCGCCTCGCCCATGTTGCCGTCGAAATCATCCAGAGTGATTGCGCAGTCTGCGAGCGGAAGCTGCCACGGCCCGACCATCTGGTCGCGCGCACACAGGCCGCCGACGCTGCGGTCGCCGATGGTGACGAGGAAGTTCTTCGAAGCGACGCTGGGATGCGCAAGTACGCGCAGGCCTGCCGAGTGCAGTGCCTTCGGATCCGCATTCAATGCGGCGATATCAAGCTTGCTCCAACGCGTCGCGCGCGGACGCTGGGCATCGCGATGCAATTTTGGTGCATTGCCAAACAGCACGTCCATCGGCATATCGATGACATAAGCCCTTCGCCCATCGGGAGAGAGGTTGGGGTGAGGGGCATCACCATCGCGCAATACGAGTTGCTGCTCTACATTCGCTGTACCGACAACGGCAAACGGGCAGCGCTCGCGATTGCAAATCGCGGCGAATTCGTTGAGCCGTTCGGCGCTGACGCCAAGCACATAGCGCTCTTGCGCTTCGTTGCTCCATATCTGCATCGGAGACAATGACGGATCGGCGCTCGGGATCGCGCGCAGTTCAATCACCCCACCGACGCCCGAATCGTGCAGCAGTTCGGGAATCGCATTCGACAGGCCGCCGGCGCCGACATCGTGAATGCACAGGATCGGGTTATTGGCACCGAACGCAACGCAGCGATCGATCACTTCCTGACAGCGGCGTTCGAGTTCCGGGTTATCGCGCTGCACCGAGGCGAAGTCGAGGTCTTCGGAGCTGTCGCCGGATGCGACCGACGACGCTGCACCGCCGCCGAGCCCGATCAACATCGCCGGTCCGCCAAGGACGATCACGCTGTCGCCGGCGCTTAGCCATTTCTTCTGCACCAGCGTGGTTTCGACCGCGCCCAATCCGCCTGCCAGCATGATCGGCTTGTCGTAACCGCGCAGCACGCCGGCTTCTGCCGTTGCGAGCTCGAACGCGCGGAAATAGCCGCACAACGCAGGCCGGCCGAATTCGTTGTTGAATGCGGCCGCGCCGAGCGGGCCATCGCGCATGATCTCGAACGCGCTGGCCATGCGCGGATTCAATGGACGGACTTTTTCCCACGGCTGCGGCAAGGTTGGAATGCGCAAATGCGAGACCGAAAAACCGGTCAGGCCGGCCTTGGGTTTGCCGCCGCGACCGGTCGCGCCTTCATCACGAATTTCGCCGCCCGAACCCGTCGCCGCGCCAGCAAACGGCGCGATCGCGGTCGGATGGTTATGGGTTTCGACCTTGATGCAGAACGCACTCGGCCGCAGCGGCCCGGCGCGATACACGCCATCGGCATCCGGCCTGAATGCCTGCGCCGGAAAACCTTCGATCACTGCCGCGTTGTCGCTGTAAGCCGACAAGGTGAGCTGCGGTGCTTGCGCATGGGTGTTGCGGATCATCTTGAACAACGACAACGGTTGCGGCTCGCCATCGACGCTGAAGTCGGCGTTGAAGATCTTGTGCCGACAATGTTCGGAGTTCGCCTGCGCGAACATCATCAATTCGGCATCGGACGGATCACGGCCGAGCTCCCCGAAACGCTGGCGCAAGTAGTCGATTTCATCGTGGGACAGCGCGAGACCGAGACGGCCATTCGCTGCATCGAGGTCGGCCAGCGCGATGCGTTCGAGTTCCCCGCGTGTCGGGATCGCGAACAGCTTTGCGGCCTCATCGCGATCATGCAGCAGCGATTGGGTCATTGGATCATGCAGTCCGCGCGCGAGTGCAACCCATTCGGCCGATCCGACCTCGGGCAGACCCGACACATCAAATCGTATGCCACGTTCGACACGATGCACATGCAGTCCCGCGCCGCGCAGGATCTCGGTGGCCTTGCTCGCCCATGGCGACAGCGTGCCCAGCCGCGGAACGACGAATAGGTTGCGCGCGTCGGGCGCAGCGGTTGCGGTGTCGGAATGCGCTTCAAGAATGCGTTCGAGCGCAACGCGATCGGCTTCTGCGCCCGGTTCGCAGGCGATGAAATACACCCACCACGCACCGCGAATGCGGATGCCGTCATGCAGGACATGCAGGCTGTGTTCGAGGCGGTCGCGGCGGAATGGCGACAGGGCCGACAGGCCCTCGAGGACGATCATGTCCGGGACATTGGGAGCTGGATCAGGGCGTGCATGATAGCCCAGCCAGCCCGGCGCCGCTGGCTAAACGGGCCGGATGGCGCGATCAGGAACTCGGCTGTGCTGCGAGCTTGTCGAGCTTGGTCTTCATCTCGGTCGGCGTGATATAGCCGCCGATCTGGGTGCCGTCGGCTGCGAAAATCGCCGGCGTACCATCGATTCCGACCTTCAATCCGAGGTTGTAATCCATCGCGACCGGGTTGGTGCAATTGATTTTCTTGACCGGCAAGCCCTTCTTCGCGTCGGTGAATGCCTGGCGGCGATCCGACGCGCACCAGACCGACACCGCCTTGTCGGCGGACTCAGTGCCGAGGCCGGTGCGCGGGAAAAACAGGTAGTCCACCGCGATACCGGCTTTGTTGTAGTCGGCGATTTGCGAATGCAGTTTGCGGCAGTACGCGCAATCCACGTCGGTGAAGACCGTCACCGTGTATTTCGGATGTGGCGGCGCGAACACGATCATTTGCGAAGGAACGATGTTCTTGAGCAAGCTGCGACGCAAGACCGCATGCGCGGACTCGGTGAGATTTCGCTTGCCGGCGATCTCGATGATGTTGCCGGAGACAAGGTATTTGCCATCATTGGTCACATAAGCGATTTCTCCTTCGGCGGTGACCTCCATCAGGCCCGGGATCGGTGCGGGACGGATGCTGTCGATCTTGATGCCTTTCGAAATGGCATCCATCGCCTTGCGCACGGCAGCTTCGTCCGGTGCCGCCGGCGCGGTGGCCTGTGCGGAAACCGCGGGCGTTGCGGCTGCCGGCGCACCGATGGAGCCTGCGGAACACGCACCCAGCGCAAATACGCCCATTGCGGAAGCGGACACGAGTGCAGCCAAAGATTGCTTCATGCGATATCTCAGTCGAGTGGATGCGGCGAGGCGAATCATTGCAAGACCCGATTTGACCGCGAAGGTTCCCATTGTCTCACGCATGCCGGTTGCGCCTGCGTGAAAAGCCCGGCTGACCGATGAGCGCGCGCATGCAGTTGCTCGCGCGGTACCGATGCAAGCGGCTCAGGCGCGCGGATGATGACTCTGGTGCAAACGTTTCAGACCTTCGGTGGCGACCAACGTATAGATTTGCGTGGTCGAAAGGCTCGCGTGTCCAAGCAGCATCTGCAACGCGCGCAGATCGGCGCCGTGATTGAGCAGATGCGTTGCGAACGAATGCCGCAGTCCGTGCGGACTGACCAGCGCCGGATCGACGCCAGCGCGCGCGGCCAGCGTTTTCAACGTGGTCCAGAATTGTTGCCGACTCAATACATCGCCGCGCGAGCCGAGGAACAGCGGCAATCGCGTCTGCTTGCCTGCGAAATGAGGACGCGCCGTATCGAGATAACGCTGCAACCAGTGTTGGGCTTCCTCGCCGAGCGGCACCAGCCGCTCCTTGCTGCCCTTGCCCATCACCCGCACGACGCCCTGGCGCAGATTCAATCCGGCCGCCGGCAGCGACACCAGTTCACTGACGCGAAGCCCGGTCGCGTACATCAGTTCGAGCATCGCGCGATCGCGCAGGCCAGCCGGTTCGTCAATATCTGGCGCGGCCAGCAAGGCTTCGACCTGCGATTCGGACAAGGCCTTGGGCAACGAGCGCCCGAGTTTGGGCGCTTCCAGCAACGCCGCCGGATCCACCGCGATCGCGCCGCGTCGCAGCAGTTGCGCATAAAACGCGCGCAGTGCCGACAACAGGCGCGCATTGCTGCGCGGCGCGTAGCCGAGCCGCGTGCGCTCGGCGAGATAGTCGAATAGCGCGCTGCGGTCGGCGGCTTCCAGCGCATCGCCGCGCGCATCCAGCCAGCGCGCGAGGCCGTCCAGGTCGCGGCGATAACTGTCGAGTGTCTGTCGCGCCAATCCCGATTCGGCCCACAGCCGTTCGAGAAATGCCGCGATCGCGGCGGAATCGCGCGCGGATGCCGGCGGCAGCGATTGTGCGTGGCGACGGCGATCTGCTGGAGTTGTGCGAGACATCGTCCCAGCTTAGCCAATGGAAGACCTTGGCGGCTATCCTGTTACCCATGCAATCGTCATCCAATACACCGTCAATGCCCCTCGAACATTCTTTACTCAGCGCCCAGCCCGCGCATTTGGGCTGGCGTTTGCTGGCGATGGTCTACGACCTGTTTCCAGTCATCGCGCTGTGCATGTTGATCAGCGGGCTGGAATTGCTGGTCGCGCACGGCCGCACATCCGACCAGTTCAATGTCTATGTCGGTTTTCTGATCTCCGTGGTTCCGGCCTGGCTGGTCACCGGTACGTATTTCGTCCTTTCATGGCGACGCGGCGGCGCGACGATCGGCATGCGTCCGTGGCGATTGAAGGTGCTCGCTGCGGATGGCCGCCCGGCAACCTTGCGCGCGCTGTGGTTGCGTTACGCGGTGGCGACGTTGTCGCTGCTCGCGGTCGGGCTCGGATTCGTCTGGGCGTTGTTCGACGGCGAGCGCCGCTGCTGGCACGATATGGCGGCGGGAACTCGGTTTGTGCGGATGGACGCGGTGATGAAAGGGTAACTTCAAGGCGAATGTGCGCCGTCAGGCAGGACTCAAATTGAACCTCCCTCCGCTATTTCTTCTCGATTGCTGTCGACTGTATTCTTTCCCAACGCAAATACATAACTTCCAGCCACATCGCCAAAATTTTCTTCATCCTTGCCAAAAGGCACATACAACGCCCAGCCAAACGATCCTGTGTGATTTTGGATGTCAATCGACGATTCTCCTTGCAGGCTTAACTCTTGCAAGTGGGCACGGCAAAGCTTTTGAGTGATTTTATAGCGACTGATGTTTGCCCCGCGAATGTGAACCGTGAGTTCGGTAATGCAGTAATCATTGTCTGTTTTAACTTCCACGTATTCCGCGTCTGGATACTCCACTCTAATACTGACCGCAGTCTGAGCCAGCGATGACAATGGGCAGCTAATACAAATGACACCTAGTAATGCAGTAATGATCCTCGTACTACTCGTGACGTTCATACTTATTCCTCGTGTCGCTAACTGCGCCGGAAGTTCATAGCCGTTTTTCAAAGCATGCTGGACGTTTTGCTTCTAAACCCGCCTTCTGAAATAAACCTGCGACGCTCCCAGCACCAGCAACGGCGGTATGAGGTGGGCGATCCACAGCGGCTCGTGGTAGATCACCGCGAGATTCTGCGCAAGCCGCTGCAGGACGAAGAACGTCATTCCGCAGAGGATGCCGATGAACAGGCGTTTGCCGAATCCGCCGCTGCGCAGTTGCCCGAACGCCAGCGGCAGCGCGGCCATGCACAGCGCCAGCACGTTGAGTGGGTAGAACCAGCGCGCCCAATACGCGTTTTCGTAATCGCTGGCGTCCACCGCATTTCTATGCATGTAGTCGATATTGCGGCGCAGACCGGCGGTGGATTGGTAGCGCGGCCGCTCGATGCCGGCGAGCACGGTTTCCGGGCGCAACCCGGCCTTCCATTCCATTGTCGGCAATTTTTTCACTGTCACCGCACTCACTGCGAAATCGGTGCGGGTGACGCCGCGCAGGAGCCAGCGCTCCTGGCGGTACTGGGCCTTCAGCGCCTGAGTAATCGAGAGCAGCTTGCCGTCGGCGTCGAACTCGAACAGCCGCAGATCGGCCAGATCGATCTCGCGCTCGCCGCCGCGCAGGCGTTTCGAGCCGGTGCGCGCATTGACGAAGACATGCCCATCGCGCGCCCACACACCCGACTTCTGCGACACCGCCATCGAATCGGATTTGGCCGAGATGGTGATTGCATCGGCGGTTTGCTCGCCTTTCGGCGCCAGGGTTTCGGCATTGAGCATCATCACTGCGGTGACCATCGCCAATCCAGCTACCGCGCCGATGCAGATGCGCCAACGCGAAATGCCGGCGGCGCGCAACGCGGTGAGTTCCGAGGTTGCCGCCAAGCCGCCGAGCCCTAGCAGGCTGCCGATCAGCGCGGCGGTCGGAAACAGTTCGTAGGCGCGACGCGGCAGCGTGCAGACGATATACAGCACGACATGGCCGACGTTGTAACCGCCCTTGCCCAGATCGTCGAGTTCGCCGGCGAAGCCGAGAATTGCGTCGAACGACAGCAAGATCGACCAAACCAGCAGCAGCGAGCCGAATACGGCACGCACGACCAGTCGATCGTGCAGCAGTGGACGCAGCCTCATGGGCGCACCGGACGTGGCTTGCGCACGGCACCGTCGCGCCGCATCAGCCACAGCGCCAGCACAAGCATTGGAATGTGCAGCCACCATAATCCGAACCACGCCGACAACTTGCCCATCGCCAGCCAGCCACGACCGACCAGCATCAACGCCATGTAGTTCACGTAAATCGCGAGCGCCAGCATGAGCAGCCCGTAGCGCGGCTGGCGCGGCTCGGCACGGGCGAGCGGGATCGCCATCAGCGCTAGCAGCAACACGGCGATCGGCGTTGCGATCCGCCAATTCAATTCGGCGCGGCTATCGGATCGCGGATTGCCGAGCAGATTGGCGGTGGTTGCGCTGGCGGAATCCTGCTCGGTGTTGGCGGCGGCATCCACAGGCAGCTTGATCTCGTTGCGTTCGAAACGAATCACCCGGTAATCCTGCTGCCCGGGCACGCCTTCCACGCGCATGCCATCGCTCAGGCGCAGGTAGCGCTGACCGGCGTCGACGAACAGCAAGCCCTCCTTTGCGGTGATCAGGTCCATCTTGTCTTTCTTGTCGGACTGCACGAAGACGTTTTTCATGCGGCTGCCGTCGGGGCTCAACTCGGCGACGTACAACATCCCCTGCCCGCCCGGCAATTCGCGGAAGCGCCCCGCTTCGAGTCCGGCGATCAGCAACGAGCGGTTGGCGTCGGCGATCATCGCGCGCGCGGTGTGCTGCGCCCACGGGCCAGCCCACAGCGAGGAGAATGCAACGAGCGCTGATGCCGGCACCGCGACCAGCAACATCGGCCGCAACAACGCGCGCGGGCCGCGTCCGACTGAAGCGAGCACCGCCATTTCCGAATCGCGATAGAACCGGCCGATGCTCAGCAAAAGCCCGAGGAAAATGCCCAGCGGCAGCACCATTGGCAGCCAGCGCAGGACGCGCAGTCCCAACTGCGACAGCATCAAGGACACCGGCACCTTGCCTGCGGCGATCTCGGCCAACAGGTCGGCGATCACCACGCCCAGCGCGACGAATAGCAGCACGACCGTGGTCGCAACGACTGACTGCACGAACTCGCGCAGCACATAGCGATCGATCGTCAGCACAGGCTTTCGATCGGAATCAGCAGCGGCGCCGTGGCGATGCCGCGCGGCAGGTTGCGGGTGATGGTCAGATCGAACTCGGCATGAAGGCGGGGGCGGCTTTGCATTAAACTCTGCTGTCTCCAGTTGACGCCGATCGCCTCGTTGAGGCTGGACGCGCGTCCCCTGAACTACCGCATTCTACGGAACTTCGCCGATGACCCTGCAATTCGAGCTCAATCATGCCGACCCGACCGCCGTTGACGCCGATTGCATCATCCTTGGCGTATTCGCCGATGGCGCGCTGAGCGCATCGGGCGAGGCGATCGATCGCGCCGGCAACGGTCGTATGCGCGCGCTGATCGCAAGCGGCGATGTGTCCGGCAAGACTGGCCGCAGCGCGCTACTGCATGGCATCGCGGACATCAAGGCAACACGTGTGTTGCTGATTGGCCTTGGCGAGGCGGCAAAATTCGGCGTGTCGCAGTATTTGCGCGCGATCGCCGAGGGCGTGCGCGCGCTCAAATCCGGCGTCAGCAAGTCCGCAGTATGCACTTTGACCGAACTCGACGTGGCTGGCCGTGATGCCGACTGGCGCGTGCGCCAGGCCGCGATCGCCGCCGACCAAGCCGCGTATCGCTACACCGAGAACATCGCGCGCAAGCCCGATGCCGGCCTCGAATCCCTGCACTTCACCGCCGAAGCCGCGCAGCAAGGCGCGCTCGACATCGGCATCGGCATCGCCAACGGGATGTCATTCACCCGCGACCTCGGCAACCTGCCGCCGAACATCTGCAATCCGGGCTATCTCGCTGAACGCGCGCGCAAGCTCGCTGGCGAAATCGCCAACGTCAGCTGCGAAGTGCTCGAGCGCGCCGACATGGAAAAACTCGGCATGGGCTCGCTGCTCGCGGTCGGTCGCGGTTCGGCGAATGCGTCGCGGCTGATCGTGCTCAAGTACGACGGCGGCGGCGACGCCAAGCCGTTCGTGCTGGTCGGCAAGGGCATCACCTTCGACTCCGGCGGCTTGAACCTCAAGACCCAGGGCGGCATCGAGGAGATGAAGTTCGACATGCTCGGCGCCGGCACCGTGCTCGGCGTCTTCCATGCGATCGCCTCGCTGAAGTTGCCGATCAACCTCGTCTGCGTCGCGCCAGCAGTCGAAAACATGACCGGCTCCGACGCCTATCGCCCGAGCGACGTGCTGACCTCGATGTCGGGCAAGACCATCGAAGTGCTCAACACCGATGCCGAGGGCCGGCTGATCCTGTGCGACGCGCTGACCTATGCGCAGCGTTTCGAGCCGCAGGCGCTGGTCGACGTCGCCACCCTCACCGGCGCCTGCGTGGTTGCGCTCGGAAAGGTTGCGCATGGATTGATGAGCAAGCACGACGACCTCGCCCAGGAATTGCTCGCCGCCGGCGAAAACGTGCACGACCGCGCGTGGCGCCTGCCGTTGTGGGACGACTACCAGCCGTTGCTCGACTCGGCATTCGCGGATGTTGCCAACATCGGCGGCAAGTACGCGGGCGCGATCACTGCCGGCTGCTTCCTGTCGCGCTTCACCGAAGGCCAGCGCTGGGCGCACCTCGACATCGCCGGTACCTCGTGGGACGACGGCAAGAAAGGGCTTGCGTCGGGGCGGCCGGTGGGGATGCTGTGCCAGTGGTTGCTGGATCGAGCTGGAAACGGACAATAAGAGCCGAGTGTTCGGTTTTCAGTGTTCGGTTTTCAGCAGAAACCATGTTGCGATCCGGTCGCGCGAAGATTGACCACTGAACTCCGAAAACTGAAAACTGAAAACCGCCTCAATGCCCCGCGCCGATTTCTACCTCATCGCCAAGCCGCGATTTCTCGCAGACCCATTGCTGCTGGTCTGCGAACTCGCGCGCAAGGCGCATGACTCCGGTTCGCCGACGTTGATCCTCGCGCGCGATAGCGAACAGGCCGAAGCGCTCGACGATGCGTTGTGGGCGTTCGATCCGGATGCCTACATCCCACACCAGATCGTCGGCATGGATGAGGACGAGGACGAAGCGCCTGTGTTGATCGCATCGCCGGACAACGATGCGCCAGGCCGCACTCTGATCATCAACTTGCGCGACGAGGCCGTGACCCTGCCCTGCGATCGCGTGCTCGAAGTGGTGCCATCGGATGAATCCTCACGCGAACCGCTGCGGCAACGCTGGAAGGAATACAAGTCACGCGGATTTGAACTCGACAAACACGACATGTAAGGCGCGTCACGCAATGGACAAGAGCTACGAACCGCAGACTTTCGAAACCCGCCTGTACGCGCAGTGGGAAGCAAGCGGCTGCTTCAAGCCCAGCGGCAAGGGCACACCGTACACGATCTTGCTGCCGCCGCCGAATGTCACCGGCACCCTGCATATGGGCCACGCCTTCCAGCACACGTTGATGGATGCGCTGATCCGCTATCACCGCATGCGCGTGGCTCCTGATGGAACACGTTACGACACGTTGTGGCAGATGGGTACCGACCACGCCGGCATCGCGACCGAGATGGTGGTGAACCGTAATCTGGCGACCGAAGGCAAGGGCGAATCGCGCGACTCACTCGGCCGCGAGAAGTTCATCGAGAGAGTGTGGGAATGGAAGCAGGAATCCGGCGATACCATCGGCCGCCAGATGCGCCGCATGGGAACGTCCGGCGACTGGTCGCGCCAGGTGTTCACGATGGACCCGATGCCCTCGCAGGCGGTGGTCGAAGCGTTCGTGCGCCTGCACGAACAAGGCCTGATCTACCGCGGCCAGCGGCTGGTCAACTGGGACCCGGTACTGAAGACCGCGATTTCCGACCTTGAGGTGGTCAGTGAGGAGGAGGACGGTTTCCTGTGGTCGATCGCGTATCCGCTGAGCGATGGCAGCGGCCAGCTCGTGGTCGCCACAACGCGACCGGAGACGATGCTCGGCGACGTAGCAGTGATGGTGCATCCGGAAGATGAACGCTACGCGCATCTGATTGGCAAGACAGTGACGTTGCCGCTGACCGGGCGCGTCATCCCGATCATCGCCGATGACTACGTCGATCGCGAGTTCGGCACCGGCGTGGTGAAGGTCACCCCGGCGCATGACTTCAACGACTATGCGGTCGGGCAACGGCATGGCCTGCCGCTGATCAACATCTTCACGCCCGAAGCGGCGGTCGATGCGAACGCACCCGAAAAGTATCGCGGCCTCGACCGCTACGACGCCCGCAAGGCCGTGCTCGCCGACCTCGAAGCGGCCGGCCTGTTGGTCGAGACGAAGAAGCACAAGCTCCAGGTCCCGCGTGGCGACCGCACCGGCCAGGTGATCGAGCCCTATCTCACCGACCAATGGTTCGTGAAGATGGACACGCTCGCGAAACGCGGACTGGAGCTGGTCGACAACGGCTCAGTGAAGTTCGTGCCGCCGAACTGGATCAACACCTATCGCCACTGGATGGGCAACATCCAGGACTGGTGCATCAGCCGCCAGCTCTGGTGGGGCCATCGCATTCCGGCTTGGTACGACGAAGCCGGCAAGATCTACGTCGGACGCGACGAAGCCGAGGTGCGCGCGAAAAACGGTCTCGCCGCGGACATTGTTTTGCGCCAGGACAACGACGTCCTCGAAACCTGGTTTTCATCAGCACTATGGCCGTTCTCGACGATGGGCTGGCCCGACAAGGCGGCGATGGACGCGCGTGGCTTCGAACGCTATGTGCCGAGCGACGTGCTGCTCACCGGCTTCGACATCATCTTCTTCTGGGTCGCGCGCATGATCTTCATGACCGACCACTTCACCGGCCAAGTGCCGTTCCGCGAGGTCTACATCACCGGCCTCGTGCGCGACTCGCACGGCCAGAAGATGTCGAAGTCCAAGGGCAATGTGCTCGACCCGATCGATCTGATCGATGGCATCGCGCTGGACGACCTCGTCGACAAGCGCACGTCGGGCCTGATGCAACCGCAGATGGCCGCAAAGATCGAGAAAGCGACTCGCAAGGAATTCCCCGAAGGCATCCCCGCGTTCGGCGCCGATGCGCTGCGTTTCACCTTTGCGTCGCTCGCCACCCACGGCCGCGACATCAAGTTCGATTTGAACCGCTGCGAGGGCTACAAGAATTTCTGCAACAAGCTATGGAATGCGGCGCGCTTCGTGCTGATGAATTGCGAAGGCTTCACGGCGACCGGCGCTCCGAAACCGAGCAGCGATTCCGAGCATTGGATCCTGCACCAGATGATGCATGCGCTGCGCAACGTCGAAGACCATTACGCCAATTATCGATTCGATCTTGTTGCGAGCGAACTTTACGAATTTACCTGGAATCATTACTGCGACTGGTTTGTTGAATTTGCCAAGCCGGCGTTGCAAGCAGGCGGCTCCGCAGCCGATGGAATGCGGCATACGATGCTGTACGTGTTGGAGTCGTTATTGCGCGCGCTACATCCGCTGATTCCGTTCGTCACTGAGGAGATTTGGCAACACGTCGCGCCGAAACTCGGAATCGCTGGCGATTCGATCAGTACGCAGCGTTACCCTGAACACACCTCAATAGCGGCCGATGCGGCGACCGCATCACGTGTAGAAATTCTCAAAGGCGCGATCATGCAGATTCGCTCGATCCGCAGCCAGATGAACATAGTTCCGGCGAAATTCGTTCCGTTGCTCGTCGAGGGAAAACTGGAGGACTCGGTACTCATGCAGTTGTGCGGCCAGGAAGCCAGCCTAAAATTCGTCGCGCGACTCGAATCCGTTATTGCGCTCGGGAACGAGGAACCGCCGCCCTCAGCGATGGCTCCGTTCTTTAGCTTAAAGCTGCACATCCCGCTCGCCGGACTGATCGACCTCGATGCCGAACGCGCACGCATCGCCAAGGAAATCGCCCGCGTCGAAGGCGAAATGCGCAAATGCGAGAGCAAGCTCGCCAGTGAGACGTTCGTGAAGAATGCACCTGCCGCAGTGGTTGATCAGGAACGAACCCGGCTCATCGATTGGGGCATGCAACTCGCTGCGTTGCACGCGCAAGGCGATCGACTTGCAGGCGAAATCTGACACACGGCTCAGAGTTCCGGCGGCAACAACTCAAGCCCCATCACGATCGCATCCTCGCGGCCGCGTTGCGCGGGATAGTAGTTGGCACGACGACCGATTTCGTTGAAACCTTCGGAATCATAGAGCGCGATCGCGTTCGGATTCGACGGACGCACTTCGAGGAACACCTGCGTCACACGATGCCAGCGCGCGAGATCGAGCAGACGTCGCACCAGCAGGCGACCGAGTCCGCGCCCCTGCCATTCGTCCGCGACGCAGACATTGAGGATGTGCGCCTCGCCGGCGGCGGCGCTCAGCACGCCATAGCCGAGTAGCGCGCCGCCATCCTCGAGCACCCAGCATTCGTAGCCGGCGGCGAGGCAATCGCGAAAGATGGCTTCTGTCCACGGGAATGCGTAGGCGCGGTTTTCGATTTGCATCAACGCGGCGAAATCGCTCGCATGCAGCGGGCGCAGACGTGGCAATGGTGCGACGGCAGCATTCATCGCCCGGCGCGCTCCTTGCGCAGTGCCCGCAGTCGCGGCCACAACGCGCGCTTCGCGGCAGGATTGTTGCGCAGTTGCGCGAGCGATGGAATCTGCTGCGCATGTTTCCACGCATCGGCATCTTTGGCCTGAGCGTGATCGCAGCCGACCGCACGCATCAATGCGTGTAGCAAGGGATCTATAGTCGTGGCGATCTGTTTTTTGGGCGCTGGAACCATCCCGTTACCGGAGTTAGCTGCAATCGCTACTGATACCTCGCGGGCGAAGTCCGCATTCGATTCTGATGCAGCAGCCGATCGATACAGCGTGTAGCCGAGCGCCGCCAAGCAACGCCGCTGTTCGTCCGACCAGACCGCGCTCATGGCGCGCCCTGCTCCGGCGCACGATGGCGGCGCAGCTTCTGCCACGTCCATATCGATGGGCCCGATAACGCATACAAGCCCAGGATCGCCAGCAGCAACGGAGCGCGAAAGATGTAGATCGCCACGATCGCGAGGATCACCGCCAGCAGCAGGATAAACGGCACGCGTTCGCTCGGCGGTGCGCGATTCACGCGCCCGCCCTTGAAGCTCGTGTAGCGAAAGCGGCTGACCATCAGCAGGCCGACGCAGACAGTCGTCACCAGCGCGACATAGCGCAACTCTTCGCCGCTGTAATTCAGATCCGTCATCGTCCAGACGAAGGCCATCATCACGCCCGCAGCGGCCGGGCTGGACAGGCCGATGAACCAGCGCTTGTCCACTACGCCGACCTGGGTGTTGAAACGCGCCAGCCGCAGCGCCGCGCATGCCGCATACAGGAACGATGCGGCCCAGCCGGCCTTGCCGATCGCCACGCCGTCGAGCCGCAGCGTCGAGAGCGCCCAGTGGTACATCACCAGCGCCGGCGCCATGCCGAAGCTGACCAGATCGGCGAGCGAGTCGTACTGCACGCCGAACTCGGTGCTGGTACCGGTCAGGCGCGCGATCCGGCCATCGATGCCGTCGAACATGGCGGCCACGAACACCGCGATGCAGGCGTTCTCGAAATGCCCGCTGGCGGCAGCCAGGATCGCGTAGAAACCCGAAAACATCCCGCCGGTAGTCAGCAGGTTCGGCAAGAGGTAAATTCCACGTGACCGTGGGGCCGGTCTGGGAGTGTCATCCATGGGCTGGCCTTGTTCGATCAATGCGTCGATTAGGATAGAGTGTAGCCGCTGGGCATGCGCGCGCCACTGCGCCGTGCCCATCACCCCGCAATCCAGACCAGCGTCCCCCGGAGGTCGTATGCGTTACCAGTCCCTGGCCATTCTGGCCAAATCGTCCATCATTCCGCTGTTCCTTTCGATTGGCCTGCTTGCGGGTACAGCGTCCGCAACCGATGCGGTTTACAAATGGAAGGACGCCAACGGCCAGTCCCACTATTCGCAGTCGGTGCCGGAAGGCATCAAATACGAGACGATCACCCCGGCCGGTCAAGTGACCGCTCCGCCAATTGCCACGGGTGACGGAGAATCAGCGGCCACAGCGCCGGACAAATCCGCGCCAACGCCTGCTCAAGTCGAACGTCAGAAATACTGCGATGCCGCGCGCAAGAATGTCGATACGCTCACCAACAAGCCGCTGGTGGACATGGACATCAACGGCACCGGCAAACCCGTCCGGCTGTCGTCGCAGCAGCAGACGCAGCAACTGACGCTCGCCAAGCAACAGGTCACCGCGCTCTGCTCGAAGTAAGCGGAACGCGGCATGCATGTGCACTGGGTCTGGGCCGCACTCGCAGCGCTCGCGCTGGGCGTCGGCCTTGCGTGGTGGATGCAGTCAACCGACTCGCCGCGCCTCACGTCAGAGAATCCGCATCGCGGTGACGCGCAACACCGCGATCGCTCGCAAGCCGATACCGGGCCTACGTTGTATCGCTGGGTCGATGCACGCGGCGTGGTCAACATCAGCACCGATCGGCCGCCGGTCGGCCGCCGCTATACCGTCGTGCATATCGACCCTGACCAGAACATCGTGCCGATGTCGGATAGCGACTCCGCATCTGGAAACGCGACGAAACCGCACTGATTGAAGCCGGCGCGGCGTTGATCGTCAGACAATCGCTGGAGCTTGTTGCAGCATCATTCGACATTCCTCGCGTGCGTGCGCGCAGTTACAATGCGGCTCCATTCAAATCGATATCTCGCTCATGCGTTTGTCGCAATTCCATCTCAATACCTCCCGTGAAATTCCCGCCGACGCCGAAATCGCCAGCCATCGGCTGATGCTGCGCGCGGGCATGATTCGCAGGCTCGGCGCCGGTCTGTATACCTGGTCACCTCTGGGCCTGCGGGTGATGCGCAAGGTCGAAGCGATCGTGCGCGAGGAAATGAATCGTGCAGGCGCGCTCGAGATGCTGATGCCCACGGTGCAGCCGCGCGAACTCTGGGAAGAAACCGGACGCTGGGAGAAATTCGGCGGGCAACTGCTGAAGATCAAGGACCGCAAGCAAGCCGAATACTGCTACGCACCGACCGCCGAGGAAGTCATTACCGATTTCGCGCGCAACGAATTGCAATCGTACAAGCAGCTGCCGGTGAATTTCTATCAGATCCAGACCAAGTTCCGCGACGAGATTCGCCCGCGTTTCGGGGTGATGCGCGCACGCGAATTCCTGATGAAGGACGCGTACTCATTCCACCTCACGCCCGAATGCATGGAGCGCGAATACCGCAATATGCACGCGGCCTATACGCGCATTTTTACGCGCCTCGGATTGAAGTTTCGCGCTGTGCGCGCGGACAGCGGCGCGATCGGCGGCGATGCGTCGCAGGAATTTCACGTACTTGCCGATTCGGGCGAGGATGCGATTGCTTTCTCGAATGGATCCGATTACGCAGCGAATGTGGAGATGGCCGCAGCCGCAGCACCGAGCCCGCGCGCTGCCGCGTCCGAAGCGATGCGCCGGATCGATACGCCGACCCAGAAAACCTGCGAGGACGTCGCCGCGCTGATAGGAATTCCACTCGCGCGCACAGTCAAGTCGGTGGCGTTGATGGGCGAACAGGGTTTCGTGCTCGCGCTGGTGCGTGGCGATCACATGGTCAACGAGACCAAGCTCGCCAAACTGGCTGGTCTCGCCGAATACCGACTCGCCACCGAAGACGAAATTCTTGCGCATCTCGGCAGCGAGCCTGGCTTCCTGGGCCCCGTCAAACCGGCCAAGAAAATCACCGTCGTCGCCGATCGCGATGTTGCGGCGATGGCCGATTTCGTGGTCGGCGCGAACGAACGCGGTTATCACATTGCCGGCGTCAACTGGGGGCGCGACCTGCCGGAACCCGATCTCATCGCCGATCTTCGCAGCGTCGTCGAAGGCGATCCATCGCCCGATGGACACGGAACGTTGTCAATCGCGCGTGGCATCGAGGTCGGTCATGTATTCCAGCTCGGCCAGAACTATGCCGAAGCGATGAAAGCCACCGTGCTCGACGATACCGGCAAACCGCAGACGATGTTCATGGGCTGCTACGGCATCGGCGTCACCCGCATCGTGGCGGCTGCGATCGAGCAGAACAACGACGACAAGGGCATTATCTGGCCGGAGCCAATGGCGCCGTGGCGGGTCGCGATCTGCATCATCAACCCGAAAAACGATCCGGCCGTGGTCGATGCGGCCGAAGCGCTGTATCGCGAATTTACCGAAGGCGGTATTGAAACCGTGCTTGACGATCGCGGATTGCGCCCAGGCCCGATGTTCTCGGATATCGAATTGCTCGGTATTCCGCATCGGGTGGTGGTATCCGAACGCGGACTTGCTGCAGGGACTTTTGAGTATCGCGCCCGCACCGCTGCCGAATCGGAAAACCTCGACCATGCGGGCCTGCTCGCGCGGCTGGCGGCTCCGATAACCGTGTAGCCGCATCGACAACTACCTTGGCAAGGTGTCGCGGAGTATTGCACCCGTGCCATTCGGCATTTTGTTTTCGCGCGCGTTGTGGATTAACATCGGAATACCCGGGTGAATCCGGATCGTCCACAACGCCATTGGAAACCATAATGTCCATCGATCTCCAGAACCTGTCCGCAAAGGAACTCTCCACGCTGATCGCCCAGGCGAGCCAGCGCCAGAAGAAACTCAAAAAACGCAAACCGGCCGCCGGCGTGCGCAAGCGCATCAACGCCATCGCCCGTGAAGCCGGTTATACCGTGGCCGAGTTGTTCGACGGCGCCGTAGCTGCGAAGGCACCCGGCAAAGCCAAATCCAGTCGCCCCGCCAAGAAAACCCGCAAGTCGAGCAAGGCCGGCAGCAAAGTCGCACCGAAATACCGCAATCCGGTTAATGCTGCGGAAACCTGGGCCGCACGCGGCAAGCAGCCGCGCTGGCTGGCAGCCGAGATCGCCAAAGGCCGCACACTTGAGGAGTTCGCGATCAAGTAATGGCAATCGCAGTCCGAACCAACAAAATGCCGGCTTTCCGCCGGCTTTTTGTTGTTAAATCAACAAGAGATGGGCGGGTTCCGGATAACCCATCAAACCGACTGTGCGTGCGCGCGTTCTCTCATGGCATCGCTAATCACCGCGAGCAAACTCGCGAAAAAACACTGCGCATCACCGACACCGATTGCGATCGACAAACATCGCGCAGCGACGAATCAGTGCGCGGTGCGGAACACCACAACAGTCTTGCCGCGCGCATGTAGCAGACCATCGAGCTGCATCTGCTTGAGCACGCGTCCGGCCATCTCGCGCGAGCAGCCCGCGATGCGCGCGAGTTCCTGCCGCGAGACGCGGATTTGGGTGCCTTCGGGATGGCTCAGTGCTTCGGGCTCCTCGCACAGGTCCATCAGAGTGCGCAGGATGCGCCCGCTGACATCCATGAAAGCGAGCCGGCTGGCCTTGCGGCTGGTTTCGAGCAAGCGTTTGGCGAGTTGCGATGCAATCGCGTACATCAGTCGCGGACATTCGTTCGATAACGGACCGCGGAAAAGGCTGAGTAGGCGTTCGTAGCTGATCTCCGCCAGTTCGACCGGACTGCGCGTGCGCAACACCACTTCCCGATGGTCGGTCTTGACGAACAGACCGAGTTCGCCGATGAAATCGCCCGCATTCAGATAGGACAACACGAGTTCGCGGCCGTCCGCTTCCTCGCTGATGATCGACAGCGTGCCGCTGACGACGTAATGCAGCGTGTCGGCAGCATCGCCGGGGCGGAACACGTCGGTGCGGTTCGGATAGCGATGCCGATGGCAGTAGCCGAGGAAGCGCTCCATCGTCGCTGCGTCCGGCGCCAGTTCAGGCGAGATCAGCGGCCGCAGTAGTGCATGCGGCATGAGTGTGGAAACTTTGGCCATGTTGATCGTATTCCCCCTGATTGGGCCGCAGCTTAGGCCGTGTCGGCGCGCAGGGCAACGCAGCGGTTTGGCATGCCGGGTGCTTTGACCGATAATCGCCGGCCAGCTATCCGTCGATTGGAGACCTCCGTGGTCAAACCGCTCCCGCGTTTGAAGCTGCAAGGCTTCAACAATCTCACCAAGTCGTTGAGCTTCAACATCTACGACCTGTGCTACGCGGTCAGCGACGAACAGCGCGATCGCTACATCGAATACATCGATGAAGTGTACAACGCCGACCGGCTGACCCAGATCCTCACCGACGTGGCCGAGATCATCGGCGCGAACATCCTCAATGTCGCGCGCCAGGATTACGACCCGCAGGGCGCGTCGGTGACGATCCTGATCTCCGAAGAGCCGGTCATCGACCGCAAGGACGTCGGCCGCGAGATGCTGTCCGACGCAATGCTCGAGCACACCGGCGAGACCAGCGTCGTCGCTCATCTCGACAAGAGCCATATCACCGTTCACACCTATCCGGAAACCCATCCGCACAACGGCATCGCGACCTTCCGCGCCGACATCGACGTGGCGACTTGCGGGGTGATCTCGCCGCTGAAGGCGTTGAATTACCTGATCGAGCAGTTCGAGTCGGACATCGTGGTCACCGATTACCGCGTGCGCGGCTTCACCCGCGACATCAAGGGCAGGAAGCATTACATCGATCACAAGATCAACTCGATCCAGGACTTCCTCTCGAAGGCGAACCGAGCTCACTACGAGATGATCGACGTCAACGTGTATCAGGAGAATCTCTTTCACACCAAGATGCACGTGAAAGAGTTCGACCTTGATACCTATTTGTTCGAAGAGAAAGCCAAGAACCTCTCGTTCAAGGAACGCTTGCGCATCGAGGCGCAACTCAAGCGCGAGATCGAGGAACTGTTCCACGGACGAAATCTGGTCGATTGAGGACTGGGAATCGGGAATCGGGAATCGGGAATCGGGAAATGGTGAACCGTGACAGCAGGGCGGTACTTGACTTGGGCCGACCCACCGAATTCCGATTTCCAATTTCCTATTCCCTCATTACCTATTCTCCGTCCGCAGGACTTCTGGCCCATGCATTCCCGGGCCAACCTGCTAGCGTCCCGACTGCCGTGCCCGCCTGCGCGCCCGCGCCCACCTTTCATTCAGGAAGTGACCCATGAAACGTCCTATCGCCGCCGCCATCGGCATGACTTTGGTTTCCGTTTTCGCCGCAGCCAACGCCGCGTCGCTCGCGTCGGGGTTGGACCCGGCCAACATGAACACCAAGGTGCGCGCGCAGGACGACTTCTACGAATACATCAACGGCCATTGGCTCGCGACCACGCCCATTCCAGCCGACAAGCCCGGCTATGGCGCGTTCGATGCACTTTACGACAAGTCAATCGAGAACCTGCGCGGAATCATCGAGGAAGCGCAGAAGACTCCGCACAACGACGGCGAGCGCAAGGTCGGCGACCTCTACGCGAGTTTCATGAATGAACCGCAGCTCGAAGCGCTCGGCACCAAGGCGCTGCAGTCCGAGTTCGCGCGCATCAACGCGATCAAGACCCCGCATGACGTCGCCGCGCAGATCGCACACAACGGCATGATCGGCGTGGATGCGCCGTTCGGTAGCTACATCCACCTCGACAACCGCGATTCGACGAAGTACGAGGTCGACTTCGCTCAAAGCGGCCTGGGCCTCCCCGACCGCGACTATTACCTCAAGGATGACGACGCCAAGCTCAAGGGTTTCCGCGACGCGTACCTCGGCCATGTCGAGCGCATGCTGAGCCTCGACGGCGACGCCGATGCGAAAGCCGACGCCGCCAGCGTGCTCGCGCTCGAGACGGCGCTCGCGAAGGTCCAGTGGACCAAGGTCGAAAACCGCGATCCGATCAAGAGCTACAACAAGACCATGATCGCCGATCTCGACGGCGTCGCTCCGGGCTTCGACTGGAAGACTCTGCTCACCGACGCGCACGTCAACGGCAAAGTCGACTACGTCAACATCAGCCAGCCCAGCTACTTCACGGGAATGGCGGCGCTGATCAAGAGCATGCCGATCCCGGTCTGGAAGACCTATTTCCGCTGGCACCTGCTGCATGCCTTCGCGCCTTACCTGAGCAAGGCGTTCGTCGACGAGAACTTCAAGTTTTACGGCACCACGCTGCGTGGCACGCCGGAAAACCGCGCACGCTGGAAGCGCGGCGTGCGCGTCGTCGAAGCCAGCATGGGCGAACAACTGGGCCAGGTGTACGTGTCGCGCTACTTCCCTGCGGACAGCAAGGCGCGCGTCACCAAACTCGTCCACAACCTGCTTGCCGCCTACCAGCAGAGCATCAATACGCTCGACTGGATGACCCCCGATACCAGGAAGGAAGCGCTGGCGAAACTGTCGCAGTACATGCTCAAGCTCGGCTATCCGGACAAGTGGCGCGATTATTCGTCGCTGAAGATCGATCGCAATGACCTGCTTGGCAACGTCGAGCGCGCGAACGAGTTCGAATACAACCGCAACATCGACAAGCTCGGCAAGCCGGTGGACCGGACCGAATGGGGCATGACGCCGCAGACGGTCAATGCTTACTACAACCCGGAAATGAACGAAATCGTGTTCCCGGCCGCGATCCTGCAGCCGCCGTTCTTTGATCCGAAGGCCGACGACGCGGTAAACTACGGCGCGATCGGTGCGGTGATCGGTCATGAGATCAGCCACGGTTTCGACGACCAGGGTTCGCAGTACGACGGATCCGGCAACCTGCACGACTGGTGGACGAAGTCCGACCATGAAGCGTTCGCGGCCAAGACCAAGGCACTGGTCGCCGAGTACAACGCGTTCGAGCCGGTCAAGGGTTACCACATCAACGGCGAGCTCACGTTGGGCGAGAACATCGCCGACAATTCCGGCGTCGCGATTGCCTACAAGGCGTACAAGATCTCGCTTGGCGGCAAGCCCGCGCCGGTGATCGACGGCATGACCGGTGAACAGCGGTTCTATGCCGGCTTTGCACAGGTATTTCGCGGGAAAATGCGCGAAGAGGCGATGGTCGAGCAGATCAAGACCGACCCGCATTCAGTCGAGATCGATCGGGTGATGGGCGCGGTCGTCAACCAGCCCGGGTTCTATGAGGCCTACGACGTGAAGCCCGGCGACAAGATGTACATCGCGCCGGACAAGCGCGTGATCATCTGGTGAGTTGGTGATGGAAGTGAAAGAAGAAAGCCGGCCTTGCGCCGGCTTTTTCAAAGGCGATACGCAACCGCCTTCATCAACGCACTCGCCGCACGCATGACTCGTTGGACAGAAGTCGGTAACGGGCGAGCGCCGGACGCCTGTGCGTTTTCTGCGTGGCGCGCCTCGTCGGCTTTCATCACTTGGACAATCGCGCGGCTGCGTGCGTCGGCTTCGGGCAACGAATGCAGGTGCTCGTCGAGATGCGCTTCGACCTGACGTTCGGTTTCGACCACGAAGCCGAGATTCCAGCCGTCGCCGCGTAGACCAGCGAGCACGCCGATCGCATAGCTGCCCGCGTACCAGATCGGATTGAGCATGCTCGGTCGGCTGTCGAGCTGGCGCAGGCGTTCGCCGCACCAAGCGAGGTGATCGGTTTCTTCGGCTGCGGCAGCCAGCAATTGCGCGCGCGTCGCCGGATCGCGCGCGACTGCGGCCTGTCCGAAATACAACGCCTGCGCGCAGACCTCGCCGACATGGTTGATCCGCATCAGGCCGGCAGCATGCCTGCGCGCGGATGCATCCAGGTCGGCTTCGGGAACGTTTGTCGCAGGGTTTTCGGTGCGTGCGGCGGGCTGCGCGATCAAGCTGCTGGACAATGCGTGCTCGGCCTCGATCAACAGGCGATCAAGCCGGCTGTAGGTGCGCAGACGGCCGTGGCGCGATGGATTCATGCAGGTTTCTCGACTAGGTGCGTGGCAAGGAATTCCTGCGGATGCTGCACCGGAATCGTTGCATCCGGCAGCAATGCGCCATCGGCGAAAGCGCGCGTGCGTGCGATCCGTCCGCGCGGCGACTCGGCTTCGTTGCGATCCAGTCCCAACGGATCGGCCTCTGACCAGGGCCTGATGACGTTGGCTGGCGCGGTTGTGGGCATGGCCGGATGCTAGCACGCAGGCTTGGGGCGGCTTGCCATGCACCGGAAAGGCCGCTATCATCCCCGCTCTTTGGTTCACCAAACGTCCCCGTGGAGCTGCAATGAAGACTTTCAGCGCCAAGTCGGAGACCGTGAAGCGCGATTGGTATCTGGTGGACGCCGCAGGCAAGACCCTCGGCCGTCTCAGCTCCGAACTCGCCACGCGTCTGCGCGGCAAGCACAAACCTGTTTATACGCCGCACGTCGATACCGGCGATTACCTCGTCGTGATCAACGCCGACAAGATTGCCGTGACCGGCAAGAAGTTGACCGACAAGATGTACTACCGGTTTACCGGCTACATCGGCAACCTCAAGTCCGAGTCGCTCGGCCAGTTACTCGCCCGCAAGCCCGAGCGCGTGATCGAGATCGCCGTCAAGGGCATGCTCCCGAAGAACCCGCTGGGCCGCGCAATGTTCCGCAAGCTCAAGGTCTATAGCGGCGCGAACCATCCGCATACAGCACAGCAACCCCAGATTCTGGATATCTAAATGGCTACCCAGCAGCATTCCTACGGCACCGGCCGTCGCAAGTCATCCACCGCGCGCGTCTTCATGCGCAGCGGCAACGGCAGCATCATCGTCAACGAGCGTCCGCTGGACGAGTTCTTCGGCCGCGAGACTTCGCGCATGATCGTGCGTCAACCGCTGGAACTGACCAAGCACACCGAGACCTTCGACATCATGGTCACAGTTGCTGGCGGCGGCAGTACCGGCCAGGCCGGCGCGATCCGCTTGGGCATTTCGCGCGCGCTCGTCGTGTACGACGAAACTCTGAAGTCTGATCTGCGCAAGGCCGGTTTCATGACCCGCGACGCCCGCGAAGTCGAGCGCAAGAAAGTCGGCCTGCACAAGGCCCGTCGCGCGACGCAGTTCTCGAAGCGCTAAGTTTTTAAAAAAGTCCATAGCCCCGTCGCCAAGCGGTAAGGCACCTGACTCTGACTCAGGCATCGGTGGTTCGAATCCATCCGGGGCTGCCATCCAGAGATCCGACCCAGCCAGCGACCCGGCAACGAAAGCCCGCCCATCGGCGGGCTTTTTGTTGACGACCATCGATGCACCAATTTCGCGGGCAAGGCTGAAAATTGCTTCTGCATTTTCGGCATTTCGTCATGCATGGCGATCGGATACGCAGGAGCAACCAGCGCGCACGGCATCGCATTCGCGAATCGTTCGCGGACCGCAGCGTACAATTCGTCATCATCATTTCGCGGATTGGAAACAATGAAACTCGGATCTCTCAAGCAAGGCGGGCGCGATGGCACGCTGATCGTGGTCTCGCGCGATTTGTTGCGCGCGGTAAACGCCACCGGTATCGCGGACACGCTGCAACACGCTCTGGAAGACTGGACGAATAGCGCACCGCGCTTGAATGCGTTGTCGGAACGGTTGAATGCCGGTGACGCCGATGGCGCATTCGATGTTGACGTCGCGCAGCTCGCCGCACCCTTGCCGCGCGCCTACGAGTTCGTCGATGGCAGCGCGTACCTGCCGCACGTCGAACGCGTGCGCCGCGCGCGCGGAGCGGAGGTGCCGGCGAGTTTTTACACCGATCCGCTGATGTACCAAGCCGTGAGTGCCGGCTTCTACGGCCCGCGCGACCCGGTGCTCGTCGCCGATGCGGCATACGGCATTGATCTGGAAGCCGAAGTCGTGATCGTCACCGATGACGTGCCCGTTTCGGTTTCGCCCGAACATGCCGCGCAACATATCCAGCTCATCGGCTTGGTCAACGACGTCTCGTTGCGCAACCTGATTCCGGGCGAACTGGCGAAAGGCTTCGGCTTCGTGCAATCCAAGCCGCGCTCGGCATTGTCGCCGGTGTTCGTCACGCCGGATGAGCTTGGTGAAGCGTGGCGCGACAACAAGGTGCATTTGCCGATGCTCACCCACGTCAACGGTGTGTGGTTCGGTGCGCCGGAAGCCGGCATCGACATGCAGTTCGATTTCGCCCAGCTCATCGCGCATGTCGCCAAGACGCGACCGCTGAGCGCAGGCACGATCGTCGGCTCGGGCACCGTCGCCAACCAGGACACGTCGCTTGGAGCATCGTGCTTCGCCGAGAAACGCACCGTCGAAACACTGGAAACGGGCGCTGCGATCACGCCGTTCATGGCTTTCGGTGATGTAGTGCGAATCGAGATGCTTGACCACGCAGGCCACAGCGTGTTCGGCGCGATCGAGCAAACCATCCGCCACACCGGCTGATCTCTTCCGTCCAGCGGCGTACCGACGGCCGTGCGTCGGCCCGTGCGGTCTGCGCTGTTCATCCGCGACGACAAAGGCTAGCCTGCGTAGGCCGGGCGCGCATGCCCGTCGGAGGCGCGATGATCAACGACAAGCTCAAACTTTACAGCTACTGGCGCTCGAGCGCGGCCTATCGCGTGCGCATCGCGCTCAACCTCAAGCACCTGGCTTACGACATCGTGCCGGTCCACCTGCTTGAAGGCGGCGGCCAGCAGCGCAAGCCCGAATACCGCGCGATCCATCCGCAGGGGCTGGTGCCGGCGCTGAAGCACGGCCATCGCATCTTCCGGCAATCACTTGCAATCATCGAGTACCTCGACGAGACCTGGCCCGATCCGCCGTTGCTACCGACCACAGCGCGCGATCGCGCCCGCGCCCGCGCGATCGCGCAGGCGATCGCCTGCGACGTGCATCCGCTGAACAATCTGCGCGTGCTTAAGCATTTCGAGAACGTCTGGAGCGTGCCAGCGCCAGAACGCGAGGAATGGGTGCGCCACTGGATGCGCGAAGGATTCGCCGCAGTCGAATTGATGCTCGCCGAGCATCTGTCCACCGGCACCTTCTGCGACGGCGAGAGGCCAGGCATGGCGGATTGCTGCCTGGTGCCGCAGGTGTACAACGGACGCCGTTTCAGCGTCGACATGGAACCTTATCCGACTGTCCGCCGGATTTACGCGGCCTGCATGAAATTGCCCGAATTCGAAGCCGCACGCCCTGAACTGCAGCCGGACGCGCCGATTGCAGCCTGAGATCCTGCAGTGGGGCACGATGCGGGCTGGCACAACGCACGCCCGACCTGGATAGATTCAAATTCAGTATGCGCCGCCCTGGATGATGCTGGGTTGGGCGCTGAAAACCTCCGCGTACGGATCGTGTTCGCCCGATGCGCCATCGGACAAGCGGATCTTCAGCGCGAGTCCGTCGCGCGAATCGGCCTTGCGCAACACCTCTTCCAGATCGGCCTTGCCTTCCTTGAACAGCCGATACAGCGACTGGTCGAAGCTGTGCATGCCTTCCTGCAGCGATTCTTCCATCGCCTGCTTGACCTCGTGCACTTCGCCGCGGCGAATCAGGTCGCGGATCACCGGTGTGTTGATCAGGATCTCGCTGGCCGGGATGCGTTTGCCATCAACGCCGATCACCAGGCGTTGGCTGATCACCGCCTTGAGGTTCAGCGCAAGGTTCATGAGGATGTTCTTGTGCGCCGATTCCGGAAAGAAATTAAGGATGCGTTCGAGCGTCTGGTCGGCGTTGTTCGAATGCAGCGTCGCAAGGCACAGGTGACCTGTTTCAGCGAACGCGATCGCCGCTTCCATCGTGGTGGCATCGAGGATTTCGCCGATCAGGATCAGGTCGGGCGCTTCGCGCATCGCGTTCTTGAGCGCATTGTGGAAGGCGTGCGTGTCCAGACCGACCTCGCGCTGATTGACGATGGATTTCTTGTGCCGATGCAGGAACTCGATCGGATCCTCGATGGTGAGGATGTGGCCGGTGGTGTTGGTGTTGCGGTGATCGATCATCGAGGCCAGCGTGGTGGACTTGCCGGAACCGGTGGAACCGACCAGCAGCACGAGGCCGCGCGGTTCCATCACGATGTCCTTGAGGATCACGGGTAGCTTGAGGTCTTCGATACTCGGGATGTCGCTCTTGATCGCGCGGATCACCATTCCGGTTTCGCCGCGCTGCTTGAATACGTTGACGCGAAAGCGGCCGGCATCGGTGACCGAGATCGCCATGTTCATTTCCAGATCGCGTTCGAAAATCGGCACCTGCGACTCGTCCATCAGCGAATAGGCGATCTTTTTGACCAGGCCGGGCGGCAAGCCGGTGTTGCCAAGGGCGTACAGTTTGCCCTCGACCTTCATGTTCACCGGCGCGCCGGTGGTCAGGAACAGATCCGAGGCATTCTTCTCGGCCATCAGCTTCAGGAAGTATTCGATGTCCATCTTGTCGTTCCCCAGTACGGAATGCGCACTCGTTGCAAGCACGCGGGCGGCCTCGGACAATGGCCGCGTCGGCCCCTGTCCCTTGGATTTTCTTATGACACCATCGCGACCAAAAATCTATCGTACCGCTGCTGCGATCCGTTTGCTTGGATTGCTCGCCACCGGCATCGCCCTTCTGGAACTGGCTGGCTGCGCGACGACCTCTCCACCCTTCGCGCAAATCGCTGCCGCCGATTCCTCCATCAGGGTCGCGGATGAAGACGGTCAGAAGTATGCTGCAGCGGAATTGGCGTCGGCTCACAGCGAGATGGCCATGGCCCGGGCTGCGATGAAACGACAGGATTACGAGAAGGCGCAAACGCTTGCGGCCACTGCGCAGGCCGATGCCGATCTCGCCAGCGCCAAAGGCCGCGCAATGGCGGCCCAGTCAGCAGTTGCAGCCAAGACCGAGGATAACGAAACCTTGCGCCGTCGCCTGCTCAATCAGGAGCCGCTGAAATGAGCCGCTTCCAGAGCTCTGCAATCGCCCGCTGCGCAACCGTCGTGTGCGTGCTGCTGATGGTCGCGCCTGCATTTGCCGCCGAACCGGCCAGGGATCCGGACTTGCAGCGGCTGTCGGCTGATCTCGCGCAACTCAATTCCGATCCATCGCTGGGCCAGCTCGGCGCTGCCGACCGGATGAGGGCGCAGCAAGCGCTCGATGCGCTCGCGCAAACCAGCCCGCGTTCAAGGGATCGCCCGCATGCGCTGTACATCGCCGAACGCCGGGTCGCCGCCGCGCAGTTCGCCGCACAGGCCGACTTGGCCGAGCACCAGATTGACCAACTCGACCGCGAACACGATCGCATTCTGCTTGAAGCCAGCCGTCGTGACGCCGAGCAGGCGCGGCAGGAAGCCGAGCGCCTGCGGTTGCAGAACACCGCACGCGAGGAAGAGGCTCAGCGTGCCGATGCGGAGCGTCAGGCACAGGCGCAACAGGTAGCAGGCATCGCCAGCGACGAATCCGATCAGGCACGAACGCTGGCTGAGGCGCGTGCAAAAGAGGCTGCGCTCGCACAACAGGAGGCAGCCTTGACCAGCGCTGCCCCCATCGCCAAGACCCCATCTACGGCCACTCGTGAGCCGCGCGGACCTTCCATGATCCTGTCCGGCGCCGCATTTGCCCCGGGCATGGCCACCCTGCGCAAGGACGCGTCCACCCAAGCCCGGGTCAAGGTGCTGATCGCATTCGTGCGAGCCAGCCCGGCGGCGGCGATCCGGATTGAAGGCCATACCGATACACAAGGGAATCCGCAGACCAACCTCATGCTCTCGCAACAGCGCGCCGATGCTGTCATGAACCTGCTGCGCGCCGCAGGTGTGGCCGCCACTCAGATTCATTCGGTCGGCTTGGGCGGCGAACAACCGATCGCATCGAATGCGACTGGGTCAGGCCGGGAGCGCAATCGTCGCGTCGAAGTGATTTTGTTGCGTGGCAATAATTAGTCAAAATATCAACATGTTACGTTGTGCGACGTCTTGTTTTTCGGTTTCGTATCGACGGCGATGAGACGCCGTCGCCCATCCATTCAAGGGCTTATCGGATGGCTTGCGGGGTGGCTTGCGCAGGAGTAGCGTCATATCCCCATGCGTACCGCCATGCATGGATCAGCGGATCAAGCCCATGAGTGCAGTCGAAGTGCAGGAGCAGCGCCCAGTCTGGAACATCCAGGCGTGCGGCGCAGGCCCCCGGCCCCTGAAGATGTTTCGCCTGCTACACCGAACTGCAAACCCGAACGCCCCGCTTCGTGACTGAACGGGGCGTTCGCATATACGCACACTGGTTTTCCGAAACAGGTTTCCCGACGCAGAAGGAGGTCAAGCGCCATGTTTGAAGGTCAATCGCGCGATGAGCTGGACGTACTGCTGAAATCCGATATCGAGTTCCGCCAGCTCTACCATCGCCATCGAGAGTTGGACAAACAGGTTCTCGACGCCGAACTCGGCGTGCTGCCGCTCGATGACACCACCCTTGCGCAGATGAAGCGCGAAAAACTGCACGCAAAGGATCGGCTCACCCATTTGTTCGAAGTCAAGCGGACCCATTAGCCCGATCGACCCTGCGGGCGGCGGCAGCGATCCTCGTCGGTTGCCGTCGCCCGCTTCTTGTTTCCGGCGTTGCACTATTCTTGGTGGGTGATCGCTTTACTTCAGCGGATTGTTCGCCGCTGCTCCGCCAATTCCTCGATTGTATTTCGCGCTGTTAGAATCCGTCGTCGCCCATGCGGGCGTTAGCGCCGCGGATGGCAGCGCGGACGGAACTCGGATGGCAGCCACAGCGCACACAGATCGAAGACAGCATCGCTTCGGCATGGCGCTGGCATCGCGAGCGATGTTTCTGACGGCGGCCAAATTGCCCGGCGTGCTGCCTGTTAGAATGCTCTATCCGGCCCAACGCGGCCCCCGCGCCGCTTCGCCATGACGATCCACGACAGCGTCCTCGAACTCATTGGCGAAACGCCCATCGTGCGGGCGCGCAATCTCGATACCGGGTGCTGCGAGCTGTTCCTCAAGCTTGAATCGCAGAATCCCGGTGGCTCGATCAAGGACCGCATCGGCCGGTCAATGATTGAAGCGGCCGAGCAACGTGGCGACATCAAACCGGGCGATACCTTGGTCGAAGGCACTGCTGGCAACACCGGCATCGGGCTCGCGCTGGTCGCGCAACAGAAAGGTTACCGGCTCGTGCTGGTGGTGCCAGACAAGATGAGCCGCGAGAAGATCTTCAATCTCAAGGCGATGGGCGCCGAGGTCATCCTCACGCGTTCGGACGTCGCCAAGGGCCATCCCGCGTACTACCAGGATCTGGCAGAGAAGATCGCGAGCGATATTCCCGGTGCGTACTTCATCAACCAGTTCGGCAATCCCGACAATACGCGAGCGCACGAAGAAGTCACCGGCCCGGAAATCTGGCGGCAGATGGAAGGCCAGATGGACGCGATCGTGTTCGGTTGCGGCAGCTCGGGCACGATGACCGGATTGTCGCGTTTCTTCGCAAAGGCCGCGCCGCATGTCGAGCTGATCCTTGCCGATCCGGTCGGATCGATCCTCGCCGAATACATCAATGAAGGCACGCTCAGCGAAAAATCGGCGAGCTGGATGGTCGAGGGCATCGGCGAAGATTTCCTGCCGTCGATTTCCGATTTCTCGCGGGTGAAAAAAGCCTACGCAGTCACCGACAAGGAAAGCTTCCTCGCCGGCCGCGAACTGCTCGCGAAGGAAGGCATCCTCGGCGGCTCCTCGACCGGAACCTTGTTGACCGCGGCGCTGAAATACTGTCGCGAACAGACCACGCCCAAGCGCGTTGTGATGTTCGTCTGCGATACCGGCAACAAGTATCTGTCGAAGATGTACAACGATTACTGGATGCTCGACAACGGCTTCCTCGAGCGCGAACCCAGCGGCGACCTCCGCGACCTGATTCTGCGCCCGTACGCGCAGCGCGACACCGTGGTGATCGGCCCGAACGATCTTCTGGTGACCGCATACCAGCGCATGAAATTGTACGAAATCTCGCAGCTGCCGGTCATGGAAGACGAGGAACTGGTCGGCATCCTCGACGAGTCCGATGTGCTGCTGCATGTGTATGGCGACGAATTGCGTTTCCGCGATCCGGTATCGACGGCGATGGTCACCAAGCTGGACGTGCTCGACGTGAAATCGCCGATCGAAGCACTGCTGCCGGTGTTCGATCGCGGCCAAGTCGCGATCGTCAAGGACGGCGAGCGTTTCCTGGGTTTGATCACACGGATCGATCTGCTGAATTATCTGCGCCGACGTGTGGCGTAGTTTCAGCGGTCGATTTTATTTCAGCGATGTTCCTCGATCGCAAACCTCGAGCGACATCCTTGTCGCACTTTCAACAAGAGCATCATCTCCATGACCAAGTCGGATTCCTCGCAAGGCCTCGGCACCCGTGCAATCCACGCCGGCCAGTCACCCGACCCATCCACCGGCGCGATCATGACGCCGATCTACGCGACCTCGACCTACGTGCAGTCAAGCCCCGGCGTGCATCAGGGTTTCGAGTACACGCGCTCGCACAATCCGACGCGCTTCGCCTGGGAACGTTGCATCGCCGACCTTGAAGGCGGCACGCGCGGGTTTGCATTCGCGTCTGGCTTGGCTGCTACATCCACGATCCTCGAGCTGCTCGATAGCGGGAGCCACGTGATCGTGATGGACGATGTGTACGGCGGCACCTACCGCTTGTTTGAGCGCGTGCGCCGGCGTTCGGCCGGGCTGGATTTCAGTTTCGTCGATCTCAATGACGAAGCTGCGCTGGCCGCCGCGATCAAACCGAACACGAAGATGATCTGGGCCGAGACGCCGACCAATCCGATGCTGAAAGTGGTCGATCTCGCAAAGCTCGGCGTGTTCGCGAAACAACATGGCTTGATCCTCGTTGTCGACAACACGTTCTGCTCGCCGATGCTGCAACGTCCTCTGGAATTTGGCGCGGACATCGTGATGCACTCGGCGACGAAATACCTCAATGGCCATTCCGACATGGTCGGCGGCGTTGCGATTGTCGGCGACAATGCCGAAATCGCCGAGCAGATGACCTTTCTGCAAAACGCCATCGGCGGAATTCAGGGCCCATTCGACAGCTTCCTCGCGTTGCGCGGTTTGAAAACCCTGCACCTGCGCATGCGTGCACATTGCGCGAACGCGATGGAACTGGCGCAGTGGCTTGACACGCACCCGGCGGTCGAGAAGGTGATCTATCCGGGCCTGCCCTCGCATCCGCAGCACGAACTGGCAAAGCGGCAGATGGACGGCTTCGGTGGCTTGATCTCGATCTACATACGCGGCGGCCTGCCGGCAACGCGTCGGATGATGGAACGCTGCAAACTGTTCGGCCTCGCCGAATCGCTCGGCGGCGTCGAGAGCCTGATCAACCATCCGGCGATCATGACCCACGCCTCGGTGCCAGCCGAGCGCCGCGCTGCGCTGGGCATCCACGACAATCTCGTGCGACTGTCGGTGGGCGTGGAGGATGTAGCAGATTTGCGTGCCGAACTTGATGCGGCCCTCGCCTGACCGCGATAATCTACAACATCACCGGTGACAACAAGAAGTTCAGAATGCGCCGGTATGACCTGACCTTTGCGACGTTCGTAGCCCGGGACTGTTGACAATGAATCCCCATGCGCCAGCCCGTGCAGGCCTTGGCCAAATGTTCCGGAGCTTCTGGCGTAACCGACAGCTGATCGCTCAGATGACACGCCGCGAAGTGCTCGGTCGTTATCGTGGCTCGCTGCTGGGCCTTGCGTGGTCGTTTTTCAATCCGTTGCTGATGCTGGCAATTTACACTTTCGTGTTTTCAGTCGTATTCAAGGTGCGCTGGGGAACCGGCGCGCCTACTTCGCGCATGCAGTTTGCCTTGGGGCTGTTCGTTGGCGTGATCGTGCATGGCCTGCTCGCGGAAGGCATCAACAAGGCTCCAGGTCTGATTCTTGGCAACGTGAACTATGTCAAGAAGGTGGTGTTTCCGCTGGAAATCCTGCCGTGGATCGTGATCGGGTCCGCATGGTTCCATGCGGCTGTCAGCTTGGTGATCCTGTTGTTGGCGCAGTGGGTGTTCGGCGGCGGCATTCCGCTGACCGCATTGTGGCTGCCGATTGTGTTGTTGCCATTGATCCCGATGACCATGGGATTTGCCTGGGCGCTAGCGGCCACCGGAGTCTTCATTCGCGACGTGGCGCAGGTTACCAGTATCTTCACGATCATCCTGATGTACCTGGCGCCGGTGTTCTATCCGATCACGGCGCTGCCGGAACCTTACCGCAAATGGCTGTATCTCAATCCGTTGACCTTCGTCATCGAACAGGCGCGTGGAGTCTTGTTTGCCGGCACAATGCCGGATTGGCTCGGGATGGCGTTGTACAGCGCAGTGGCCCTGCTGGTGGCCGGCCTCGGGTTCAGATGGTTCCAGATGACCCGCAAGGGGTTCGCCGATGTCCTCTGATGCGATCGCTTATGAGTCATCGTCGGGTCACGCCGAACCACGAGACGCAACTGCAATCCGGGTTGCGAATCTCTCGAAGTGCTATCAAATCTACGAGCGTCCGGAAGACCGCCTGAAGCAGTCGATCCTGCCACGCTTCCAACGCCTGTTGCGTCGACCGGAGAGCCGCTATTACCGCGAGTTCTGGGCATTGCACGACATTGCCCTGGATGTCCGCAAGGGCGGAACCCTCGGCGTGATAGGCCGCAACGGATCGGGGAAATCCACTCTCCTTCAGATCATTTGCGGAACCTTGACTCCGACCAATGGAACCGTCGAGGTCAGTGGGCGGATCGCAGCCCTGCTCGAACTCGGCAGCGGCTTCAACCCGGAGTTCACAGGTCGCGAAAATATCTACATGAGCGGTGCGGTTCTTGGCCTCAGCCGCGAAGAAATCGACGCCCGTTACGAAGACATCGTCGCTTTTGCAGAAATCGGTGAGTTCATCGGACAGCCGATCAAGACCTATTCGAGCGGCATGTACCTGCGTCTGGCCTTTGCAGTGATCGCTCATGCAGACGCGGAAATCCTTGTCATCGACGAGGCATTGGCGGTTGGCGACGCGGTGTTCACCCAGAAGTGCATGCGTTTCCTGCGCAGTTTCATGCAGCGGGGAACCCTGTTGTTCGTAAGCCACGACGTGGGAAGCGTGCTCAACCTGTGCGAGTCTGCCGTGTGGCTCGACAAAGGCACGATCCGGATGTACGGAAACGCCAAGGAAGTTACCGACGCCTACAACCGTGAATGCATGCAGATCGCGGTTGGGGACGCTGTTCGAATCGAGACGGTGGGCGTGAATGACAAGACCAGTACGGAATCGCTGGTCCCAGTCCCACCACTGCTCGATCCGGCAGTACAAGTCTCTTTTTTTGACAACATCGTCAATTCGGAAGGATGGACGACCCATCTGGCAAAGCTGGTCTCGGTCAGCATCACGGATGCCTGCGGACAGACCTATGCATCCTTTGTCGGTGGCGAACATATCGAATTGACGGTCACCGCAATCGCTTGCTCAGCGTTGTACAGCCCGATCATCGGTTTCCTGGTGAAAGACCGACTCGGACAAGCCTTGTTCGGGGAAAACACGTTTGACGCCGCCGGCGCGGTACCGGTCGCGGCGGGCCAGTCGATTACGGCCAAATTCGTGTTTTCGCTACCGATGCTGTCCAACGGGGATTATTCGATGACGGTTGCAATCGCCGATGGCACACCGGATGTGCACGTTCAACACCACTGGTTGCACGATGCGATGGTCATCCGCGTGTCCACCAAAAAACCAGGCCACGGGCTGGTCGGCATTCCGTTCAAGAAAGTGAGTCTTGCGGTCGATTGATCGAAAGAAGTAGCGCTCACCTCCATCGCCGATGTTCCCTCGTGTTTGGGTTGAAGGCGCGTAAAATGCCCGCGTCACCGATATGTCCCGCGACTCTTCGCCAATGTAACGTTTGATTTGCGCTTGCATAATCAGCGGCCAGCACGCTCGAACACCTCATTAGAACTCAGACAGTCATCTCAAATGCTTGACGCCAAACTCCAGCAGTTGCGAAAAGAATATCTCGACCTGATGGAGTCGTGTCTGACCGGAGTGATTTTCCGCGATGCCTCGCGTGCGCCATTTGGAACCGACACCTTCGATTCCCACCTGCGCGACCACGGACTGGACTGGCCAGCCCATGCGCTGACCATGATCGGTTCAAGGCGCATGACCAATCTGCGAACCCTGATCGAGACCATACTCGCCGAGGACATTCCAGGCGACTTCATCGAAACCGGTGTATGGCGAGGTGGTGCATGCATCATGATGCGCGCGATCCTGTACGCACACGGCGTTACCGATCGACGTGTCTGGGTCGCCGATTCCTTTGCCGGATTGCCGGCTCCCAATGAGCTGCAATATCCGGCCGATAGCGGATCGGATTTTCACATCTACGAGCAACTCGCGATATCGCTCGAAGAGGTTCAGAAAAACTTTCGCAGCTTCGGCTTACTGGACGAGCAGACAAAATTTCTCAAGGGTTGGTTCAAGGACACATTGCCGACCGTGCCTGCCGAGCGACTGGCATTGCTGCGGCTGGACGGCGACATGTACGAATCGACGATGGATGCGCTGGTCAGCCTGTATCCAAGACTTTCCGATCGTGGGTACGTGATCATCGATGATTACCATGTGGTGCCTGCCTGCAAGGCGGCAGTCGATGACTATTGCAATAGCATTGGAATTCATCCTGACGTTGTCGAAATCGATGGCGTCGGCGTTTATTGGCGAAAGTTGGACGCAGTCGTGCATGAACGCGCAACGCTCGATGAAGACTTGAAGGCAACGTCGTCTGAAATGCAGATGGTACGACTGAAGCAGGCATTGATCGATCTGAACCGAAATGTCGTTGCCGTGCTGAGCCAGTCATTGGCGGAACGTGACGGCATCGTGAAACTGCTCAGGCAGTCGTTGATAGAGCGCACCGCTGCGCTGGAAACAATCAAGCAGTCGCTGGCCGCGCGTGATACCGCTGTGGAACAGTTCGAGCGTTTAATGGCCGAGCGAGACAGCGCGATCCACGAACTGAATCAGTCCATGATGGAACGGGATGGCACGATTGAAGCGCTCACCCATTCGCTTTCTGAAAGCGACACGATTGTGGAAGAACTCAAAAAATCCCTGGCGGAGCGCAATAGTGAAGTGGGCGTGCTCAAGCAGGAGATAGCAGGGCTTTATGCGTCTTCCAGTTGGCGAATCACCCAGCCGCTGCGTTCCATAAAAACTTTTTTCACAGGCAAGCAGACAACAATCAGCAGCGCCGAAAGAAAAAAACATGATGGCCTGTGAAAATATCCATCGGATGTCTTGAACAAGAATTCGGGTATGTAGGTCTTCTGCACGCAAAAGTGATGTACTGCTGTTTGATTGGGTCAAAAGTCATTAGCCAGCGAAGGTTTGCCCATGAACGAACGTCATAATTACGAATACGACGTGGATGCAAGCGCACAAACCGCACCTGCACACGTGGTGCGAATGGTAGGTAACGGCAAGCGTGTCCTTGAAATCGGCTGCGGGCCTGGATCGATCACGAAGATCCTTGCGCAACACAACGGTTGCGAGATGACCGGCATGGAATTGGATCCCAGTGCCATCGAGAAGGTAACGCCTTATTGCGTTCAGGTGATCCAGGCCGATCTCAATTCCAGCAATTGGCCGAGCCTTTTGGAAGCGTCCGAAAAATTCGACGTGGTGGTTGCCGCCGATGTGCTTGAACATCTTTACGACCCGTGGAATACGTTGCGGCGGATGGTGCCACTGATCAATCAGGATGGTTACGTGGTGATCTCATTGCCCCATGTTGGGCATGCGGCAGTGATGTCCTGCCTCATCAATGGAGACTTCGAGTATCGCGACTGGGGCTTGCTTGACCGCACGCATATACGCTTCTTCGGACTCAGGAATATCGAGGCGCTGTTTGCCCAGGCCGGTCTGAAGATTGTCGAAGCCAGGTACGTCATCACCGCTCCGGAAGCAACCGAATTTGCGGCAGGCTGGTCCAGGCTTTCGGCACCCGTGAAAGCAGCGCTGATGAGCACCAATCACTCCGAAATTTATCAGGTGGTCGTCAAGGCGATCCCGCTGGATCGTGCAGGCGATGCGGTGCCACTGGCGCCTGAAAGCAGCGAATACCAGCCAGAGAAGCGTGCGGGCGCATCATTGAAGTCACGGATTGCGGCGCGCCTGAGCCCGCAACTTAAACAAAACATCCGCAAGGGCTTCAAACTCCTGGGCATGCGATTGTGACAACGCCTCATGCAAACTCTGGAAACGGCGATCTGCTGCCAAGTTCGAACGTGCGTGCAAATCCAAGGTTGATCGCGTTTTACCTGACCCAATTTCACCCGACATCGGAAAACGACCTCTGGTGGGGCAAGGGATTCACCGAGTGGACCAATGTGACAAAGGCCGAGCCTTTGTTCGAAGGCCATCGCCAACCGCACTTGCCCAGCGATTTCGGTTTTTACGATCTGCGGGTGCGCGAAACCAGGCACGATCAGATCGAGATGGCGAAGCAATATGGAATTGATGGCTTCTGCTATCACTACTACTGGTTTTCCGGAAAACGCATCCTGAATGCTCCGCTGGACGACATGCTGTCCGATCCGCATAGCGACATGCCGTTTTGCCTGAGTTGGGCCAATGAGAATTGGACGCGCCGCTGGGATGCAGCCGAGCACGAAATATTGATTGCACAGAAATACCTGCCCGAAGACGATCTGAATTTCGTCAAATCGCTGGTGCCATTCTTCAAGGATCCGCGCTATATCCGCGTTGATGGCAAGCTTTTCCTGATTGTCTATCGACCGCAGCACCTGCCCGACGCGCGCAAGACGCTTGAAACGTGGCGCCACTACTGCCGCGAGAACGGCTTGGGAGAACTCCACGTCTCGGCTTCGTTGACCCATGGCAATCGGGACCATGAACAGTTCGGCTTCGATAGCGGGGTCGAGTTTCCGCCGCACAATCTGCAATCCGCCAACGTGAATCCGCAGGTGCAATTCCACAACGCATTTCACGGCAACGTGATGCAATTCGACCAGATTGCACAGTCGTACATCGACCGCAGCTACGGCGGTGCTTGGGTTTTCAAAGGCTTATTCCCATCCTGGGACAATACTGCTCGCACCAAGGAACGCGCTCTGGTCGTACTGAACGGAGTGCCGGACAACTACGAATACTGGCTTGCCTCGACCATTGATCTCGTCAAGCAGTCCGGCAGACCCGACGAGTTGATTTTCATCAATGCCTGGAACGAGTGGGCCGAGGGCTGTCATCTTGAACCCGACCGGTGGTTTGGGCATGGATTTCTGCAAGCCACGTTGAATGCGAAGACTGGTGTGCGCAGGTTTGCAGGGTTCCCTGAATTTGACCTGCCCCACGACGAGGAAGTGCCTCACAGAACATTTTGGAAGGATTTCCGTGATGTCGTGCGGTTCCATCTGAATTTGAAAGCCGAGTCTCTCAGGCCGGCGGTGAGGCAACGGCCGTGGCTGCGCGTGCTGATGCTTCCGCTTGTCAAAATCACACGAGTGCTCGGAGTGTCGATTTGATGGTCTTGCTAACGGTGGTCGCCGTACCTTGCACGCGTGATTGAATCCTGGCGCTGCCGACCGGCTCCGTTGCTTGCAGCGCCGGTGGGTACCGGAACGCGGTCTTGGTCGCATGTTATGTTTGATGTTCCACAGGGAGTTTTTTATGGCCCAGGTCAATACAGTGCCGCGCAGTCAAATCGCTGCGAAGAGCAAACTTTTTTCAAGCGCCGATGAAGCACTGCGCGGGCTAGTCGCTGATGGTCAGATCCTTGCGGTCGGCGGCTTCGGGCTGTGCGGCATCCCCGAGGCGCTGATTGCCGCACTGCGCGATTCCGGCGTGAAAGGCCTGACCGTAATTTCCAACAACGCCGGCGTGGATGGCTTCGGTCTCGGCCAGTTGCTGGCGACGCGGCAGATCAAGAAAATGATTTCGTCGTACGTCGGTGAGAACAAGGAGTTCGAGCGCCAGTACCTCAACGGCGAACTCGAACTGGAATTCAACCCGCAAGGCACTTTGGCCGAGCGCATGCGCGCCGGCGGCGCCGGTATTCCGGCGTTTTACACCCGCACCGGGTACGGCACGATCGTCGCCGAAAGCAAGGAGACGCGCGAGTTCGACGGCCATCAATACGTGATGGAAACTGCGTTGCGCTCCGACGTGTCGTTGGTCAAGGCGTGGAAAGCTGACCCGGCTGGCAATCTGTTGTTCCGCAAGACCGCGCGCAATTTCAATCCGGTGGTGGCGATGTGCGCGAAGGTTTGCGTGGTGGAAGTCGAGCAACTCGTCGAACTCGGTACGATCGATCCGGATCACGTGCATCTGCCTGGCATCTATGTCGATCGCGTCATCGTGAATGCGACTCCCGAGAAGCGCATCGAACAGCGCACCGTGCGCACCAAGTCGGCGTAAGCCCCAAGAGGAATCAGACCATGCCATGGACCCGCGACCAGATGGCGCAACGCGCCGCGCTCGAACTCACCGACGGCGCCTACGTCAACCTCGGCATCGGCTTGCCGACGCTGGTTGCCAATTTCATCCCGGAAGGCATGGATGTGTGGCTGCAGTCGGAAAACGGCCTGCTCGGCATCGGCCCGTTTCCGACCGATGATGACATCGATGCCGACCTGATCAATGCCGGCAAGCAGACCGTGACCGCGCGCCCGGGCGCCAGTTATTTCGGTAGCCATGACAGCTTCGCGATGATCCGCGGCGGCCACATCGACCTGGCCATCCTCGGTGCGATGCAGGTGACCGACCAGGGCGATCTCGCCAACTGGATGGTGCCGGGCAAGATGGTCAAGGGCATGGGCGGCGCGATGGATCTGGTGGCTGGCGTGAAACGCGTGGTCGTGCTGATGGAGCACACCGCCAAGAGCGGCGATCACAAGATCCTGAGAGAGTGCACCTTGCCGCTGACCGGTGTGGGCGTGGTCAACCGCATCATCACCGAACTGGCGGTGTTCGACGTGACGCCGAAAGGATTGGTTCTTGTCGAGTCTGCGCCCGACGTGACGGAAGTCGAGTTGCGTACGATGACAGGTTGCGCTTTCGCAACGGCGTAGTGCGTTACTGCTTTCCATGAAGTGGCGTTCGCAGCATAGCGATCGATTTCGTGTCGCGTTGAAAGAGCCCTCGCCGCCGGCACTGTCGGCGATATAGGCGATGTCGCTATTGCACGCCGCCCTTCGCCAGATCAGTGCGCGAATCTCGCGTCACCTGCATGTGGTCAGTGAAATTCTTCGGCGACCGCGTACGGCTTGATGCTCTCGGCAACCGAATCGGCGACATGCTCCTTGGTAATGACGCCAATCACGTCGGTCGCGCGCGGATCGTTCTCGTCTCGCACGATCACCGCCATCACCGCCTGCATGCGCCACATGTGCCCGATCACGTTGAACATGATGTCCCCGGCTTGTTCGATCGTGAAATGCGGACTCGCGACCTCACCGAGTGTCAGTCCGGTGAAAGCCCCTTCAAGGCCACGCCGCAATGCAGTATTGACGCGCAATACGCCGGTGATGCGATCGCCGTCGGTGGTCACGACGTGACGCACGCGACCATCATGCTTGGGTAGCCGCAGAAAGTCGTCGAACGACATCTCGCCGGGCAACACGAGGATGTCCTTGTCCAGTACCTCGCCGGCGCGGCGCACCATGAACATGTTTGCGTGCATCGCCTTGGGAATGTAGTGACCGCGGGCAATCAGCTTGATCGTGTAGATGTTCTCGTGCGAGAGCATGCGGCGGATACCGATGCTGATGGCGACGGCCACGATCATCGGCATCACGATGCTGTAATCGAGGGTCATCTCGAAAATCATGGTGACCGCCGTCATCGCCGCGCCGGTGGTGCCACCGACCATCGCCGCCATGCCGACGATCGCGAATGCGGGCACACTGATGGCGGCGGTCGGAAACAGCAGGTGGCATACAGCGCCGAACGCCGCTCCGAGCACCGCCCCCATGTACAGCGACGGCGAGAAGATGCCGCCGGACGATCCCGAACCCAGACTCAGCGAGGTCGCAATCAGTTTTGATGCCGACAGCAATGCGAGAAATGGCGCGGCCGCGAGCCCGCCGAACAAGACATCCTGGATCGTCGAGTAGCCGACGCCATCGACCTGGTAGTGACCGGAAAAGCGCAAGTACGCATACATCATCGCGCCCACGAGGGTCATCCCGATCGCGTGCCGCAGATAAGCGTTGCGAATGCGTTCGAAGGTCTCCTCGGCAAAGTGCAGCCCGCGGATGAAACCGGCCGCACCAAGGCCAGCGGCGACACCAAGCAATGCGTACAGCACCAGCACGTAGATCGCGGACGGATGCACCGACAGCGCACCGACTGCCGGCACGTTGAACGCCGGTCGCGGGCCGAAGAAGATCCGGCCGATGAAGGTCGCCGTGCCGGTGGCCAGCGCAACTGGAAGAAAAGTGCGTGTGCTGACTTCCGGCATCATCAGTTCGATCGCGAAGATCACTCCGCCGATCGGCGTGTTGAAGGTTGCAGCGATGCCCGCGCCCGCACCGGCCGCGACCAGGGTGATGCGCTGCCACGTCTCAAGTCGCACCCACTGGCCGATGCTCGATCCGAGCGAAGCGCCAATCTGGATGATCGGTCCTTCGCGACCTACCGCTGCCCCGCTGCCGATGGACAGCGCGGATGCCAGCGATTTGACGATTGCCACGACTGGCCGTATGCGGCCTTCCTTGTAGAAGATCGCATCCATGACCTCAGGCACGCCATGCCCGCGCGCCTCAGGTGCGAATGTCTTGACCAGAAACACCACACCCAGCCCACCGACGACCGGCACCAGAATGATGAGCGCGCCCCACGGTGAAGCCGGAGTGTAGAGGTTGGCATCGTAAACCCCAGACACCTGGCCCAGAAACAGCAGGTTGTGAACGTAGGCGATGAGACTGCGGAAGACGACCGCACCGAATCCTGTGATCGCGCCGACAACGACGGCAACGACCGAAAAAAAGAACAGGTTCATGCGCCGGGTGGCGGGAATCGTTTCGCTCATCGTCTTTCAAACCTCATTACGACTGTTATGACCAGCCGGCGACAAACATGATCGAGCCGAATGGATCACCGATCGGCAGCATTGCGTAGCCAGAACAGTGCGCCGCGCGCGCGTATCGACGCGATTGCGCCACGGGTACGTCAGGCCGCACAGGCTTACAACGCCGCTTCAAACTCCGGCACCAGCTTGAACAGGTCGCCAACCAGGCCGATGTCGGCGATCTCAAAGATCGGCGCGTCGCCGTCCTTGTTGATCGCGACGATGGTACCTGCGTCCTTGATGCCGGTGATATGCTGGATCGCTCCGGAAATTCCGATCGCGATATACAACTCGGGCGAGATGATCTTGCCGGTCTGGCCGACCTGCATGTCGTTCGGCACATAGCCGGCATCGACTGCGGCACGCGAGGCGCCGACGCCAGCGCCAAGCTTGTCGGCGAGCGAATACAGGATCTTGAAATTATCGGCCGAGCCGAATGCGCGGCCGCCGGATACGACGCGCGCTGCACTCTGCAAATCAGGACGATCGGATTTGCCGGCCTTGAGTTCGACGAAACGCGTATGCGTCGGCAACGTTGCGTCGACTTGCACTGCTTCCACCGGCGCATTGCCGCCTTCGTTGGCAGCTGGCCATGAGGCGGTGCGGATCGTGGCGACCACCGGATCTGCGCTCGGTACTTCGACTGTGACGATCGCATTGCCCGCATAAATCGGGCGCTGGAACGTGTGCGCGCTTTCGACTTTCATCACGTCGCTGACTTGCGAGACGCCGAGTAGCGCGGCGACGCACGGCATCAAGTCTTTTCCGAAAGTCGTCGACGGGCCGAACACATGCGTGTAAGCGGCTGCGAGCTTCGCGATCTGCGGTGCCTGCATTTGCGCAAGCGCATGCGCGTTGGCCGCGTTCGACACCGTCAGCACGCGGCTGACGCCATCGATCTTCGCGGCGTGCGCGGCGACACTCGCGGGATCGACGGCTAGAACGACGATGTCGATGGCTTCAGCGTTCAATGCCCTCGCCGCGCTCACGCATTTCGCGGTCGCGTTGTTGAGTTTGCCGTCGAGGTGTTCGGCGACGATCAGTACCTTGCTCATAGCAGTCCCTTCGCTTTCAGTGCTGCAACCAGTTCGGCCACATCCTTCACCATCACGCCTCGCTGGCGTTTCGGCGGGGCGGCATAGCGCAGCGGCTTGAGTTCGTGACCGTGGTCGACACCGAGATCAGCGAACGCGATCGTCTCCAGCGGCTTGGACTTGGCCTTCATGATGTCGGGCAGCTTGATGAAGCGCGGTTCGTTGAGGCGCAGGTCGGTGGTGATGACCGCAGGCAGATCGACCTCGAGTGTTTCCAGGCCGGCATCCACTTCGCGCGTCACCGTCGCCTTGCCGTCGGCGATCACGACCTTGCTGGCGAATGTCGCCTGCGGGCGCCCCCACAGCGTGGCCAACATCTGCCCGGTCTGGTTGGCGTCGTCGTCGATTGCCTGCTTGCCGAGGATCACCAGTCCTGGCTGCTCGCGCTCCACGAGTTTCAGCAGGGCGCGTGCGGCGGTCAGTGGCGACACGGCGTCATCGGTGACGACATGGATCGCGCGGTTCGCGCCCATCGCCAGACCATTGCGCAAATGCGGCTGCGCATTGGCGGGGGCGAGCGTGGCGACGATCACTTCAGTCGCGATGCCTTGCTCACGCAGGCGCAGCGCTTCTTCCAGCGCGATTTCGTCGAACGGATTGGGCGACAGCTTGACGCCATCGGTGACCACGCCCGAACCATCGGGCTTGACCTGGATGCGGACGTTGTAGTCCACCACGCGCTTGTAGGCGACGAGAATCTTCATTGCAGTACGCTTCCGCTGAAAGGGTTTGTTGATGAGTCGTCGCAATGCAGCGGCGGCAGGGCGCCATTTTAGCGCATGCGGGGAATTGAGTCGTTCGCCGCAGCCAATTGCATCCGCAGCACGTCGGCAAATCGCGCACCGGCGTTGGCGTCGGTGGCCAGGAAAACCGATGGTTCGGTCAGCTCGAGTTCGAGCACGCAAGGCGAGCCATCGGCGGCGCGGATCAGATCGACGCGCGCATAGGCCAGCGGATAGTCGGTATCGACGAACGACGGAAGCGCAGCGATGATCCTGTCGGCCAATGCGTGCTCATCCGCATCGGGCGTGCGCGGCTGGATGTGTTCGGTCGCGAACAAGGCGCGCGTCGCATCTTCATTCGGATGCAGGAGCGCACCCTTGCGGATTGCGTGACTGTAGATGCCATCGAAATACACCAGCGCGGTTTCGCCGGCCATGTCGACCGACGGGAGATACGGTTGCATCAGCACGCTCTTGCCGGCGTCGAGCAGCCTGCGCGCGTGCTCGCCCATCGCGTCGTGCGCCCCACGCGGATGCCGGCGCGCATCGCGCGAACCGCCGCCGACGGTCGGCTTGATCACGAAGTCGATGGCATCCGGGTACGTCGCGACACATTCGGAGATCAGCTTCGCCGCATCATCGCCGGGTACGAGGAATTCGGTTGGCACGATCGGAATGCCGATCGACTCCAGCTGCGCGAGGTAGCGCTTGTCGGTGTTCCAGCGCACCACGTCGAGCGGATTGAGCAGGCGCGTGGTTTCCGCGACGCGTTCGCACCACGCGAGGAATTCATCGAACCGCATCGTGTAGTCCCACGGCGAACGCAGCAGCACGATGTCGTAGCGCGACCACGAAACAGTGAGGTCGTCCCAGGCGCGGATGTCGGCTTGCACGCTGGCTGCTTGTAATGCAGCAAGCAGGGGTTGCATGTCGTCATCGAGCGTGTGGGCGGCGATGGCTGTGATGATGGCGATGCGTGGCATAGCGGAGATTTTCGCACAGTGCAGCGCTTGACTCCCTCCCTTGCGAATGCAGGGGGTGATGAGCTGCGCTTACGAGCTGCCAATGGCAGTTCGTGCGGTGAAGAACGCCCGATAGGGCCGGACGGATTGGGGAGGGGTTGAACATGAACACGCACCCAAGCAAAGCTTTCGTGCGCTTCGCGCGCGAGTCACTTCTGTTTCGGCAGAAGTAACCAAGACCATTTGCGCCGGACACTCGCCGATGCGATGAAGCCGCATCTGTACCCTGCGCTCCTCAGCGAAAACGGGCCGGCCCGAACTCGCGCATCCATGCGCTCAAACATGCGGGCCTTGCTCCCGCTTTCGCTTCCGGTGCTCGGCTCGCTTTACGGCGCAAGCGCCCAAGAGCACGCCCATGAGGCTGCGTCGCTTCGCAAGCCTGTCGTACGAGTTACTGATAGGACGTTCAAAGATCGCTCGCGATAGCAGGTACTGGATGTCCGCTCGCAGCAAGGTCAGCAATGTCGGTCTGTAATTTTTCCATCCTGATGACTTCAGTACCGACCACCTTAGAATTTGCCGCAAAAAAGGCAACCACGGCTGCTTTACGTCCCGGGGATAGCCTCACCATGAACTCAGACAGCAGCATTGCTGTGCCGGAAAATGCATTGAAAAACGGCTGGGTTGCAAACCACGAGTTGTAGACGAAATAGAAGTCTTCTGGAGATTTTGAATAGTCGATATCGGTGACGCCAATACTTCGAAGATATATCTCCGCAGCTGATTTGATCCCGCTCAGAAGTGTGAGAGCCGCTCCTTCCCTTTTCAGCCACTTCTCACATGCCTCTATCACCTCTCTGGGGTTCGTTGATTCGAGAATTGGCTTGAAATATTCCATGCTCCTCATGTATTCCGTGGACAACTCGTTTATTGAGGAGATGGAGCCATGATGAGCTATGGCCTTTTCTTCTGCTTTGTCGAGAACGCCTTTAGCCAACAGCAATGCGTCTCTTCGACTTGATTCCTGTAGATAGTGAAACTGGGCAGCGAACTGCGCTCGCTGTTCTTCTAGCTGTTTGGATTGATAGCGTAGTCCAGCAGAGAACCAAAGAACGGCAAGGAGGCTTCCAGCCCCTGCCAAGATGCTTCCGAGGGCCGACAGGCGCTCCGGGCCTAGCATTCGGATCGCTACGCCAACGCATATCGCTAGAACGACGCTTAGACCCACGAGAATCCGCATAGACATTTGATTCTGTATTTGCACGTCGCGTCGCCCCGCTACAAATTCTGGTAATTCGGCCCCGATCCACCCTCCGGCGTCACCCAATTGATGATCTGGTACGGATCCTTGATGTCGCAGGTCTTGCAGTGCACGCAATTCGCGGCGTTGATTTGCAGGCGTTTGCCGTTTGCATCCTCGACGATTTCGTAAACGGATGCCGGGCAGAAACGCTGGCAGGGATTGGCGTATTCCTGCGTACAGCGACTGATGCAGATGTCGGGTTCGAGAATCTGCAAATGGATGGGTTGGTCTTCGTCGTGTTCGGTCGCGGCGAAATAGACGCCGGCGAGGCGATCGCGCGGGGGAAGCGTGCGCTGCACGTATTCCGTTTTCGGTTCCTCGAACTGACCGACCTTATGCAGCGACGACCAGTCGGGCTTGCCCTTGAGCGTCCATGGCGAATGTCCGCCAATCACGGTTTCCCACGCGGCGTTCGCCATGCCGAACCACAATCCTCTCTTGAAACCGGGCTTGATGTTGCGGACTTTCTTCAACTCCGCCATCGCCGGCGACGCGCGCAGTTTCGCGTCGAAGCCAGCCGATTGCAGCGACTCGGCCGCGTGCTCTGCGGCGAGCATGCCGGAACGGATTGCCTGGTGAATACCTTTGATCTTCGGCACGTTGAGCAGGCCGGCGGTGTCGCCGATCAGCAGTGCGCCGGGCATTTCTGTTTTCGGCAGCGCCTGGTAACCGCCAGTGACGATCGCGCGAGCGCCAGCCGAAAGGATCGTGCCTTCTTCCAGAAGTGGTTTCACCGACGGATGGTTCTTCCATTGCTGGAAAGCTTCCCAGGGTTTGAACATCGGATCGTGGTAGTCGAGGCCGGCGACGAAACCGAGCGCGATGCGGTCCTTGTCGAGGTGGTAGAGGAAGCTGCCGCCGTAGGTTTTCGTATCCATCGGCCAACCGAGCGTGTGCACGATCTTGCCCGGCTCGGCGACGCCTGCGCGCACTTGCCAGAGTTCCTTGATGCCGATGGAATAACTCTGCGGATCGCAGTTGGCGTCGAGTGAAAATTTCTTGATGAGTTGCTTGGTCAGACTACCGCGCGCGCCTTCGGCGAGTACGGTGAGTTTGGCGTGGATGTCGATGCCTTGCGTGTAGCCCGGTTTATGCGAGCCATCGCGCGCCACACCCATATCGCCGATGCGCACACCGCGCACTTTTTGGGCACCTGCATCTGACAAATCAACCGGTTCGTACAAAATCTCTGCTGCGGCAAAGCCTGGATAAATCTCCACGCCGAGCGCTTCGGCCTGCGGCGCGAGCCACGCGCACATCGCGCCGAGGCTGACGATGAAGTTGCCGTGGTTGTTCATTTGCGGCGGCGTCGGCAATTTCCGGCGGCCAGTTTTCGACAGCATCCAGAATTCGTCTGTGGTCGCCGGCACGCAGATCGGCGGCGGACTATCGCGCCAGCCGGGCAGCAGTTCGTCGAGCGGCTGCGGCTCGATCACGGCGCCGGACAGGATCTGCGCGCCGATGGTCGAGGACTTCTCGATCACGCACACCGAAAGTTCGGGCTTGAGTTGCTTGAGTCTGATCGCGAATGCGAGGCCGGCAGGGCCGGCGCCGATGGCGACCACGTCGTATTCCATCACGTCGCGCGGCGATGCGTTTTCAGTCGGGCCTGCGTCGGTCATCGGGTTCTCCTGCTGCGAGCGTGGAATTATTTGGGTAAGGCCCCAACATGTCCATTCTGGACTTTGCCGACGCTCCGCGTTGGCCAGCCATTGACGGTTCTGCGATCATGGCACTTCGCCTTGGCGCATCATCAAGGAAGTGGTGGATGGCCGACATCGACGCAGCAGTGCCCGACAAATTGCGGCTCGCACCGCTGACCTGCGTGTTGCAGGCGCTCGCATTGCGTCGCTGCAGCAGCGAAGCGTTGACGCAGAGCTGCCTGGACGCCATCGCGCGCGACAATCCGCAATTGCACGCATGGACGTATGTAGATGCAGACGGTGCGCTTGCCGCGGCGCGCGCATCCGATGCGCGGCGTGCCGAAGGTCGTCCGCTAGGCCGGCTCGACGGGATACCGCTCGCGATCAAGGACAACTTCGATGTCGCCGGCATGCCAACCAGCATCGGCATCGGCGGCTGCGAAACCACGCCAGCGCTGCGCGATGCGCACGTCGTTGATCGGCTGCGCGGCAGCGGCGCAGTGCTGCTGGGCAAGACCAATCTCGACGAAGCCGCGCTCGGCACGATCGGCCGCAACGCGCATTTCGGCGATGTCGGCAATCCGGCGCATCCGGGCAAGGCTTCCGGCGGATCGTCGGCCGGTTCGGCGGCAGCGGTCGCTGCGGGCCATGTGATCGCCGCGATCGGTTCGGACACGATGGGCTCGGTGCGGATTCCAGCTGCGTTTTGCGGATTGGTCGGGATGAAGCCGACGTTCGGCGAACTCTCGTGTCGCGGCCTCGCACCGGCCCTGCGTCGCGCCGATGCGCCGGGCTTGCTGGTGCGCGCGGTCGAGGACGCTGCATTGTTGCTGCCGCTGCTGGCCGGATACGACCCGTGCGATCCGCATTCGCGCAAGCGCCGCGTACCGCTCGCGCCGCCGGATTGGGCGCCGGGTTCGCTGCGCGCGGGCGTAGTGTCGGACTTGACTGCGTTAGGCGCGGACGCGACAGTGATCGCTGGCTTCGCCTCTGCGATGGAGCGCTGCGCGCAGGCCTTCGGCGTAGCACAGCCGCTCGCGCTCGCGCTGGCGCCGCTGGAAATCGCGCAGACGCGCCGCGCCGCGTTGTTACTGATGGAGGCCGAAATCCTCGCTGTTCATCGCGACGAGCTGGCCTGCGGATCCGATCGCCTGCGAAAGCTGCTCGACTATGCCAAGCGCAAGTCAGCGATTGATTACGCGCGCGCGGATCGGCTGCTTGACGCCCACGTTGTGCAGGTGCGCCGACTTCTGGAATCCTTCGACGTGCTGCTGCTACCGACCGTGCCGTCGTCGCCACCCGCATACGGCGCACACGAGCCAGCGAACCTCGCCGACTTCACCGCGCTCGCGAGCCTCGCCGGTTGCCCGGCGTTGAGCCTGCCGCTGCCGGATGGTCTGGGCCTGCAACTGGTCGGCGCGCCGGGCAGCGATCTGCGTCTGCTCGAACTTGGCGAGATCCTTTACGCGATGATCGATTCGCCAGCGGATTGATCGCGCGAACGCTGCGCATGAATTGGCGAACGCTGCCGCTGGAAGATGCGCAATTGCGTTACGCGTCGCACTGGCTGGATATTGCCGCAGCCAATGCGTTGTTTGTTGCATTGCGCGATGGCATTGCGTGGGAACGCCATCGCATCCGCCTGTTCGGGCGCGTGCTGGATGCGCCGCGGCTATCGTGCTGGATCGGCGACGACGATGCGGCCTACACCTATTCGCGTATGCGCTACCTGCCGCAGCCCTGGCCTGCTCCACTGTCTGCGATTCGAAACCGTCTGCGCGCGGAATGCGCAGCCGATTTCAACGGCGTGCTTGCGAATCTCTATCGCGACGGCAACGACAGCATGGGTTGGCATGCGGACGACGAACTAGAGCTTGGCGCGCGACCCTTGATCGCCTCACTGAGCCTTGGTGCAACGAGGCGATTCGTGATCCGCCATCGCGGCGATCCTGCGCGACGACTCGCGATCAATCTCGCGCACGGCAGTCTGCTGTTGATGTCCGGCGATACGCAACTGCATTACCGGCACGCGCTGCCAAAAACCGCGCGTGCGGTCGCGCCACGAATCAACCTGACATTTCGCCAGATCGATTAATCACGCGCACGAATTTCCGGTCGATGATTCTCGCCGTGATGCGATCACACCACGCATGCGTTGTGCGCGTCGCCTCGCCCCACTGTATCCAAGTGGCGGAGTCGTTTCAGCGTTTTAAGGCTGCGGCTGCGTGCGATCGCGCTTCCTCGCCGCTGCTCAAGCTCCAGCCCACCACATCGTGCGCGAACGCGCTCAACGCGGTATCGAACGCCTGCGCAACTGCAGGTACGGCAGTGCCGGATGCGGGCACGGTCTGCCGAAAGGTGCGGCTGGCGACGGCGCGGGTGGTGGTGTAGTCGATCAATTTGGCATTGATCACCAGAGTCACTTCCGGCGGCGTGGCGGCATCCCGATACACCGCTTGATAATCGCGGATGTCCAATTGCAGCGCGAAGTCGGTGCGCAGACCGCTGGTTTGATGGGCGACCCCGAGGATCTTGCCCGAGTCCTCGAATGCGTTCACCACGGCGTCCTGCAAGACGTTCGGAACGGTGTCGTCCCAGGACACGCCCTTGTAAACCTGGATCTGGCCCGGCGATGGGATGACCGCCATGCGCCGCGAATCGAGCATGTCGTTCGCGTTCGGCCGCGCAACCGCGAGTTGCCAAGCGACCTTCGGCCACGCCGGATCGGGCGCGACATGCACCTGCGGCGTGATGATCTGCTGCGGTTCGTTTTTCGGAAGCAACACGCTGCAGCCGAACAATGGCAGCATCAACGCGATCGCAACGAGGGTGTGGGCGACGGGATTGCGAGGCGCGCTCATTTCGGTTCGAACTCCTGCGGTTTGGTGCGGCCCAACAGATAGCCGGCGGGATTTTCCTGCAATTGCGAGGTCAGGCGATTGACCTCGCGCAGCACCTGCCGCATCTGCGCCAGGGTCGGGCCGAGTTGGGCAAGGCCCTGGTTTGCGAAATTGTCGATCGCGCCACGATTGTCCTTGATCATGCCGTCGGCATTCTTGGTGAATGAATCGAGCTGTGCGAGCGAGCGATTCAAGTGATCCACCATTTCCGGCAATTTCTTGTTGAGCGACTGATCGACCGTGCCCATGGTTTTTTGGGCGGTGGCGAGGGTGCGGTTGAGATGCTCGGAGGCTTCGTTCGCCGATTTGATCAGCGTAACGATGTCCCCACGCTCCCCGGCTACCGTATCGGTGATCGCCTGGACGTTCGCGAGCGCCGCGCTGATGCGTTTTGCATTCTCTTCGCTGAGGATGCGGTTGATGTGATCGAGCACGTCAGTCGCGGTTTGCGCGATGCCCTCGGAGGAATTCAGCAGTTTCTGGAACGCCGACTCCTGGGCGACGATCACCGGCACATGGTCGCGATCGGTCTGCACCAGCAGAGGGCTGTTCGGCTTGCCACCGGAAAACTGGATGAAGGCCACGCCGGTCGCGAGGCTTTGCAACGCGAGTTCGGCCTTGGTGTCGATCTTGATCGGCGTATTGGCCTTTACCCGCACTCGTGCGATCACCTGGCGCGCGTCCCCTGGCGAGAGCTTCAGGTCCCGCACATTGCCGACTTCGATGCCGTTGTACTGCACGACGCCGCCGACCGACAGCCCGGTCACCGATTCCTTGAACACGATGTCGTATTCATGGAACGTACCCTGCGACGAATACTTCGACGCCCACAGGATAAACAACAGGATCGCCGCGATCACCCCGAGGGTGAACAGGCCGATGAGAACATGATTTGCCTTGGTTTCCACCGTCATAACTCCTGGATCGGCTGTGCGGTCCGCTCGGTGCGGATGTTACAGAAAACGCGTTTTTTTGCGGTATTCACGCGCCATGCCCCTGCTTCGATTTCTGCGCGGCGCGCCCGCGCGGGCCGTGGAAATATTCCTGCACCCACGGATGATCGAACTGTTCGACCTGTTCGATCGGCGCATTGATCAGCACGCGCTTGTCGGCCAGAACCGCGATGCGGTTGCAGATCGCGTACAGCGTATCCAGATCATGGGTAATCAGGAACACGGTAAAGCCCAATGCCTGTTGCAGGGTCAGGATCAGTTGGTCAAACGCAGCCGCGCCGATCGGATCGAGGCCGGCGGTGGGTTCGTCGAGAAACAGCAGATCCGGGTCCAGCGACAACGCGCGCGCAAGTCCGGCGCGCTTGCGCATGCCGCCCGACAATTGCGCTGGCAGCTTGTCGGCTGCCTCATCCGGCAAACCGGCCAGACGGATCTTGAGTCGCACGAGTTGATCGCGCAGATCCTCGTCGATTTCCTCGTGGTGCTCCTTCAGCGGCAACGCGACGTTTTCGGCGACGGTCAACGACGAGAACAACGCGCCGTCCTGGAACAGCACTCCGCTGCGCAGTTCGATGCGATGACGGACCGCATCGTCTTCGCTCAAGGCATCGGTGCCGAACACGCTGATAGTGCCGGCCGATGGCTTGTTAAGCCCGAGGATCGAGCGCATCAGCACCGACTTGCCGGTGCCGGACCCGCCGACCACACCGAGGATTTCGCCGCGACGTACATCCAAATCCAGGTTCTCGTGGACGATCTGCTCGCCGAACTGATTGCACAAACCGCGTACGCTGATCGCCAAATCTTGGTCGGAGCCGACTTCGGGACGGTAACCGGGCTCGTCGTCTGCAGTCGGCATGTCCGGATGAGGAATTCGCGCTTCTTCCAACGGCATGTGCTCGATCGGCTTCTTTTCACCGGCATCGCCAGCAGACACATGCCTGTCGAGTTCCGGCTCGCGATTCACAGGTTGATTTCCTTGAAGAACACCGCCGCAATCGCATCGAGCACGATCACCAGCGAGATGCATTGCACGACTGCTGAAGTGGTGCGCTCGCCCACCGATTGCGCGGTGCCTTGGGTCTGGAAGCCTTCGAGACAGCCGATCAGCGCGATGATGGTCGCGAACATCGGCGTCTTGACGATGCCGACGATGAAGTGCCGCAACTCGATGGTCTGGTTCAAGCGCGACCAATACAGATCCAGCGGAATGTCGAGCGCAAGCCAGCCCACGACCGCGCCGCCGAGGATGCCAGCGCACATGCCGACGAAACCCAGCAGCGGCATCATGATCAGCAGTGCGATCAGGCGCGGGATCACCAACAGTTCGATCGGGTCCAGGCCGAGCGTGCGGATCGCATCGATCTCCTCGCGGTTCTGCATCGCGCCGATCTGCGCGGTGAACGCGCTTGCGGTGCGGCCAGCCAGCAGGATCGCGGTCAACAGCACACCGAATTCGCGCAGAAACGCATAACTGACCAGTTCGACCACATAGATCTGCGCGCCGTAACTCTGCAATACCGTGGCGCCGAGGAAGGCGAGCACTGCGCCGACCAGAAAACTCAGCAGCATCACCAATGGCATCGCATCCAGACCGACGGTTTCCATGTGGAACACGGTCGGGGTGATGCGCCAGCGCGCTGGCCGCGTGATCACTTTCAACAGCACCTTGAGGGTCAGCCCCATGAATGCAATCAGGGCGATGATTTCCTTGATGCTGTCCTGCACCGAGAAGCCGAGCCGGCCAATCGCGCGGATAAAACCGAGTTCCTTGTGCTTGTGCGGCGGCGGGGTCGCATTGACTTCATCGATGTAGGCCATCAATGCTTGTTGCGACGCGCTCAGCCGCAATGCATCCCTCCCCAGCTTGAGGCGGCCCAGCAAGCGGTTGAGCAACATTGCGCCGGCTGAATCCAGCCGCTGCAGGCCGGTCGCATCGATGCTGCGCGCAGTGCCGGCGCGCGCGACGAGGTCTTCCAGAACTGGCGCATGCGCGAGGATCCACGCGCCGCCAAGGCGCAGCGTGCCGGGCTGGCCGGAGTCGGCGGCAATGGTTGGCGTATCAGGGATGGCTGCGTCGCTCATCGATTACTTCAAGTCCTCTGGGTCAGCATGCACACGATTCCGGCCAATGTCAGCGTGACCCCGATCCCGCTGCGGCGGGTGAGCGGCTCGCGCAGCCACAGGGCCGCGAATAGAAGGATGAACACCGACGAGGTTTCATTCAAGACCGAAGCAACCGATGCCTTGGTGTATTTGTAACCGCCCAGCCAAAGCACCATCGAAAGCCCCTGACCCACGAGCGCAGCGAGCGCCAGTGTAGGCCAGTGCAGCGGCTTGCGCGCGTGCGGCGATCGGCGGCCGGGCAGAAGGCCGCGCAATTGGCCGCGCAGCGTCGCAATTGCGATCATTCCTGCGAGACCGCCAAGCATCCGCAGGCCGGTCACCCACAACAGCGGTTGTTGTTCGAGAATGCGTTTGACCAGTACGATGCCGACCGCCATCAGCGCGACGGCGATCACACCAAGCAATGCGCCGCGCCGTTGCGCCGCCCCGTCGATTCCGCGCCAGCCGCTTTCAGGTCGCGCAACCAGCAACACACCCGAGGACACCAGCAGAAATCCCAGGCCCTGCATCAGGTTCAATCGCTCGCCGAGAAACGCGAACGACAAGGTCACCACGAACGGGCTGAAGAAATTGCCGATCACGCCCATGCGTCCGGCGCCGACGGCATTGAGCGCGGCGAAATACAGGGTGTCGGCGACTGCGAGCCCAAGCACGCCGCTCAACAACGCGATCGCGATCTGTGCAGTCGGCATCTGCGGCGGGTGCGCGGCGTACAGCCACGCGACGACCGGCGCCAATACCGCCAGCACGATGAGGTTTTTCAGGAAATTCAGCGTCAGCGGCGGCAGCGATTCGCCGAGTTTGCGGTACAGGATCACGCCCGAAGCCCAGGCTGCTGCGCTGCCGATCGAGAGGAGTTCGCCGAGCCCGATCTGCATGCGCCGTCGCAACAATCAAACCGCGATGATCCGGCATCGGCACGGATCGGGCAACGGCAACGGCAACGGCAACGGCAGCGGCGTCAATGCGCTTGCGCGATGCAGCGATCCAATCCAGTCTGCGCGCATGCGGCAACCTCTCGCCCAACGCGCAACCCGGAATCCGAGCCGATGAGTTCCGATCCTGTGGAGCACGCTCAGACGGAGCGTGACGATCTGTTCGCGCGCCGCAGCTACACCGATCGTATCGGCTTTGTCATCGAACTGGCGACGCGCCTGCATATCTACGGCACTACCGCGCAACGCCTCGAAGGTGCGGTCGGCGCAGTCGCGCGAAGTCTCGGATTGCGCTGCAATCCGTGGTCGAACCCGACCGGAATGATCCTGTCGTTTTCCGACGCACAAGGTAGTGGCTCAGCTTTCGCTCCCGTCACAAGTACCGCGAGCGCAGGCCACGACAAGGATGCCGGAGGCAGGACAACGCATGGAGCAGTTGCCGGACTCGCAAATGCGGCGGATGCAGCCGCCGAATCGCCGGGTCTTGAAACCACCCAGGTGATCCGGCTCGAACCCGGCAGCACCGATCTGCGCAAGCTCTGCGCGGCCGATGCGATCGCCGAAGACGTGCTGGCCGGGCGCAGCGATGTGGCTGCGGGATCGATTGCTCTGCACGCGCTGGATCGCCCGCCGGGGCGACGCGCGCGCGCGTTGGAGATTTTAAGTTACGGGCTGTCCGCCGCCTCGGTGGCCGGGCTATTGCGCAGCAGTTGGGCCGATATTTTCACTTCCGGGAGCATCGGCTTCTTGATCGGCATACTGCACGCTGCCGGTTTGCGCCGACCGCGCGTACAGGAAGCCGAGGAAGCGATCGCGGCGTTGGTCGCCACTTTCCTTGCGGCAGTTGTCGCGACGTTCCTGTTTCCGCTGGCGACGAGAACGGTGGTGATCGCTTCGATCATCATGCTGATGCCGGGCATGATGTTGGCCAATGCGGTGTCCGAATTATCGAGCCGGCATCTGGTGTCCGGCACCGCGCGTTTCGGCGGCGCGCTTGCGGTTCTGCTGAAACTGACCTTCGGCACGGTCGCAGCGATGCAGTTCGTGAAGTTGCTCGGCTGGCATCCGCACGAAGCAATCGGCAACCAGGGGCCGGCGTGGATTGAATGGCTTGGACTGCTGGTCGCGTCGTATGCGTTCGCGGTGCTATTTCGCACCGATCGTCGCGATTATCCGATCGTGATGGCTTCGGCATGGCTCGGTTATGGGGTGACGCGCTGGACCGGCGCGGCACTCGGCAACGATGCCGGCGTGTTCTTCGGAAGCATGGTGATCAGCGCGGCGAGCAATGCCTATGCGCGCTTGAGTAATCGCCCGGGTGCGCTCGTGCGGGTGCCCGGCATCGTGTTATTGGTGCCCGGCAGCGTGAGTTTCCGCAGCCTGACGTTCGTGCTTCAACGCGACCTGATCATGGGATTGAATACCGCGGTCGCGGTGTTGACGGTACTGGTCGCGCTGGTCGCCGGAGTGTTATTCGGCAACCTGTTGATTCCGGCGCGACGGAATTTGTAATCCTTGGCACCGTGGCCAGGTTTTGCGCCGCAATCACGATCCGAACAATCGACGCAACTCCGCGCCTGGGTCGTCGGCGCGCATGAAGGTTTCACCGACCAGGAACGCCTGCACTCCGACTGCGCGCATGCGTGCGACATCGGCCGGCGTGGCGATGCCGCTTTCAGTGACCAGCGCACGGTCGGCAGGTACACGACCGCGCAATGCGAGAGTGGTATCCAGCGAGACCGCGAACGTGCACAGGCTGCGGTTGTTGATTCCAAGGATATGCGAAGGTTGCATTCGTGAAGAACTATTCAAACTTGACGTGACTTTGCGCGATGGTATTTGCAGCGCGCGCTCAAGCTCATCGCCGTCGTGCGCCTCGATCAACGTATCCATGCCAAGCTCCGCCGCAAGCAGCGACAAATCCTGCAACGCTGCATCATCGAGCGCAGCAACGATCAGCAGGATGCAATCCGCGCCAAGCGCGCGCGCTTCGTACACCTGGTATGGATCGATCACAAAATCCTTGCGCAGCACCGGCAAAGAGCAAGTTGCGCGCGCCTGTTGCAGATACGCATCGGCGCCCTGGAAGAAATCCACGTCGGTCAGCACCGACAGACATGTCGCGCCACCGGCTGCATAACTGCGCGCGATCGCAGCCGGGTCGAAGTTCGCGCGGATCACGCCCTTGCTTGGACTGGCCTTTTTGATCTCGGCGATTACCGCCGCGTCGCCGCGCGCGATGGTTTTTTCGATTGCAACGGCAAAGCCGCGCGCCTGCGGCAAGTCGGCGCAGCGCGCAGACAACTCGCTCAATCCAACGTGCGCAGAACGCTCGCTGATTTCCTCGATCTTGCGCGCAAGGATCTGGCGCAGGATGTCGGACTGCGGATTCCCGGACATCAGCGATCCGCGCGCGGGCCGGCATAGGCGCGTTCGACCTTCGCAACGCGAATCTCGAAATGGTCGTACCACTCGAGTCGGCCACGCTTGCGCACCTCGGTGTGCTCGGCATCATGCTTCCATGCGGCAATCGCGGCCTCGCTTTCCCAGTAACTCACGGTGATGCCGAAGCCGTCGGGGCCGCGTGCGGTTTCCACGCCGAGAAATCCGGGTTGCAGCGCGGCTAGTTCGAACATCCGCAGCGACGCTTCGTAATACGCCAGTCCGCCTTCGTCGCCGCGCTGCGATGAAAAAATTACCGCGTAGTACGGCGGTTCGGGCGTACTTGCGAAAGCGGTCATAGTCATGTCGTCGTCTCGAAGGATAGTTTGTTACGCAACTGATTGTTTGCTGCTCAACCGTCCGCCAATCTCTGGGTCGCCTGCACGAATTCGTCGAGTTTCGCACGCGCCGCGCCGCTGGCGAGCGTTCGGCGTGCGAGCGCGATGCCATCGGCGATGCTCGCCGCGACATCGGCCGCGTACAGTGCCGCGCCAGCATTGAGCGCGACGATTTCGCGCGGCAACCCGGGTCGGTCGGCCAACGCATCGAGCAGCATCGCCTTGGATTCGGCGGCATCGTTGACGCGGAGATTGCGGCTGGCGGCCATCGTGATACCGAAATCCTCGGGATGGATTTCGTATTCGCGCACGACTCCGTCGCGCAACTCTGCCACCACGGTGGCGGCCCCCAGCGTGATCTCGTCCATGCCGTCGCGGCCCCAAACCACCAGCGCGTGACGCGCGCCAAGCCGCTGCAATACGCGCGCCTGGATGCCGACGAGATCCGCATGGAATACGCCCATCAGGATGTTCGGCGCGCCAGCCGGATTGGTCAGCGGCCCGAGGATGTTGAACAACGTGCGCACACCCATTTCGCGGCGCACTGCGGCGACGTTTTTCATCGCCGGATGATGGTTCGGCGCGTACATGAACGCGAGTCCTGTTTCGGCGAGGCATCGCGCAACTTGCACAGGTGCAAGTTCGATTTCCGCGCCGAGCGCTTCAAGCACATCGGCGCTGCCGCAGTTCGATGACACGCTGCGGTTGCCATGCTTGGCGACTTTCGCACCTGCCGCCGCGACGACGAACATCGCGGCGGTGGAAATATTGAAGGTGTTCGCGCCATCGCCGCCGGTGCCGACAATATCGACCAGGTGTCGGTTGCCGTCTGCGTGAGGCGTGCCGCCAGATTCGGTAGCGGACATCGCGACCTTCGTCGAAAACTCGCGCATGACTTGCGCTGCACCGGCGATCTCATCGACGGTCTCCTTCTTCACGCGCAAACCGGTGAGGATCGCCGCGGTCATTACCGGCGAGACTTCGCCGCGCATGATCTGCCGCATCAGATCGACCATCTCGTCGAAGAAAATCTCGCGATGCTCGATCGTGCGCTGCAACGCTTCGCGTGGAGTGATGGGCATGGTCAGGCTTGCAGGAAATTTTTCAGCAGCGCGTGACCGTGCTGGGTGAGGATGGATTCCGGATGGAATTGCACGCCCTCGATGCGCAAGGTCTTGTGGCGCAGACCCATGATCGCTTCGACATCGCCTTCCGCGTTCTCGGTCCACGCGGTGACTTCGAGACAGTCCGGCAAGGTATCGCGCTCGACGACGAGAGAGTGGTAGCGCGTGGCTTCGAACGGATCGGGTAATCCGGCAAATACGCCGACGCCGTTGTGATGGATTTGCGAGGTCTTGCCGTGCATGATCCGGTCGGCGCGCACGATCTTGCCACCGAACGCCTGGCCGAGCGCCTGATGCCCGAGGCAGACGCCAAGGATCGGGGTGCGGCCGCCGAGCTTTGCAAAAATCTCCAGTGAAATGCCAGCATCATCCGGCGTGCCGGGGCCAGGCGAAATCACGATCTGCGTCGGCGCAAGCTTCTCGATGCCGGCGACATCGATCGCATCGTTGCGTACGACACGCACTTCCTGTCCCAACTCGCCGAAATATTGCACGAGGTTGTAGGTGAAGCTGTCGTAATTGTCGATCATGAGCAGCATGGGCGATCCGTGCAAAGCAGTGCTGCGCAAAGACCTCAAGTATAGCTCGCCGCTGCGGATGGCGGCCTAGCGCGCGGCCAGATGCGGCAGCCGCACGCGCACGCGCAGGCCGGGCGAATTGTCTTCGAGGGTGACCGTGCCGCCGTGGCGATGCGCGATTGCGCGCACGAGGCTGAGGCCCAGGCCGCTGCCGGGCGAACCGCGATGCTCTTCCAGTCGGACGAAACGATCGAACACGCGTTCGCGATCGGCTGCCGGAACGCCGGCGCCGTGGTCGCCGATCAGCAGGAACGATGCATCGCGATCGTCGTACAAACGCAAGGTTACGCGGGTGCCATGGGTCGCATACTTGAGCGCGTTGTCGAGCAGGTTGGCGACCAGCTGAAACAATTGATCCGCATCGCCGCGCAACGTACATGGCACCGTCTGCGCATCGAGCGCGATCCCGCGCTCGCTGGCGATCGGCGCGTACAACTCCACCGCGTCGAGCACCAGCCGCTGCAATGCGACCTCGGGATCGTTCGTGCCCAAGGTTTGCGCTTCGATGCGGGTCAGGCGAAGCAGCGCGCTGAAAGTGGCGAGCAACTGATCGGTTTCGGCGGTCGCGGCATCGAGTTCTACCGCCAACTGCTCTGGCCGCGCATGTTCGGCGCGCATGTCTTCAAGCCGGTTGCGCAATCGCGTGAGCGGCGTGCGCAGATCGTGCGCGATATGGTCGGTGGCATGGCGTACGCCATCGAGCAGTTCCTGGATGCGGTCGAGCATCGCGTTGATGCGCTTGGCGAGACGATCGAATGCATCGTCGCTGTTGTCTTCCGGAATGCGCAGCGCGAGTTCGCCGGCGCCGACGCGATGAGTGATGTCGTAGGTGCTTTCGAGCCGACGCGCGACCCAGCGCGCTATGATCCAGCCGATCAGTCCGCCGAGGCCGGCTGCTGCAAGCAACGCGTACAAGGACGTCCGTCGAACCAGCACCTCGAAGCGATCCTGGTTGCGGCTGCGCCGGCCGGTCAGCAACAAGCTGCCGTCACCAAGCTTCTGCGTTTTCGCGACCACGCGCACCAGCGCGTTGCCGTTGCGCTCATGGAACTCGACCCATCCGTTGCTGCCGAGCACGGACTCAGGCAGATTCGCGAATTGTCCCGCCAGCAAGCGATGATGCGGTCCGATCAATTCGTACACGGCGTTGTCGTCGTCTGGCGCGGCGGTACGTTCGGAGATTTCAGTGGCCAGCGCGGTATGGCCGGACTCGCGGTACATATCGACGAGATCGGCGCTGTCCAGACGGATGACCTCGTTCAGATCCTGCGCAAAAATCTGCGACACCGCGTAGTAGAGGCCTGCGCCCAGCAGCAGGTAAGCGAGCAGGAAGAGGCTGCCGATCGCCAGGGCCAGACGGGTGCTGGTCGAACGCGCCGACAGCAGCGCGCCAAAATTACTCACGCACGCCGAGGCGATAGCCCGCGCCGCGCACCGTGTGCAACAACGGCTTTGGGTGATGCTTGTCGATTTTCTGACGCAGACGACTGATGTGCACGTCGATGACGTTGGTCTGCGGATCGAAATGATAGTCCCACACCGCCTCGAGCAGCATGGTGCGGGTGACCACGCGCTCGGCTTGGCGCATCAGGTATTCGAGCAGACGAAATTCGCGCGGCTGCAATTCGATGCTGCGCCCGGCGCGCCGGGCTTCGCGGGTCAACAGGTTGAGTTCCAGATCGCCAACGCGCAGTTCGGTGGTTTCCGCACCCGGCGCCAATCGACGGCGCAACAGGCTGTCGATGCGCGCGCTCAGTTCGGCGTACGCGAACGGTTTGACGAGGTAATCGTCGGCACCGGCACGCAGACCTTCTACTCGATGATCGACATCGCCCAGCGCAGTCAGCACCAGCACCGGCGTCGCACTGCCCGCGCCGCGCAGCGTGCGCAACACGGTCAAGCCATCCACGGCCGGCAACATGCGGTCGAGAACGATGGCATCGTAGGTTTCAGTGGTGGCCAGGAACAGCCCGTCGCGGCCATTATCGGCCTGGTCGACGGTGTGGCCGTCCTCAGTCAAGCCTTTGGCGATAAATGCAGAGGTGTGGGGGTCGTCTTCGACGATCAGGATGCGCATTCGGCCTCCTTGCGGCCCCGCAGGATACCGCGCCGGCGTACCGGCGCGGTTCCTTTTCAGCGTGCTGCGCGATGCTTACTTGCTGGCGGAGGAATCGGCCGGCGGCGACGCATCGGAAGCCATCGGCGCTGCTGCAGCCTTGGCCATGTGATGATGGTGATGGTGATGCTTCTTGTGATGATGCTTCGCCTTGGCTTCCTTGGCATCTTCCTTGGCTTCGGAAGACATCGGAGCAGCGGCGGCCGGGGCAGCCTCGGGAGCAGCCGGGGAAGCCATCGGTGCCGGATCGGCGGCAAACGCGGTGCCGGCAAAGGCGGACAGGGCGAGAGCGAGCAGCGAGATGCGAATCTTCATGAGGAAACTCCTGAAATAGACGGGCGGATCGCCATCGGAACGAATGCCCCGACGTGGCCGCCAGAGTGCGCGTCACCCCGGCGCCATCTGCTTGCCGGAACATGACAGAAAATTTATCTGGTGGCGTTCGTCAGGCAAAACCCAAACTCGTTCTACACGCATTCGCAGTTCTCGATGTACATCTCATGCTGCCAAGCCGTGTCGCAATCACAAACCACAGGAAATCCAGATGCCGCATCTTTTCGACCAAGCGACTTTCGGCGATCTCCGCTTGCGCAACCGCATCGTGGTCTCGTCGATGTGCGAATACTCGGCCATCGATGGCGTACCAAACGACTGGCATCTTGTGCATCTCGGCAGTCGCGCGGTTGGCGGCGCGGGTTTGGTCATGACCGAAGCAACCGGGGTGTCGGCCGAGGGTCGCATCTCGCCCGGAGACACCGGCATCTGGAACGACGCACAGCAAGACGCATGGACGCGTATCGTCGCATTCATGCATGAACAAGGCGCTGAGACAGGCATCCAGCTCGCGCATGCGGGCCGCAAGGGCAGCACTGAAGTTCCGTGGCGAGGCGGCAAGGCGCTGGCTTCGGATGCAGGCGCGTGGATACCCGTTGCGCCAAGCGCTATCGCATTCAGCACTGACTATCCGATGCCGGTTGCGCTCGATGACACGGGCCTGCGCAAGATCGTCATGGATTTCGCAGCCTCGGCACGTCGTGCACGCGAAGCCGGTTTCGACGTGATCGAAATCCATACCGCGCATGGTTATCTGCTGCATGAATTTCTCTCACCGTTATCAAATCGTCGCGCTGACGCCTACGGCGGATCGCTGGAAAATCGTGCTCGGCTGTTGCGTGAGGTAGTAGCTTCAGTACGCAGCGAATGGCCGGCATCGAAACCGTTGTTCGTACGCGTATCGGCTACGGACTGGACGCCGGGAGGATGGGATATCGACGAATGCATCGAGCTTGCTCGTTGGCTCAAATCTGACGGCGTCGACCTGATCGACGTGTCGTCCGGTGGCAATGTGCCGCACGCAACCATTCCGCTCGGCCCCGGTTACCAAGTGCCATTCGCTGCGCGCATCCGCCGCGAAGCCGGAATTGCCACTGGCGCGGTCGGGCTGATCACCGACGCAGTGCAGGCGCAGAAAATCCTCGATGACGGTGATGCCGATCTGATCTTTATGGCGCGCGAATTTTTGCGCGATCCGTACTTTCCTCGACGGGCGGCGAAAGAACTTGGCACCGAGATCACTGCTCCTAAACAATACGGAAGAGCCTGGTAAAACCGCCCGACGATACGAACGTCGGCGCAGCCACTACAACCCTTCCGCAGCCTGCGCCACCGCTCGGAACAGCGCCCTGCCTTTGCTCATGGTTTCATTCCATTCTGTTTGCGGGTCGGAGTCGTGCACGATGCCGGCTCCGGCCTGCACGTGCAGGCGACCGTCGTGGATCACCGCAGTACGGATCGCGATCGCAGTGTCGGCGTCGCCCCACCAGCCGATGTAGCCGATCGCGCCGGCGTAGATGTTGCGCTTGACCGGTTCAAGCTCGCGGATAATCTCCAGTGCGCGGATTTTTGGCGCACCGCTCACAGTGCCAGCCGGGAATGCCGCTTTCAGCACATCGGCGTAGCTCAAGCCTTCGCGCAACGTGCCGGTGACTTCGCTGACGATGTGCATCACGTGCGAATAGCGTTCGATCACGAACTGTTCGCCGACTTGCACGCTGCCCGGAACGGCAACGCGACCGATATCGTTGCGACCAAGATCGATCAGCATCAAGTGCTCGGCGCGTTCTTTCGGATCAGCGAGCAATTCGGCTTCGAGCGCCATATCTTCCTCATGGGTCTTGCCGCGACGGCGAGTGCCAGCAATCGGGCGCACGGTCACGGTGTTGTCTTTCAGGCGGACAAGGATTTCCGGCGACGAGCCAACGACCTGGGTTCCGTCGAGGTCGAGGAAATACATATACGGCGACGGATTGAGCGCACGCAAGGCGCGATACACATCCAGCGGTCGCGCGCGAAACGGCACTGACATCCGCTGCGACAACACCACCTGAAACACTTCGCCAGCCTTGATCGCTTCCTGCGCGGTGCGCACTGCCGTCTTGTAGCCTTCTTCGGTGAAACCCGAAATAAAATCCTCTTCGTTCAATGCCGATGGCGCGAGCATGTCGGGGTAACTCCGACCGGAATGACGTAGCTTGTGCACGAGTTCGTCGAGCCGCCGCCGCGCGCGCGCATAGGCTTGTGGCTGTGCAGGATCGGCGTGCACGATCAGGTACAAGCGACCTTTGAGGTTGTCGAATACCGCGACTTCTTCAGACAAAAGCAGCAGCGCGTCGGGTGTGCCGAGTTGGTCGGGCTTGCCCGCATCGCTGGCAAGGCGCGGCTCGATCCAGCCGATCGTCTCGAAGCCAAAATAGCCTACGAGTCCGCCAGTGAACGCCGGTAACTCCGGCATGCGCGGCACGCTGAATTGCGCGCGGATTTTTTCGACTTCGGCGAATGGATCGGCGAGTTCACGCGACTCGACAACGTCGCCATGCTCGCGAATTTCCAGCGTGTGCCCGCGAAACGTGTAGGTGCGTTTCGCCGGCAGGCCGATGATCGAATAACGCCCCCAGGTTTCGCCGCCTTCCACCGACTCGAACAGATAGGTGTGCGGGCCATCCGCGAGTTTCAGGTACACCGACAGCGGCGTATCGAGGTCGGACAACACCTCGCGCACGACCGGGATGCGGTTGTGGCGGGCGGCGGCGAGTTGGTCAAACGCAGCTTGATCGATCACGGCGAGACTCACGATGGCGAACGGCGAGTATGCCAGCGTGAGCTTTCGTCATCGCGCTGTCATGGCCGGATGCGATTCTGCGGATGGCGCCGGCATTTGATGAATGCGTGGCGCACCACCATCGCAAGGATGAAAGTCGGGCAAGGATGCTCAATTCTTCAAAGCCCTGAACCGATCCCGAAGGATCGTTCAGGGCTTCATCATTTGCGTGTCATCTCAACAGCCGCGCGCATCGCCGCGATCTCCACCGCATAATCCTTCGCCCCGAAAATCGCCGAGCCAGCGACAAACGTATCCGCACCCGCCGCCGCGATCTCACCGATATTGTCAGCCTTCACGCCACCATCGACTTCGAGCCGGATATCGCGCCCGCTGGCATCGATGCGCTCGCGCACGCGGCGGATTTTTTCCAGCGCCATCGGGATGAAGCTCTGGCCGCCGAAGCCGGGGTTGACCGACATGATGAGGACGATGTCGAGCTTGTCGAGCACGAAGTCGAGGTAATCGAGAGGCGTTGCCGGATTGAATACCAGGCCAGCCTTGCAGCCCGAGCTCTTGATGAGTTGAATGGTGCGATCGATATGTTCAGTGGCCTCAGGATGGAAGCTGATCGAGGTCGCGCCGGCCTTCGCAAAATCAGGCACGATGCGATCGACCGGTTTTACCATCAGATGCACGTCGATCGGCGCGGTCACTCCATGTTTGCGCAGCGCCTCGCACAGCAACGGGCCGATCGTCAGGTTCGGAACGTAATGGTTGTCCATCACATCGAAATGGATCCAGTCGGCGCCAGCCTTGAGGACATTGTTGACTTCTTCACCGAGCCGCGCAAAGTCGGCGGAGAGGATGGATGGCGCGATGATGCAGTTCGACATCGGTGTTCCGGCGCAGCGGGAGAATGCCAATTCTACAGTCCACCGCGATCTCTCGCGCCGGGCACGGTGCGCGTATTGCGCGAGGCTCGTTACAATGACCCTTTGCCGGAGTTCACGCGTGACCACAACCCTGCTGCAGTCCGACTTGGCTGGCCTCGACCTGTTGCACCGGGGCAAGGTGCGCGACGTGTATGCGTTGTCGGGCAACGAACTGCTGATCGTCGCGAGCGATCGCTTGAGCGCATTCGACGTGGTACTGCCCGACCCGATTCCAGGCAAGGGCGAAATGCTGTGCCAGATCAGCAATTTCTGGTTCGGCAAGACCGCGCACCTGATGCCCAACCACCTCACCGGCCGCGCCGTGGCCGATGTGCTTCCCACAGGTACCGATGTCGCGCTGTATGCGAAGCGCGCCGTCGTTGCGAAGCGTTTGAAGCCCGTTCCGATTGAAGCGATCGCACGCGGTTACCTGATCGGCAGCGGCTGGAAGGATTACCAGCGCACCGGCCGCGTCAGCGAAATCACCCTGCCCGACGGCTTGCGCCAAGCCGAACAATTGCGCGAGCCGATCTTCACGCCTTCGACGAAAGCGGCGACTGGTGCGCACGACGAGAACATCGGTTTCGATGCGGTGGTCGCCACGATCGGCGCCGATCTCGCGGAACAGGTGCGCGCCGCAACTCTCGCGATCTACAAGTACGCCGCCGAGTACGCGGCGCAGCGCGGTATTTTGATCGCCGACACCAAACTCGAATTCGGCACCGACGAGAACGGCCGCTTGCTGGTGATGGACGAGATGCTGACGCCGGATTCGTCGCGTTTCTGGCCTGCAGACACGTATGAAATCGGCACGAGCCCGCCAAGCTACGACAAGCAGTTCGTGCGCGATTATCTGGAGACGCTGGACTGGAACAAAACTGCGCCCGGCCCACGAATTCCGTCCGATGTGATCGCAGGCACCCGCGCGAAATACGCCGAGGCGTTGCAGCGCCTCGCCGGCATCACACCCGACTGAGCAATCATCTGTACGATGATCAGCGAACCGATCGGCTGTCAACGCATCATCAAGTGCATCGTCGATACAGCTTGTTGCAATAACCGAAGGGTTGCCATGATTCCTCTCATCACATGGTTCGACAATTATTCCGGCGACCATCGCAACGCGACCAATCAGAAGATTCACGTCTGGTGCGTGCCGGCAATCCTTTGGTCGGTGGTCGCGTTGTTGTGGTGCATCCGGGTGCCGCCGACGATGGGCCGGCCAGGGCTTTGGGCTGGTCTGGCGATCGCCGCCGCGAGCATCTTCTACTGGCAACTCTCGCGCCGGCTCGAGGTCGGGATGCTCGTCGTGTTCGTAGCGTTCGGTTTGTCGTGCGAACTGGTGCGGCTGCGCTGCGGAGTGCCGGTGTTGTTCTGGACTGCGGTGACAGTGTTTGTCATCGCATGGATCGGGCAATTCGTCGGCCACAAGATCGAAGGCCGCAAGCCAAGCTTCCTCACCGACCTCTCGTACTTGCTGATCGGCCCCTTGTGGGTGCTCGCGAAGTTGTACCGCAAGCTCGGGATCGCGTATTGATTTGGTGAAGCCAGCATGCGGCATGCTCGCTGCGCGTCGCGGCTAGGTTATGGCGGCGCGAACATCGTCGCATCCGGCGCAAACGGACGCGGCGCATACCCGAGATCGCGACGCGCATCTGCGGCATCGAATACCAGATCGGCATCGAGGCGATCGAGCATCGCCCGATTGAATCCCTCTGTGCCGATCAATCCGAGCCCGCGTGCGGCACCGACCATCATGCGAAACAATGGCGATGGCAATCGCAGCAGGCGCGGTCGCGGTCGCAGTGCTGCGAGGGTGCGCGCGGTCATGTCGAAGAACGACAGGGTTTCGCCACCAGGCACATCGTAGGCGCGCCCTGCCGATAGCGGCGCGCATGCTGCGGCGAGGGCGGCGAGTGCGAGATCGTCGGTATGCACAGGTTGACGCAGACCGGTGGCATTGCGCGGCAGCGCCAGCACGCCATGACGCAGCGCCAGTGCAGCGATGCGGCTCAACGTGCGATCGCGCCCGCGTCCGTACACGAGCGTCGGCCGCAACACTGTCACGCCGACACCGCGATGCGCGCCGAACGCAAATAGCGTGTCTTCGGCCGTACGCAATCGCGCCGCGACATCGCGTTCGGCAGCATCGCTTGATGTGTCCTTGGTCGCAATGCTGGTCGAGCCGAATGCGATCACGCGCGGCGCAATCGGGCCGACGCGCTCTTGCCAGCGCGCGAACGCATCCAGTGGGCCGAGACTGAAGACGATATCGCAATCGCGAGGTGCAACCGTCGACTCGTCGAGCGCACCCACGATCCACTTCACGCCTTCATGATCCACATGCGACCCGCGCGACACCGCGCGCACATCGCAATCCCCGTCGCGCAATAACGGCAATAACGCGTCGCCGAGTTGCCCGCTCGCGCCGAACACCAACACGCGCTTCATGCAGCTGCTGGTGCGCAGCGACGCGCGGCGATGGCGCAACCAGAATTCAGGAACAACCCTCGACCCGATCAAGCTCCGGCGCAACTCCGGCGCGGAATGCGGTGACGATGCCGTTCGCGTCGGTTTCGAAGATCAAACCGCTGCCGTTCTTGTCGATGGCCTTGAGTGAAAGGCCGCCATGCACGTCATTGCGCGGTTGCTCGGTCAGCTTCCCGGCGTACAACGTGCGGATCTCGTCGATCTGCATGCCGACGTGTCCACCGCCATCGGCCATCACGCCAGGCGTGCGCACATCGATGCGCTGCAACTTGCCGTCATCGAACAGATACACGATGTCGGGTTGACCCGCGCGGTGCGTTCGTTGACATCCACTCACCTGCGTGGAACCTTCGAAGGCTCCGTTCGCGACATGCTCGACGTCGACCCGATGCATGCCGAAACGCGCAGTGCCGAATCCGGTGGCGCCCACCGTCGCTGTCGGTGCGGCCGTGGCTCCGGGCATCGGCATATCGGTCACGGAAGCCTTTTTCAGCGGCAATGCAGTCGCCGAACTGTCCGCCTGTGCCGCCTGCGCCGCCTGCGCGTCGGCAGTTGCGACATCGGCGGCATCCGGTATTGCCCGCGCGTGTTCCTGTGCAGATTGCTTGCAGGCCGCCAGCAGCGCCAGCAGCGCCAGCACTGCGAACAGGATGCCTGCTCTGATCATGTCGGGTCGGCTCATGTCGCGTCCTTGATCAGGAACATGGTGATGGCAGCAGAGTAACGCGAAGCGCGATTACTTGCGCATGCCGCGCTTCACATCCTGCCTATGGCCAGCCATTAATCCGTACGCAATTGCATTCAATCACCGGATCAACTTCAGCCTTTCCTCTGGCACAAGCAAGAAATAGGACGACGCTCAAACCGTATATGAGACGAGCTCTTCAACTCGGCTGGAACCTGCGCGCAAGCCCGCGCCAGCAATCCTGGTAATCGCGCTGGCGTGCGGATGCATCCAGCGCCTGCGCGGTCGGACGGATCACTGCGCGCGTTTCGAACATGAAAGCCATGGTGTCGGCGATCACGTCGGGCTGCGACAGGTCGGCCTTGCTCGCTTTCTCGAACGTCGTCGCATCCGGCCCGTGTCCACTCATGCAGTTGTGCAGTGAGCAGCCGCCGGGCGCGAATCCTTCGGCCTTCGCATCGTAGGTGCCATGGATGAGGCCCATGAATTCGCTGGCGATGTTGCGATGGAACCACGGCGGGCGGAACGTGTCCTGCGCCACCAGCCAGCGCGGCGGGAAGATTGCGAAATCCATGTTCGCAGTGCCGGGCGTGTCCGATGGCGAGGTCAGCACAGTGAAGATTGACGGATCGGGATGGTCGTAGCTGATCGATCCAATCGCGTTGAAGCGGCGCAGGTCGTACTGGTACGGCGCGTAGTTGCCATGCCAGCCGACGACATCGAGCGGCGAGTGATCAATCTTCGCCGACCACAATCTGTCCTGGAATTTTGCGATGAGCTCGAAATCGCCATCGATGTCTTCGTACGCCGCGACGGGAGTCTGGAAATCGCGCGCGTTCGCAAGCGCGTTCGAACCGATCGGGCCGAGATCCGGCAGCCGCATCAACGCACCAAAATTTTCGCAGATATAGCCACGCGACGGGCCATCGGGAAGCTCGACACGGAAACGCACGCCACGGGGAATCACCGCAATCTGCTGCGGTTCGATCGCCAGCAAGCCCAGCTCGGTAGCGATTCGCAACCGGCCCTGCTGCGGCACGATCAACAACTCGCCGTCTGCGCTGTAGAAATAGCGCCCGCGCATATCGCGATTGGCCGCGTACAAATGGATGCCGATGCCCTGCTGCGCAGCCGCACTGCCGTTGCCGGCCACTGTAAACAGGCCGTCGACGAAGTCGGTGGGCGCTTCGGGGACTGCGCGCGGGCTCCAGCGCAACTGGTTCGGCGTTACCGGCATGTCGTCGAAACGATCGTGGAAAGCGCCTTCCGGCAACAACGCAAATTCGCCGTGCAAGGCCGCCGGACGAATGCGATACAGCCAGCTGCGCCGATTCTCATTTCGCGGCGCGGTGAACGCGGTACCGCTGAGCTGTTCGGCGTAAAGACCATGCGCAACAACCTGCGGCGAGTTCCGACCCACGGGCAAGGTGCCGACGATTGCCTCAGTGGCGAATTCGTTGCCGAAGCCGGATTGGAATGTCTCGTTTGCCATGCTCAAATCCGTGCGAATCAGAGCACGCCGCGCTTCATCTGGTCGCGCTCAATGCTCTCGAACAAAGCCTGGAAGTTGCCTTCGCCAAAACCTTCATTCCCCTTGCGCTGGATGATCTCGAAGAAGATCGGCCCGATCGCGTTCGTCGTGAAGATCTGCAGCAGCTTGCGCTGCTTGGTCTCGGCGTCGGCATCAATCAGGATCTTGTTGCGCTTGAGACGCGGAACGTCCTCGCCATGGTTCGGCACGCGCTGATCGATCACGTCGAAATAGGTGTCAGGCGTATCGAGGAATTCCACGCCCTGTCCTCGCATCGCTTCGATTGTCGAATAGATATCGTCGGTGAAGCAGGCAATGTGCTGGATGCCCTCACCCTTGTAGGCATCAAGATACTCGTTGATTTGCGATTTCGGGTCGTTCGATTCGTTGAGCGGGATGCGCACCACGCCGTCGGGCGCGGTCATCGCCTTCGATACCAGCCCGGTTTTAACGCCCTTGATGTCGAAGTAGCGGATCTCGCGGAAGTTGAACAGGCGCTCGTAATAATCCGACCACTTCTGCATGTTGCCGAAGAACAGGTTGTGGGTGAGGTGGTCGATGAAGGTCAGGCCGTAACCTTGCGGATTCTGGTCCGCGCCCGCGATCGGCACGTAATCTTCGAACATGCTGCCCTTGCCGCCATATCGATCGACGAGATACAGCATGCAATCACCGATCCCCTTCACCACCGGCGCTTCCACCGCCTTGCTCGCTTCCTTGTGGTCGATCGTCTCGCCGCCATTGCCAAGCACGGTATCGAGCACTTCAGCCGCAGGCTTGCTGAAACGGATCGCGAACCCGCAGGCGCAAGGACCATGCGTCTTGGCGAAATCGGCGGCGAACGAATCGGGATCCTCGTTGATCAGGAAATTCACGCCGCCTTGGCGATACACGCTGATCGCGCGCGTCTTGTGGCGGAGCACCGCAGCAAAACCCATGCGCTTGAACAGCGCGTGCAGAGGCGCCGCATCCACTGCGGCAAACTCTACGAACTCGAAGCCGTCGATGCCCATCGGATTGGCGAAGGTGGTCGGTTGCATGCCGAGGTTGGGTGCGGAAGCAGGTTGTGCGTGCATGGTCGATTCCGAAAATGAGTTCCACCGGGAAACTCTTGCGATTCCTGATTATATCGCCTGAGCCGGCGGCCTTCGTTGTGTACGCGTTAATCCAGTCAGCGCCCGCAAGTGCTGTTCAAGTGGATTGAACGCACTGGATGATTATCCAGGCGCGAAGATATGCTGCTCAACGGCCTCCGTTGCATCGCACTTGCAGCGCCACGATGGTTCAAGAACGTGCTATCACATCGCCTGTGTCGGCGAAAAATTATTCCTCGCTGGAAAAGCTGACCGACGTGACGTTGTAACCGCCCACGCTCGCGCCACCGTCGATGATCATCGCAATGGAGAAATCATTTTTCGCGTCCCGGTACACGCATTCAAAGCCACCCTCGTCGCGCACATCGCAACCCTCGAACTTCATCATGCGCCACGGAGTTTCAAAGAGTTTGTCGACAGCGACTTTGTCCGCAAATTTCAGCGCTGCAGCGTGCTTGTTCAAATGCCATGCCTCGTAAAACTGCCGCGCGATCGTGGTCGGCGGAAGCTTGCTCAGGGTCGCCCCAATCGCCCCGGTTGCGCAAAGCATGGCTGCTCCCAGCAAAACGCAAAGGCAAGCAGATTTCGTCGTCATTTTTGTATCACCTTGTATCGCGAACGGCCCTTTTCCACCAAGGGCTTCTGATAAAAGTGCGTTGCGGCCGCGCCCGAATGCGCAGCCTTGCGTCGTCAGGTAATCGCAGCTTCCGACTCGTTCTGCAACGGATTGCGATCGATGATGTTCTCCGCGCCATGCATCCAGTCCACCAACTTGCCCGAGATTGCCCATAGGAGGGCCGCGAACACAACCAACACGACGGTGATGCCGCCGAAGATCGGGAGTTCGCCGAGCTTTTCGGCGTACGCGCCCACATAGCCCGCGATGATGTTGGCCATGAAGTTGATCAGGAACCAGACTCCCATAATCAGGCTCGCGAAACGCAGCGGCGCGAGCTTCGTCATCAGTGACAGGCCGACGGGCGAGATGCACAGTTCGCCCATGGTGTGGAACAGATATGCCAGGCACAACCACGTCATGCCGGCCTTGTGATCGGCCGACGCGTGCGCCTGAAGCACGGCGGCGACCATGCAGACGAATCCAACCGCAGTCAACAGCAGACCAAAAATCATTTTCTTCGGAGCCGGCGGATTGGTGCCGCGCCTGCCGAGCCATAACCAGAACGATGCGAACATCGGCGCGAGGATCACTATGTAAACCGGATTGAGCGACTGGAACCAGCCCGCCGGCACTTCAAAACTACCGACCATGCGATTGGTTGATTTCTCAGCCCAGATATTCATCAGGCCGCCGGCCTGCTCGAACGACGCCCAGAATGCAACGATGAAGACGAACAGCACTACGATCACTTTCATGCGGTCGCGCTCGTCGCTGGTCAACGGGGTCTTGACGCCGCCGCTCATTTCCAGCGCACGCTGCGCGCCCGGGCGTTTGCCCAGATCGCCGAGGTACCGGTTCGAGAAGGTAAGCTGAATCACCACCGACAGCAGCATGCCGATGCCAGCCGCCATGTATCCGTATCTCCAGCCGTAGTCCGCGCTCTCGCCAAGCGTCGAGCAGATGAACGGGGCGAGGAATGCGCCGAGGTTGATGCCCATGTAGAAGATCGTGAACGCGCCGTCGCGGCGGATATCACCCTTCGGATACAACTCGCCCACCATGGTGGAAATGTTGGCTTTGAAAAAACCATTGCCGACCACGAGCAGACCCAGACCGATCATGAAGATATCGATGGATTTTGCGCCGAAACTGGCGGCCAACGTGAATTGTCCCGCAGCCATCACCAGGCCGCCGATGATCACCGACAAGCGCTGACCGATGAAATTATCCGCAATCCATCCGCCGATCACCGGCGTGAAATAGACCAGGCCGGTGTACCAGGCATACAACTTGAGCGCGTTGCCATCCGACCACCCAAAACCTGGGTCCGCCGCATTCGTCGCCGCTGTCAGGCACAGCACCATCAAAGCGCGCATGCCGTAATAACTGAAGCGCTCCCACATCTCTGTGGCAAACAGCAGATACAAACCCTTGGGATGGCCAAGCCATTCCCCTTTCGGCACGTACACAGGTTGCGACGACATCAAGCCACCTCGGCGATAGATAAAATCATGTATGGATTCAAAGCATGCGGAGAAGCCAGCAAGCCGACGACTAGCCTACATATACCTGTTGCGCACGATCGCCGTCCAACCCATTGCATGGTGCATCGCAACATCATTCAGGCTCGGTCGCACTCGCTGCCAATCAATCCGCGCACCTCGAACAGCTCAGGGAAGAAGGTCAATTCCAACGCCTTTTTGAGGAACCCGACCCCCGACGAACCACCCGTCCCGCGCCGGAAACCAATGATGCGCTCGACCGTCTTCATGTGGCGGAAGCGCCAGTGCTGGAAATTCACCTCGATATCGACAAGTTGCTCGCACAAATCATAAGCATCCCAGAATGTTTCAGTCTGCTCGTAGATGCGCTTGAAGACCGGCAACAACGCCTCGTCGCGCAGATGCGGTTGCGACCAGTCGCGTTGCAGGCAATGTGCAGGAATCGCGTGACCGTGGCGGGCAAGCCATTGCAGACATTCGTCGTACAACGCGGGTTGTTCGAGCGCGGCACGCAGTTCGGATTGCGCGACCGGATCATGCGCGAACGCGGCCAGCATCGCCGCGTTCTTGTTGCCGAGCAGAAATTCGACGATCCGGTATTGCAGCGACTGGAATCCCGACGCCGGTCCGAGGATGTCGCGGAACTGCAGGTAATCGCTCGGCGTCAGCGTTTCCAGAACCGACCACTGCGCGGTCAGTTGCTGCTGGATCTGCTTGATTCGCGCGAACATCTTGAAGCACGGCGCAAGCCGATCGCCCTGCAAATGCGCGAGCACTCCGCGCAATTCGTGAATCATCAGCTTCAACCACAACTCGGCGACCTGGTGCTGGACGATGAACAGCATCTCGTCGTGCTGCGGCGGATTCGAATGCGGCTGCTGCGCCGACAGAAGAACGTCCAGCCGCAGATATTCGGCATATGTGAGTTGGCCGCGCAGGTCGGTGGTGATGCCCTGTTCGAGCGCGCGCTGGTTGTCCGTGGTCGTCATCGTCCCCTCCGTGCGACAATTGTACGGCCTGCGGTCGAACTTGCCTGCCTTGTCACGGCAACATGACGCCGCCTATCAGCATGTCCACCACACGAGCGCACGCATGAGTATCGCGGCAAAGTTCGAGATCGAATATCTCCAATACATGGACTCGACCGGAAAACTGGTCGGTAAAAAATCCGACCTGCCGGCGTTTGCAAAAGATGGCAAGCGACTGGTCGAGTTGTTCAAGCAGATGTTGTTCGTGCGCGTGTTCGACACCAAGGCGATCGCACTGCAACGCACCGGCAAACTCGGCACGTACGCGGCCTCCCTCGGCCACGAAGCCACCCACGTCGGCATCGGCGCGTCGATGTTGCCCGAAGACGTGTTCGCACCCAGCTATCGCGAATACGGCGCCCAGTTCATGCGCGGCGTGTTGCCGCGCGAAGTGTTGCTGTACTGGGGCGGCGACGAACGCGGCAACGATTTCGCCGGCCCGAAAAACGATTATCCGTGGTGCGTGCCGATTTCCACGCAATGCCTGATGGCATCCGGCGCGGCGCTGTCATTCAAGCTGCGCAAGCAAAAGCGGGTTGCGGTGGCCTGCTGCGGCGATGGTGGTTCTTCGAAAACCGATTTCTACGCGGCGCTCAATTCCGCTGGCGCATTCACCTCGCCGCTGGTGCTGTGCGTGATCAATAACGGTTGGGCGATTTCGGTACCGCGCAGTGCGCAGACCGGCGCAGAAACACTCGCGCAAAAAGGCATCGCCGGCGGCCTCCATTGCCTGCAGGTCGATGGCAACGATCTGATCGCCGTGCTCGAAGCCATGCGTCGCGCCACCGAACGCGCGCGCAAGGGCGAAGGCGGCAGTGTGATCGAGTTCATGACCTATCGCCTGCACGATCACACCACCGCCGATGACGCGCGCCGTTATCGCGGCGAGCAGGAAGTGAAAGACGGCTGGACGCGCGAACCGATGACGCGCCTGCGCACGTACCTCACCAACGAAAAGCTGTGGGACGAAAAGAAAGAAAAGGCCTGGGCCGAGGAATGCGGCAAGAAGGTCGACATCGAAATCGACGCCTACCTCAACACCAAGACCCAGCCGGTCGAGGTGATGTTCGATTTCCTGTATGCGGAGCTGCCGGCGGATCTCGTCGCGCAACGCGACGATGCCATCAGTTGGGAGAAGCGCTAATGGCCGCCATTACCCTGATTGAAGCGATCACCCAGGCGCTTGCCTACGAGCTCAAACACGACGATTCGGTCGTCGTGCTCGGCGAAGATGTCGGCATCAACGGCGGGGTGTTTCGTGCCACCGCCGGCCTGTCGCAAACATTCGGCCCCGAGCGCGTGATCGATACGCCGCTGGATGAAACCACGATCGCCGGGCTCACCGTCGGCATGGCCTCTCAAGGCATGCGTCCGGTGGCCGAGGCGCAGTTCGACGGTTTCATGTATCCGATGGTCGACTTCATCGTCTGCCACGCCGCACGCATGCGCTACCGCACCCGCGGTCGTCTGACCTGCCCGATGGTGCTGCGCGTGCCGTGGGGCGGCGGTATTCGTGCGCCGGAACATCATTCCGAAGCGAACGAAGCGATCTTCACCAACGTGCCTGGTCTGCGCGTCGTACTGCCATCGTCGCCACAGCGCGCGTACGGATTGCTGCTTGCCGCGATCCGCGATCCGGATCCGGTGATCTTCATGGAGCCCAAGCGCATCTATCGCCAGTACAAGGAAGAGGTGCCGGATGACGGCGAGGCGTTGCCGCTCGACGTGTGCTTCGTGCTGCGCGATGGCAGCGATGTAACGCTAGTGACGTGGGGCTCGCAGGTCAAGGAAACGCTGGAGTCGGCCGATGCACTGGCGAAAGAAGGCATCAGCGCAGAAGTGATCGACGTCGCCACGCTCACACCGCTCGACTTCGACACCATCCGCGAATCCGTGCAAAAAACTGGTCGCTGCGTGATCGTGCATGAGGCGCCGCGCACCGCCGGGTTCGGTGCCGAGATCGCCGCACGCGTCGCCGAGGAATGTCTGTTCGAGTTGCTCGCACCCGTGCAGCGCGTCACCGGTTACGACACCCACATTCCGCTGTTCCGGCTGGAGATGAAATACCTGCCAAGTGTCGAGAAGATCGTTGCGGCGGTGAAGCGGACGCTGGCGGTGAGCTGATG
>JBBQAN010000022.1:0-45343 GCA_038316385.1 Lysobacterales bacterium | reverse complement strand
CGCCACCGCCACCGCCACCGCCACCGCCACCGCCACCGCCACCGCCACCGCCACCGCCACCGCCACCACCACCACCACCACCACCGCCACCGCCACCGCCACCGCCACCGCCACCGCCACCGCCAATTATCGTTATTCCGGTAGCGCCGCCGCCTGGCGTGCCGCCTGTAGCGCCGCCGCTGGTGACACCGGTGGAGTCGCCGCCGTCCACCGTGCTGGTGGTGGAAACACCGGTCGTCGAACAGGCGCCACCGGTGGTGCCTGAGCTTCCGCCCAAGCCCGTGCGCAACTGATGGGTGCAGGTCCCAATGGCATGGATTGGCGTCAACAGCGAGCACAGCGCCCGGGGAGCTTGAGCCCGGGCGTTGCCTTCATTTCAAGGGCGATCCTTGGGCTGCTGGCTGCCGCAATTCTGCAGCCGGTCTTCGCCGAGGGCGTCATGCAACCGGCCAACCCGAGCGACGCCATATTGGCGCAGCCCGGAACCGTGGCTCGTTCTCCTGCCGAACCGCTGCCCGCGCCCGCAGGTTTGGCTACTCACGCAAACTTTGAACGCGAAACAGCATCGGAGGACGTTCGTCATCTAGCAGACCGGGTTGTCGAGACAACTGACAATCACCGGCTGCCCTTCGTGATTGTCGACAAGGTCGCCGCCAGGGTTTTTGTATTTGATGCGGTGGGCAAGCTCCGCGGCGCGGCGCCGGTGCTGCTCGGTCTGGCGCTCGGCGATGATTCCACAGCTGCGATTCGCAACCGAAAAATGAAGGACATTGGCCCGGGACTGCGCGTCACGCCAGCGGGCCGTTTCGTCGCCTCGCTGGGCCATGATGCGGCCGGCAAGGCAATTCTCTGGGTGGACTACGATAATTCCATTGCCATGCATCCGGTCGTCACCAACAGGCCCGAGGAACACCGCCTGCAACGACTGGCCAGTTCGAAGCCGCTGGATCACCGGATTTCCTGGGGTTGCATCAACGTTCCGAAGAAGTTCTATGAAAGTGTTGTCAGTCCCGCCTTTACGGGGACACAAGGGATCGTCTATGTGCTGCCCGAAACCCGGAAGGCCCGCGAAGTGTTCGTGTTCGACTGATCTGGACTGGCAATCGCAAGGAAGTTTCCGACGCAATTGCGGACCCTCAACAGCAACGCAGTTCGGCGATTGAATCGGACTGGTTGGAACGATCGCGCTATCGCGTCGACTCCAGGTCGAGCGCAACCGCGTCAATTCGATCAGCGGCGCGCAGTTGTTCTTGTTCGCGTTGCTGCAATTGCCACATCGCCGCATAGGCGCCATTGCGCGCGAGTAGTGCGGCGTGGCTGCCGCGTTCGACGATGCGCCCTGCATCCATGACGAGGATTTCGTCGGCACCCATCACCGTGGACAGGCGGTGCGCAATGATCAGCGTCGTGCGGCCGACGGCGATGCGATCGAGTTCGGACTGGATCGCCTGCTCGGATTTGGAATCGAGCGCCGAAGTCGCTTCGTCGAAAATCAGGATCGCCGGATTCTTCAACAGTGCGCGCGCGATCGCGACGCGCTGTTTTTCGCCGCCCGACAGTTTCAGCCCGCGTTCGCCGACTTCGGATTGATAACCATCCGGCAGCGACACGATCAGGTCGTGGATGTGCGCGGCACGCGCGACATTCTCGACTTCCTCGCGGGTGGCGTCCGGGCGGCCGTAGAGGATGTTGTAGTAGATCGTGTCGTTGAATAGCACGGTGTCCTGCGGAACGATGGCGATCGCGCCACGCACGGAGGCTTGCGTGTAATCGCGGATGTCGTGCGACTCGCCATGCGCGTTGTCGATCACGATGCGACCGGAATCCACGTCGTAAAAGCGGTACAGCAATCGTGCAAGCGTGGATTTCCCGGAGCCGGAATGGCCGACCACCGCAACGGTGCCGCCCGGCGGAATCTCGAAACTGATGCCTTGCAGGATCGTGCGGCGCGCGTCGTACGCGAACTGGACCTTCTCGAACGCTACGCGCGGCCGGCGTACATGCAATGGTTTCGCATCGGGGCGATCCTGCACGTCCTGACGTTCGTCGAGCAGACCGAACAGGCGTTCGAGATTGGTGAATGCGGCCTTGACCTCGCGATACATCATGCCGAGCAGATTGAGCGGCGCCGACAACTGCAACAGATAGGCGTTGACCAGGACGAGGTCGCCGACGGTCATCGTGCCCGCCACTACGCCGGCTGCCGCGCGCCACATCATCGCGGTGACGCCGAGTGCGACGATCGCGCTCTGGCCGAGATTCAGCACGGCAAGCGTCTTGCGGCTCTTGACGCTGGCGTTCTCCAGATGGATCAGGTTCTCGTCATAGCGCCGCGCTTCGTGTTCTTCGTTGCCGAAGTACTTCACGGTTTCATAGTTGAGCAGCGAATCCACCGCGCGTTCGTTCGCACGCGTGTCGGCTTCGACCGAGGCGCGGTAAAAACGCGTGCGCCATTCGGTGATCGAGAACGTGAAGATGATGTATGCGACCAGCGTGACCAGGGTGATGCCTGCGAAACCCCAGTCGTACTTCCACACAAGCACGCCGGTCACCATCGCCACTTCGATGATCGTCGGGAAAATTGTGTACAGCGTCCAGTCGAGCAGGTCGGAGATCGCGCTGCCGCCGCGTTCGACATCGCGCGCCACGCCGCCGGTGCGACGCGCGAGATGAAAGCGCAATGACAGCGCATGCAGATGGCGGAACACCTGCAAGGTCACCCGCCGCGACACCCGCGCCATCACTCGCGCGAACACGACCTGGCGCAGTTCGGTGAACAATGTCACCGCCAATCGCGAAGCGCCGTATGCGATCAGCAAGGCTACTGGCAGAACCAGCGGCAGCGACGACGCCTTCATGCCCAGGTCGTCGACCAGATTCTTGAGCACCATTGGCACGATGAGGTTCGCGAACTTGCCGATCAGCACCATTGCCAGCGCGAGCGTGATGCGACCCCAATAAGGCTTCAGGAACGGCAGCAATTCGCGCACGACCTGCGATTCGCTGCGTGCGGATGCGGAGCGTGCGACGGGCGCGTCGCCAGTGGTGTCTATGGGGTTGGTCATCGGTATGAAATGGAGGGCAAGTGGCGATGCTTCAAGGCGGCAGACTGGTCAAATTGAACGGCCTGATATGCTGACACAAAGCACCGCTGGTTCCCCTGATGCGTCCCGATTTGTCCATCTCCCGCGCCCGACTGGCCCTGCTGTTGGGCGGCCTGGCGATGTTCGGCCCGTTCTCGATCGACACGATCTTTCCCGCGTTCCGGGTGATCGCGGACGAGCTTGCGGTCAGCCCTTGGCTGATGCAGCAGACGGTCAGTATCTATCTCGTCGGTTATGCGGCGACTTCGTTGTTCCACGGCGCACTGTCGGATGCATACGGCAGACGTCGAGTGATTCTGACCGGGCTTGCGGTATTTGCGCTCGCATCGATCGGCTGTGCATTGTCAACGACGATCACTCAATTGCTGGCGTTCCGCGTCTTGCAGGGATTGTCGGCTGGCGTGGGTTTGATCGTCGGTCGTGCGGTGATCCGCGACCGCATGCACGGCGACGACGCGCAACGCATGATGAGCAATGTATCGATGATCTTCAGCATCGCGCCGGCGATCGCACCGGTGATCGGCGGCTGGTTGCTCGGCTGGTCGGGCTGGCACTCGATTTTCTGGTTTCTGCTGTTGTTTTCTGCGGTGCTATGGACGACGACGTTCTTCGCATTGCCGGAAACCCATCCGGCAGAGCAACGCACACCGTTCCGGCCGTCCACGTTGCTGCACACGAATCGCGCAATGCTCGGCAATGCGACATTCGTGAAGCTGGCGATCGCCGGCTCGCTGAATTTCAACGCGCTGTTTCTCTACATCGCATCGGCGCCGGTGTTCGTGATGGATCTGATGGGCTTGAACGAACGTCAGTTCGCATGGTTTTTCGCGCCCACTATCGGAGGCATGATGCTTGGCGCCTTCACTTCGGGGCGCATGGCCGGGCGCATCAGCGGGTTGCGGATGGCGAATCTCGGCTGCGCGATCAGCGGCGCGGCGGCGGCGATCAATCTCGCCTTCAATTCCATCGCGCTGAACCTGCATCCGATCGTATTCAGCGCGTTTGGCGTGCCCTTGCTGCTGCCATTGGCGGTGCTGCCGATCATGCTGACCGCGTTCGGCGTGGCGCTGGTGTTTCCAATCCTTACCCTTGCACTGCTCGACATGTATCCGCGCCAGCGCGGCAGCGCATCGTCGGCGCAAGCATTCATCGGACTGGTACTCAACGCGATCGTCGCGGGCGTGGTATCGCCCATGGTCGCGCACAGCGGGTTGCATCTTGCGCTGACGGCCGCAGCGTTTACCATGGTCGCGTGGCTGTTGTGGAAAGGCTACGCGCGCCACCATGCCCATGTGCCCGATGTTCCCGCACAGAGCGCAGCACTGGAACCCAACGACGAAATGTAGCGTTCGGCGAATGTTGGTAGAGCTACTGCCTGAGTGGGTTCAACCAATCCAGAGAGTCGCGGCCAGCGCGAGCATTGCCGGAACGCCTTGCACGTACAGGATGCTGCGCTTGACGCTGAGTGCGCCGTAGATTGCCGCGACGATCACGCAGGCGAGGAAGAAGATCTTCAGTTGCAAGGCGAACGCGGCGTCGGGTTGCAGCAGGCTCCAGACTAGCCCGGCTGCGAGAAATCCGTTGTACAGGCCCTGATTCGCGGCCAGCGATTTGCTCGCTTCGGCGAACTCGGCGGTGGTGCCGAACGTGCGCCGCGTCTTCGGAGCAGTCCACACGAACATTTCCAGATACATGAAATACATGTGCTCGAACGCAACCAGTCCGATCAGGATCACGCTCAACATGCGCATGGGATTGTCCTGTTGCGAGGGAAGGTGACGCGGCGATGGATCGGGCCAAGTGTGCTCTGATGGCTGCGTGAATGCATTGCCTGGAGCGTGCGCGGCCTATCGCCACCGTGCAATGCGGTCCAGTTCGCTCAACCTGTGCGTAACATGCCGCTCGCTAAGGTACCGTCACATGCAAGGTATTTGAGTAGTCGGAGTAGACACCCGTCGTCTGGTTATAGGCGCGCACGCGATAGAGATAGGTGCGCGAAGGGACTCCCGTCTGCACAAACTGCGTGCTGTTCGCAGTGACGCTGCCGACCTGTACGAAATTTCCCGAAGTAGACAGCGCGCGGCTGATCTGGAAACGTTGTTCGTTGTTCGAATTGTCCCTCCACGTCAGCGTCACCGTGCCGCCTGCGATCTGCGCCCTGAGCACCGACGGAGCCGCGATCGGACCGGAGCCATCGGTTACGGTCAACACGACGATCTTGCTGGCTGTCGCGCCCAGGTTGTCGGTGACGGTCAGCTTTGCATGGTAGGTGCCAAGCGTTGCGTAGTTGTGACTCGGGTTGGCGCTGGCGCTGCTGGCGCCATCGCCGAACGCCCATGCATAGGACGCGATGCTGCCGTCGCTATCGATCGAACCCGCCGAGGAAAAATGCACTGCGAGTGGCGCGATTCCTGCAGTTGGCGTTGCGTTTGCGACAGCGGTCGGCGGGAGATTGGCGGCTCCAGTTACGGGGACGATGAACAAACTGATGCTCTGCGCCGGCACCGATACCGCGATATTGCCGGAACTCACGGCGACATCGGATTTTCGCGCAATCGCATTGGCGGATGTCAGTTGCCATTCCTGTGCGGTGGCACCGGCTGGGAAATTCGCGAGGTGCACGGTGACCGGCGTACTGCCCGACAGAACCTTGGAAATCACCATAACGGTGAGCGCGCCGTCGCTGCTCCGTATCGCCGCGAACGCGGACAATTTGTCGACCTCAGGGTCGGGAACAACGGACGCGACGGAGGTGTCGCCGAAGCCGTGCTTGCTGCCATCGTAGTTGCGGTACATCTTCATGGCCTTGTACGTCGGCGAGGATGCATCCGGCGTGGTCCAGCGCGTGGCGTAGTCGAGGCTTTCGCGACCGAAGATGCCGTAGATGTCGGCCTGCGTAGTCGCGCCGTTGATGTGTCCCTCGGCACCCCAGCTGTATTCGGTGATCGCGGTCTTGAGCCCTGGGTAATACGTCGCAACCCAGCTCTTCATGCGCGGGATCAGGTAGACCTTGCTGCCGATCCAGCTCACGTCCGTGTAACCCGGGTCCCACAGCGAGCGCGTGGACTTGTTGCGTAACAACTGCATGGCACTTGAGGTGTCGTCGCTGTATTCGCCGCTCTGTGGATAGATGTGCAGGGAAAACACATCGAGCACGTGAGTACCGTTCGCGAGGTCGTATTTGTGCAACTGGTCGAGCAGCCACGGCATGTAGTCGAGGCTGGTGTGGTTGTTGGCCTTGTCAGGATTGACACCCCACCCGTGCTGCGCGCCGTATTGCTGGTCATAGCCCGAGAGCAGGTAGCCGCTCCAGCCCCATTCCTCGGGGCCGACCACGGTCGCGCCCGCATCAACCGATTTGATCATGTTGCTGTAGTCGATCATTTTCTGGCGGATCTCCGCCATCGTCGCGCCGGTCGGGTGCACGTCGCGGTGGGTGCCGTGCCAGATGCTGTGTTCGTTGTCGAGGATGTAGAACTTCAGGCCGCCGCTCGCAGCATTGCCCCACTTGCCGAGCAGGTGCTGCACCCAGCCCTGCTGAAAGGCCACCCCGGCTGGTACGTTGGCGTCGTTCGGGTCGTTGCCGGTGATTTCCAGGCCGGTGCTCTTGAGGACGCCATTGCCCGCGTCGGCATAGTACTGCCAGTCGTTGCCGGTCTGTGCGCCGTACTTTGCCTGCGAGAAGCTCGCGAGCTTGTTGCGGTTCGCCGCCAGTTTGCCGACCCAGTCGAGCATCGGAATCGTCACCATCGGCTGCGCGCTGGCCGCATGCGTGTCCGCGATGAAGCTGTCAACCATGCCGCCGGGCGTTGGGCCGCCTTCGTCGATGCTCTCGAAGTACCAGTCGAAGTCGTGATTCGACGCGTTGGCTTGCCAGTTGTAACGCGATGCGTTGTTGCCGCCTTGCCGGTTCAGCGGCGCGTTGAGATCGCTGAGTTGCGCGGTGCTCGCGAACGCGACGCCGTAAATGTACGGGCTGATCGAATGTTTATTCGCATTCGCATCGACGTTGATGGTGACAGCGGCGTTTTGTGCCTGCACCGAAACCGACAGGAGTGCGGAAGTGGCAAATGCGAAGCAACGCGTGCGCTGGATCTGTGTCGTGTTCATGGATCACCCCGGGGGAAGGATGCGGAAGGAGCACGGACTGGTGCATCGAGTTTCGTCTGCGTCGATCAAGCAGAATGTGACGCACGCCACAATTCGGATGTGATGGACGCCACGATTCAATTCGTTGATGCGATTTCCGCGCATGTGAATTGTTGCAGATTGCGACCGACATCCACGAGGCCGCGTCCGACAAGAAATGCGAAAGCATCTTCGGCATCGTTCTCGAACCACGCGCGCGCCGAACCGAGCCGGAATGTGTAGCCCCATGCGTCCATGTCTCCCATCAGTCGTGTGCTGTCGACGCTGGACAGTTCGCCAGCGAGCAGGATCTGCAACGCACAGGTCGCATCTTCCTCGGCGGTGGAATCGCTGGCGTCGGTATGGATCATTGCGCGACGCTCGATTGGCATCACGATCATATGCGCGGCTTCGTGCAGCAGTGAATGTGCCGGCGTGTCGTTGCGTGCATACACGTCGCCGCCGATCAGTCCTGCCTCGGGTTCTCCCCAGTAGCTTCCGGGGATCGGCGCGCTGTCGGGAACGTGTTGCAAACGCAATCCATAGCGCGCGAGCAATGCCGCAGGCGCGGCGAATCCGATGTCTGCGAGAGTCAGCATGGGTACGCTGATTCAAATACTGTCGCGAGCAGGCATCCTTGCGATACCTTCCGGCCAGCACATCCACTTGCTGGCGTTCGCGGGGACGAAGCAGTGCTTCGTCTGGTCCTGCTCACCCAGCGGCGGCCAGTGCGGTCATGTCGTTCTTGTCGGGCAGCGATACCGAGATGTCCAGCACGTCGTGATCGCCTTCCTTGATGAGGTCCACTTTCACCGCTTCGAAATCCACGTTGACGTACTTGCGGATCACTTCGAGTAATTCACGGCGCAGCATCGGCAGATAGTCGGGCGTTCCACGCGCGGTGCGTTCCTGCGCGACGATGATGCGCAGGCGTTCCTTGGCGATGGATGCAGTGTGCTTGGGTTTGGCGCGCAGGAAGTCGAAGAGACCCATGCTCAGCCTCCGAACAGTTTGGTGAAGAAGCCTTTCTTCTCGACCGTCGTGAAGCGCAACGGTCGTTTTTCGCCAAGCAGTCGCGCGACCGCGTCGTCGTAGGCTTGCCCTGCCTGCGAGTTCATGTCAAGGATCACCGGTTCACCCGAGTTCGACGACTGCAGCACTTCGGGCGCTTCGGGAATGACTCCGACGACATCGAGGCCGAGGATTTCCTGCACATCCTTGATCGAGAGCATGTCGCCCTTCTCGACGCGGGTCGGGCTGTAACGCGTCAGCAGCAGGTGTTCCTTGACCCGCTCGCCTTTTTCGGCGCGGCGGGTCTTGCTCGACAGCAGGCCGAGGATGCGGTCCGAGTCGCGGACAGAGCTCACTTCCGGATTCACAACGACCACCGCGCGATCGGCGAAATACATCGCGAGGAAGGCGCCTTTTTCGATGCCGGCCGGCGAATCGCAGACGATGTAATCGAAGCCGTCGTCACCGAGGTCGTTGAGGACTTTTTCGACGCCTTCCTTGGTCAACGCGTCCTTGTCGCGGGTCTGCGACGCGGCAAGCACGAACAGGTTCTCGAAGCGTTTGTCCTTGATCAAGGCCTGACGCAGGTTGCACTCGCCGTTGATGACGTTGACGAAGTCGTACACCACGCGACGCTCGCAACCCATGATGAGGTCGAGATTGCGCAGGCCGACGTCGAAGTCGATGACGCAGACTTTCTTGCCGTAACGCGCAAGCCCGCAGGCGAGACTGGCGCTGGTGGTGGTCTTGCCCACACCACCCTTGCCGGATGTGACGACGATGACTTCGGCCAAGTTCTTGCGCTCCGGGGTGACTGCGGCAGTGTTGATGACGGGTGTTGGAATCACGATGGCCGTTTCGACGATCGGCGGCGCGGATGCGGGTTCGGCGACTATCGCTTCGATGACTTCAGGTATTGCAAAGTCGGGTTTCGCAGCATCGGGTTTTGCAATGTCAGGTTCGACATGAGTTACAGCTATTTCGTTGACAGTTGCCACATGCGCAACCGGAACAGGTGGCGCAATATCGAATGGTTTTGCAATGATCGGCGCATGTTCGGATGGTTGGGCATCCATTGCTGTGGCACTAGCGTTTTGTTGTATCGACGAAGTTGCGTGTTCGGCGATCGTAGTTTCGTTGTCGGCGGTCATCATGTCAGTTCCTCGATGTGCAATGTCTCGTTTTGCAACCAGACCTGCACGGCCTTGCCGTGCAGAGTCGCCGGGATTTCGTCGAGTACCTTGTAGTGTCCTGCCACTGCGACGAGTTCAGCATGGAACTCGCGGCAGAAGATGCGCGCATTGGTGTCGCCGAGCGCGCCTGCCAGCGCGCGACCGCGCAGCGGCCCGTAAATATGCACCGACCCATCGGCGATGACTTCCGCACCGGCGCCCACCGGCGCGCAGATCGTCAGATCGCGATTCTGCGCATACACCTGCTGGCCAGAGCGCACCGGCGCAATATGCATCAGGCCCGGACTGCCCTGCGGCGCAGCGGGTGCAGGAACAGGCGCGGTTTCAACCGCTTCGCGCGCGACGGGTGCGTTCTCGACGGGTGCAGGAGCAGGCGCGGCTTCGACAGCGCGTTCGTATTGCGCGCGGAACTTCGCGAGCAGCGGCAATCCGATTTCGCGCGCGAGCAGCTCGACCTCGGTAGTGCCGAATGCGAGCGCGACCGGCAACACGCCCGCGTCCTGCAATCCGCGCACGAGTTCGCGCGCGCTGGCCGCGTCGGGGCAGCGGCTCAGCGAACCGAAATCGACGACCACGGCGGCGCGTTCGAACAATTTCGGTGCACGCTGCACGCGATCGCGCATCTCCGCCACCAGCTTGGCAACGTCCAGCACGCGCACGCGCAGGTTGGCGATGCCGACCTGGCCGATCTTCAGCTCGCCGGCTTGTTCGTAGTCGGGCAGGGCGGCGGCCATCAGGTGCCCGTCGCGCGTTGCGCGTGTTCGAATGGATCGGCGAGATCGCGCGCGCTCAACCATGCAAGCGCGGGCAGGGCATGCGCCTCGCCATCGAGATATGTCGCCCGCACCCACGGCCAACTGCACAGATCCTTGACCATCAGCGAAACGCGCAGATCAATGCCGGGCACGACCTGCTGGCCGACTTCACGGAAGCCGAAGCTGCCATGGAACAGCAACGCGGCATCCGGACTGGCATCGACGAACACTTCGCAAGCCAGGCGTGACGAACGCACTTCGGCGAAGCTTTGTGCGTCGGCGTAGAACACCCGGCCCAGACCCGCGCCGCGATGCGCACTGGCGATCACAATGCGATCGATATAAACGAAATCGGGGTAGCGCTCGCGGAACCAAAGAAAATTGGGGCTGTCGTAAGCTGCGTTCGGCATCAGCGCAATCAGGAAACCGGCGAGATGGCCGTCGATCTCGGCGACGCGGAAATAGGCCGCTTGACGCCAGAAAAAATGCAAGCGATCAGCGTCGATCGGCAAGATGCCGGCACCAGCGGCATTGTTAAGGGCAAGAACCGAATCCAGCTCGTGCTCGCGCACGTCGCGGATGACCATCGTCATGCAGCCCATACTCCTGATGTGGACGGTCACGCGCCCAAATGCCGTGCGTCGCCAATTGCGGGATTATGCCATCGCATACCTGTCGGATGCACAACATCTTGTGTTTCTCGGGCGCAATCGACGGCAGCCATGACTTTGGACCCGTACGCCGCCGCGTGCGGCCGCCTATGATGCTTGCATGTTCGCTCGCGTCAGCCATACCAAACTTCTGCGTTACGCAGGCCTGTTCACCTGGGCAATGGTGGGCATTCCGCTGGTGTATTCGTGGGTGCTATCCACCCCGGCCGTCGTTGGCGACCAGCCGCTCGAGATCGAGCCGATGCGCTGGTACGGCTGGGCCTGTTATGGCGCGTTCGGGATCAGCTACGCCTGGCTGACCCGGGGTTTTGGCGCGCGTCGGGCTGGCGTGGTCGATTTGCTGCTATTGCTGGCGTTGACGAGTTCGGCGGTTGGTGTGAGTTACTACAGCCTCAGCGGTTTGGGCAGCGTGCTACTGATGGTGGCCGCCTGCGTATTGCCGTGGCTACTGCCGATCCCGGCGGGGATCGCATGGCTGATCCTGAGCCAGTTCGCAGTGGTACCGGTGTTCGTGCGCTGGCTGCATTTCCCTTTCGCCGAAGCGATGATGCAATCGTTGCTCTACGCGGGATTTTGCGGCTTCATCTTCGTCACCAGCCTGGTCGCCCGCCAGCAGGCGCAGGCGCGCGACGAGCAGCGCCGCCTCAACAACGAACTGCGCGCAACCCGTGCCCTGCTTGCCGAAAGCAGCCGGCTCAGCGAACGCATGCGTATCTCGCGCGAGTTGCACGACTTGTTGGGCCACCACCTGACCGCACTGAGCCTTAACCTGGAAGTCGCCGGTCATCTGTCGCACGGCAAGGTGCAGGAACATGTGCGTCAGGCGCACACATTGGCCAAGCTGCTGCTCACCGACGTCCGTGAAGCGGTCAGCCAGTTGCGCGAGGACGGTGTTGTGGATCTGAGCACTGCGCTGCGCACCCTGGCCGATGGCGTGCTCGCGCCGGATATCCATCTGGAGATGCCGCAACCGTTTCTGGTCGATGACCCTGAACATGCCAATGTGCTGCTGCGTTGCGCGCAGGAGATCATTACCAATTCCGTGCGGCACGCGCAGGCCGATAATCTGTGGCTGCGCTTCCGGCAATCGGGCAGCGCCATCGAGGTCAGCGCCAGCGATGACGGTCGCGGCGTCGATCGCCTCGCGCTCGGCAACGGCTTGCGTGGCATGCGCGAGCGGTTGTCCCAACATGCCGGGACGGTTGATATCAAGACCGCACAAGGACAAGGTTTTGCGCTGACTCTGAACCTGCCGATGGACAAGCTCGCGTGAGATGCTGCGAGCCACGATCCAGAATCTGCCGGAGCCTGCGATGCAACGCCATTCCGTATTCCGGGGGAACCGCATGATCCGCGTCTGTCTGGTGGACGATCAAACCCTGGTCCGGCAGGGCATCCGCTCCCTGCTGGCCCTGGCCGACAACATCGAGGTGATTGGCGAAGCGGCCGACGGGCGCCAGGCGGTGGAGCTGATCCCGCAACTGAAACCCGACGTCGTGTTGATGGACATGCGCATGCCCAGCATGTCTGGTCTGGAGGCGTTGCAGGCATTGAACGCTAGCGGTGAACTACCGCCGACGATCATCCTGACCACGTTCGACGACGACCAGTTGGTGCTGGCCGGGATCAAGGCCGGCGCGCGCGGCTACATGCTCAAGGATGTCTCACTCGAACAGTTGGTCAATGCCATCCAGGCCGTAGCCGATGGCGGTTCACTGGTACAGCCAGCGGTCACCCAGCGTTTGCTGTCGGGGCTGGAACACATGAACAACGCCTTCGTCAGCCTCGAACGTCCCGACCCGCTGACCGAACGCGAAACCGAAATCCTCCGATTGATGGCTGGCGGATTTTCCAACAAGGAAATCGCCAACTCGCTGCACGTCGCCGAGGGGACGGTGAAAAACCACGTCTCCAATATTTTGTCGAAGCTGGGTGTCAGGGATCGCACCCGCGCGGTGCTCAAGGCGTTCGAGCTCGGCCTGGTTTGATCAGTTCGCTCCGGAACGTGCTCGGGTGGCTGCGCGATTGCCCCGTTCCCTGCTAGCATTGCCGTCTGTGCTTGCGCGACGCCCGGCGTCGCCGTGATGCCGCGCCGGAAACTCCGTTTCCGCGACCCCGGACCGACGCGTTGTTGACTGGAGATTGCGTAATGATTCGAATCCTTGAGTTCCTGATTGCCATTGTCCTGGTCGTGGTGATCTTCGTCGTGGTCGGGCTCGCGCTGCCGTCGCATCGGCATCTTTACTTCACCACCGAAACCAACCGGCCGCTGCCGGTGGTGTTCGACATGCTTTCCGGCTTCAAACGCTTCAAGGACTGGACGCCGCTGACCAAGCAGGATCCGAACATCCAGTTCAACCTGACCGGACCGGACAGCGGCACCGGCGCGCATGTGGACTACAACTCGCAAAGCGCAGCGATCGGCAGTGGCAGCTGGCAAGTTGCTGAAGTCGTTCCGAACGAGAAAATCGTCTATGACGTGGTGAACAACGATTACGGTTCCAACAAGACGATGACGTTCCGCTTCAAGAAAGTCGGCAACCAGAAACTGTCGATCGAGATCACCCAGGATTACGACGTTGATTATGGCTGGAACCTGTTCGGTCGTTACGCCGGCCTGTACGTGACCCGCAGCGTGGGCGACCCGATCAAGGCTGGCCTCAACAGTCTCAACAATCTGTTCGCGACGATTCCGAAGTTCGATTACACCCAGCTGAAGATCGCGCCGAAAATCGTCAAGCTTCCCGCCGAAAATCTGCTGGTCGCGCCGACCAAGGCCAAGCGCGCCAACGATGAGGTCGAGTCGGCGATGCAGACCCAGGAAAAATGGCTACGCCAGGTCATCGAAAAAAATGGCCTCGAAGCGACCGGCCCACTGCGCGTGGTCACCACCGATTACGGTGCCGATACCTATTCGTTCGATCTTGCGGTTCCCGTGCGCAAGACCGGCGAAGCAGCCGGTGCGCCTCCCGCGCAGTTGGCAGTCAAATTCGATGGCGCCGGCAACCCGGTGAAGTATCTGCAGACCCAGCCGGCGGATGCGATCATGAGCACGTACTCCGGCCACATGGCGCAGCTCTCCGCGATTCGCGAGGCGATGAAAGCCTGGGCGATCGTGCATGGTGTGCAGGTCGGCGATCGTCCGTACGAGGTCTATACCAAAGGCATCTCGCAGTCGTTCAGCGAAGCCGGTGAGTTCACCTTGTACTGGCCGCTGAAGGTTGCCGGCAGCAAGTAAGCATTTTGCGCGCAGTTCCCATCTGTCACGCGCGTGCATCGGATCCGTCGCCGCCATGAGCATGGCGGCGGATCACGTAACCGATCGTAGCCCCGCACGGTCTCAAGCGTCCGCAACGGGCGCGCGATTGTCGCTTTCTGGCGAGGCCATCCATCAATGATCGAAACCCGGCAGCTCAGCAAACGCTACGGTCGCATCACCGCTGTGGACGCGATCAGCTTCAAGGTCGGCCCGGGTGAAGTATTGGGCTTCCTCGGCCCGAATGGTGCCGGCAAATCGACAACGATGCGGATGCTCGCGGGTTTTCTTGCACCGACCGGCGGCAGTGCCAGCGTCTGTGGCCACGACGTGGTGAACGATCCGCTCGCCGCGCGCCGTGCACTGGGCTATCTGCCGGAAGGCGCGCCGAGCTATGGCGAGATGCGTGTGCAGGCATTCCTGACATTCGTCTCCGACGCGCACCGACTCGCACCGGCGCAGCGCCGTAGCCGACTCGATTCAGTGATCGCGCGGCTCGCCCTCGAATCCGTGCTACGCCAACGCATCGACACCTTGTCGAAGGGTTTCCGTCGGCGAGTCGCGCTGGCCGCCGCGATCCTGCACGACCCTCCTGCGCTTCTGCTCGACGAGCCCACCGACGGTCTCGATCCGAACCAGAAGCACGATGTGCGCCAGTTGATCCGCGAAATGTCGCGCGAGCGCACGATCGTGATCTCGACCCATATCCTCGAAGAAGTGCAGGCGTTGTGCACGCGAGCCATCGTGATCGCGCGCGGCAAGTTGCTGGCCGATGCGACGCCTGCGGAACTCGAACGGCGTTCGCGTTATCACGGCGCGGTGTCGTTGCAGGTCGGCGACAGCGTGACCGCGCGTTCGGCGCTCGAAGGCCTGCAAGGCGTCGCTGCAGTCGAAGCCGACAGCGACAGCGATCGGCTGCTGGTGATTCCGATGCCCGGCGCAGAGCTTTTGACAGTCATCGGCGAACGTCTGAGGGCGCGCGGCGTTGCGTTTGGCGATGCGCGGATTGAACGCGGCAGGCTCGACGACGTGTTTCGCAGCCTCACCGTTGATGGAGCGATTCGATGAGCGCCAGCCGTTCGATGAGTGCCGTAGGGACGGTTTTCCGCCGCGAATGGGATAGCTACCTGGCGACACCAGTCGCGTACGTGTTCACGGTGATTTTTCTGATGCTCGCCGCTGCTCTGACGTTTTATCTGGGCGGATTCTTCGAGCGCGGCCAAGCCGACCTGCAACCTTTCTTCGCATTCCATCCGTGGCTGTACCTGTTTATCGTTCCTGCGGTATCGATGCGATTGTGGGCCGAGGAACGCGGCAACGGCACCATTGAGTTGCTGCTCACCCTGCCGCTACCGACCTGGCAGGCGGTGCTCGGCAAGTTCCTCGCCGCATGGTGCTATATCGGACTCGCGCTCGCGCTGACGTTTCCGATGTGGCTGACGGTGAATTATCTCGGCGATCCTGACAACGGCGTGATCCTCGCCAGCTATCTGGGCAGCTGGTTGATGGCCGGCGCATTCCTCGCGCTCGGTGCCTGCCTGTCTGCCGCGACGCGCAACCAGGTGATCGCGTTCATCCTGACCGCCAGCGTTTGCTTCCTGTTCCTGCTCGCCGGTTATCCGCTGGTGCAGGAATCCGCACGCGCGTGGTTGCCGAACGGATTGGCGGACGCCATCGAGCAGCTGAGTTTCCTGACTCACTTCGACGCAATTTCGCGCGGCTTGCTCGACCTGCGCGACATCGCGTTTTTCGCGATCACAATCGTTGCATGGTTGATCGCGTGCACGATCGTGGTCGACCTCGAGAAGGCGGACTGATCGATGTCATTGCGTCCGCGTCTTTCCACACCGATTGTCCTGTCGCTGCTGGCGATCGCTTTCGTCGCACTGGTGTTTTCCAGCGGGTTGCTGTTGCGCGGCGCGCGGCTGGACCTGACCGCGAACAAGCTCTACACGCTGTCGCAAGGCACCGAGCACATCCTCGATAGCAACAAGGAACCGATCCGCCTGCAATTGTTCGCCTCGGATGGGGCGATGCGCGACCTGCCTGCACTGCGCACTTATGCCCGGCGCGTGCGCGAATTGTTGCAGGAAATCGCCGCGAAATCGCACGGACGCATCACTCTGGATACCATCGATCCGCAACCATTTTCCGATGCCGAAGATCGCGCATCGAGTTACGGCTTGCAGGCGCTGCCGATCGCGGCGGGTGGTGAGTCGCTGTATTTCGGCCTGGTCGGCACCAACACCCACAATGGACAGGCGATCGCGCCGTTCTTCGATCCGTCGAAGGAAGTCTTCCTCGAATACGACATCGCCAAATTGATCGCGTCGTTGTGCAGCCAGCACAAGCCGGTGGTCGCGGTGCTGTCATCGCTGCAGAACGGGCCGGCCTTCGATCCGAATACCGGCCACGTCAGCGATGGCTGGGCGATCGATACCGAACTTGCGAAATTGTACGAACTGCGGCGCCTGCAACCGAACCCGGCTTCGATCAGCGACGACATCGATCTGCTGCTGTTGATCCACCCGAAAAACCTCAGCGACGACACCCAGTACGCGATCGACCAGTTCGTGCTGCGCGGCGGACGTCTGCTGGTGTTTGTCGATCCCGACGCCGAATCCGATCCGGGCGCGCAGAATGCGCCGCAGCTCCAGCCCGGCGGCATACTCAGTCCGAGCGTGTCGTCCTCGTTCGGTCGCCTGTTCAAGGCTTGGGGCGTGGCGTTCAATCCGCGCAAGGTCGTACGCGACGGACAATATGCATTGCAGATCCAGGGCGACTCGCGCGCGCAACCGGTTTCCAATCCCGTGCTGATCGGTTTGACCAAGGAGGCGTTGAACCAGAACGACACCGTATCCGCGCAGATCGATGCGCTGAACTTTTCCAGCGCCGGCGCGATCGAACTCGCTCCGCACAGTCCAATGACGCTGGAACCGCTCGCGCAGAGCTCGACCAATGCCGATCTGATCGATACCGATCGTGTGCGCCTGCAAACCGATCCGAAACTGTTGTCCGAAGGTTTTCGTGCGACCGGCAAATCCTACATCCTCGCTGCACGCCTGACCGGAAAGCCCATGAGCGCGTTTCCCGAACGTACCGATGCAAAACACATCGCGGTCGCGCGCGCTCCAGTCAACATCATCGTGGTCGCCGATACCGACCTGCTGACCGATCGCCTGTGGGTGCACTCGCAGGATTTCTTCGGCCGCCATCTGCTCAACGCGTTCGCGAAGAACGGCGATTTCGTCGCCGACGCCGTGGACAATCTCGTCGGCACGCCGGATTTGATCACGATCCGCACGCGACCCGGATTCAACCGTCCGTTCACGCGCGTCGAGCAACTCAAACAGCGCGCCGACCAGCGCCTGCGCGGCAAACAGGACGAATTGCAGGCGCAGTTGAAGCGCATGGAAAGCAAACTCGCCGAGTTGCAGCCCGACAAAGCGGACCAAGGCGCGCAACCGTTGAACGCGCTGCAAAGCGCCCAAGTCGCGATCTTCCAGCAGGAACGCCAGCGCGTCCGCATCGAATTGCGCGATGTGCAGCAACAACTCAACGCGAGCATCCACAAACTCGGCACGCGGTTGAAATTGATCGACATCCTCGGCGTACCGTTGTTGCTGACGATCGCGGCGCTCGTCATCGCATGGTGGCGACGCCGGCCGCAGCGCAATGCCATCTGATCCAAATGCACAGGTTTTCGTCGCACGTTCGATGCGTGCATTAGCGGGACTCGGTGCACTGGCCTGCGGCATCGCTGTCGGCGCAGGCGCGTATGCGATGCACGCCGCGTTGACAGCGCAGAATCACGGCCGCCTCGTGATCGCTGTGCTGTTCCTGTTTGCACATGGACTTGCGCTCGCCGCACTCGCGCCATCGACTGTTACGCGCTTGCGGCAGATCGGCCTGTACATGTTGATGATCGGGACGACCCTGTTTGCAGGCAGCTTGATGCTCGCAGCATTGCTTGGTATCGCACCCGTACTCGCACCATTTGGCGGAAGTCTGTTGATGCTGGGCTGGTTGTTGGTTGCAGCGGGATTTCTGATTCAAATGAAGCGTTAAGCGGTGAACACTGAAGGAAGGATGCGGCGATGGCGCGCATAAGCCGTGGATTCGATGTCGATGTCGCGCACGCGCATCTGCGAAAACGCGATCGCGCACTTGCCAAATGGCTGGGCAAGGTCGATGCGGTCGAGCCGCACGCTCGCTGGAAGCAGCGCCTCGACGTCACCGATGCACTCGCGCGCGCGATCTTGTTTCAGCAGCTTTCGGGCAAGGCTGCCGCGACCATTGTCGGCCGCGTCGAAGTCGCGACGCGATCGAAATTGCTGCATCCGGAAGCGTTTTCACGCGCCGACGATCTGACGTTGCGCGGCTGCGGCGTGTCGGGCAACAAGCTGCTTGCGTTGCGCGATCTGTCCGCCCGCGCGCTGCGCGGCGAAATCCCGAGCACCGCGCAAATGGCGCGCATGCACGACGACGAGATCATCGCCACGCTCAGCGCGGTGCGCGGCATCGGTGCATGGACCGTGCAGATGCTGCTGATGTTCCGGCTCGGCCGCCCCGACGTGTTGCCGGTGGACGACCTCGGCATCCGCAAAGGCGCGCAGATCGTGGACGGACTCGCCGCGATGCCGACCCCAAAGGAATTGGCCACGCGCGGCGAAGCGTGGGGGCCATATCGCACGCTGGCGGGAATGTACCTGTGGCGAATCGCCGATGCGAAGAAGCCGATTGCGGTGGCGAAGAAATCTGCAGCTACCGCCAAGAAATCTGCGAAGCCGTCGCCACGTTCGCAAGGATGAAGTGTTGGTCTAATGCCTTAGCTAGGGCTCGCTGTGGGCCTTGTTGCGCAACCTCGTAGCTGCCGCTTTCTTGCCCACCGAACTCCGCTTTCTTGTCGCGGCTGCTTTTTTGCCCGCATCCTTCATTCTCTTGGACCATTGAACGATCTTGGGGCGGTCGCGCATTTCTAGGATCGTTTGATTTGAGATGAGGTCAAGATCAAACATCTTGTGGCAGTTGGGGCAAAGAATGACCAAATTCGAAACTGCGTTGTTTGAGCGGTCGCAATCGATGTGTGCGACCTCCAAGACGGCGGGAACACCGAAGCCGCAGTGCGCGCAGAGCGGAGTGTAGGCGGCAAAGGCTAGCTTGCAGTAGTCAACGCGCTTTTCCATAGATATCTCGACAAGAGGTCAAGTACCTGAATTAAGCGGCGTGCCGAAGGCACGTCCGCTCGGTCCGGCTAGGTGTTGCACTTAGAAGTTGAATCTAAGCAGCTTAGCCGAGATGCCGACCAGTTGCCCTCTCATAAGCACTGAGCAAGCGAGACAGCTGTAGCTTTTGCAGAACAACGCGTTTAGTCAGTCCCCAGGGATTGCGGCCTCGTTGGTACTTGAAGTCTACCCAGCTTGTCTTGGGGCTTGCATGCCTAAAGGTCTCCCAGACCATCGGCAGGTAATCGTCTTCAAGCATCAGTCCGACGATATGTTTGACACTGACACGTTCCGTATCGCCGCGCTTAAGTCGGTAGGTGATGTACAGCGAGCGACGCTTGCACTTACAGGTGCGACGGAGCAGCTTTTGGTCCCAGCCATTTGGCTCCAGCTCATCCCAAATGAACGCTGCAATGCTTTTCGAATCGCACACAGCAAGCCAAGCTGGTCGATCGCCACATGAAGTGCATTGCCACCAATACCGTGCCATTGTTCTAGCTGCCTAACGCCTGAGTTAAGCGGCGTGCCGAAGGCACGTCCGCTTGAATGAATTGTTAGGCAGACGGATCGGACTGCACTGTAGCGAGTAGCAGCTTTACTCTACCGAATGTCTTGCCTATTACGAGTTGAATGCACGAAATTTGGATTGGAATAGCCACGAAGAAGGTACCAATCCGCGCGGCATTGTTTGCCCCGTCGTTACCAAGTGACGAGAAAATAGCGGCAGTGATCATGCCGACGATAAAAATAGTTGGAACGCTCATAAGCAAAGAGCGCCACAGAATTGCCCAGAAGATACGCGTTGCGATCCAAAAAGTTGGTTCTACTTCGACCATTACAATCACCTATGCCTAACGCCAGATAGATCGCGGAAGCGCAGTGTTGCACCGGATCGTTCGCTTTGCTGGAACCTTGGTCAAGTCTTTGTCTTTCAGTGTGGTGCTCAATGATGGCAAAAATGCCACGGTTCGTAGGCGATGCCATGCGGGTTACCGCGCGGATAGCTGAGCGTGAAGCCGAAACCGTCCGCGTGCTGCATCAGCCACGCGAATGCTGGCGTGACCTCGAAACTTTCTTCGGCAGGCGGTTCGCCGGGTGTGCCGATATCGATCGCGCGGCCGGAGTGGTGCTCGCTGTAGCCGGGCGCGGCGTTGACTGAAAGGATGTGTTCAACCGTCTGCCCGCGCCGAATTTTTCGCGAGAAGATACCGAGTTGATATGCATGGCTGCGATAGCCCGAGATCGCGTCAAGTGGTACGCCATCCTCCAATGCCGCCGCGCGCATGTGCTGCCACGCGCGCGCGGTGGATGCGAGCAGCCATAACGGGCGCTGGTAGCGGTCGCGTCCCGCATAGGCGAGTTCAGCGGGTTCGGATACGGGCGGCAACCGATGCACGTCGCTGTAGTCGTCCGGTATGCCGAGCGCAGCATACGGCGTGGCGCGTTCGTCAAGTTCAACTTCGACGCCGAAACCGCGTGCGACCGCACGCAGCGCATCGCCGATGCCGCTGTGCGCAGTCATCGCGATTGGGTCCAGCGGTTGCAATGAATCCCCATCGAGCGCAGCGAGGAAACGTCCGTCGGATTTGCGCCGCAGCAACCAGTCGGACTGTGCGAGACGTCGCGCGACCGCGTTGCCACGCGCACGTGCAAGCCACGCGGGAATCGCCTCGACAAGTTCGGTGTTGATCAGCCGCTGTTCGCGCAAGTGCATGCGGCAAGCTTAGCGGCGTACGCCAAATCCGTCACCTTGCGCGCAAGGCATCGAGTAAATCCGCTGGGCGTTGCGGGCTGAGCAACACCGCGCCGCCTGCGCGTAACGGAAGCAGCAGCACGCGTTGGCGATCGGTGATCAGGCAGAACAATTTGGTCAAGCTGCGGCTGCGGAACCAGCCCGCGCAGAGCCCCGGCATCGCAAAGCCATTCGTCTTCCACAAGGGCTGCCATTCCTTGTGCTCGCGTAGGTCGATGACGCGCGCCTTGTCCAGGTCAAACTCCTGCGCCGATATGCGGCGATGGTAGAAAGTGGCGAGCACGTCGAGCACGCCATCGTCGAGCGCGATCGCGCGGCGCTTCGCAGCCCGGCCCAACACCAGAAAAACGATCGCGAACACCGCCATGATGGATGCCGCGATCGGCAACTGCAACGGATGCCGACCAATACTGGTCAGCATCAGACCCAGTGTGACGAGCATTGGTATGCCTGCGATGAGCGCGATCAGCCAACGCGGATCGCGTGGTGGATCGGTGACAGCGAAATCCTTGCGCATACGAGCCTCCTGTGGCCGGGCTTCTGTGGACGTATGAGGTCTAGTTCTGGATCAACTCGTCTTCGGCATCGGATGTCTTCAGCCGTCCCGCCCTGCGCAGCGCATCGCGCAAGACGTATTCGATCTGCGCGTTGACCGAGCGCAAATCGTCGTTCGCCCATCGCTGCATAGCTTGCAGCACGTCGGCGCCGATGCGGAGCGGATAGGCTTTTTTGTCGGACATTCAATCAATACAACGTGCCGGCGTTCACCACCGGTTGCGCAGGACGCTCCGAACACAACACGACCAGCAGATTGCTGACCATCGTCGCGCGACGCTCCTCGTCGAGGTCGGCGAGTCCTTTTTCCTTCAGCTGCGCGAGCGCCATCTCGACCATGCTGACCGCGCCGAACACGATGCGGCTGCGTGCGGCGACCACCGCGCTGGCCTGCTGGCGTTGCAGCATCGCTTGGGCGATTTCCTGCGCGTAGGCGAGATGGCTGATGCGCGCTTCGATCATCGCCACGCCGGCCTCGGCGAGACGTTCCTTCAACTGCTCCATCAAATGTCGCGAAATCTCGACCGGATGGCTGCGCAGCGAGATCGTCGTCGCGTCGTCGTGGTTGTCGTACGGATAGCTCGTCGCCATCTGGCGCAGCGCGGACTCGGCCTGGATGTGCACATAGCTTTCGTAATCGTCGACGTTGTAAACAGCCTCGGCAGAATCCACGACTTGCCACACAATCACCGCACCGATCTCGATCGGGCTGCCTTCGAGTTCGTTGACCTTGAGCTTGGTGGTTTCGAAGTTGCGGATGCGCAAGCTGATCTTCTTCACCGCGTAGAACGGATTGGTGAAGCGCAGACCGGCCTCACGTGCGCTGCCGACGTATTTTCCGAACAGACTGAGCACGACTGCCTGGTTCGGCTCGACGTTGAAGAAGCCACCGAAACACAACAGCAGGATCGCGGCAATGAACAACGCGCCGGCGATCAGCGGAATGCTGTTGCCGGTGGCGCCGATGATGAAGAGCCACGCATCGGCTGCGAGCAACACGAAAATCGCCAGGAGGGTCGGGATGCCGGAAGCAGTGGTGGTGGTGTTCTCTTTCATGGTCTGGCTCCATTATCTGGATTGGCCTTTGCACGTCGGCAGAGGCATCTGGAGCACAAGATATCAAAAACATATCAAATTGCAATATAGATTAAAAACGCATTTATAGTCAATGACTTGCACTAACATCTACCTGCATGATCGGCGCTGGCAGGTGTTCGCCACTGACGTAAAAACTGCGTCCGCCGAGCGCAAACGCCAGCGCTTCGGCCTGCGGCAGCCAGCCGAACGGCAACTGGATCGGTTCTTGCGCCACAGTTTGCGCCCAGTCCTCGTTGTCGCGACGCCGGTACAGATAAGCGCGACGATACGTCAGCACGGCGATGCTGCTGCGATCGGGCGCAATGTCGGCGGCGGTGACTTGTGAAAGATATTTCGCATAATGCGGCGCAGCCTGCATTTCATCGGTTGTCGGCTGCGGAATGCCGGCGAGCGTGCCGAGCAATTCGGCGGTCAATATTCCGGATGTAGCCGGATGCAAAGGCAATCGAAACAATTGCGCCGGTACGCGTTTCTTGGTGATCAGCAGAATGCTCATCGTATGCACGTCTACCGCGACCGCTTCGCAATCGCGCGGGCCATCCGGCCAACGAAACGTGATGCTCCATGCCGGTTTCGCATGGCTATCGCGCAGATCCACCGGTTCCTCGACCACATGCAACGCCAGCGTCTTGCGGATGCCGCCGTTATCGCCGGTGTCGGCCAGGATCAGGTAGTGATGGCCTTCCAGATCGAACGATGAGAAATCTTCCCAGTCGATATTCGGCACGCCATCGATATGCAAGGTCGCAAGCACCGAGCCGCCAGGACTGACCGCGTAGACATCCGCTGGATTGTCGCTGTCGTTCTCGACCCACAGCACGCCAGGATGCGCGTGCGAAGCCGCCATGCCGCTGATCTCCGGCAACACCGGATTGGCGATCCAGCCGGTCAGTGTCGCGTCTGCCAGTGCCGATGCGGGCAACAACAGGCAGGACAGCAGGAGGAGTGCGAAGCGATGCAGCATGCGAATTCCGGATAGATCAATGCTGCTACCTTGCCATGCGCATGGCTGCGCGCGCGAGTGCAGCGAGGTGAGTGAGCGCGACGGTACAATGGCGCATCTCCATGAAAAGCTGTGCCATGACTGTACAAAACCCTGTTTCCATCGGCACGCCGTTGACTTCGGGCGCGTTGCGCGTGCTCTTGCTCGGCTCTGGTGAACTCGGCAAGGAAGTCGCGATCGAATTGCAGCGCTTCGGCGTCGAGATCATCGCCGCCGACCGCTACGACAATGCCCCGGCGATGCAGGTCGCTCATCGCAGCCATACCCTGGACATGCTCGATCCGGCCGCGTTGCGCGAACTCATTTCGCGCGAGCGTCCGCACCTGGTGGTGCCCGAGATCGAGGCGATCCATACCCAGACCCTGGTCGAACTCGAATGCGATCACGATGTGCAGGTGATCCCGACCGCGCGTGCGGCGCGGCTGACGATGGATCGCGAAGGCATCCGCGAACTCGCCGCCGCGACGCTTGGACTTCCCACATCGCCATACCGTTTCGTTGACACGCTGGACGACTATCGCGACGCGATCAAAGTTGTCGGCCTGCCGTGCGTGGTGAAGCCGGTCATGTCGAGTTCCGGCAAGGGCCAGAGCACGCTGCGCTGCATCGAGGATATCGAAAGAACCTGGGACTACGCGCAGAGCGGCGGTCGCGCGGGGCAGGGTCGGGTGATCGTCGAAGGTTTTGTGGATTTCGATTACGAGATCACCTTGCTGACCGTGCGCCATCGCGATGGCACCAGTTTCTGCGAACCGATCGGACATCTGCAGGCCGACGGCGATTATCGCGAAAGCTGGCAACCGCAGCCGATGTCAGATGCGGCGCTTGCACGCGCGCAGCACATCGCAAAAGCCATCACCGACAATCTCGGCGGGCACGGCGTTTTCGGCGTGGAATTATTCGTGAAAGGCGACGATGTGTGGTTCTCGGAAGTCTCGCCGCGCCCGCACGACACCGGTCTGGTGACCTTGGTGTCGCAGGAATTGTCCGAGTTCGCATTGCATGCGCTAGCGATCCTTGACTTGCCGATTCCACGCATCGAACAACGCGGACCGTCGGCATCCTGCGCGGTGCTTGCGCACGGTCATGGCGTACCGATGTTCGGTAATGTCGATGCTGCGCTCGCCGAGCCGAATACCGCACTGCGCCTGTTCGGCAAGCCGCACGTGGAAGGACATCGTCGGGTTGCAGTAACGCTCGCCCGCGCGGATACCATCGACAACGCCCGCATCAAGGCGCGTGCATCCGCAGCGGCGCTCACCGTTCGACTCGTGGAGGAATGATCGTGACCGAGCAGACAATGTACGCGGTGTTCATCCATCCGGCAGCGCTCGAAGCGTTGGGCGAGCCGATCAAGCCCTACCTCAGTATCGGCCCATACGGCACGCATGTGATGTGCCGCGAGATCGACAGCGGCGGCGCGTTCTTCGAAATGACGATCGAGGGCCGCGATGGCGAAGGACGTTTGATCGAAGTCGAGCTGATGATTCCTTCCGCGATGGTGCAGATGGTGGTATCAACGCACAGCGATGGCATGTTCGGTTTCCACCACGCCAGGGATGTCGATCGTGGCGTCTTGCCCAAGCCCGCCAATGCCGCGCCTGCACAATCCCCGACGCGCGATCCGCTGCCGGAGGAACCTGCGATTGCCCCGACAATCGCGGGCGCGCCGTTGCCGCCATTGAAGGATTGATGGGCGGCGGTGCGTGCTGCGCTTTCCGGGTTATCAACGCAGCGAGGCGGTCTTCGGAAGAATCTGCCAGCCTGCATTGCCAAGCGCCTGCAATGGCTGGAAGCGCGCCTTGTAATCCATCTTCGGATGGCCGGTGATCCAGTAACCAAGATAGAGATACTCGCGACCGGTGCGTTGCGCATAGTCGATTTGCCGGAGTACCGCGAGCGTGCCGAGTCCGCGCGCGCCCTCCTCGGGATCGAAGAACGTATAGACCGCCGATAGCGCATTCGGAAGGAGGTCGGTAACCGCTACGCCGAGCAGATGGTGATCGCGATACAGAGTCATGAAGCGCGTCGGGCTCCACTCACTTGCGAGGAATTGGTCGAAGTCGGCTTCGTCGCCACGTGCCATCGGCCCATCGCCGTGGCGGGCGTGCAGATAGCGCTGATACAGCGCGAAATTCGCGTCGGTGCGCAGTGCCGGTACCATCCGCGTTTGGACATCCGCGTTGTCACGCAGGCAGCGACGCTGGCTGCGATCGGGGCGGAAATCGTTGACACGCATTCGCACGGGCACGCAGGCCTTGCACGCAACGCAATTTGGGCGGTAAACGTATCCGCCGGATCGCCGAAAACCTTGCGCAAGCGCCGTTGGATACGCCTCGGCCAAGCTGGGATCGCGCGGATCCAGCAGCAGATCGCGCGCGACGCGATCCTGGTAATAACCGCAGGGATGTTCGCCGGTGCGATAAAGGCCCATGCGCCATCCTAGCTCAGTGCTTCGCGATGTGATCGAAAGTGAGCTGCACAAATGCTCCCGGTACGATAGAAAACCATGTGTCATCCTTGGCCCAGCGTCGTGAGCTTTGCTGAACAAGAATTTGGTTACGCCGGGACGCGAATTCGCGTGGTCATTTCGCGCGAGGCTATACCCCTCTATAGTGTTGGCTGCTTTTTACTGACCAGGATGCCAGATGACCCGCACGCCGCCGTTGCACACGTCACGCCACAATACGATCCACGCCAGCCTGCTTGTGGTCGCAATCTGCTGCGCGACCACAGCAATGGCGCAGGGCGCAGCTCCACCTGCGGCAGCGAAGGCTCCCGCGATGAGTTGGATCGGCGATCTGGATCGCAATCACGACGGTCGCATCACCGCGCAGGAAGCTGCCGCAGTGCCGGCGATGGCGCAGTCGTTTGCCGCGCTGGATGCCAACCACGATGGCGCGATAACCATGTCGGAGGTGCGGTTGTTCTGGCGCCAGCGGGCGATGGGCACGGCGCAAGGCACATTCGCCGCCGCGTTCGCCAAAGCCGACGCTAACCACGACGGCAAGTTGACCCCGGACGAGGCCAAGGCCGGCATGCCACGGGTGGCGGCTGCATTCAAGAATCTCGACGCCAATCACGATGGCACGCTGAGCAAGGAAGAAGTGGCCGCTGCGTCACAGATGGCTGCCCAGGCGGCGCTTGCGCAGAAGCGACAGGGTGAGGCGCAACTTTTTGGCAAGGCCGACACCAATCACGACGGCAAGCTCAGCCAAGCCGAATTCACTGCGGCATTCCCGAAACTTGCGCCGTCGTTCGGATTCTTCGACGAAAACCATGATGGCGCGGTGGTGCCGGACGAGTTCGCGCTGCCGCCGCGCTAATTCAGCTGTGCTGTCATGCTGATGCTCAGTGGTGCAGGACGCCGCTGAGGGTCAGGATCGAGAGCAGCACGATGATTGTCAGCAACAACAGCCGCAACCGCATCACGATCGTCGCGCGGCGGTCGGGCTTGCGCACCTCGGGCACGGCGCGCGATGGCGGCAAATAGGAGTGTGACTGGCTGAATTCCGGACGCGTCGAATCGATCAATCCTGCTGCGCGCAACATCTGGCGCGCCTTCGGCTGGTCTTCGGCTTTGAGCACCCACACCTGCGGATTGGATTCATTGTTCGCCGCATTGTCGCGATAGCTGAAAGATTGCCGCCGATTGCCCTTGTACGAACGGTCGTTGCTGACCTTAACATCGATGCCGGCGTCTTCTAGCATCTTTGCGACCGCTTCGACGTTTTCAAGACGCGGCGAGGTGAACACGCTGCGCATCAGGTGTTCTCCGCAGTCTGTACGATCCGCATCAAGCCTTCCTGTGCGGTCGATGCGACCAGCACGCCACGCGCATCGTAGATCATGCCGCGTGCCAGGCCCCGCGCGGATTGCGCGGTCGGGCTGTCGCAGGAATACAGCAGCCAGTCGTCCACGCGGAATGGACGATGAAACCACATCGCATGATCCAGGCTCGCCATCAGCACGCCAGGCTGGTAATAGCTGATGCCGTGCGGAAACGTCGCGGTGCCGATCAGGTGGAAATCCGATGCGTAAGCGAGCAATGCGCGATGCAATTCGGGCGCATCGCCAATGCGTTCGGCGAGCTTGAACCAGACCTGCTGGAACGGCGGCCGCTTGCTGGGATTGAGTTCATCGCGTGGATAGACATGACGGAACACGAACGGCCCGGTGCGATCGAGCCAGCGCTGCATCTTCGGCGAAAGCTTCGCGCGGGTTTCGGCATCGATCAGTGGCAGCGGTGGCAGGTCGTCAGCCGCAGGCACCACTGGCATCGGCAACTGGTGTTCGGCACCCGCCTCAGGCGCCTGAAACGATGCGGCGGCCACGAAGATCGGCTGCCCGTGCTGGATCGCGGTGACCCGGCGCACCGAAAAACTGCCGCCGTCGCGCGTGCGATCAACGCTGTAAACGATCGGATGCTCTATGTCGCCTGCGCGCAGAAAATACGCATGCAACGAATGCACCGCGCGATCACGGGCGACCGTGGCTTGGGCGGCCGACAAAGCCTGCCCGAGCACCTGTCCGCCAAACACGTATTTGGTGCCGATGTCGCGGCTCTGGCCACGGAACAGGTTGTCTTCGAGGCGTTCGAGCGACAGCAGCTGGACGAGCTCGCCGACGGGGCCTTGCGGAGTGGGATCGTTGACCATGCGGAGATACGAAGCTACGGACAGGTGGCGAAGTATAACTGTCGCGTTCGGTCGCTCAGCTTTGCGCGGACGCGTCCATACGCTGCAACGGCACAGCAGCCAGCACCTGCGACCACGGAAACAATGGTCCCGGATCGCGCTTGCGTGCGACCGTCCTGGTTGGATCATTCGCGGCCGGCACCTGCGCGGTATCGAGATCTTCATGGCCGGCGATCCAGCACAGATTCGGCAATTCTCTGCACAATGCGCTCAACAACGCGATCAGAGCTGCTATTTGCGCCTCGCTGTAGGGCTCATCCATCGCTTGATGGCGCGAGTCGAACCAATCGGGATACCGGCCGGAATTGACCAACTCGATTCCGATCGAACGCGCATTGTAGTGACCCAATGCGTCGTGGCCGCGCGTATGGTTCGCTATACGTTCGTGACGCACGAAACAGGAAGCGCTGCCGTCGCGATCGATGTAATAGTGGCCGCTGTTGCCGGTTTGCGACTGCGCATGCAGCACGCGTTCGCCGTAACTGCGCGCCATCGCGAGATCGGGCAGTTCGGTGCAATGGATCACGACCAGATCGATCTTGTCCGCACAACGCGCAGCAAGGCGTTCTTCGTAGGGCAATGGCCACGCATTGATGATGTTGATGGGAGAGTTTGCAGGCATGCCGCATGCTAGCATCGTCGCGATTTTCAATGAGTTCGCAGGTAACCGCGCATGACCATTCCGTCCGATTCCTCGCTGGCGAAACCGATAACGTGCGCTCCTTCTTCTTTGATGGAACATGCGCTCGCCTCCCGCGTCTTCAACGCGATGTGTGGTTATGGCGGCTTGATTGCGCGTGCCAGCAAAGGCGGCCTTGGCGACCTCGCCGATACGGTTGACGCATGATCGGCCACGCGATCCTTTCGCATGGGCTGGAAAGCGGACCGCATGCGACCAAGGTCAGCGCACTGGCTACCGCCGCTGAAGCGCTAGGCTGGAGCACCGAACGGCCGGATTATCTCGAAGCCGATCGCGTCGGCGCATTCGGCGATATCGATGCACGTCTCGCGATCCTGCGTGAACGCGCCGTTGCCGTGAGCGGTCCACTCGTCCTGGCCGGTTCCAGCATGGGCGCGTTCGCATCTGCATTGATATCGCGCGAAGTACCGTGCGCAGGCATCTTCCTGATGGCGCCGCCGCCGTGGATCGAAGGTTATCGGCAGCAGCTCGCCGCCGCGAGCGTGCCGACCACGATTGTGCACGGCTGGGATGACGAACTGATCCCGGCGCAGGCCGTGATCGACTGGGCGCATCCGCGTCGCGACCAACTGATCCTTGTCAATGACAGCCATCGTCTTGTGGATCATGTTGCGTTCTGCGCCCAACGCTTTGCTGACTTCATAAGATCACTGTGAAATTCTTCGCCAGTTGCGCAAAGGGACTTGAGTACCTGCTCGCCGACGAACTGCTCGCGCTCGGCGCGGCGCGCGCGACTGCGGCATTGGCCGGCGCGAACGTCGAAGGCGATGCCGAGGTCGCGTATCGAGCGGTGTTGTGGTCGCGCCTCGCGAGCCGGGTGATCTGGCCTCTAGTCGAATTCGATTGCGCGAACGAGCAGGCGTTGTACGACGGCGTCGCCGCGCTGGATTGGGCTGAACACCTGGAGCCGAACGGCACGCTCAGCGTCGATGCGCATGTGTCCGGCGATGCGATCACGCATGCGCGTTTCGCCGCGTTGCGGGTGAAGGATGCGGTGGTCGATCGCTTGCGCGAGCAGTTCGGCGTGCGTCCATCGGTGGATACCGATGCGCCCGACCTGCGCCTGAACCTGCTCGTGCGCAAAGGCCGAGCGATCTTGTCCGTCGATCTCGGCGGCGGCAGCCTGCACCGGCGTGGCTGGCGCGCGATGCAGAACGAAGCGCCATTGAAGGAAACCCTCGCCGCCGCGATGTTGCTGCGCGGGAACTGGCCGAAGATTTACAGCGACGGCGGCGGATTGCTCGATCCGATGTGCGGCAGCGGCACCTTGCTGATCGAAGGCGCGTTGATGGTCGCCGATGTCGCGCCTGGACTCGCGCGCAACAACGTGGTGGCGCCGAGTCGCTGGTTGCAGTTCGATGCAGCGCTCTGGAAGCGACTGGTAGACGATGCGCGCGAACGCGAGCACGTCGGTCGTGCATCGTTGCGCAGCGTCTTCCACGGCTCCGATGCCGACCCGCACGCGATCCGTGCGGCGGCTGCGAATGCCGAAGCGGCGGGCGTCGTCGATGCGATCGCGTTGAATGTCATGCCAGTGCGTTTGATCGAAGCACCGCCGGAACCCACTGGCCTCGCGATCTGCAATCCGCCATACGACCAGCGTCTCGCCGCGGACGAGGGCCTGTATCGCGAACTCGGCGATGCCTTGCAGCGCGCAACCCCGAATTGGCGGGTAACGATCCTCGCAGGCGACGAATCACTCGCGCGCGCAACCGGACTGCGGGCCAGTAAGCGTTATGCATTCTTCAATGGCGCGCTTGAATGCATGTTGCTGGTTTGCGAGCACGCGCGTACTGCCGCGCGTAACGATAGCGCAGCGCATGCCGATGGCGCGGCTCGTAGTGCCGCACCGTTATCCGAAGGCTCGCAGATGATCGCGAATCGCTTGCGCAAGAACCTGCGCAAGTTCAAGTCATGGCGGCAGCGCGAGAGCGTCACGTGCTATCGCGTGTACGACGCCGACCTGCCCGAATACGCCGCCGCCATCGACGTCTATGTCGAAGATGCAGATGGCGTCGAGGTGCCGCGTACCTTTCTGCATGTGCAGGAATATCAGGCGCCGTCCACAATCCCGGAAGCCGACGCGCGCCGTCGATTCGGCGAACTCGTGCGCGCGGCCAGTGACGTGTTCGAGCTTCCACGCGATCGCATCGCGATCAAGACCCGTACGCGCGGCAAGGGCGGCAGCAAGTACGGTTCCCTTGACCAGCGCGGTGAGTTCATCGTTGTGCGCGAGGGCGCGGCGCGATTACGCGTGAATCTGTTCGATCATTTCGACACTGGCCTGTTCCTCGACCATCGGCCATTGCGCGCGCGCATGGCCGTCGAGGCGCGGGGCAAGCGCTTCCTCAATCTGTTCGCCTACACCGGCGCGGCGAGCGTGCAGGCTGCCGTTGGTGGTGCCGAGCAAACCACCACTGTCGATCTGTCGGCGACGTACCTGGAATGGGCGGTGGCCAATCTCGCGTTGAACGGGAAAACGGGCCACGCGCACCGCCTGGTGCAGGCCGATGCCATGGCATGGCTCGAAGCCGAGCGCGGTCAGTACGACGTGATCTTCTGCGATCCGCCGACGTTCTCGAATTCCGCGCGCGCCGAGGATTTCGACGTGCAACGCGAGCACGTGCGCCTGCTGCTTGCGGCGCTCGCGCGGCTGGCGCCGGACGGCGTGCTGTATTTCTCGAACAACTACCGGCGCTTCCGGCTCGACGAAGAAGCATTGGCCGGCGCAGCGCAGATCCGCGACATCAGCGCGCAGACGATTCCGCCGGATTTTGAACGCAACCAGCGCATTCATCGTTGCTGGGAGTTGCGACCTGCAAGAGTGCAGGAAGGGCCGGATGGCACCGTGAGCGCCGTCGGCAAGCGATGAGAAGAAGACGCAAAGGCTTAACATCCACGCAAGGCGCGAACAGGCATGATGCGCGGGAGATGAACAACCGCGCCAATCCGACCCTCGATCGCGCCCATGCCTGGACGTTCTTCCGGCAATGGCTGAAGAACCCGCTGAAGACCGCATCCATCACGCCATCGGGGCAGCAGCTTGCGCGCATGATGATCGGCGAACTGCCGCACGATACGCGGCGCGTGATCGAGCTCGGCGGCGGTACCGGTGTGTTCACGACTGCGTTGCTCCATCGCGGCATCGCTGCCGACGACTTGATGGTGCTCGAACTCAATCCCGAGTTGCACGATCATCTGCAGGAGTTGTTTCCGCGTGCGCATGTCGTGCAGGGCGATGCGCGCGAACTTGCGCGTCTGTCTGCTGAGAGCGGCTATGCCGATCTTGGTCCGGCCGATGCGGTGATCTCCGGCCTTGGCATGCTGTCGATGCCGAAACCCGTGCAGCACGACATCATGGCTGCTGCGTTCGCGTGCCTGCGGCCGGGTGGGCGATTCGTGCAGTTTACATATGGACCGGCAAATCCAATCGCTCAAGACGTGCTCGATGCCATCGGGATCGACACGCGTCGCAGCAAGACGGCGTGGCGGAATCTGCCGCCGGCGACGGTGTTCGTGTACACGCGGCGCGCTTAGCTGCGTCGTGGTGAAGCAAATCGTCGCGCCAGCAGAACCGATCGTTCCGTTGTTTCTCCTTGCGACCGCGCATCGCGGCCGCATTTCGGAGGCTTGAATCCACGCATGACGCGTGGCTCGCAGCGCGGAGGTTTCCATGCAAATCGCCAACAACGGTCCAGAAGCGAGCCGTATTATCCGTAGCGTGCGCGGACGCCATGCGTCCGACGGCGCCGGCGTGAAGCTCACCCGCGTGATCGGTGGCGGCGAATTGCCCGACCTTGATCCGTTTCTGTTGCTCGATGAATTCGGCACCGATCGCGCCGAGGATTATCTGGCTGGTTTCCCGGATCATCCGCATCGCGGCTTCGAGACCGTGACCTACATGCTCGACGGGCGCATGCGCCATCGTGACAATCACGGAAACGAAGGCTTGCTGGTGCCAGGTTCAGTGCAGTGGATGACGGCTGGCCGAGGCCTCGTGCATTCGGAAATGCCCGAACAGGAATCCGGCCGCATGCGCGGTTTCCAGCTCTGGGTGAACCTGCCTGCACGCGACAAGATGACCGCGCCGCGCTACCAGGAATTTGCACCGGATCACATTCCAGTCGCGCGTCCAGTTGCGGGCATCACGGTAAAAGTGATTGCCGGTACGGTCGGCGATGTGCGCGGGCCGATCGAACAACCGGCGACCGAGCCGTTGTATCTGGACATCGCGCTCGACGCGAATACAAGTTGGGAATACGTGCTACCTGATGGGCACAACGCGTTCGCGTATGCATTTGAGGGCGCAGCGACAATCGGCGAAGGCGACAGCGTGCGCCCGTTGGCATCGCACGAACTCGCGGTACTTGGTGGCGGCCATCGTTTCATTGTCGCGGCGGGCGTGGGCGGTGCGCGTTTGCTGCTAATCGCCGGACGCCCATTGCGCGAAAACGTCGCACGTCATGGCCCGTTCGTGATGAACACCCGCGAGGAACTCATGCAGGCATTCGTGGATTATCAACAGGGCCGGTTCTGAGCCGACGCCGCCATTGCGGCGGCATCGCGCGGTATGCCGTTCAGTGCTGCGGAGCAACGACCGGTGGGGTGGGCTGAGTGCCGATAGATGGTGCAATGGCGGCGGGCGCTGGCGCTTCGAGTCGTTTGAGCTCGGCGTGAAAAAATGCGGCGGCATCCACGGTCTTGCCGTTGGCAAAACGGATCTGATAAGGCTGTCCGCTCATTGACGATTTGGAAGCGCAGCAGTCGATGAAGTCTTCGGCAGTCTTGATGCGGCTACCCGCATACCGCCGTTTCATCTGCAAGTGTTCGACTGCGGACTTGCTGTCGTGAGCTGTGCCGTTGCGGATGAATTGCGCACCCGGCAACACTTCGACGCTGTGGATCAATGCGTCAATCTTTTGTTGCTCGGTCAGGGGTGCGGCGTACGCGAACGCGGCGAACAGCATGCTCAACAGCAACAACCAACGCAAATGACGATGTATTATTTTCAAGATTTTTCTCCAAGGAAATCAAGACTGGCCCGCAACATGCTACGCATGCCGACCTGAAGCGCGGCTTCATCGAGATGGAATTTCGGTGAGTGATTGGATGGCGCATGCGCAGCGTCCTGCCCGATCGGCGTTGCGCCAACGAAGAAGTAAACGCTCGGCGCTTCCTTTGCGAACCATGCGTAGTCTTCCGAAGCCATCCAGACCTTGCCTTCGATCACGTGCTCGGCGCCGATCGCGCTTGCGATGCTCGCCTTCACCCGCGCCGACAGCGCTGGATCGTTGACGAGTACCGGGTTGTTGTCGCCGACCGGGATGATCAGATCGGCGGTCGCGCCGTTCGCTTGGGCGATGTGCTCCGCGATTATTTTCAGATTGTCGATCGCCTGCTGGCGCATGCCCGTGTCGAAGGTGCGCAGCGTGCCTTGCATCTCGACCTTGTCCGGCACGATGTTGAAACGCGTGCCACCTTCGATGACGCCGAAGGTGAGCACCGCCGGCAAACTGCCGATGTCGAGTTTGCGGCTGACGATGGTCTGCGCGGCAGTGATGATTTCCGCCGAGGTCACGATCGGATCGACGCCGTTCCACGGCATCGCACCGTGTGTCTGGCGGCCGTGCACGACGAGCTTGAACGTGTCCGATCCAGCCATCGCCGGCCCCGAATGCACTTCCACCGTGCCAGTGTTCAACGAGCTCACCACATGCATGCCGAACACCGCGTCTGGCTTGAATTCGCGGAAGATTCCTTCCTTCAGCATCATCGGCGCGCCACCATCCTCGCCGGCGGGCGAGCCTTCCTCGGCGGGCTGGAAGATAAACAGCACTTCGCCCGGCAGATCCTTGCGCATGCCCGCCATTGCCGTGGCGATGCCAAGCAGCATCGCGGTATGTCCGTCGTGACCGCAGGCGTGCATCACGCCGACATCCTTGCCGTTGAATTGCGTGCGAACCATGGACTTGAACGGCAGGTCGTCGTCCTCGACCACCGGCAACGCATCCATGTCGGCGCGGATCGCGAGCTTCGGACCCGGTTTGCCGCCCTTGAGCAATGCGATCACGCCGGTGTGGGCGACGCCGGTTTTAACTTCAAGCCCGAGCGCGCGCAATTGTTTTGCGATGAGTGCAGAGGTGCGTAATTCATGATTGCCAAGTTCGGGATGCTGATGAATGTCGCGCCGCCATGCGACGACCTGCGGCGCGAGCTTCGACGTCCATTGCGCCGCCAGATCGTTGTTGCCTGTTGCATACGTCGATTGCATGCACAGCGCCATGGTGACGGTCAGCAACGGATAACACAGGAATGGTCGACGCATACGAGTCCGTCTGGTTTGGCAAAGATCGCAGTGTAGGCGGATGCTGCGGCGACTGGAAACGGAAGGGTAATCCGTCTCATTACGTTACTTTGTCTCGGCGGCTTCCTGCACTTTTTCCACCTTCTCGTCGCGCGGTGTTTCGTGGCTTGAGGAAAGTACCTTGCCGGTGCCGGCGTCCACGGTCACTTCCTGGATGCCGCGCACGTTCGCTTGCTTGACGTCGAACGACCAGATCAGGCAGCCGTCTTCGGCTTCCAGTTCGGCGCTGGCCACGGTCGCAGTGTTTGCGTTTTTCACTGCGCCGAGCGCAGTGGCCTGCGCGGCTTCCTTGGTCACCTTGGCGAGTTTACCGAGTGCCTGGTCTGAGGTTCCCTTCGCGGGATGGATGGAGCAGGTCGCCGGATGCGCGGCTGCGGACGTGAAAGCGGCCAGCGCAGCGCCGATTGCGAGCATTTGTATGGAGTTCATGAGATATACCTCGTGATGGGGATAGGAATAGCGCGAGCGGCTGCTTTGGGATGGATCGCCAAGCCGCATCGGGTCTGTGCAACGATGGTGCCAGCAACTGCGTTACGAAATGCTCGGAGTTCCGTGCGTTTATCGTAAAGCGATGAATGCGGACTGACCGCGAGCGCATTCGGCGAATCAAATCGAAATCCGACTCAAGTGTGCGTTGTCTCCGGAATCGTGTCTTTCTTGGTGATCGCCAGATAGATCACCAGACCCAAGATCGTGACGAGAAACAGGCCGCTCGTTGCCGACGTTCCCAGATTGAGGCCGCCTGCTTCGCGCGGTTGCGAGAGGTAGTCCCCGATCGATGCGCCCAACGGACGCGTCAGAACATAGGCGCACCAGAACGCAAAAATGCCGTTCAATTTGAACCGCAGATGGGCGATGGCCACGGCTGCGATCAGTGCCGCGAAGATCAATGCCGACCACAGGTAGCCGATTTGCATGCGTTCCGCCACCAGATCGCCTGCGGCGGTGCCGAGGGCGAACGTAAACAGGATGGCCGACCAGTAGAAGGCCTCCCTCCTGGTCGTGTAGATGGTGTGGACAGACAGGGTTTTTTCTATCGCGTACCAAGCCAGGAACGTTGCTGCCAGCATCACGCTGAAGACAATGGTCGTCGTCACCAGCGAGATGCCGAAATTGTCCGTCAGGTTGTCGGTGATCAAGGTGCCGACAATGCTGAGCAAAACGACCGCAAGCCAGTAGATGCCCGCGAGATATTTCCTGGCCCTGAACTGGAAAAACAGGGTGACAAGCAAGAGGCCACCCATGATCCAGGTCGTATTGGTCAGGCCCAGATGCAGTTTCTCGTTGAGAAAGTCGGCGAACGTCTCGCCCACCGTCGTGCACAGCACCTTGATGATCCAGAAATACAGCGTGATTTCCGGAACCTTGTTGAGCATCTGCCGACCTAATCCGGTGACTGCATTCCGTTGCGGATGATTGTTCACGACGATCCTTAGGGATTTGATTGCAACTTGCGAGCGAAGACGGCCATCCGAACGGGCCGACTTCACGCGGGTATGCCGTGATGATGCTGCACTCGATGTTATAAAATGCTTGAAAAGAGATGCGCCGATGCATGCCAGGTAGCGTCAGGAAGGATTATTTATTCACGGGAAACGTTTCATCGAAGGCTTTTTCACTGACGTTTGCACGGAAATGTTCGTCGGTGTTTCCGCAACCCGCTTCTTGCTGATGCGACTGGGCGTGGATTTTCTGCCGGCGCTCGCCTTGCGCAACTTGTAGTCGGCGAGCAGCACGTCTTCGGAAATAAATCCGGCCGTTTTCGCGATTGCGATGTTCGCTTCAGCCTCGCTCTCGTTCGGATCGGCGAGCAGCAACGCCGAACCTGTCGGCAGGCGTGCGGTCATCCGGCCTCGATGCCTTTGGCCATCGACTGTGAGACGTTAGCGGAGCCTGCGTTACATTGACAGCGCAGCGCCGCTCGGAAAGGATGACAGCGCAACCTCCGCGACAACAAGGCCAAGCGCATGCAGACATCGGTGACCGACATCCTCGCGCACTACGATCCCAAGCTTCCGCTTGAGGAAGCGTCGACGATTCCCGCGTCGTGGTACGTCGACGAACGCATCATGAACCTGGAACGCCGCACGACGTTCTCGCGCAACTGGCAACTCGCCGGACGCATCGACCAGTTGCGCGAGCCGGGTCAATACGTCACCTGCGAAATCGCCGGCGAACCCATTCTCGTCGTGCGCGGCGACGATCGCGAGCTGCGCGGATTTTTCAACGTGTGCCGGCATCACGCCGCAGCGGTGATGCCCGAAGCGCAGGGCTGCGTAAAGAATCTGCGCTGTCCTTACCATGGCTGGACCTATACCCTCGAAGGCGCGCTCAAGGGCACGCCGAATTTCGTCAGCGAATGTCATTTCGATCGTAGCGCGCATGGACTCGTGCGCGTGACGACGGCAGTGTGGGAGAGCTGGGTGTTCGTACGCCTCAACGCGGAAGGCCAGAGCATCGAGGAATTCCTCGGCCAGGCGCTCATCAACGAGGTCAAGGCGCTGCAGCTCGACAAGCTGCACTGGTTCGAGCGCCGCCACTATTTCTTCGACTGCAACTGGAAGGTGTTCGTCGACAACTACCTCGATGGCGGCTACCACGTCCCGCACTTGCACAAGGGCCTGGACAGCGTGCTCGATTTCAAGAAGTACACCATCGAAAACGGCCAGCACCATTGTCTGCAGTCCAGCCCGATCATGAAGGACGGCGATCACGAACAATTTTCGCAGGTGCGCGGCGGCGATCGTGCGCTGTACTACTGGATGCATCCGAACTTCATGATCAACTGGTACGAAGGCGTGATGGACACCAACCTCGTGTTGCCTCGCGGCCTGGACCGCACCGAGGTGATTTTTGATTTCTGGTTCGCCGATGTCTCCGAAGCCGCGCACGAACGCAATCAGGCAAGCATCAACGTTGGCAACATCATCCAGGATGAAGACATGGCGATCTGCAAATCGGTGCAGCGCGGTTTGAATTCGCGTGCGTATTCGACCGGTCGGCTATCAGTACGGCGTGAGGCCGGCGAGCATCTGTTCCATCGATTGCTGCATCAGGATTTGGTGTCGGGCGTGTAGTCCCTCGCGAAAGACAGCTAACGACCCAAAACCGACGGTCGCGAACGGCGGCTCTCGGGCAGTCCAATCGAGCCATCAAGTGATCACGCACGCCGCCTGCGCGTGTAACATCGCGGCAGGAGCGGCGTTGAGTTGCCGGGCAAAATGTCACGGCCGGATACGATTCGCACCGGGCCGCCACCGATACCGCAAGGGGACAACATGAATTGTATAGAGCGTACGCGCAAGGCGTGGATGCGAGCGTTGCTGTTGCTGTTCGCATTCGCGTGCGCAGGCCAAGCAGCCGCGCAGGCGTGGACGGAACTGGCGCCGTCAGGCCCTGCGACGCCCGCTCGCGAAGCGCATACCGCAGTGTACGACGCCGCCGGCAACCGCATGATCGTGTTTGGCGGTTTCACCGGCAGCAGCGCTTTGAACGACGTGTGGGTGCTGAGCAACGCCAACGGCAAAAGCGGCACCCCGGAGTGGACACAACTGGCGCCCTCCGGCGCGGCGCCGTCGGCTCGCTACGAGCACACCGCTGTGTACGACGCCGCCGGCAATCGCATGATCGTGTTCGGCGGTAACAACGGCGGCTTGTTGAACGAGGTGTGGGTGCTGAGCAACGCCAACGGCAAAGGCGGCACTCCGGCGTGGACACAACTGGCGCCGTCCGGCACCGCACCGGCGGCTCGCAAGGAGCACACCGCAGTGTACGACGCCGCCAGCAACCGCATGATCGTGTTCGCCGGTTACAGCGGCGGCTACTTGAACGACGTGTGGGTGCTGAGCAACGCCAACGGCAGCGGCGGCACCCCGGCGTGGACGCAACTGACGCCGTCCGGCACCGCGCCGCCGGTTCGCCGCCTGCACACCGCGGTGTACGCCGCCGCCGGCAACCGCATGATCGTGTTTGGCGGTCTCGGCGGCGGCGTCTTGAACGACGTGTGGGTGCTGAGCAACGCCAACGGCAGCGGCGGCGCCCCGGCGTGGGCCCTGCTGACGCCCTCCGGCACCGCGCCGTCAGCGCGCTACGACCACTCCGCGGTGTACTCCGCCGCCGGCAACCGCATGATCGTGTTCGGCGGTTACAACGGAAATGACTTGAACGACGTGTGGGTGCTGAGCAACGCCAACGCCAATGGCAGCGGCGGCCCCCCGGCGTGGAGGCAACTGGCGCCGTCTGGCTCCGCGCCGCCGGCTCGCGAGTATCAGACCGCGGTGTACGTCCCCGCCGGCGGCCGTATGATCGTGTTCGGCGGCTGCTCGTTTAGCGGGTGTCCCTTGAACGACGTATGGCTCCTCAGCGGCGTCGGCAGCATCCCGGTGGCCATCGACATTCGGCCCCGCGTCGCGATCAACATGATCAGCCGGACCAATGGCACCACCGTGCCGGTTGCGATTCTGTCGAGCGCGAGCTTCAGCGCGCTGGCCGAGGTGAACCGGACCTCGCTGACCTTCGGCCACGCCGGCACCGAGGCCACTCTGATCCACTGCGGCAGGTTCGGGCTGGACGTCAACGCGGATGGTTACATGGACCTGGTCTGCCAGTTCAACGCCACCTTGGGCGGCTTTCAGATCGGTGACTCGACCGGCTATCTGCGAGGCACGACGCTGCAGGGCAACACCATCCATGGAAGCGATTCGGTGTTGATCACACAGTAGCGTAGGAATACGTCCGCTGATTGAGAGTTGCAACCGGACGTCACGCATCTGGCGTCCGGCAGCGCACTGGTGCCCCTTGGTCTGGATTTGCGCGGCGGGCGTCGGCGGTTTCGCCCGCCGCAGTGCAGGGGTCCGTGTGTCCGCTTCGGGCGCGAATTGAATGTCCGCTTTTCGAAAGGCAATTGGCGTGCGCGACTGTCCGGAGTTGGCTGTAAGTACCGAGGACGCTTTCGACTCATTGCTGGCGGTTGTGAATGACCGCTTTGGGGGCGAGTAACAACGCTTGAGGTACGCGGCGCGCGTCTTAGTTCAGACCCTCAAGAAAGTCGGGAATCGGGCGTCCGATCGAGGCGAGATATCCCGCCATCGCGCTTGCGACCGTTCGCACGGGTGGGCGTGCAGTCATCCGCGCCCGCCACGCCAGCAGACAGGGTGTCTCACCTGTTATCGGTGCTCCCTTGCGGGCTCCGAACAGCTGTGCCATGTAAAACGCAATGTCGGCGAACGAATAGGTTCCCGCTAGAAACTCCTGTCCCGAAAGCAAGCGTTCCATCTCGCAATAGTAGTTCGCCGCTGCGTCGCGGGCAGCCTTGGCCGCAGGATCGTCAGGCGTTCCCTCAAGACCCATCAGTCTGACGATGTGCGGAAAATAGATTTCGTCTGAACGGTGTTCGAGTTGACGCGCCAGCGCTCGCGCCGCCGGTTGCGCCGGCCACAGGGCCGGATCGGGTTTCAGGTCCTCGAGATATTCGAATATTTGGGTGGAATCGAAAATTTCCAGATCCCCATCCATCAGTACTGGCACCTGATGCTTCGGATTGATACGCAAGACATCGGGATGCTTGGGTTCGTACCCGCGCATCGGATCGAATGGGACCATCACGAGTTCGAAAGCGACCGCCTTCTCGCGCGCCGCGATCTCGACTTTCGCACCGAACATGCTGAGCTGGCCCGAAAATATCTTCATTATGCCTCTCCAGTTGTTTGCACTCTGTGCGACACACGCTCACGGAAACCTCGGGCTGCCGTATTCAACTTCATCCCCGCATTGCCTGTCTACGGATAGCGACCGAGCCGCAGCCATCGCATCAGACCCTTGGCGTGGTCATGATGATTGCGCTGACTGTGGCCTAGTTTTGATCAGCAGGCATCACCACGAGAACGCGATGAACTGTCTGTGCGTCAAGTCCCTCTGCAGTGAACCCGTGGCGTTGTCATTGTTGGGCATCGGCAACAATTGCCCGTCGAAGCTCCAGTGGAGCACTCGGGCATGCACTCAAGCAATGTACGTGCGGTGTTCGACCCGGAGCCGCCATGCACGAGTGTCCGCTTCCAAGAATCTCAGCTGCGAGCAACGTTTAGCGCGTTTGAACTGATTGTGCGCAAAATGGCGGCAATAGGACGAGCGCGACGAAAGCACTCCGATGGTCACCGGGTGCAAACACACCATCCCACGTCGCGCTGCCAGAATTCGCAATTCTTCAATGGGCGTATGCCTCATTTGTCCCGAGATCGTAAGACAGGAGGAGTGGAGTGAGAATCGGTCTTGTGGCGCTGTTGAGTCTCGTTGTGGCGGGCCCTGCTGGCTCCGAGCAGCTGAAGAGTATCTTCCTGCCTGGCCGCGGGAACCAAGATGTCGTTCTATCTGACAAGCCGATGGTGCTCGGCATGCGGGCAAGGCGGTTCACTTCAGCCGCACCGCTGAAGGTGATGGGAGTCACTAGCGATTTTTGTGTCGTGCTTGCCAAAGACGTCGCTAAGAACGCCAACATCGATGCGACCGTCGAGAAGTTGAAGGGAGGTGCCCGTCTCTCGGCGGTGCTGCACGAGATCGGCGGCTCGGACGTTGTCTGGAAGTGCGGCGGTTGGAGTCTTAGTCAGGACGAGTTTAGTCGTGGCACGCTGTCGGCGTGCTTGAAATGGGAGTGCAACCAGGCGCCGCCGAAGGGTACTGAGATTACCTCGATCGATCTGACTTCGAGCCGGCCCCTGCACATCCTAGGGGCCAATTGGTCTTCCACGGATGCCTTCGACGATGTGTCCCAGCCGCCGCCGGATCGAGTCGCGATCACTTCCGCAGAATACCGCGACCTTGAGCGCAGCTTCGGGCGCAAGCTAGCTTGGTTGTCGCCCGCGCGAACGGCGTTGCAGGTCGTATTAAGCAGCAATCGTCGTCATACGTCCTTCAGTACTTTTAATTCAACTCTCGCAATACGCTTGGCCCCTGAGGGCATCCAAATCGAACCAAGGCCCAACACGATCGGCATGGGCGTCGTGACGATTCCCACAGCGGCCATAGCGGCTTGCAGCATGAGCTGTTCCAGCGACCTGGCGCGAAGCGTGAACTTGCTACTGCCCGTGCCTGGCATCGAGGTCGATCTGCTCAATTCGCCCGAAGTCATCAATTGGTGCTGGCGCAATCGCGTTCCAATGGCGACATCGGCATCGCGCCGAACGTGGCTTTACTCAGGAGCGCCGCTACCGGACAAGAAGAGCTACGCCCAACAACTCAATTCCCATTCAGCCTATAACAATCAGGCACATCAGAGTTGCATGGGTTATTGAAGAAAAGTGGCACGACCGCGACCGAGGCTTTCGACCCAACCCGGACCTTCGCGACCGGCAGATCTCGGGCGGTTCAATGGAACTGTTTAGCGATCTCTAGTGCGAGGAGCCCAAATCTGATTTTTAGCTGTACTCACGCTCAAACGCTCCACGCGAATAGTCCATGTAGTAGCTGACCGCCCCCACAGCGGCTTCACGACCGCTGACAAGCTTTTCTATGTGAGCTTTTTTTTTAGAAAAAACACCTAAGAGACCCGAGCTTGTGTTGATAGCGATGACGTCCGACCAGATCATGAATTGAGACTTTCCCACAGGCCGAACTTCAAGAAAATCTTTCTCGCTTCGGTAAAAGCCCACCCCAAATTGCTTCTCTGTGGCCAATGAAGCTTCAGCCCTGTCAATGAGCGAGAGAAGCTGATCCTTCTCAACCTCGCCAAGTTCCTCGATGCCGCCTTCGTCATGGGCAATGTATGCGCGCATTTCTGTCCTTGTACAGATACGATTTTGCTAGGCGGCGCTGGCCGATGAGTTGGGAGAATCGTAGCACCCAGCTCGGCGTCCGCTTGTGGCAAGCCACGCAGTCGCAATCGACCCGTAGGCGTCATACGCGAACGACGGCTTTCTGGAAACCTATCAACAGCGACGATCTTAAAAAGCAGCTCTCACGAGGGAGCAACCGCAGATCCATGCTTATCGCCCTGTTGTGTGACGGGCGGATCCACAGCTGATCTTGTTGGCCTGCGGTGCTCTGGGCTTTCGTGGCATGCTTCGTCGCTGGCGATACCGCCGCTTCAATGCCATTCACCTGAGCGAAGCCTTGACTGATAAGCCCTCCTTCATCGCGGAGCTGAGACGTCGCAACGTGTTGCGTGCAGCGATGCTGTACATCGGTGCGGCATGGGCGTTGTCGCAGGGCGTGGCGCAATTGCTGCCGGTGTTCGACTACCCGAACTGGGTGGTGCGCTGGTTTGTGATCGCAGCGATGATCGGGTTTCCGTTCGCGATGGTGTTGTCGTGGTTCTACGAATGGACGCCGCAGGGCATCCAGCGCGAGAGCGACGTCGCGACCGACGCATCCGTCACGCGCGAAACCGGCAAGAAGATGGATCGCTGGATCATCGCGGTGCTGGCGATCGCAGTCGTGTTGTTGCTAGCCGACAAGTTCGTGCTGCACAAGGACGCAGGCGCTGGCGCAGCACTCGACAAGTCCATCGCAGTCATGCCGCTGCTCAACGAAAGCGGCGATCCGCAACAGGATTATTTCTCCGATGGCTTGTCGGAGGAATTGATTTCTGCACTCGCGCAGGTGCACGAGCTCAAGGTGATCGGGCGCAACTCCTCGTTCCAGTTCCGCGGCAGGCAGCAGGACGACACCGCCGCCATCGGCGCGAAACTCGGCGTCGCGACCTTGCTGGAAGGCACGGTGCGCAAGCAGGGCAACCAGCTCCGTATCGTCACCTCGTTGATCAAGGCCAGCGATGGCAGCCAGTTGTGGTCGCAGACGTACGACCGCGAATTGAAGGACGTGTTTGCGGTCCAGAGCGACGTCGCCACCTCGGTGGCCAACGCATTGAAAATCACCCTGCTCGGCAAGCCTATCGAAAGCGCGGACAAGCCTCCAAGCGGCAACCTCGACGCCTACGATGCCATGCTCAAGGGAATTTCTCTCGCAGCGCACCGCAACAAGGCCGACTACCTGTTGGCCGTCGAGCAATATCAACGCGCGATCAAGCTTGACCCGAATTACGCCACTGCGTATGCCCGGTTGGCGATCGCACAGCAATGGTTCAACGATTGGGTGGCCGATGGCGATGGACGCAAAATCGCGAGCGCGCAGGCGCGTGCGAACGCTACCAAGGCAGTCGAACTCGCACCGGATTCAGCCCTCGCACTGGGCGCGCTCGGTATCAATCAGGCGTGGTCTGACTTCGACTATCCGTCGGCCGAAGCGACGCTGAAAAAAGCCGTTGCGCTGGATCCATCGAACGCTGAGATCCTCTACCAATTGGCAGATGTGACCGCCTGCCTTGGCCGCCTCGATGAAGGCGTGGCGATGATGCGGAAGGTGTTGACGCTGGAACCGCTCAATGCGTCCTATCATTTTTATACTGGCCAGTTCCTGCTTGCGATGGGAAGCTTCAACGCGGCGCGAGCAGAACTCCAGCGCGCCGTCGACCTGCAGCCAAGTGCTGAAGCCTTCCGCATCTTTCTGACGATTGCGTTGCTCGAGCGCGGACAATCGGACCAGGCGCTACAGGTCGCCAATGCCGAACCGCAGGATGCAAACCGTCGTGGGGCGCTTGCCGAAGTGCATTTTGCGCGCGGCGAAGATGCGCTGGGGCAATCCACACTTGAAGAGATGGTTCGCCTTGACGCGAGTTATGGTCCGACCCTCATCGCGATGGTCTATGCCACGCGAGGCAACAACGACCAAGCGTTTCTCTGGCTGAACCGTGCCCTCGAAGTTCGCGATCCCGGCGTCGCGAGCATCTACGAGCAGCCGTACCTCATCCCGAAACTCCGCAAGGATCCACGACTGGCGGT
>JBBQAN010000017.1:0-59907 GCA_038316385.1 Lysobacterales bacterium | reverse complement strand
TGCGGCTCGTGTGGACTCACGCCTCAGCGCGCGCCAATCAGGTCCAGCGTCGCAACGCCAGTGCGGGGATTGCGGACCTTCATCCGCAGGTGCTGGCCCCGCTCCGATGCCATCCCCGCAGCCATGCCCGCAGCCATATCGTGGGCAGGCGAGCCGGAGACCTTGTGATCGTTGACCTTAAGCAGCACGTCGCCCGGCTCCAGCCCCGCCGCAGCCGCCGCTGATCCCGGTGACACACTAGTGACCACGACTCGATTCAGCCGTGGGCTGAACAGGCGGGTCGTCAACATCTGGGTTTCGAATCCCAAGTTGCCCTCGGCGGCGAATGCAGGAGCAATCGCAGCGGACAGCAGAGTGACAACAAGCGCGGTTCGGGACAGGTGTGGCATCAGGGTTTCCAGGCGTGGGTTTCGAGAACGGGATCAATCGAAGCGGAAGATCGACTGCGGTGGAGAGGTGAAACGGCGATTGCCGAAATATCTGCGGCTGCGGCGCCTACCTGTGCCGAATTCGGAGTCGCGGGTGACTCGGCGGTTACTGGCCTCGACTGGCATGAAACGGGTGTCGTTCAGCTGAGGAGTCAGGCCCCTGGGAGTAGACGCGCTAGGAATGACGTGCATGGCAGCTTTGAAAATGGTGTGAGTTGGTGTGGTGGTATAGTACAACACCACGCGCACAGCGCCATAGGTCAAAGGTCACCCTGCGTTAGATGAGGTGATGTAGTGAGTACGCCACGGTTCGGCCTGTCCGCGCATCGAGCTATCAGGAGCTGCGGAACGCAGTTGGCTAGTTAATAGAGGCGCCCGGGCACCCGCATGGGTGGGCCTGAGGCAACGAGCGCGGGTGACTGGATGGACATTTTCATGGTGCACTCCTTTGTGAAGGAGCTTGTCAGCTTGCACCTCACATCAACGGGCAGTGTCCGACCCAACTCGGCCAGTAGCTACCGGCTGCTTAGGATCGCTCCAGTTGGATAGGCAGTGACGTCAGGATCGCAACGAGATGAGCAAACCTCATCTTCTTCCGGGCGCATATCTAGCCTCACACCAGGAACGTCGCGGTACCCTACGCAATTAACACGATGCCGGCGTTGCGGGCCACCCATTGCCCAGCCTCGATCCCTCCGTGTCCGGCGGCACGGCCAGGTCCGCGCTCACCCCCGGATTTTCCCGTCCGCCATCAGCACGTCGCCGCGCGCAAACACCCAGGGTTCCTTCAAGGCCGCCGCGCGCCCCGTCCTCGCCTCTCGCGTCTACTGCCCTTTCCGCAGCGCCTGCGCAAACTGCTTCGACACCGCCTGGATCAGCGCGAGCGCGTCGGCCTTGTACTGCACCGGATCCGCGACGACGGAATAGCTACCCGTCGTTCCTTTGAGTTCCTGCACGAAGTCCGATCCCGCCGTGATATTCGCGTTGAGCTTGATCAACGCCCCGAGTGTGTGCTCCGGCGTGAATACCGCAAGATCCGCGCTCAGGATGTGCAGGACATTTTTCCCCTTCACGTAATTGAACACGATGCCGTTCTTCCCCTCGAGATCAGTGAACTGCACCTTGAAGCGATAAAAGAGCAGCGAGATTTGCTTCTCGCGCGCCGTCCGAATCAGCGGCGAAAGCTCGCTCAACGCGCCCGTGGGACCCGTGCCGAACAACGGCCGGTCCCCCGCCGTGAACCAGCGATTCATACTGCCGTTACCCATGAAACCCGACATGAAATTGTCCTTCACGTCCTCGCCTGTCTTGCCGTCTTTATTGATCCCCAGCCAGCGCGGCTCGGCGTCGATGGATTCCTTCGGCAGCACCTCGAAACCCTGGGCAGCGAGATCCTTTTCCACCATTGTCTGCAGCTCGGCGGTGACCGCCTTCAACACAGCGTCGTCCACGGACAGCCGCAGCGAAAGACTCTTCGACATGAAGCTGTTCGAATTGTGTGCGTCGGCCGACGTTTCAAACGCTACCGCGATCAGCGGCACGGCGACCTTCGTCGCGCCCGAGACATACCCGCCTTGGCCCATCTGCGCCGACGCCACGAGGCCGGGCACCGAACCGTCCGCGCCCACCGCGATGGTTTTCGGGCCGCCAATCAGCGGATTGGCCTGGGCCGTGAAGGCGACGGCGGCACAGAGCAGAAAACAGCGACCGATGGAGGTTTTCATAAGGTTAAAATGCTCTACGTGAAGAATTAGGAATTAAGGATAAAGGATAGGTATTGCAAAGGGTAGGATAGAAATTCCAATGCCCCTTTCCTGCGCATCTTTGCCGCTTCTCGTCGCTGCGAAGGTTCAGATCGAGACCGCGGCGGACGATTGGCGGCTCGAGGCCTCTCTGATCGGGCACTGCGGCATAGAGCGCCACGTTTTGCACTTTCGGACCGATGCGCGGCCATGCGTTACCGTCGGCGCGGTGCAATCATAACGTCGACGGCTTGCTCGACGGTGAAGGCGACCATGCACATTGTCGCGTCGCAGTGACGGCAGCGCAGCGGGTCGACCAGACGTGCGTAGGAAACCCGGCTTTAGCCGTAGGCTAAACGAGCCAAATTTGCTTACCCGAAGCGATCAACTCTGCTTCTGTGTCCGCTTTTCGGAAGCCAATTGAAGATCTCGACCGGCAGCTCATGGCACAAGGGACACACTCCCTCTATGGTGACCAACACCAGAAGGACGGGACAACTCACGCGGAATCAGCGCTCTCCCGTCATGCGAGGGTTTTCAGCTCAAAACCGGATCACCGTGCGGATCGATTTGCCCTCGTGCATCAGATCGAATGCTGCATTGATGCGTTCTAGCGGCAGCTCGTGGGTGATGTAGGGATCGAGTGCGATCTCGCCGCGCATCGCCTGTTCGACCATGCCCGGCAACTGCGTGCGGCCGCGCACGCCGCCGAACGCGGAACCGCGCCACACGCGCCCGGTCACCAACTGAAAAGGTCGCGTGCGGATTTCCTGGCCGGCTCCGGCGACGCCTATGATGATGCTCTCGCCCCAACCTTTATGGCAGCTCTCAAGCGCTGCACGCATCACATCGACATTCCCGATGCACTCAAAACTGTAGTCCACGCCGCCATCGGTCATATCGACGATGACTTGTTGAACGGGAGACGATGAATCGCGCGGATTCACGCAATCGGTCGCGCCCATCTGCCTTGCAAGTTCGAACTTCGTGGGATTCGTATCGACCGCGATGATGCGTCCCGCCTTCGCCATCACCGCGCCCTGGATCACCGCGAGGCCGATGCCGCCAACGCCGAACACCGCGACCGCCGCACCCGGTTCGACTTTCGCAGTATTAAGCACCGCGCCGATGCCGGTCGTCACCCCGCAACCGAGCAGGCAGACTTTTTCCAGTGGCGCAGCCTTGTTGATCACCGCCAGCGAAATTTCCGGCACCACCGTGTATTCGCTGAAGGTGCTGGTGCCCATGTAGTGATGAATGGATTTTCCATTGTGCGAGAAACGCGAGGTGCCATCGGGCATCTGCCCGCGCCCTTGCGTCGCGCGCACGGCCTGGCACAGATTGGTCTTGCCCGACTTGCAGAACTTGCACTGCCGACACTCGGCCGTGTACAGCGGGATCACATGGTCGCCGACTGCAACGCTGGTCACTCCCGCACCGATTTCCACAACGACGCCGCCGCCTTCGTGGCCGAGCACTGCCGGAAACAAGCCTTCCGGATCATCGCCGCTAAGGGTGAAGGCATCGGTATGGCAGACACCCGTTGCCTTGATCTGCACCAGCACTTCGCCCGCATGCGGGCCTTCGACATCGATCTCTTCAATCGACAACGGCTTGCCCGCTTCCCACGCGACGGCTGCACGGCTTTTCATGAATTTTGCTCTCCCTTGTCTCATCGCACGACGCATTCGCTACGCAGCCTCTTTTGGCGCCGCGCAGCATTTCTTGAACTTGCGACCACTACCGCAGGGGCAGGGATCATTGCGACCGGGAGCAGTTGCCTTGTGGATCGGAACGCGGGACGTGGCTTGTTCTAGGCGATGCATGTTGAGGTCGTGCAACATGTGCGGAATGCCGGCGATCAGGTCGAGCCGTTCGCTCGGTGAAAGCGGCTCGGCGAGAGCATCCTCTTCCGACGCAGGCCATACGCCTTCGGCGATCGCTTCGATGCCGATCAGCAACTCGTCGATCCATGGTTGCACAGCGCAACTTGCTTCCCATGCATCAACGCGCAACTCAACGCCATCGAGAAATCCGCAGGCCCATTCGATGCCGTAATCGTCTGCGGCGCCGTGTGCGGCAATGTCCGTTTCGGGCAACGCGATCAGCGGCGTGTCGCGATCGCGCATGCGCTCGGGTTCGATCGCGACGCGACGCGCGATGTCGTTCCACAATCCCATCAGCAGGCGGTGGACGTGCTCCACTTCCTGCGGCGATTCCCAGCGCGGCGGACGTCCGCCCCAGACGCGCGGCATCCATTCACCGGGCGGAACCAGTTCAGGTGCAACGACCAATGCCGACAGGAATCCGTCGAGCATTTCCAGCGACATGCCCTTGAACGGCACCGCGCGTAATTCGAGCAGCGCGTCGAGCTCTTCCAGATCGGCGTCCGGGATCGCAGCCTGTTCGGGCGGGCGCACGCTCATGTCAATACGCGAACTCGCGGAACACCGGATCGACCGAACCCTTCCATGCGCCATGGAAGAGTTCGAGCTTGCGGTCGGCAGGCGTCTGTCTGGCGTCAATGAATTCGAGCAGTGGTTCGAGGAAAATCGTTTCGTCGGCGCCGTTGCGGTTCTTGCGCGCACGGCGTTGCAGGCCGTGTCCTGCGATCTGCAAGGCTTCGCGCGCGAGGTCGAGCAAGGTGCCGTTACGGAACGGCAATGCGAATCCGTGGCGCGGCACGCCATCGCGCAGCGTGTTGCGTTCTGCCATCGTGAAATCCTTGACCAGATCCCAAGCCGCATCGAGAGCGGTGTCGTCGTACAACAAGCCCACCCAGAACGCGGGCAGTGCGCACAGGCGATTCCACGGACCGCCGTCGGCGCCGCGCATCTCAAGATATTTTTTCAGCCGTACTTCGGGGAAGGCCGTGGTCATGTGGTCGGCCCAGTCGGCCATACGCGGCTTCTCCCCGGGCAATGCGGGCAATTTTCCGGCGAGGAAATCGCGGAAACTCTGTCCCGATGCGTCGATGTATTCGCCATCGCGATAAACGAAATACATCGGCACGTCGAGCAGGTAATCGGTATAGCGCTCGTAACCAAAGCCGTCCGCGAATACGAAATCGAGCATACCGGTGCGGTCGGGATCGGTGTCGGTCCAGATGTGCGATCGATAACTCTTGAATCCGTTCGGCTTGCCTTCCGTGAACGGCGAATCGGCGAATAGCGCGGTTGCGATCGGCTGCAGCGCGAGCGAAACACGGAACTTCTTCACCATGTCGGCTTCGTCGGCAACATCGAGGTTGACCTGTACGGTGCAGGTACGCGTCATCATGTCCAGGCCGAGCGAGCCGACTTTCGGCATGTACGATTTCATGATCTGGTAGCGACCCTTGGGCATCCACGGCATGTCCTCGCGCCGCCATTTCGGCTGGAAACCCATGCCGAGGAAACCGACCTCGAGTTCTTTCGCGACCGATTGCACCTCGTCGAGATGATTGCTGGTTTCGCAGCAAGTGTCGTGGATGTTTTCGAGTTGTGCGCCCGAGAGTTCGAGTTGTCCGGCCGGTTCGAGCGTCACCGATGCGCCATCCTTGAGCAGCGCGATCAGGTTGCCGTGTTCCTCCACTGGCTGCCAGCCGAACCGCGTGAGGCCTTGCAGCATCACTCGAATGCCGCGTTCGCCGTCCCACGGCAGCGGCCGCAAGTCGTCGAGGCGAAAGCCGAACTTCTCGTGTTCGGTGCCGATCCGCCACTGCTCCTTCGTCCTGCCGCCCGACGCGAGATAGTCCACCAACGCGCGGCGGCTCTCAATCGGTGCATCCTCGACGTGGCTTGGTCCCGACACGATGTTCTCCCGGCATGACGTGTGACGAGGGCGGCCTGCCCTACAATCGCGAAGCCCGCAGTGTACTGCCAGCCTTGTTGCATTCGATGTGAAACGTTGTATCCCATACGCGGCAACGCTGGCGCTGCTGCTGCATGCAGCGACCGCAGACGCTTCGCTGCGCGATGGCGTGCTCGATCGCGGAAATGGCCCGGAGCCTTCGACTCTCGACGCTGCACGTTGTCAGGAAGTTGCGTGTGGCAACGTCTTGCGCGATCTTTATGAAGGACTGGTTGCGGAAGGCCCGAATGGCGCGCCGATTGCTGGAACTGCCGAACGCTGGGAGGCCTCGGCTGATGGATTGACCTGGACGTTTCATCTACGGTCCGGATTGGCATGGTCGAATGGCGAGCCCCTCGATGCGCCACAAATCGCGGCAAGTTTCCGCCGCGCATTCGCGCCGATGACAGCCGCACCATTCGGCGAACAGTTCAACGCGTTGCGCAATGCCGAGGCCGTGCAGCAAGGCAAGTTGCAGCTGTCGGCGCTTGGCGTGGAATCGACGGATGCGCACACGGTGGTTTTTCACTTGACGCGTCCCGCACCCCTGCCGCGACTATTGTTGCTGCCGATCGCGTATCCGGTCTATCTGCCGGCAATCGAGAAATTAGGTGTGCTGCATACGCGTCCAGGCAATCTTGTTTCCAATGGAGCTTATCGCCTGCGCACATGGTTGCCGCAGGCCGCGATCACGCTGGAGCGCAATCCGCGATTCCATGCACCGGCAGCGATCGCCGTCGTACGTTACGACGTGACCGAAGACGCGGGCAGCGAACTCAAGCGCTTTGAGGCCGGCGATCTGGACCTCACCGAAACGTTGCCGCCGCAGCCGCTCGCGATGTTGCGCGCGCGTTTCGATAACCAATTGCGGATTGCACCGTATCTGGGCGCATTCTGGTTCGGCTTCAACGTGACCAAGCCGCCATTCGACGATCGCGATCGGAAGCATGACGCGCATGCGTTGCGGCAGGCGCTATCGCTGGCAGTGGATCGTGACAAGCTCACGCGCTACCTTACCGGTTTCGGCGAGCAACCCGCGTTCGGCATCGTGCCACCGCAGGTTTCCGGCTACACACCGCCAGCAGTTGCTTCTGCGCATTGGACTCAGGCGCAACGCGAAAACGAAGCGCGACGATTGTTTCGTGTGGCCGGATACACGCCGGACGATCCGCCAACTGTCGAACTGCGTTTCAACACCTCAATCCTGCATCGACGTCTCGCGCTAGCCGTCGCCGCGATGTGGCGCGAGACGCTAGGCGTGCACGTCACCTTGCGCAACGAGGAATGGAAAGTGTTCGTGCAAAATCGCCGCGCACGCATCATCACCCAGGTTTTCAGAGGAGGATGGATCGCGGATGTCGATGACGCGCGCAATTTCCTGGCTGCGTTTGCGAGTGATGGCGCATTGAACTGGACTGGGTGGCGCGATCCGGCCTTCGATGCGTTGCTCACGCGTGTCGATGCGGAACCCGATGAAACCCGACGCAATGCCCTGCTCGCGCAAGCCGAAGCGCGTTTACTTGCGGCGCAACCAGTGCTGCCTTTGTATTTTTACACCTCGAAGCATCTGCTGAAGCCGTGGGTCGGCGGCTATGTCGCGAATGCACTGGACCATCATGCGAGCCGGTTTCTGTCCTGGAAAGCCGCGCGATGAACACGTTCGCATTTGTGCCTCGCCGTTCTTCCGCAAGCAACACGTCGTCGTGAAGCGCTTCGCGCGCGCACTGCTGGAAGCCGCACTCACCTTATGGTTGCTCGCAACGCTGTGTTTCGCCCTGCTGCATGCCGCGCCCGGTGGGCCATTCGATACCGAGAAAGCCGCGCCCCCGGAAGTGCAGGCCGCACTGGCTGCGCAATACCGACTCGATCGCCCGTTGCCGGCGCAATACGTTGCATGGCTTGGCGATGTCGCACATGGCAATCTCGGGCCGTCGTTCCAGTATCCGGATTACCGCGTTACCGAACTGATCGCGCTTGGTTTGCCGATCTCGGCGTTGTGCGGAGGCATCGCGCTCGTCATCGCCATCGGTTTCGGCGTGCCGCTCGGACTGGTCGCTGCGTTGAATCGCGGACACGCACTCGATCGCGTCTTGATGGGGTTGTCGGGACTCGGCCTGGCCGTGCCGAAATTCGTGGCCGCACCGCTGCTGGTGCTGGTCTTTGCGGTCCTGTTGCACTGGCTACCCGGCGGCGGCTGGGATCCATCGACACCGTGGACGGTGCTACGCAGTGCGTTGCTGCCGGCGATCGCGCTCGCGTTGCCGAACCTCGCCTACTGCGCTCGCATCAGCCGCGCGTCGTTCCTTGATGGGTTGTCCAGCGATTACCTGCGTGCTGCGCGCGCACGCGGATTTTCAACATCGCGCATCTTGTTGGTGCATGCGTTGCCTTCCGCGATGCTACCGGTGATCGCATGGCTCGGGCCGGCGATGATCAATATCGTCAGCGGCTCGGCGGTGGTTGAACAGGTGTTCGGGATTCCGGGGATGGGGCGTTATTTCGTGCAGGGCGCGTTGAATCGCGATTACACGCTGGTGTTGGGAGTGGTGCTGGTGGTGGGGGCGTTGATTGTTTTGATCAATGCGATGACGGATGGGGTTAGGGCTTGGATTGATCCGCGGTTGCGAGAGGATTGATCGGTTCGTTCGTGCTCTCCGTTCGTGGTGAGCTTGTCGAACGATGAATTGCGTTGCTTGAATTGCGAAGGGGATCAAGAGCGTTCCGCGCGCAAGCGTGCGGGTGACTTTTCTTTGCTTGTGCAAAGAAAAGTGCACCAAAAGAAACACACCCCGGGCTCCGCGCTCTCCGGGCATCCTGCCCTCCCAGCTCGCGTGCGACGACGGGATTTTTCGAATGTGCGTCCTTGCACATACGAAAAACGGCGTGCATCGTGCACGCCGCCCTGCGGGTCTATCCGCCGCCACCCGCCGCTACACAGGGGCCCCGAACAGCAGCGGGCTCCTACCCGCGTATTGATAAAAGCCTATTCGCCGCGAATCGCTTTGAGGTCGCATTGACCCCTTGCGAGACGACAGCGCACGATAAGTCTTGTCGCCCCGAATTGGGGTCTAACAGTAGTTAAGTGCCGGGAACAGAATGTCGCGTCCTCGCAAACATCACTTCCTGCCGCAGTTCTATCTCCGAGGCTTCTCGGCAGACCAGAACTCGCTCTTTCAAATCTGGAAGAACACGGGGGAATTCGTCGGCTGCCGGATCAAAGATCTCGCCGCAATCCGCGACTTCCATGAAATTGACGCAGATGATGTGGAGGATCCACTGGCAATCGAAAGGGAGCTTGCTGGGGTAGAAGGACAGATGAGCGGCTTTCTGTCAGAACTGCTGCGAGACGGCATAACCAACGGCAAGGCATTGGTCGAAACAATTGGGTTCGTCTCACTTCTTCGAATGCGGGTGCCAGCCATAAAGCGACACATCGTAGAATCGCTCGGGGCAACTGTCCGCACCGCTGCCGAAATCATGGAGCGCCAGGGCAAGCTGCCGCCACCGCCGCCTGGGCTCGAAGATGCGCTGAGAGTCGCCAACTTGGAGATTACGATCACCAACTGGAAGTGCTTGGAACTAATGTTTGGCATGGCCTCAAATCCTGACGTGCTTAACATTATGTGCAACATGCAAGCGACACTCTTTCGTGCGCCCCTTGGGTCTTTTGTAATTAGTGACCAGCCAGTCGCGCTTTACCACGAGGACGATAGCTCACCTTACGGTGTTGGTCCTGCAACTCCGGGCGTCCAAATTTCGGTACCACTAACCAGCTCCGCCCTACTGCAGCTTGCTCACAGCGACCAAGAAGATGAGGAGCGTGAGGCATCTCCTGCGGAGGTAGCCGAGTTCAACCGCCGTACCATCATCATGGCAGAGCAATATATTTACTCTGCTTGGGAGCCGGCAAAGGTTGCGGCTAACGCGGCACAGCTTAAAGACCTCGCTGCTGGGTTTAGGTTCGAAATGCTCCGTGCCGGAAAACACACGTACCAAATTCAGCGGTGCATCCCGGTATACCCGGCCGGCACCTAACAATTCATCAAGCGGACGTCGCTTCGCGCCGCCGCTCAATTCAGGCGTTTGCGCTACACACGGTTGCAATGAAGCGTTGTTCGCTTCCCTGATCTTGATCTTTTGTTTTTGATCTTGATCTTGCGCCGTAAAGCGAGCCGAGCACCGGAAGCAAGAACGGGAGCAAGGCCCGCATGTTCGAGCGCATGGATGCGCGAGTTCGGGCCGGCCCGTTCTTGCTGAGGAGCGTAGGGTACCGGAACAGCTTCATCGTTCCGGCGAGTGTCCGGCGCAAATGGTTTTGGTTACTTTTGTCGAAACAAAAGTGACTCGCGCGCTAGGCTCCAGCACCCTCATGCGCCTTCGGCACTTTCTCCCGAGGAGAGAAGGGCACAGCATCAAACGCGAAAACTAAACTCCCAACCACCCCGCCACCACCGCCCTGGCCTCATCCACCCCCTGCTTCGTCTCCGACGAAAACACCTGCGCAGTCGCGCGCTCAGGCAAACCCTTGCGCACCGCGAGCAGCGTCTGCGCCTGCGGGCCGCGGCCGATCTTGTCGCATTTGGTGATCAGGCAATGCGCAGGCAAGCCGCGATCGGCGGCGTAGCGCAGCATGTCGAGGTCAAACTCGCGCAGCGGATGGCGGATGTCCATCACGATCACCAAACCGCAGAGTGCTTCGCGCGTGCGTAGATAGTCGTTGATGAAATCCTGCCAGTGCGCGCGCAAATCCTTTGAGACCTTGGCGTAGCCGTAGCCTGGAAGATCGACAAGATATTTCGTCTTCATGACCTCGAAAAACACCAGTTGCTGGGTCCGCCCAGGCGTCTTCGAAGTGCGCGCGAGCGCGTTCTGGTTGCAGATGGTGTTCAGCGCGCTGGACTTGCCGGCGTTGGAACGGCCGGCGAACGCGACTTCGCGGCCGCCATCTGGAGGCAGTTGCGCGAGGGTGTGCGCGGCGGCGAGATAGACACTGCGTGCGAGTGCGTGGTTGGATTTACTCATGGCGCATCATCGCCCGTGCGGGGCTGTGAGGCCAGCGCAACTCCGGCGAAACCGGCCAGCGGTGCGGTTTCGTTGACCGCTTCGGAGGCGGCAGGGATAATCCAGGAGTTTCGCGCTATAACCATTCCTGCACGGGCCAGTCCTGCATGGGATTGGCCGCGCCACCGACGATCCGGAGTCACGCATGACCTTCAAGCGCATCCTGGGTGTTGCCGCCCTGCTCGCCACTGCCACAGCATTCGCGCAGGCACCCGCGCCCGCTGGCGCTTCCGTCACGCCACTGCCGACAACGCCGGCCGCGCCAGTGGTGTCGTTGACCGACGCCCATGCGCTGGCCAAACCGGGCGATGCGAAGGCCGGGCAAATCAAGGCCGCAGCCTGCGGCGCCTGCCACGGACTCGACGGCAATTCGACCGATGCGCAATATCCGAAACTCGCATCGCAGCAGGAGCGCTACATCGCGCGCCAGCTTGCGTTGTTCAAAACTGGCGAGCGCGAGAACCCGATCATGATGCCGATGGCGACCTCGCTTTCGCCGCAGGACATGCGCGACATCGGCGCGTATTTCGACAGCCAGAAAGTGGTGCCCGGCGTGTCCGACGACAGCGTGATCAAGGCCGGCCCGAACCAGGGCAAGAAATTCGATGCAGTCGGTGAGCGCCTGTATCGCGGCGGCGATGGCGTACGCGGCATTCCGGCGTGCATGGCTTGCCACGGCCCGACTGGCGCGGGCAATCCCGGACCGGCGTATCCGAATCTCGCGGGCCAGCATGCGTCGTATGTGGTGGCGCGTTTGACCGCGTTTCACGACGGCCTGATCCTCGGCAAGGGCGATTACGCCAATCCGGTGATGGCAGGCGTGGCGAAAAACCTGACCACCGAGGAAATCCAGGCGCTCGCGACGTATGTCGAAGGCTTGCATCCTGCGCAGAACGATCTTGCGAACAACAAGCTCGCGGGTTCCGCTCCGGTTGCGGCACCAGCGCCGACGCCTGCTCCGAGCGCAACCACGCCGAGGGTGCTACCCGCGCAGCAGCATTGAACCATTAGATCGTGGCGCGGTCTGTTTGCCCGCAGCATTGTCGTTCCATCCTGCATCCCTGATCGCACACTTCGCTTCCCAAGGATCCGCTCATGTTCAAGCTCGCAGTCGTACAGCCTTCCCTGCTGATCGCCACGATGCTGCTGGCGACGGCATGCACGGCGAAATCGCCGGAAGCAGTATCCGAATCGGCATCCTCCGCAGCCGCACCGGTGATCGCGAGCACGGTCGCCTCCGAGGCAACCGCGTCCGTTGCGAGCGATGCAGCCGCATCCAATCCCGCACCCGCCATTGCCGCAGCTTCAACGGCTGCATCCACCGCAACGGCGGCGGTTGCAGCGCCGAAAGGCATGCCGGCCGGGCCGACGCCGGTGGAAGGCACCGATTACACCACGATCGATACGCCCGATCAGCCCACTGGCGCCAAGGTGCAAGTCACCGAGGTCTTCGGTTACGGCTGCCCGCATTGCGCCGCATTCCAGCCGCATATGTCCACCTGGGAAAAAACCTTGCCGTCCGATGTGCAACTCACGTATTTGCCGGCTGCGTTCGGATCCGATCCGGTGCATTGCTGGGATGAATTCGCGCGCGCGTTTTATGCGGCGCAGGCGATGGGCGTGCAGACCAAGAGCCACGACAACATCTACAAGGCGGTGTTCGACCAGCATCGCTTCAATGGCTGCGCCAGCATTCCGGCGCTGTACGCCGATTACGGCATCGACCCGAAGGTGTTTGCCTCCACGATGCAAAGCTTCGCGGTCAGCGCAAAAATCGCCGCCGCCCACGAGCAGGCGGTGCATTGGGGCGTGGATGCCACGCCAACCGTGATTGTGGACGGCAAGTATCGTTTGCAGGAAACCACCGCCGGTGGGCCCACCGCGATGCTGCATACGATCGACTGGCTGGTCGCCAAGCAGCGTCCCGAACACGCGAAGCATTGATGTCGCGAGCCACGCATCACGCTGCGCCGGCACGCATCGACTGATGTCGGAACGCCGCCTGCGACTGCTGAGCTGCAACATCCAGGCCGGGTCCAGCACTCAGCGCTATCGGGATTATGTGTCGCGTAGTTGGTCGCACGTGCTGCCGCACGGCAAGCAGGACAATCTTGCCGCGATCGCCGAACTGACCGCCGATTTCGATATCGTCGGCTTGCAGGAAAGCGACGCCGGCAGCTTGCGTTCCGGTTTTACCAATCAGACCCACCGTATCGCCGAGCTCGCCGGGTTTCCGTACTGGAGCCACCAATCCAATCGCCGCGTCGGCGGCATTACTCATAGTGCGAACGGCTTGCTCAGCCGCGAGCGCCCGAGCGAAATCCTCGACTACGCATTGCCCGGTCGGGTCGCCGGACGTGGCGTGCTGCTCGCCCGATTCGGCGATGGCGCGGACAGCCTCAGCATCGCGGTCGTACATCTGTCGCTGGGCGCGCAATCGCGTGCGGCGCAACTGGATTTCCTCGCCGAACTGCTGGCCGATGCGCCACATGCGGTGCTCATGGGCGACTTCAACTGCGGCCACGACGCGCCAGAAATGCAGAAACTTTATCGGCACACGCGCTTGCGGCCGCCGACCGATTTTCCGCCAACGTTCCCGAGCTGGAAACCGGTGCGCGCGCTCGATCACATCGTATGCAGCGACGGCCTCGTCACCAAACCGCCGCGCGCGTTGATCGCCGGCCGCTCGGATCATCTCGCGGTCGCACTGGAGCTGTCGTTGCCGGCGAAAATGCCAGCGTCAACACCGGTCTGACTGCTGCCGTTTCGCAGCAAAATGCACATGGCGGTAGGTCGTTGCCGCGAGCGTCGGCTACACTGTGACTCCATGCGAACGATCCATTTGCTAGCCAGTTTGTTGCTGACGGCAGTAGCGCCAGTCGGCGCCGTTGATGTCGATCACGACTCTACCGGGCAATTCGGCTTGGTGCGCAATGCCCTGATCCAGGCCGATGCCGGGCAACTCGATACGGCCAGCTTGCGCCGTGTCGCGACCGATCCGCTCGCACCGTGGATCGAGTACGCGAGCTTGCACCGCAATCTGATCACCGCCGATCCGGGCGATGTGCGCGGGTTTCTGGATCGCTACAGCGGCCAGGTCGCCGCAACTGCCTTGCGCGAAGCCTGGTTGCAGGAACTCGCACGTCGCAACGACTGGAAAAACTTCCGCACATTCTACGTCGCCGGCGGCAACAGCTCCTTGCGTTGCGCAGATCTTGTGGCCCGACTCGACATGGGCGAACCGGACGCCGCTTGGTTCGACGAGGCGCTCGCGTTGTGGCAGAGCGGCAATGCGTTGTCAGCCAATTGCGACAGCGCATTCGCACTACTCGCAGCGCGCGGCAAGCTCACTTCGGAGATGCGCTGGAAGCGCATCGACGCAGCCGCCGAAGACGGCAACACCGGCGTAATGCGCCAAGCGGCGCGCGGGCTGCCGGCGGACCAAGCCGCACTAGCGAATGCGTATGCCGCATTCATCGAATCGCCGAATGATGCCGCGATTTCATGGCCGAAAACCGCACGTAGCCAGCACATAGTCGCAATCGGATTGAGCCGCAGCGCCAAGCGCGATCCGGACGCCGCCAATACGCGACTCGCCCGTCTCGCGCCCGCGTTGCAGATGGGCGAAGCGGATCGCGGACGCGTGCTGTACGCGATTGCGCTGTGGACGGTCGGTTCGTATCTGCCTGGTTCCGCGCAACGCCTCGCTGCCGTTCCGGCATCGGCTTACGATGCGCGCCTGCACGAATGGCAGGCGCGCGAGGCGATGGCGCGCGGCGATGATGCGGCCGCGCTCAAGGCGATCACCGCGATGGACGCCACGCAGCGCAACGATCCGCGCTGGCAATATTTCGAAGCGCGTTTGCGCGAGCGTCAGGGCGACTCGAAGGCCGCGCATGCGCTGTTCGCGCAGGCCGCGCGCACTGCGACCTACCACGGATTTCTCGCTGCGGATCGTTTGCATCAGGCCTACAACATCTGTCCGATTGCATTGTCCGCAACGAACAGCGAGCGCGCGAAAGTTGCGGCCACGCCGGCCTTGATCCGCGCGCTGGAGTTGTTCCGGATTGATCGCGTAACGTGGGCCGAGCGCGAATGGAAGCAGGCACTGTCCGAATTCGACGATCGCCAGCGGCAGATCGCGGTCGCGCTCGCGCAGGATGTGGGCTGGTACGATCGCGCCCTGTTCGCGCTGGGCACCGATGCAGCTGGCAAGCCCGCTCCCGATGAATTGCGTTTGTACGCATTGCGATTTCCGCTCACCGAAGAACGCACGGTGCAGCAACAGGCGCGCACCAATGCGCTCGATCCGGCGTGGATCGCGGCGGAGATCCGCGCCGAAAGCGGCTGGATGCCGACCGCCCGGTCGGGCGCCGACGCGCGCGGATTGATGCAACTGCTGCCGTCCACCGGGGCGAAGATCGCGCACACGCTGGGCATCGCGTGGAGCGGCGGCGATACCTTGTATCAACCGCAGACCAATATTGCGTTGGGCAGCGCATACCTGCGGCAGATGCTGGATCGTTTCAATGGCCGCATGTATCTGGCGATCGGCGCCTACAACGCCGGTACCTCACCGGTGGATCGCTGGCTCGCACAGCGCTCACAGCTCGATCCGGATTTCTGGATCGAAACAGCGAGCTACAAGGAAACCCGCGACTACATCATGCGCGTGCTCGCGTTCTCGGTGATCTACGACTGGCGTTTCGACGGCAAGGCGACGCCGCTGTCCGAGCGCATGCTCGGCCGCACCGTGCCTGCCGCGCAGCAGCGCAGCTTCACCTGCGCGATCGCTTCGACCGCCTCGCCCGCCGTAACGGATGTACGCCATTGAACGCACGCATGCACATCGCCGTGATCGGTGGCACCGGCTTCGTCGGCCACGCACTGGTCGAACGTCTGATTGCCGACGGCCACAATGTCGTCGTGATCAGCCGCAACAGCGCGCGCCATCTGGATCGCACTCTGCCGCCGAATGCGGCAATTCGCGATTGCAACGAATACGACGCGGAGGCGCTGACAAGCGCATTGCGCGGCAGCGATGCGGTCATCAATCTGGTCGGCATTCTCAACGAAACCGGCGGCTTCGGACGCAACGACAGCGGTCGCGGTTTCGAGCGCGCACATGTCGAACTCACCCGCAACGTGATCGCGGCGTGCAACGCAGCCGGCATTCCACGACTGCTGCAGATGAGCGCGCTCAACGCCGGTCGCGGCCGCAGCCATTACCTGCGCACGCGCGGCGCGGCCGAAGAGATTGTGAAAGCTTCGAATCTCGATTGGACGATCTTTCAGCCGTCAGTGATCTTCGGGCCCGGCGACGGCCTGTTCTGCCGCTTTGCCGCACTTCTGAAGATCGCGCCCGCATTGCCGCTCGCGCGCGCGTCGGCGCAGTTCGCGCCGGTGTGGATCGGCGATGTGGTGGAAGCGTTCTGTCGGGCGCTCGGCGATCCGGCCAGCATGCGTCAGACCTATGAATTGTACGGGCCGGAGACGGTGACGCTCGCTCAGATCGTGCGGATGACTGCGCAGCAGATGGGCTTGCGGCGTTTCGTGATCCCGCTGCCGGATGTTATCGGCCGCATGCAGGCGTTCGCGATGGATTTCGTGCCGGGCAAACCGTTTTCCAGCGATAACTACCGTTCGCTGCAAACCGATGCGGTCGGCGGTATCGATGGCCTGCATCGGCTCGGCATCGTCGCAACGAAAATGGGCGCGATCCTGCCCGACATCCTCGGCCATGGCGAAGACCGGCAGGCGCGGCTGGATCGCTACCGCGCGCGCTACTGATCCATCCACAGGATGCAGACCCGACATATCCAGACTTATCTCGTCGGCGGCGCGGTGCGCGATCGCTTGCTTGGGCTGCCGCACGGCGACCGCGACTGGGTCGTCGTCGGCGCGACTCCGGAACAGATGATCGCGCGCGGCTTCAAGCCGGTTGGTCGCGATTTCCCGGTATTCCTGCATGCGCAAACCCATGAGGAATATGCGCTCGCGCGTACCGAACGCAAATCCGCGCGCGGCTATCGCGGCTTCGTGGTCGACACTGATCCGGCGGTGACGCTGGAACAGGATCTGGCGCGTCGCGACTTCACCGTGAATGCGATCGCACAGGATTCCGACGGCGCGCTCATTGATCCTTTTCATGGCGAGCGCGATCTCGAAGCGCGCGTGCTGCGGCATGTCTCGCCGGCATTCACCGAAGATCCGGTGCGCGTATTGCGCGCTGCGCGTTTCATGGCGCGCTTCGCGCCACTCGGCTTCCGCGTCGCACCGGAAACCATGGAACTCATGCGTGCGATGGTTGCCGATGGCGAGATCGATCACCTGGTGCCCGAGCGCGTCTGGCAGGAACTCGCACGCGCATTGGCCGCGTCGCAACCTTCTGCATTTCTTGCGACTCTGCGCGCTTGCGGCGCACTCGCGCGCGTGCTGCCGGAAGTCGATGCCTTGTACGGCGTGCCGCAACGCGCCGAGTTTCATCCGGAGATCGATACCGGCATCCACCAGCAAATGGTCAGCGACATGGCAGCGCAGCTCGCGCTTGGCGATGCGCTGATCGGTTTCGCCGCGCTCACGCACGATCTCGGCAAGGCGTGCACGCCGAAAGATATTCTTCCCAAACACATCGGCCACGAACAAACCGGACTCGTGCCGCTTGATGCCTTGTGCGAACGCCTGAAAGTGCCAGCCGCGCAACGCGAACTCGCGACGATCGTTTGTCGCGAACATCTCAACGTGCATCGCATCAATGAGTTGCGCGACGACACCGTGCACGACCTGATCGCGCGCTGCGATGGCTTCCGCAAACCCGAACGGATCGATCAACTCGCGACCGTCTGCGAAGCCGACAAGCGTGGCCGACTCGGCATGCAGGACGCTGCATATCCACAAGCCGCGACCTTGCGCGCGTTGCAGCGCGCGGCGCTGGCGGTCAACGCCCGCGAACTGGTTGCGCAAGGCGTGACCGGCGCGGAAATCGGCGCGAAGTTGCGCACCGCACGCATTGCGGCGATCCATGCCGCGCGTGCGCAGTCAACCACGGATTGATTCAGCGCGGCAAGCGCGCGTCGATGCGCAACAACACGCGCGCCAACGGTGTCCATGATGTCGCCAGTCCGATCGCAACACCTACTGCGTCCGCGAATGCGTCGTAGCTGGACATGTCGCGATAATTCGTCAGATAGCCCTGCGCGAGTTCGAGCGCGATCCCGAGGCCGACCAGGCCCAGGCAGGCGATCAGTTGCAGGCCACGATCCCTGCAAAGCTGGACGACAAATGCAGCGAGCGCGAGGTAGGCGATCATGTGATCGAACTTGGCGATCGTCAACATCGGTGGAATCGGCGGTTTGGGCATCATCGACAACACGATCACCGCGCCGACCATCAACATCCACAGCGCCAGCCACAACCGCGGCCTGCGGAACGCGCGCAACGTCAATATCGCTTCAATCCTCATAGCCGCCCACTCAAATCGCCGAGCGCGAACGCCGGCTCGAAATCCACGCCGCGCTGGAATCCCATCACCTGGAAACGCTCGCCCATCGCACCGGGCAATGTTAACTGTTTTGCTTGCTGGACGATGCGCAGCCGATCGATTTCCGGCAGCGCTTGCGCCGCTTCCAAGGCTTCGGCCAAGCCATTTCCGATCAGGAATTGCGCCTGCGCGCTGTAACCGGCCAGCTCGAAACCGATCCGCGTGCCCGCTTCGGCAAGCGCGGTGAAATCGACCGACGCGGTGATGTCCTGCAATCCGGGCCACAGGAAGGGGTCGGCATGCGCGTGGTGACGGTAGTGGCAGATCAAGCTGCCCTCGCGCCGTTCGGGACTGTAAAACTCGCGGCGCGGATAACCGTAATCGATAAACAACATCGCGCCGCGTTGCATCGTTCCTGCGACCGCATCGATCCAGTACGGCAACTGCGGCAGGAGTTCGGAACGGTAGCCGTCGGGCAACGCTTCGATCAAGCCGCGCTCGACGTTCCGCAATGTGCCGGAAAGCAGCAGATCGGCCGGCTGCTCGCTGCGCTCGAATTCCCCGTCTTCATTCAACGCAACACATTCTTCCAGAACATCGTCGCCGCGCATGACAAAACGCGAAGTCGGCAAGGCGTCGATCACTTCGTTGGCGAACAGCACGCCGTTCCATGCGTGTTCCGGCGGGCCGTTGATCCATTCGACGCGCGCGAACAGGTCCGCCGGCAATTCCGCATGCAAGCGTTCGCGCTGGCGTTCGCGCAAGTCGGCGCTAGGTTCGAGGATTGCGTAACGCGCGGGCAATGCATCGATCTCCGCGAGGCGCAGCAGCGCGTGTTCGGCGAATGCACCGCTGCCGCCGCCGAGTTCGAGGAAAGTTGCATCGGTCCCGAGCTCGCACAGCACCGGCGCCGTCGCAACGGCCACGCAACGCGCGAATAGTTCGCCCAGCTCCGGCGCGGTGACGAAATCGCCGGCCGCACCGAATTTGTGCGCGCCGGCGCTGTAATAGCCCAGTCCCGGCGCATACAGTGCCAACTCCATGTAACGCCAGAACGGCAACGCACCGCCTGCCGCGACGATCTGTTCGCGGATCAGCGCGGTCAGGCGCGCACTGTGCGCAAGGGCGACGGCGTCGGATTCGGGCAGCTTGCGGGCGGTGTCGTGCATGGCCGCGCATTGAAACATGCCGGACGCCGCAACGCAGCCAACGGCTCCAACGGCCCTGCGCAGCCGTGAGCAGACGCGCTACTATCGGCACGTAGGCCCAGTTGATCCGCAACCAATGTCGTATTGAATTGCCGAATCCATCATTCACTGTCCAGGAGACCTTCCATGCGCAACATCCTTCTGCTCGCTGCCACTGCCGTGCTCGGCCTGCTTCCCTACACGCTGCTCGCGCAGGACGCGAACTCGCCGGTAGGAACCTGGAAAACCATCGACGATGCAACCGGCAAGGCGAAATCGCTGGTTGAGGTCTTCGAGGTTAACGGCAAGTTGTCCGGCAAAGTCATCGAGGTGTATCCCGAACCAGGCAAGCCTGCCGAGCCGATCTGCGACAAATGCACGGGTGCGCTGCACGACAAGAAGATCAAGGGTCTGGTGATCATGTGGGGCTTCAGCAAGGACGACGACGTGTGGGACGGCGGCCGCATTTTCGACCCGGAGAAGGGCAACGACACTGTCTATAAAGCCAAGCTCACCCCGAGTAGCGACGGCAAGGAACTCAAGGTGCGCGGCTACCTCGGCTTCGCATTGCTCGGCCGCACCCAGACCTGGCACCGCGTGAAGTAAGCGCCCGGAAGGTGGTGGCGACTGCACGCGTCCCGTACTGTCGGGCGCGATGATCGACAACATCAAATCCAGCAGAACCAACAACGGCGGCACATATAGTGCGCGCCGTTGTTGAAAAACTATCGCTGCACCGCCGCGCCTTCGCTAATCGGCAAAGAAAGGCATAACGTCACCAACTGAAACCTCCACCCACGCCAACACTGCTCTCGCCACTGGCAAACGAGCCACCGAGCGACAGATTGGCGTGGTTGTTGTTGAACGCGTGCTGGTAGCCGATTGCAAACGCCGATTGCCCGCCCTGGAAGCCGCCGCCGAATGCAACGCGATTCTCGCCTGCGAGGCCACCGGCATCCATGGCCATGCTCGACATTGCCGTGCCCATCGCGCCGATCTTGCTGATGCGCCGATCCTGCATGTTGAACTCGTGGTTGACGTCGTTGCGGAAGGTGTCGAAGGAATCGCTGAGCGCACCCATTTGCGTGGTTGTGAACGCCTTGGCTGCAGACAACGTGCTGGCATCACCTGCATCGGCGTGTGTGTTCGCTGCGGCAAGTGTAGTTGCGTCCCCAGCATCGGAGTGCGCGTTGGCGGCGATCAGCGTTTGCGCATCACCTGCATCCATCGCCTGCGTGCCCGCAGAACCCGCCAGTGCCGTAACCTGCGCGCTGCTCTCGGACAAGGCATGGTTCGCTGTGCTCAACGCGGTGTTGGCGGTGGTCAGCGCCGTGGCCGCAGTGGCTTTCACGCCAGCGACCAGGGTCGATGCCAGGGTTGTCGCCTGATTGAGGTTGACCGCATCGGTGCCATTGACTGCCGCCGCGACATTGGTGATGCGCCGCTCGTTGCCCACGCTTCCCACCGAGACCGTGTTCGCCACATTTGCAATGGAACCCGCGCCGATCGCCACCGCATTGGTCGCTGTCGCCGAGGCGCCTTCACCGAACGCGCTGGCATTGCTCGCGCTCGCGGTTGCGCCGCTGCCGATCGCCACCGCATCCGAGCCTGATGCCGATGCTGCCTCGCCCGGATCCACCACGCCGTTGCTGTTCGCATCAAACCACCCGCCCACCGCCACGCTCGCCTTGCCGCCCGCACTTGCTTTTGCGCCGGCCGCGACGCTGTCGGTGCCACTGGCGGTGCTGCCGAATCCGAATGCGCTCGCATTATTGCCGCTTGCCGTATTGCCGTAACCAAAGGCGCTGCTGTCGATCTTGGTGGCGGTGTTGTTGAAGCCGAACGCATTGCTGTGACTACCTGAAGTCGTGTTCTGGAAGCCCACGCCGCTGGAGGCCTGTCCACCAACGGTGTTGTGGCCGCCGACCGCAATGCTGTTGCCCCCCGGCGTACTGTTGAGAAAACCCAGCGCAAAACTGCTGCCTCCGGTCACGGTATTGTTCAAGCCGATCGCCGTACTGTTGGGGCTCGAGATGGTATTGCCAACACCAAAGGCGCTGCTCTGGCTGACGGTGACCGAGTTGCCGTAGCCAAAGGCGCTGGTTTTAAGGGCCGAGGCCGTGTTCGAGGAACCAAAGGCATTACTTTTCGTTCCTGACGCCACATTCTTGTAGCCGGATGCATTGCTGTACAAGCCCGACGCGGTGTTGCTATAGCCGAAAGCACTGCCGTGGATGCCGGGCACAACATTGTGGTAACCGAAGGCGCTGCTCTTGCCGCCAGACACGACGTTGTCGGTCCCGAAGGCGCTGCTCTTGCCGCCGATCGCAAAATTGTTGTAACCGACTGCGCTGTCGTCGGAGCTGAATTTCGCGACGCCGTAAGAACTATAGGCTTGGCCGGCCGTGTTGCGATTGCCCATCGCCGTGCTGTCGTTGCCGAGCGCATTGTTGAGCGTGCCTACAGCCGACGCCCCACTGGCGAAGTAATGTTTGGCGTTGTATTGAAAATCCCCACCGGCGTTGTTGCGGTAGCCCACTGCGCTGCTGATCGCGCCTGTTGCGGTGTTGGCATAACCAAACCCATTGCTGCGGCCACCCCTCGCCAGGTTGCCACGACCAAACGCGTTGCTGTTGTTGCCAATGGCAAAGTTACCGTAGCCAAAAGCACTGCTGCTGCCACCAATCGCATTGTTGTCCCAACCGACAGCGCTATCGTTGGCGGTGAAGTATGGATGTCCATTGGCGTTGTAGGTTCGCCCGGCTTGATTGCTGAAACCGACGGCAGTGGCGTAGTTACCATCGGCGGAGTTCTGGAAACCGACCGCAGAGCTACCCGTGGAAACGATTGTCTGGGTGTTGAACGTATAGGAGAGGTTCGCGCGATTCTGGGATCCCAGCGCAGATGCGTGCGTGCCGTAGGCGTGACTTTTGTAACCGAAGCTGCTGCTACCCGAACCTGCAGCCGAATTTTGGAAGCCGATCGCACTGCTATCCGAACCTGCAGCCGAATTTTGGAAACCGATCGCACTGCTCTTTGAGCCCGAGGCTACGTTGTACTTACCGAACGCGTTGCTACCTGCACCCGAAGAGGAGTTGTCGTAGCCGAACGCGCTGCTGTTGATGCCCGTGGCGGTGTCGCTGTAACCGCAGCCGATCGCACTGATGCCTGCGGCCGTGGTGCCGCTGTTGGCGCAACTGGTACTGCCTGCGTACACGTCGCCAGCGACGGATACCCCGGCCAAAGCGAAGGCGATGCAGGTTGTCAGATAATGGATCTTCGAGCTTTTGAATGCGTTCACAGTGATTTCCCTTGTTGTGGTGGCTTGCGCAGCAGGCAGCCAATCTGCCGACTTTCATGCGGTTTGCTTCAACTAGCGGAAAAGTGATGGCGCAGGGGACATCGGCGCGTGCGATGCCGAATGGGAACACCGCGCAGCGTGGACATTTCTGGTCCGCGCGGAACCGAGTTCAGCAGCAGCGATGCGGAGCGGCGGCGAACCAACGGACGCAGAGCCTATGCCGCCGGTTCCGCCGATGAACTCAGCGGCAGGCAGCCGCGTTCTGATGGGCCGCTGCGATATCCGCGCGGTCGGCTGGCGCGATTTCGCCCCGGGTCGCCAGCGATCGCCATTGAGCGTCGCTGGCGATCCAGTCCTGGCAGGCTGCCTTGTGGTCGGTCTCGACCCCGGCCAAGTTACCAAGTACCTGCGCGACGTCGCGTTGCAGGGCTGCCGCAGTTGGGTTCTGCGTCAGCAGGTTTTGGCGGATCGTCAGCGCCTGCCGGTAGGCCGCTATGGCCGGCGCGGTCTGATTGCGCTCCTGATGCAGGCCAGCGATTCCGTACCAGGTGTTGGCCATGTCCTGGCGCGTGGTTTCGTCGTGCGGGTCGTGGGTCGCCACGTCCTGCTCGGTCTGCAATGCGGACCAATAGTTTTCCATCGCCTCGTCGTACCGTCGTAGTGCAACCAAGGTGTCGCCGATTTCCTGTTCGCACAAGGCAAGCTGACGTTTTGCGCGCATGTCGGCGGGATCGGCGACCGCAAGTTTCGCGAATCCGCTGCGGGCATTCTGATAGGCAGCCAATGTCCCGGCTTTGTCGGGCGTGTCGATCAAGTTGTCGCCCAGCTTCATCCAGGCCGTAGCGGTGAGATTGATCACCGTCGGATCGTCCGGTCGCTGTCGCTGCAGGGCTAGAAAACGTTCCAGCGCGTGGCGCAGGATCGCATCGGCCTCCTGCGGACGACCCATCCAGTTGAGGGTATCGCCGCGTCCGATCTCGCACTTGCCGAGAAACATCGCATAAGTGGTCGGCGAATTGCCCGGGCCGACGGCTTCCATTGTCGCCTGCGCGGTTTCGTAGTAGTGCAGCGCCTGTTCGCGCTTGCCGGCCCAGAACAGCACATTGCCCAGCCCAATTTCTGCCTCTGCCAGGCCTTGTCCGGTACCGCCAATCCGATCATGCAACAACAGCGTCCACAGCCTGATGTCGCGCCGATAGGCCTCATCGGCTGCAGGCAAGGCGTCGGTCTGGTAGAGCACGGCCGCGCGATGCAGCAGCACCTGCGCCTGCAACACGCGCGCGCTGCTGTTGGCGGGCGCCTCGTGCAGCACCGAGTCAATACGCTGAGTGGCCTGCGCATAACTCAAGAGCGCGCCCTGCAGATGGCCGAGGTTGGGCATGCCCGGCGCGCCCTGCACATCGCCGACGCGCAGCCAGGCATCGGCCAGTTCCAGACGCAGCGGGATAGCGGCATCGTCCTGTTCACCCAGCCGCTGCAGGTAGGTCAATGCCTGCTTGATCAGCATCGCTCTCGCTGCGGTCGAGCCCTGCAATTTCACCAGTTCATCGTGCAAGTCGAAGATCATGGCATGGGCAAGGCCACGCACATCCTCGAAACGCTGCTCGGCGTGCCGACGTTCCTGCTCGGCGCGTTGGCGCTCATGATCGGCAATCCCGACCTGCCACAGGCTGACGACAATACCGCCGATCAGGGCCAGCGTTACTGCGCCCGAGGCCACGACCGCAAGCGCGTTGCGCCGGAGGAACATCCGCGTGCGATAGCGTAGCGAATCCGGCCGTGCATTGATCGGCTGTCGATGCAGGTAGCGCTGGACGTCGTCGCTGAGCGCCGCAACTGTCGCATAGCGGCGTTCGGGTTGTTCCTGCGATGCCTTCAGCGCGATGGTGTCGAGATCGCCGCGCAGACCATCACACAGCCGATCCGGCGTACTCATGCGCACACGCGCGATTTCCTTCGCCTCCTGAGTTGATCTGGCGCGTTCGGAACCCGCTGTCGAAGCGAACCGCCGGAGCGCCTCCGATGGCGCCGTGATCGGCATCGACATGCTGCTGACGTGACGCGGTCGCAACCCGCACAGCAATTCGTACAGGATGATGCCGAGCGCGTAAACGTCGGTCGCCGTGGTGGTGCTCAATCCGCTGAGCTGTTCGGGCGCAGCATAGTCCGGCGTGAACAACTGGACACCGGTGCGTGTCATCTGCTCGTCGCTGTCGTCGAGCAGTTTGGCAATTCCGAAGTCGAGCAGTTTTGGCTCGCCGTCGGCTCCGACCATGATATTCCCGGGCTTGAGATCGCGATGCACGATCAGATTCTGATGCGCGTATGCGACCGCCGCACAAATCTTCCGGAAAATCCGCAGTCGCTCCACAATGTCCAGTTGATGGTGATCGCAATAGCGGGTCAACGAGAGTCCGTCCACCCATTCCATCACGATGAAGGGCACATCATCGGCGCTGATGCCGGCGTCATACAGCCGTGCGATCTGCGGATGCTGGAGCTGGGCCAGTACTCGCTGCTCGCGCAGGAACCTGGCGCGACGCTCGCTCGTTGCGAGTCCGGTGCGCAGGCACTTGACCGCAACCTTGTGGTTGAAACTGTCGTCATCGCGCTCGGCCAGCCACACCGTGGCCATCCCGCCTTCGCCGAGCAGGCGCAACAGCCGATAGCGGCCGATGCGTTGTCCGGAATCCGTCACGCGCGGCACGGCCCCATGGCCGAACAGTTCGGCTGCGGCTGCGAGCAATTCGGCAGGCGGTCGATCCAGCGGATTGACCTTCTCGGCCGCATCGAGCAGTTCCGACAACTCGTCGCGCAGCGCCGCGTCCACCGCCTCACTGGCGACGAACCGGGAACGGGCTTCGCCCTCCAACTCCAATGCTGCGTCGAGCAGCCGATCCAGGCGCGCCGCTTGCGAATCGCCACTGTTCATGATGGCCACTGCTCGCAAGTCCCGTCTTTGAACGGCACGCCGAATATCGCCCAACCCAATGGATTGTCCATGCAGCTAGTCAAGTCGAAACAAGCTTGCGATAGTCGCGCACTTGCAGGCGGATCGAGCGATCTGCCCAACATCACCTTCTCTCACCGACCATGGCCAGCGCGAAATCGCGGCCACGGTTCCGCGTCGATTTCGGCAACCTCATTCCATCCGTCCCAACGCGTGTTGGATGTAGGCATGCGCTTTCTGCCAGTCGCGCTTGACTGTGCGCGGATCGACGCCGAGCGCGGCGGCAGTATCCTCCACCGAGAGTCCGGCAAAAAACCGCAATTCCACTACTTCCACCAGTCGCGGATGATCGATGGCCAACTTGTTCAATGCCTGATCGAGGGCGAGCAGGTCCAGACCGTTGTCGTCCACAACGATCTCGAGTGCGGCGACGTCGACGCGCTCTTCTTTGCCGCCGCGCTTGACCGCCAACCGGCGGCGCGCGCTGTCGATCAGGATGCTGCGCATTGCCTTGGCCGTGTAGGCGAAGAAACGGCCTCGATCGGGCCAGGCCAGCTCGGCGCCGCCGAACAAAGCAATGTAGGCCTCGTGCACGAGTGCTGTGGTCGCAAGCGTTTGCCCACGTGGATCCTGGGAAAGCTGGCGGTGCGCAATGGCGCGCAGCCGATCGTAAATCATTGGTACCAGCTGGTTCGCAGCCGCACTGTCGCCACGGCTGGCCAGATCGAGCAGCTCGGTAATCGCGGCCATGTAAAGCAGTGTATCGGACGATCGGCGCGGTTTTCACATGAATCCGGTCACGCGCAACCAAGCAACAAAGATGAACAATTACAGGTGAGCAAGAGGTCCGGTTGCATTGACCTCCTTTCCCCACTTCGGCACACCGGCAATTCGAGGCGAGGACGGCGTGGCATGCGGCAACGCGTGATAGGTTGCGTGTGCCAAAGGTTATCGGAGAACAAGCACCCATGAATGCCGTCCGCCCGGTCGCGCTGATCACCGGTGCTTCGCGACGCATTGGCGCGGCCATTGCGCGCGCGCTGCATGCGGCTGGCTACGATCTTGCTCTGCACCATCGCCGCGACGACGACCGCATGCGTGCGTTGATTGCGGAAATGGAATCGCAACGCACCGACAGCACCTTGGAACTGCGCGCCGAGCTGGCCGATATCGACGCATTGCCACTGTTGGTCGCCGATACGATCCTGCGCTTCGGCCGCCTCGATGCGCTGGTCAACAACGCTTCGGCGTTCTTCCCGACGCCGATCGGCGAGGCGACCTCGCAACAGTGGGATTTGTTGTTTGCGGCGAATGCGCGCGCGCCATTCTTTCTCTCGCAGGCTGCGGCGCCGCATCTGCGCGTCACCCACGGCGCGATCGTCAATCTCGTCGATGTCTATGCGGAGCGCCCGCTCAAGAACCACACGCTGTACTGCATGGCCAAGGCCGCGCTGTCGATGATGACGCTGTCGCTGGCGAAGGAGCTCGGTCCGGACGTGCGCGTGAACGGCATCGCGCCAGGCGCGGTGATGTGGCCGGAGGGCGGCATCGACGACGACCTGCAACGCAGCCTGCTCGCAAAGACGGCGTTGAAGCGCGCCGGCGACCCTGAGGATGTCGCCGCAGCCGCGCTGTTTCTGATTCGCGACGCGCGCTACACCACCGGCGAGGTCCTGCGCGTGGACGGCGGCCGCTCGTTGACGATCTGAACGCGCGCTCGACGTACTCGCGATTGCAACCGCAAAACGTCTATCCTGTGCGCATGACCACCGAACAATCCCAGATCAGCGAATACGTCCCCGCTGCGGTTGTGCGCCGTTTGCGCCGCACGCCGCGTCGCGCGCTATCGGCCCGGTTCGGCGATGCCATCGTCGAATTGCTGGGCAAGCTTCCGCAGACCGCCGAAGCCGCGAGCATGACCCCGGAAGCGCGCGCGAACACGATCGCCGAGACCGCCTCACGCAAGTCGGCGCTGGTCGCCGGCACGCTCGCATTGCCGCCCGGCGCATTCGGCTGGGTGACCGTGCTGCCGGAGTTGTATGCCATCTGGAAAATCCAGGCGCAGATGGTCGCCGACATCGCAGGCGCTTACGGGCGGCGCTGGCAACTCACCCGCGAGCAGATGCTGTTCTGCCTGTTCCGCCACACTGCCGCTCAGGCGTTCCGCGACGTCGCGGTGCAGGTTGGCGAGCGCTGGCTCATTCGCGCAGTGGGGTCGGCGTCAGTGCGGTCGGTCGCGCGCAGGATCGGCGTACGCATGAGTGAACGAGGCATCGGCCGCGGCATCGCACGCTGGTTGCCGGTCGTCGGCGCAATGGGCGTCGGCGCATACGCGTGGTACGACACCCGCAATGTCGCCCGTACCGCGATCGCCCTGTTCGCATTCGACGCGGCCTCGTGGGACGGCGACGAGAGCGCGCTGTACGATTGAGCGCGGCAACGTCGTAGAAGTGAGGCGTCAGGCCTTCAGACGGAACGCCTCTTCCAGCGCCGCGCCGTCAAAGCCGATCGGGGCTTGACCATCGGTTGCGTAACGGTACAACGCGGCCGAATAGATGCCGGACAGCGCCGCCTGCACCAGCGCGAGCCCGAGCACTGCAAGCACGGTGGCGCAACCCAGGGCCATCGCCAATGGCGCCATCCCATTAGCCCCGCTGAATACGATCAGCGCGCCTCCAACCAGCATCACCGCGAAGGTAATCAAGCCGAACGTTAGGCCGATACCGCCATTGCCGATGATGTTTTCGCCCCAGGTGCGCTTGAGCAGCGCGGCGCTTTCCTTGACCGCATCGATCGGCCCGAGATCGCGCGATACCAGCACTGGCACCACCATGAACGTCGCGACCGTCCACGCCACGCCGATCACGCCGATCACGAGGCGGCCGACGAAACCCGCGCGCTGTTCGAGCGAACGAAGGATCACGCCGACTGTCGCAGCGATCGCCGCGTAGCCGACGATCGGCAGAAACTTGCCGCGCGCGATGCGCAAGCCGTCGGCCACGGTCGGATCGCCGCCGTCGAGGCGGATCATCGCCGCGCCGACCAGCGCAGTGTTGAAAAAGAAGATCACGATGTATTGCACGAAATAAAACAGGAACGACCACAGGTACAGCATCGGCCGCATCGGATCGTTGCGGCCCAGATGCTCGAACAGGCCGAAGCCGATCATCGGCAGGATGAAGGTCGCCGCGACCAGCATCGTGGCCAGCGCCGATACCAGCGGAAATACCAGTAATTCCTTGTCCGAACGCAACACTGCCGCGCTGGCTTTAACCAAGGCCCAGCTACGCGAAAACCTGCCTGCCATGACCGCACTCCCCAGGACGATTGCGCGGATCATACGCTGTCCGCGCGCACATGCCTGCCGTCCCGGGCGACTGACGTTTTACTTTTTTTCTGCGCGCAGGACTACAGCAATCCGTCGATCGGCAGTACCCGCATCAACGTCGCTTTCGCTTTGCGTCCCAGCGATGCGCCGGGCGCATTGCTGTACTCAACGTCCTTGCCATTCTCGCTTGCTTCCCAGTACATGCCGGATGGGTCCGATCCGTCGCGTGCGCCGAGCACGACGTGGTATGCGTTCGCCGGCAAGGTAGCGGTCCGGAAGAACTCGGCGACAGCTTTGGCCAGTTGCGGCGAATCCACCACCACACCCATTTCGGTATTGAGCAGCTTTGAGCGCTCGTCCATGTTCATCGACCCGATAAACACATAGCGATGATCGACGACAAGCGCCTTCGCATGCAGGCTCACGCCCGACGCTTGGTTTGCATCAGTCGCGGCCATCTTCACGCCTAGCACAGGCTTGAGTTCGTAGAGCTGGACGCCGCCCTTGAGGAGCGCTTCGCGGTGTTCCGCGTACCCATTGTAAACAGGTACTTCGTCGGTCGAGGCAAGCGAGTTGGTCAGAACTTTGAAAGCGACGCCGCGCTTGGCGTCGGCGATGAAATTCGCTTCATCGTTGCCGCTCGGCACGAAATAGGGCGAGATCACCAGCACCTCGGATTTCGCCTGCTTGATCAAATTGTGGATCTCCGGGCTGATGCGAAGGTCAGGGCGGTCGGCACCAGCCTCGATCTTTTCCGGCTGATCGGCGACGACAGTCGCGGGACCCCAGTACCAGTTGCCGGGACGATCGGCTGAAGCGCCGTTCGGAAGATCGGCGGCCGCAGCTTCCTTGTAAGCCGACTGCTCGAATGTGCGCGCGCTTTTCTGGAGGATCGCGCGTTCCGTGTCGGTATCGTTGGACGCGGATGGGGTCGCGCCGCCGGGCGCCGCCACAGTCGCCGGCAACGGCTTCGATGAGGTGACGGGCGCCTTGGCTCCGGAATGAAATTCCGCCATCGGGTGCGAGGCGTCGCTGCTCCAGTACGACTCGAACACCGCAGTCGCTGCGGGCACGACCGGGCCAATCGCGATCACGTCAAGGTCGCGGAAATTGTTGTCGTCCTTCGCGTCGAAGTAGCCATCGCCGATATTGCGGCCGCCGATGATCGCGACCTCGTTGTCGATGATGAAATCCTTGTTGTGCATGCGCCGGTTGAGCAGCCGGAAATCGAGCAGTAGTTGCGTCGTCTTTGCCACTCCCGAGGGGGCGGCCGAATGGAAAGGATTGAACAAGCGCACCTCGATGTTCGGATGCGCATCCAGCGCCTTGAACATAAGTGCGTCGTCGGTGATGTTGAGGTCGTCCACCAGCAACCGCACGTGCACTCCGCGATCGGCTGCCTGCAACAGATGCAGGGCGATGAGCCGGCCGGTCGCATCGTTATTGAAGATGTAGTACTGCAAGTCGATCGTGTGCTTGGCTTGGTCGGCGAGACTCACCCGGCTGAGCAGCGCATTCGTGCTCAGGGTCATCAGCCGGAACCCCGACGAACTGTTTGGATTCGCGACCTGTGCGACAACTGCTGCTTGTTCTTTCGGAGTTGCGTCCGCTGCCTGCTCCACGACTGCGGCCGGCGCTTTATGGCTCTGCGCAGCGGCAGGAACGGCCGCGGCAGAAGGCGCAGTCGCCGGCATATCTTGCGTTGCCTGGCCTTGCTGGCTCGGGCTCGGCATAGCGTCTGGTGGAACGTCCGGGGCACCGGTTGCTGGCTGCTGATCTTGCTGGCTTGCAGCCGCCGGAACAGTGGCGGCGGCGGGGGCGTAGGCAGGCGGCGTCGGATTGTCGGGCGGCGTGGCGCCGAGCGTATCAACTGAAAGCAGCGCCAGCAGCGCTAAAGACCATCTTGTGGATCGATTGATGTTCATGCGCATTCCTTCCGATGGAATCAGGGTGAGGCGAATCCCGCCCTCACGTTTTACACGACACAGTCTGTCCGCACGATGACCGGCAACGGCACGGCTGCCGGGAGCATCCGACCATCCCCGGATTTGTGTAAACCATCCAGCGCCGCGACCGGGCCGATCCATCCATCAGAGACGATCTTGGAAAATCTCCACAGGCAATGGGTCAGCATGCTGCGGATGTGCAGCCCACAGTTGCGCGAGCGTGCGGCCGCTGCGCGGATCGACAAAATCCGACGCGATCTGCGCGAGCGGTTGCAGCACGAACGCATGCTGCAATTCCGGGCGCGGGATTTGCAAATGGCTTGCACTTGTTGGCTCGACGATCATGTCGTCGTAGAACACGATATCGATATCCAGCGTGCGCGATGCCAATCGTGGTGCACTGCGATCGCGGCCCTGCGTGACTTCAATCGCGTGCAACCATGAATCGAGTGCATGCGGATCGAGATCGGTGCAGATGATCGCGGCGACATTCAGGAAATCGGGCCCATCGAAACCGACGGCCGATGCACGCAGCACCGAAGAAAACACCACATCGCTGAAGCGCTCGCGCAATGCCGCCGCAGCCGCGCGCAAATGGCTTTCGGGATCGAGGTTGCTGCCCAGGCTCAGGTATGCCGAATGCATTGACGGCGATTCAGCGGCTGCGTTCGATGATCACGCCGACCGCCTTCGCGCCGCGCACCGCGCCGGGCTTGCTCAACTTCAATCGCAACCCAGCCACCGGGAATTCGGCGAGGATCAATTCGGCGCAGCGCTCGGCCAGCTTTTCCACCAACCCAAAATCCGATGCCGACACGAACGCGATCAGCCGCTTGCTCACCGCCTTGTAATCGAGTGTGTCGGCGATCGCGTCGCTCGCTGCCGGAATGCGGTTGTCGAACGCCATCTCGATATCGAACACCAGCGGCTGGCGAATCTTGCGCTCCCAGTCGTAGATGCCAATGACGGTTTCGATTTCGAGCGCTTCGATGAAAACCTTGTCCATGCTTCACCTGTTACGCAATGGGCTGCAAGCCTGCCATATCCCAGCGCGGCCGCACATCGACGGTGGCGCCATCCTGTTGTCCGGCTGCAAGCCGCAGCGCGCCTGCGTAGGCGATCATCGCGCCGTTGTCGGTGCAGAACGCGGGACGTGGGAAACACACGCGGCCGCCGTGTCGTTCCGCCTGCGCCTGCAATTTCGCGCGCAGGCGCACATTCGCGCCGACGCCGCCGGCAACGATGAGAGTCTGCATGCCGGATGCGATCAACGCGCGTTCGCATTTGATCGCGAGCGTATCGACCACCGCATCCTCGAAGCCTCGCGCGATATCAGCGCGGGTTGCATCGGACTGGTCGGATTTCTGCCACGCGAGCAACACCTGCGTCTTCAGGCCCGAAAAACTGAAATCAAGGCCTGGGCGATCGGTCATCGGCCGCGAAAACTTGTTCGCTCCCGGCGCGCCGGTCGCCGCGAGCTTTGCCAGGTGCGGGCCACCCGGATATGGCAGGCCCATCATCTTGGCGGTCTTGTCGAAAGCCTCGCCAGCCGCATCGTCAAGGGTTTCGCCGAGCAATTCGTAGTCGCCGATCGCCTTGACCGCGATCAGTTGCGTGTGCCCGCCCGAGACCAGCAACGCGACGAACGGCGGCTTGAGCTCGGGATCTTCCATCAGCGGTGCCAGCAGATGGCCTTCCATGTGGTGGACGCCGATCGCCGGCACATCCAGCGCCCAAGCCAATGCGCGCGCGACGCCGGCGCCTACCAGCAGCGCGCCGACCAGTCCCGGCCCGGCTGTGTATGCCACCCCGCCGAGGTCGGTCACGGCCAGCCCGGACTCGGCCAACGTCTGCCGGATCAGCGGCAGCAGCTTGCGCACATGATCGCGGCTGGCCAGTTCCGGCACCACACCGCCATATTCGGCGTGCAGGGCGATCTGGCTGTAAAGCGCATGCGCGCGCAATCCCGAAGCCAGGTCGTACACGGCGACCCCGGTTTCGTCGCAGGAGGTTTCGATGCCGAGGATGGCCATACTTGCAGTGGCGGTAGTCACCCCGGTATCATACGCGGCTCGCCCGTTGTGTCGGGCGACTACCCTGTTCTGGAGTCTTCATGCCGTCTGTCAAAGTCCGCGAAAACGAACCCTTCGAGTTTGCGCTGCGCCGCTTCAAGCGCACCTGCGAGAAGGCAGGCGTCCTCGCTGAAACCCGCAAGCGCGAGTTCTACGAGAAGCCGACCCAAGAACGCAAGCGCAAAGCCGCCGCCGCCGTGAAACGGCAGATCCGTCGCTCGTCGCGCGACGTGACCAAGCGCCAGCGCCTGTATTGATCTGCAAGTTCGCGTGAATTCCTGACCCGTCATCGGGTTGGGACTTCCAGACAGAGCCGGCCGCGCGAGCGTCGCCGGCTTTTTGTTTTTTGAAGCACATGGATGTGCAAATGTCGCGAAAGGCAGGATGCCGAAAGCGACCAGCACCTGGAGAAACCCATGTCACTCAAACAACAACTCATCGACGACATGAAAGCCGCGATGAAATCCGGCGAGAAAGATCGCCTCGGCGTGATCCGCTTGATCAAGGCCGACGTCCAACGTCGCGAAGTGGACGAGCGCATCGTGCTCGACGACGCGCAGGTGCTCGCCGTGCTCGAGAAAATGCTCAAGCAGCGCAAGGATTCGGTGTCGCAATACGAAGCGGCCGGCCGTGAGGATCTGGCTGCGATCGAATGCGCTGAAATCGCGATCATCCAGGCCTACTTGCCCGCGCAGATGTCGCCGGAGGAACTTGCGTCAGAAGTCGCCAAGGCGGTCGCCGAATCCGGTGCCACCAGTCCCGCAGACATGGGCAAGGTGATGGCCATACTCAAACCGTGTATCGCGGGCCGCGCGGACATGGGGCAGGCCTCGGCGCTGGTGAAGCAGAAGCTCGCTAACTGATGCACTAAGCTGGTCGCATGGCCCGCATCCCCGACGCATTCATCGATGATTTGCTCGCGCGCACCGATCTCGTCGAGTTGATCGGCACGCGCGTGCCGTTGAAACGGCAGGGACGCGAGTACTCGGCGCGTTGTCCGTTCCACGACGAGCGTTCGCCATCGTTCACAGTGTCGCCGACCAAGCAGTTCTATCACTGTTTCGGCTGCGGCGCGCATGGCACCGCGATTTCATTCCTGATGAATTACGACCGCCTTGAGTTTCTCGATGCCGTCGAGGAACTCGCCAAACGCACGGGCATGGAAGTCCCGACGGAAACCTTCCAGCGCAACGCGAGCGGTGAGACGCAGGACCTGTACTCCGCACTCGATTCCGCCGCACAATTCTTCCGCAGGCAGCTCGACGAAAATCCGAAAGCGCAGGACTACCTTCGACGGCGTGAAGTGGATTCCAGCAACCTGGCTCGCTTCGGCATTGGCTACGCACCCGATTCGTGGGACGCGCTGAAGAATGCGCTCGGCACCGACGAACGCCGCATGCGCCTACTGGAAAACGCGGGACTGTTCTCGAAGAACGACGCCGGCCGCATCTACGACAAGTTCCGCAGTCGCGTGATGTTTCCGATCCACGACCGGCGCGGACGCGTAATCGCCTTCGGCGGAAGGGTATTGGAAGAGAAAACAATTGAGAATCGCGGCGATGGATCGTCGCTTGTTGATCCTCGCGCGCAGGACGCGCGCAAAGACCACTCGCCCAAGTATTTGAACTCGCCCGAGACCGCGCTATTCCACAAAGGCCGCGAACTTTACGGCCTGTGGCAGGTGCGGCAGGCGCACTCGAAGATTGAACGGCTGATCGTCGTCGAGGGCTACATGGATGTGGTCGCGCTGTTCCAGTTCGGCGTGACCCAGGCGGTAGCGACGCTCGGCACAGCGACCACGCCCGACCACGCCGAGTTGTTGTTCCGCAACGCGGCCGACGTGGTGTTCTGCTTCGATGGCGACCAGGCCGGGCGTGGCGCCGCATGGAAGGCGCTCGCATCCGCGCTTCCGCGTATGCGCGACGGTCGCCAGGCGTTCTTCCTGTTCCTTCCCGATGGCGAAGATCCTGATTCGATCGTGCGCAAGGATGGCGCCGTCGGTTTTGAGGCGCGCCTTCAGAACGCGACGCCGCTGTCGGAATTCCTGTTCGCCGAACTCGGCAAGGACGTAAACCTCGGCACGCTTGATGGCCGTGCGCGTCTGGCCGAACGCGCGCGCCCGTTGCTCGCGCAGATTCCCGACGGCGCGTTCCGCGACCTGATGCACGCGCGCCTCACCGAAATCGCCGGAGTCGGCGCTGCGACCACCGCGAAACCCGTAGCGCCGCAGAATCCATCGTCGCGCATGCATGCAGTGCCGCGCCGCAGCTTGGTGCGCAGCGCGATCGCCTTGCTGCTGCAGTCGCCCGCACTCGCGCAAGCAACGTCCTGGCCGCCGTTGTTCGCAGCGTTACGCCAACCGGGGATTGAGCTGCTCGTGGAATTGATCGCACTGCTGCGCGACCGTCCGCAGCTCACGACTGGTGCATTGCTCGAACACATGGCCGAACGCGAGGAAAGCGCGGCGCTGCAAAAACTTGCGTTGCAGACACCGCCCGGCGACGACGCGGTCTGGCTCGACGAATGGCGCGATGTCCTCGCTCAACTCGATCAGCAGACCTTGACGCAACGTGTCGATGAACTGAAAGCGCGACAAAGTGAAGCTGGACTATCCGACGAAGAAAAAGATGAGCTGCGCGCATTGCTGATGATTTTCGCGCGACGCTGAGCCCTCTCAGCCGATCTTCTGCCATATAAACGCCGCCGTATCCGCTTGCGGCAGCACCCAATGATCAATCAGCAGAAACGCAAACAGCGCCATCAGGTACACGATCGAATAATGGAACATCTGCATCGCGAACAATTCGCCCGGCGGATTGAGCATGCGGATTGCGTAGTACAGAAACACCGCATTCAACACCAGCGCGCCGCCGAGATAGAACGCGCCGCTCATGCTGGTCGCCCACGGCAGCATGGTCACCGCGAACAACAGCACCGTGTAGAACAGGATCTGCCAGCGCGTGAACTCGACCCCGTGGGTGACGGGCAGCATCGGCACCATCGCGCGCGCGTAGTCGTCGCGGCGGAAAATCGCCAACGCCCAGAAATGCGGCGGCGTCCACACGAAAATGATCAACACCAGTAGCAGCGCGTCGCGGTGCAATTCTCCGGTGACCGCGACCCAGCCCAGCGCGGGTGGCGCAGCACCCGCGAGGCCGCCGATCACGATGTTCTGCGGCGTCGCGCGCTTGAGGAACACGGTGTAGATCACTGCGTAACCGATCATCGATGCGAACGTCAGCTCCGCGGTGAGCGCGTTGACCCAGACCGCGAGGATCGTCATCGACAACGTTGCCAGTGTGAGCGCAAAGATCAATGCCTTGGTCGGCGTGATCTGACCAACCACGATCGGTCGCCACGAAGTGCGCGTCATCTTCGCGTCGATGCGTGCGTCGAGCAATTGGTTGATCGCCGCTGCGGACGCGGCAGCGAGCCAGATACCGATGAACCCAAGCAGCGACTCGCGCAGCGGCGGCAAATGCGGCGGCGGAATCGGCATGCCTGGCGCTGGATCAACGCGCGCGAGTAGCATGCCAACAAAGGCGGTAAACACGATCAACGCGACCACGCGCGGCTTGGTCAATTGCCAGTATTGGCGCAGTACGGAACTCATGTCGCAGCCACCATTGAAGCGTCCGGCTCGCGCAGGCGCGCAAGCAAGCTCACCACGACAAACAGCAGCAGCGCAGCGCCCGCGTTGTGCGCGATTGCGACCGGCAGCGGCAGGGCGAACACAACGTTGCTGATGCCGAGCGCGATCTGAGTCACCAGCAGAACGAGCAGTGCGCTGCCCCAGAAACGCAAACCCGGCGTGCGCAGCAGGCGGATACCAACACCGGTGAGATGTCCGAACACGAGCAACGCCACGATCCGATGCGTCATCTGGATCGCGACGCGCGCGGGATTGTCGAGCACGCCGCCGGAATAATCGATCCCGAAGCCGCGCCACAACACGAACGCCTGACGGAAATCGCTGGCCGGCCACCACTGGTCGAGGCACTTCGGGAAATCGGTGCCACAAGCCCACGCCGCATAGTTCGTGCTCGTCCAGCCGCCGAGTGCGATCTGCAAAGCCAGCAGCCCGAATCCGATCCACAGGAGCCGTCGCAGCCTCGTCGCGCCGGCCAGTGTCAGCCATCCTTCCGGCGTTGCGCGCCAGGCCAACGCGGTCAGCAACGCGAACGTCGCAAGGCCGCCGAGCAGGTGCCCCATCACCACGACCGGCATCACCAGCCATGTCACCGTCCATTGCCCAAGCAAGGCCTGGAACACGACCATCGCCAGCGTCAGCGTCGCCAGCCGCGCGGAGTCCGGCGGCACCAGCGATGCGTTCGACCAACTTATCGCACCCGCAATCAGCAAGGCTTCGCCGATCGCTGCAAGCGTGCCTGCCGCAAGATGCGATCCACCGACGTACAAGGGAATCGAGCCAGCGACCAGCACGCTCGCGGCGATGACGATGGCCAGCCCGCGCGGTCGCCGCCGCACTGCTGCGAGCGCGAGTGTCAGCACCAGCACGCCCAGCGTCCCGGCCAGCATGCGGTGGACTTGCTCGCGCCAAGCCCTGCTGTCGTCGAAGGGGCGCGTCGGAAATGCCTTGTCGGCACGCGCGACCTCCTGCGCTTGGGTCGGCCATGCCGCGTGCCCATAGCACGTCGGCCAGTCGGGGCAACTGAGGCCGGCGTCCGACAACCGCACGAACGCACCGAACACGATCACGCACAGCGCGAGCGCAGCGGTCAGCCAGGCGAGTCGATGGAAATGGCGGTGCTTTGTCATCGGTAGCGCGCGCTCGTCATGGAGGTCTCACATGCCCTGTTGCAACAGCAATTGTGCAATGTCGCGACGGATTCCGCCCGGGTCGAATCCGGGCGTGTAACGCATGAACAGGTAGCCGCTGGGGTCAATGATGTAGATCGGGATCGCGTCATTGCGTGAGGTATCGGGCAGGTGTTCGGCGAGCGATGCATCCGCGTGCAATGGAACCAACGCGCGAAAGCCGGTCGGCGGTGGCGCACCGATCCACAGCACCCGCACGTTGCCGGCATCATGGCCGAGCCCGATCCAGATCCGCCGCAGCGTATCGGAAAGTTTGTCGCAGGCCGCGTCGCAGGTTGCGGGCGGCACAACCAGGATGCTCCAGACATGGTCCTCGTGGCGCCATTCGAATCGACTGCCATCGGCGCGGGTGAAATGCACGTCGCGCAGGTCGCGCACCGGATGGACGAGCTCGCCGTGGTTCCTCGTGCGTCCCGGCTGCCAATCGGTGTAGTACAGATACAACGCGCCCGCGAACGGCGCGATGAACAACGCGACGATCAACAGCAGCGTCCAGCGCGAACGTGTGCGCGATGGCATCGGGGCGGACGTCATGACAGCGGGTTTCCTTGCGCTTGTTTCGATTTCGGTTTGCGGCGAGCAACAACGATGGTGACGACGAACAACCCTGCGGCCATGCCGAACCACTGCAAAGCGTAACCGCGATGCTGCTCCGGAGGCAGGCTGCCGCCGAGCACGTCGAGATCGCGCGCATAACCGAGCTTCATGGCTGGATCGAGGCGCAGTACGCGCGATGACAGCCCTTGTCGCAATCCATAGGCAGCGGCGATGTCCTGCGGCGCATTCATACGCATTAACAGAAGTGTTCCGTCGGGCTGCCGCTGCATGCCACTGCCGCTCATTGCCAGTTGCAGTCCGGCGGATGGAGGCGGCGCCATCAGGCCGCGCAGACTCCAATTTCCGGGTAGCGCGGGCTCAGGCAACAACTGGCGATGCAGCGACAGTGGCCGCCAGCCAAGCTCGACCAGCAGCGCCCGACGCGTGCCATCAGGCTCGAACACGCGATAGACGCGCACGCCGGGCTGGCCATCGCGCACCTGATTGTCCAGCATCACCGCCGGCACCGGCAAAAATCGCCCGTTGCCGCTCGTCCATGTGTAATCGTCGCGATTCGGATCGGCGCGCAGCGCATCGGTTTCAGCAGCCAGCGGCAGCGCATGTCTTGCGCCGAGAATCGCGCGGCTGTGCGCGAGCAATGCATCCTTGTACTCGGCGCGATGCAGTTGCCAGAAGCCCAGCCGCACGAAACCGACGATGCACGCCAGCGCCAGCAGCAACAGCAGGCCGCGTTTCACGCGCAATTCTGCGCGCGCTTCGCCGACCACACGCATCCGCGCGATAATGCAGGTCTCGCGACGATCAACGGACGCCAGCCATGTTGCAAAAACTCCTCATCATCGCGTTCCTCCTGGTCATCGTTTACAACCTCGGCGCGGGTCTGTACTACATGATGGTGGACAAGGGCGAGAACGACCGCATGGTGCGCTCGCTGACCTGGCGCATCGGTCTGTCGGTCGCGCTGATCGCGATCATCGGCATCGGGATCTGGACCGGCTGGATCCAACCGCACAACATCGGCAATTGATCGAACGGCGAGCAACCGACGCGTCAGGTCTGGAAAGCAAAAGGCCGGCAGCGCCGGCCCTGCGTGCGCCCAGTGGGCTCGCTAGCTACAGCACGTACACGAACACGAACAGGCCAAGCCACACCACGTCGACGAAATGCCAGTACCAGGCCACCGCTTCGAACGCAAAATGGTGATCCTTGGTGAAGTGGCCGCTCGCGCAACGGAACCAGATCACCGACAACATGATCGCGCCCAGCGTCACGTGCATGCCGTGGAACCCGGTGAGCATGAAGAAGGTCGAGCCGTACACGCCCGAACCGAGGGTCAGATTGAGCTTGGTGTAGGCCTCGATGTATTCGTGTGCCTGAAACCACAGGAAGCTCGCGCCCAGCAGGATCGTCGCGCCGAGCCAGATCAGCAGATCCTTGCGGCGGCCGGCGCGTAACGCGTGGTGCGCGATGGTGATGGTCACGCCCGACGACAACAGGATCAGTGTGTTGAGCAACGGCACGCCCCAGGCGGGAATGGTCTCGAAATGACCGCCGACAAGACCCGGCCCGTTGGTCGGCCACGCCGCGTCGTAGCCTTTCCACAACACGTCGTTGGTCGCCACGCCCTTGCCGACGCCGCCCAGCCACGGCACCGACAGCATGCGCGCGTAGAACAACGCGCCGAAGAACGCCGCGAAGAACATCACTTCGGAAAAAATGAACCACAACATGCCCATGCGGAACGACACATCGACCTGGTTGCTGTAGAGCTTGCGCAGGCTTTCGCCGATCACGTCCGCGAACCAGCCGAACAAAGTGCCGATCATCAACGCGAGGCCGGTGAAGAACACCCACTTGCCCCACGCGTTATCGTTCACCCAGTTGGCAACGCCGAACATGGTGGTGAACATCGCGACCGATCCGTAAATCGGCCAGCGGCTGCCGCTCGGCACGAAATAGATGCTGCTGTCTTGAATCTGGGTCTGCGCCATGGCGATGTTCCGACTGATGTTGCGTGATGTGTTGGATTACGGCGCGGATCGGGCGGCAAGTGCTTGGCCCGCGGCATTCAGATGCGCGGTAGCGGCTTGGTTATTGTAGAACGTGTAGGACAGGGTAAGCGTGGTCACGTCCGCAGGCAACGCCGGATCGACAATGAAACGTACCGGCATCAGCTTGGCTTCGCCGGCTTGCAAGGTCTGCTGGGTAAAGCAGAAACACTCGGTCTTGTTGAAATAACTCGACGCCGACGATGGCGCGATCGAGGGCGCGGCATTGCCGACGATGGCGTGGTCGGATTCGTTCTTCGCCCAATACGTCGTCGAGTACAGCTCGCCCGGATGCACCTGCATGCTGAACTTGCTGGGATGAAATCCCCACGGCAGTTCGGAATTCACGTTGCCATCGAACTGTACCGTCACAACGCGCTTGGCATCCGCGCGCATACCCATCACCTGTTGCTGTCCGGCCGGACCTTCCTGCAACTTGATGCCAAGCACCTTCTCGCAGGCGATGCGATACACCGGCACCAGCGAAAAGGAGAACAGGAATGAGCCTGTCAGGATCAGCGCAATGCGCTTGACCAGCTTGCCGGTATCGGCCTTGTGCGGCGCGGTGGAGGACGGCTCCGGCTGCGCATCCGCATCGCGCGGATTGGGCCGGCTGGAGTCCGCGCTCACTTGTGCAGCACCGATTGAAGGATGAAAGCGGCATAGATCGCAAAAGCAACCGCGCCGAGTATCCAAACCGTCCGCCGCGCTTTCGCACGCTGCGCTTTCGGATCGGTATTGGCAGATTGCTGATTCATTCTTGGCTTGTGATTTCTGATATCAAATGTGCGAATGCATTCATTAAAAGTGCGGCCATGGATGGCCGCTTCTGATCCATGCAACCGAGAAAATCGTCCACGACACGAACTCATTTCGATGCCGCAATCATGGACGATTGCACGAACAAATCCGATCGCACCAACTAATGGGTCACATCGCCGTGCGCCAGATCACCCTCGCGGATCACTGGCGGCGTGGTGAAGCTGTGGTGCGGCGGTGGCGACGACAATGTCCACTCGAGTCCGCGCGCGCCTTCCCACGAACGTGGAAGCGCCTTGACGCCGCCGCGCGCAGTGCTCCACACGATGTAGACGAACAGCAATTGGCTCAGGCCGAACGCGAAGCCGCCGATCGAGGAGATCATGTTGAAGTCCGCGAACGCGACGTTGTAATCCGGAATGCGGCGCGGCATGCCGGCGAGACCCAGGAAGTGTTGCGGGAAGAACAGCACGTTGACGAAGATCGTGCTCAGCCAGAAGTGCCACTTGCCGAGCGTCTCGTTGTACATATGCCCGGTCCACTTCGGGATCCAGTAATACACCGCCGCCATGATCGCGAAGATCGCGCCGGTTACCAGCACATAGTGGAAGTGCGCGACCACGAAGTAGGTGTCCTGGTACTGGAAGTCAGCCGGCACCATCGCCAGCATCAGGCCGGAGAAGCCGCCGATCGTGAACAGGATGACGAACGCGATCGCGAACAGCATCGGGGTCTCGAACGTCATCGAGCCCTTCCACATCGTCGATACCCAGTTGAACACCTTCACGCCGGTCGGGATCGCGATCAGCATCGTCGAGTACATGAAAAACAGCTCGCCGCCGAACGGAATGCCGACGGTGAACATGTGGTGCGCCCACACGATGAAGCTCAGGAACGCGATCGAGGCAACTGCGTACACCATCGCCTGGTAGCCGAACAGCGGCTTGCGGGCGAAGGTCGGGATGATTTCCGAGATGATCCCGAATGCCGGCAGGATCATGATGTACACCTCGGGATGCCCGAAGAACCAGAAGATGTGCTGGAACATCACCGGATCGCCGCCGCCAGCCGCATAGAAGAAGCTGGTGCCGAAATACTTGTCGGTCAGCAGCATGGTCACCGCACCGGCGAGCACCGGCATCACCGCGATCAGCAGAAACGCGGTGATCAGCCACGACCACACGAACACGGGCATTTTCAGCAGGTCGATGCCCGGCGCGCGCATGTTGAGGATGGTGGCGATGATGTTGATCGCGCCCATGATCGAGCTGATACCCATCATGTGGATCGCGAACACCATGAAAGCGACATTGGTGCCGCCCTGCAGCGACAGCGGTGGATACATCGTCCAGCCGCCAGCGGGCGCGCCGCCTGGCATGAACAACGTCAGCAGCAGCATCGTGAACGCGAACGGCAGGATCCAGAACGACCAGTTGTTCATGCGCGGCAACGCCATGTCCGGCGCGCCAATCATCATCGGAATCATCCAGTTGGCGAGGCCCACGAACGCCGGCATCACTGCGCCGAAGATCATGATCAGCGCATGCATCGTGGTGAGCTGGTTGAAGAACTCCGGCTGCATGAACTGCAAGCCGGGCTGGAACAATTCGGCGCGGATACCCATCGCCATGCTGCCGCCGATCAGGAACATCACCAGCGAGAAGATCAGGTACAGCGTGCCGATGTCCTTGTGATTGGTGGACATGAACCAGCGATGGAAGAAACCTTCCTTGTGCGCGTGATCGTCGTGTCCATCATGGAAAGCGGCGGTGCTTGGAGTAGCCATGATCTGAAACCTCGAATGATTCTACGAGAGCCGGGATTCGGCGGCAGCCAGGATTCGGCGAGCTGTGATCAGTGCGCAGCAGGGGTGGCGGGTGTGTTGGTAGCGACCGGCGCTGCTGCGGCGACCGGGCCGACGTCAGCAGCAACAGGAGCTGCCGGAACAGGAGCAGCCAATGCAGTTGCAGCAGCATCATTCGCACTGCGCTGCGCTGCGAGCCAGACCTTGAACTCGGCCTTCGGCACGGCCTTCACCACGATCGGCATGAAGCCGTGGTCGCGGCCGCACAACTCCGCGCATTGACCGCGATAAACGCCGGGCTTGTTGATGCGGGTCCAGTTCTCGTTGATCACGCCGGGGATCGCATCCTGCTTCCATCCAAGCGCCGGAACCCACCACGCGTGGATCACGTCATCGCCGGTCACCACGAAGCGGATCTTGGTGTCGATCGGCAGCACCAGCGGATGATCGACGTCGAGCAGGTAGGTATTCTCGTTGCCGACCTTCACCGCGTAGGGATCGAGGCCCGAGCCGAGCGCGCGGGTGCGATCACTGGTGCGCTCGAGCCTGCTCAGGAATTGCACGTTCTCGCCCACGTATTCGTAACGCCATACCCACTGATAGCCGGTGACCTTGACCGTCATCTCCGACTTGCTGGTGTCGTACATGCGAAACAGGGTTTTGGTGGCCGGCACCGCCATCACGATCAGGATCAGAATCGGCACGATCGTCCAGATGATCTCGGCAGTGGTGTTGTGGCTGAACTGCGCAGCGACGGCGCCCCTGGATTTGCGATGGAAGTACATCGACCAGAACATCGCGCCGAACACGATGATACCCATCACCACGCAGATGCCCAGGGTGAGATTGTGCAGCGCGTAAATGCGCTCGGAGGTATCGGTCACGCCCGGCGTCAGATTGAGTTGCCAGCGCTGTGGGCTGGCCTGCGCGGCGCCAGCGGCCAGCGCCGCAAGGATCGCCATACCGGCATGAAGTCTGCGAGTTGCTTTCATTCGGACTGTTCCTGATTCGTGACGTCTGACCAATCGACCGCACTGCACGACCCGAAGCGGCCAACCGCCGGAAGCGCATTTCCGAAACCATCGGATGCTTTCCGCTCCCGCCGGAACACGTCCGCGAGCGCCGGAAACAACGCGGAATTGTACCGTCGCGCGCCAACACCGGGCAAGCCAAACAGTCGTCCCGTACCGATTGCGCCGGCATGACGTTGCTGAAGTCGCGACACAGCGAAGCCGTTGCGCTTCCGCCACAACTCACACCGGACTACACTCGCGCCTCCTTGCGCGATCACCGAAGGCGTCCGGCCGGGACTGCATGTGACCGATATCCTGCGATCCGAACTGCCGCCGATCGGCGATCCACTGCGCGAAGCCATTACCGCGGCGTGGCTGCGCGACGAGAGCGAGCACGTCGATGAACTCCTGAGCGTGGCACGCTTTGCGCCGCAGGAAAGCTCGATCATCGAGCGCACCGCCGCCGGCATTGTCGAGCGCGTGCGCACGCGCGCCGAACGCCAAGGCGTGATCGAAGCGTTTATGCGCGAGTACGACCTGTCGTCCGAAGAAGGTGTGTTGTTGATGTGTGTGGCCGAAGCGCTGCTGCGCATTCCCGACCAGGTCACCGCCGACAAGCTGATCCGCGACAAATTGGGCGACGCCGACTGGGATGCGCATCTCGGCAAGAGCGATTCGCTGCTGGTGAATGCGTCGAGCTGGGGCCTGCTGCTGACCGGGCGCATGGTCGGGCTTGCATCGGAAACCCGCGGCAATGCGTTCGGTGCGTTGCGACGGCTGATCGGCCGCGCCGGCGAACCCGTCATTCGCCTCGCGGTGCGGCAGGCGATGCGGATCATGGGCCATCAGTTCGTGATGGGGCGCACCATCGGCGAGGCGCTGGCGCGCAGTCGCAAGTCGGAAAACGCGGCCTATCGCTATTCGTTCGACATGCTCGGCGAAGGCGCCTTTACCGCGGCCGATGCGGCGCGCTACATGCAGGCGTATCGTGATGCGATCCTCGCGATTGGCGCGACCGGGCCATTCAAGGATGTGTTTGCGGCACCTTCCATTTCGGTGAAGCTGTCCGCACTGCACCCGCGTTACGAACACGCCAAGCGCGCCCGCGTGCATGCCGAACTGACGCCGCGCGTGCTGGAACTGGCGCAACTGGCGAAGGCGCAGGGCATTGGCTTCACCATCGACGCCGAAGAATCGGATCGACTGGAATTGTCGCTGGATGTGATTCTCCGCGCGTTCGCCGACCCTTCGCTGGCCGGCTGGAACGGCTATGGCTTGGCGGTGCAGGCCTACCAGAAGCGCGCGCCATTCGTGCTCGATTGCTTGATCGATGCCGCACGCAAGCACGGTCGGCAGATGCCGGTGCGACTGGTGAAAGGTGCGTACTGGGATTCGGAGATCAAGCGCGCGCAAGTCGATGGACTTCCCGGCTACCCGGTGCTCACCCGCAAGCCCAACACCGACGTGAGCTATCTCGCCTGCGCGAAAAAAATGCTCGCAGCGACCGACGCGCTGTATCCGATGTTCGCCACCCACAACGCGCACACGATCGTCGCGATCCATCACATCGCCCAGCAGATCCACGGCTCGTGGTCGCCTGCGGGCAAACCAGCACCGTACGAATACCAGAAGCTGCACGGCATGGGCGACGACCTCTACCGCGAAGTGATTGGAAAGGATCAACTCGACGTGCCCTGCCGCGTGTACGCGCCGGTCGGTTCGCACGAAGACCTGCTTCCGTATCTGGTGCGACGCCTGCTGGAAAACGGCGCGAATTCCAGCTTCGTCAATCGCATCACCGATGAAAACGTGTCGGCGCGCGCACTGGTGGCCGACCCGACGCTGGTCGTCGCTGGGTTCACCGACAAGCGCCATCCCAATATCCCGCTACCCCGTGCGCTGTTCGGCGCCGAGAGGATCAATTCCATGGGCGTGAATCTCGCCAACGACCAAGACCTGCGCAACCTCGCCGAACAGATCAATGCGAACGCTAGGCCCTGGACAGCCGCGCCGCTGGTGCCGGGCATCAACACCAGCGGCACCCAGAACATCGTGACGAACCCTGCCGATCGAGGCCAGCAGATCGGTCATTGGCAGGCGAGCGACAGCGCAACGGTGGAACGTGCGTTGGTCAATGCGGTCGCCGCGCAGCCGGCTTGGGATGCGGTGCCCGCCGCTGGCCGCGCCAAGATTCTTGAACACGCGGCCGACTTGCTCGAAGCGCGAATGCCGAACTTCATCGCGCTGTGCACGCGCGAAGCCGGCAAGACGATTGCCGATGGCGTGGCCGAAGTGCGTGAATCCGTCGATTTTCTGCGTTATTACGCACAACAGGCGCGCGCGACGCTCGCCGAGCCGCTGAAGTTGCCGGGTCCTACTGGCGAATCCAATGCGTTGTCGCTGCGTGGACGCGGTGTGTTCGTCTGCATCAGCCCGTGGAATTTTCCGCTGGCGATCTTCATCGGCCAGGTTGCTGCCGCGCTCGTCGCCGGCAATGCGGTGATTGCGAAGCCGGCCGAGCAAACGAACCTGATCGGCTTTGCTGCGGTGAAGCTGCTGCATGAAGCGGGCGTACCCGAAGCGGCGCTGCAATTTCTTCCCGGCGATGGTGCAACTGTCGGTGCCGCACTCACCCGCGACCCGCGCGTGACTGGCGTCGCATTTACCGGCTCCACCGATACAGCGCGCGCGATCAATCGCGCAATGGCTGCGCGCGATGCCGCGATCGGCGTGCTGATCGCCGAAACCGGCGGCCAGAACGCGCTGATCGCCGATTCATCCGCATTGCCAGAGCAACTGGTGAAGGATGCGATGACCTCAGCCTTCGGCTCGGCCGGACAACGCTGCTCGGCCGCGCGCGTGCTGTTCGTGCAGGAAGACATCGCCGACAAGGTGATCTCGATGCTGGCCGGTGCGATGGATGAACTCGTCGTCGGCGATCCAGCGCTACTCTCCACCGACGTCGGCCCGGTGATCGATGCCGATGCGTTGAAGATGCTCACCGACCACGCCGAACGCATGGATCGCGAAGCCAAACTCATCAAGCAAGCCAAGCTTGGCGCGTCGGCGGCAAACGGCAGCTTCTTCGCACCGCGCGCGTACGAACTGAAATCGCTTGATCAGCTCAGTCGCGAAATCTTCGGCCCGGTACTGCACGTGATCCGCTACCAGGCCAAGGATCTCGATGCGGTGATCGATGCTATCAACCGCAGCGGCTTCGGGCTCACGCTCGGCATCCACTCGCGCATCGACGCGACGATCGAACGTATTTCATCGCGCGCGAAGGTCGGCAATTGCTACGTCAACCGCAACATGATTGGTGCGGTGGTCGGCGTGCAACCGTTCGGCGGCGAAGGGCTTTCCGGCACAGGCCCGAAAGCCGGCGGCCCGCATTACTTATCGCGCTTCGTCACCGAGCGCACGCTGACGATTAACACGACGGCGGCGGGCGGGAATGCGTCGTTGTTGACGCTGGACGAGTAACGCGATTGACCTTCGCCCCACCCTTGGGGCTCACTCTCGCTGCGCGAGGGCGCGTGCGCGGTTCAATTCGTTGAAGAGCGTCGCTGAAATGAGAAATTTCTTCGCGATTGCGGCATCGCTGAAGGTTGAACTGCCGGTAGCGAAATGGAAGCAATTTTGAACCTCGTACACCTTGAGCATTGCAGAGCGATGATCGAGAGAAGGGCTATTCGTCTGCTTGAGGTCATATTCTTGAGAGCTAACTACTAGGGCTGTCCTAGGAGATTGGCTCTTTTGGGACAGCCCCAAAAAACAAACCCGGCGGACCGAAGTCCACCGGGTTTCTGAGGCCTTGCCGCGTGCCCGGGTCCGCAGAGTATTCCGCGGACCCTAGCGCCGGTAAACGGTGATCTCGCACGTCCAGCTCGGTCCGGCGATTGCGCGCACGGCCTTCCGGATTATCCGATCCACCCGGGTTGGTGATGGGAGCAATCGGACGGGTCTCGCCGTAACCGTTCGGGCCCAGCACGGATCCGAAAAAACGAAGCCCGGCGAGCGCCGGGCTTCGACAATCGCAATGCGGCTGCGATCAGTTTTTGAACGGCTTCGGCTCAAGGACCGGCTCCGGGGCGGGCACCGGGCAACCGTCCGGACCCACCGATTGACCCGCCGGGCTGTCCGGACACTTGTCCAGGCAGTTGTTGACGCCATCGCCATCATCATCCATGTCCGCGCAGGTCTTGGCCGGCGGCGGCGGCGGCGGCGGGGCCTCAATCACTTCTTCGGGTGCATGACCGAAGCTGAACGTACCCGAGATACCAAACAGGTTGGCGCTCGCGTTGTACTTGCCAACCAGGGTAGAGCCGGTCGGGCTCACGTTGTTGACGGTCGGGGTGTCGATGGCGATGTGGCTGTAGCCGATGTTCCAGCTCGCATTCGCGCTCGGCGTCCAGCCCAGGCCAATCGAATAGAGCTGGCGATTGTTGTCGGGCAGGCGCGGGTCGCGGAAGGTGTTGTTGGTCGGGGTTTCGTCACGCGCGATGCCGGCGCGCAGCGTCCAATCCGGGGCGAATTTCCAGTCCATGCCCAATGCATATTCCATCGTGCTGTTCCATTGGAACTGCTCGGTCGATGTCGGCTGCGCCGGGTTGGCAAAGTTGACGGTGAGCTTCTGCAACGAATTCCAGCCGGTGCGCTCGATGTCGGCCGACAACGTGAAGGTGTCGCCAAACTTCTGGCTGGCGCTCAAAGTCAGCACGCTCGGCGTGGCTACTGATGCGCTGATCGGGCCATTCTGGAACAACAGACCGCCAATCGCGCCTCCACTCGCCGCCTGCACACTGGGCGGAACGTCGAAGGTCACGTGGCCGTTGAGAGTGTGATCGATCTTCGCGCGATAGTTCAGGCCGATGTTGGTGTTCGCAGTCGGACGGAACAACAGGCCGATATCCCAGCCGATGCTCGTATCGTGGCCCTTGATGTCCGCAGTGCCATCGGCCGATTGCGGCTGGAACGCCGGGAATGCGGCGGGCGTCAGGATCGCGCCGAAGTCCACCGCATTGCTCAATTCGGCCTGAAAGCGCTGGGCAATCACGCTCAAACCTACCGAGAACATGTCGTTGAACTTGTAGGAGCCGGCGAGGGTGAAATCAAAGGTGCGGACATCCGACTTCAACGCCTGGTAGCGGCCGACCCAGTGCGCGTCGTATTGCGTCTTCAGGCCGAACGGCGCGCTGAACGAAGCGCCCACGGTGAAGCCGTTGCTGAAGGGCATAATCACGTCGAATGCCGGAACCGCAGCGATATCGCCGGCGTTGCCGCCGTTGCCGCCGGTGAGCGGCGCGCCGAGCGCATCGTGACCGCCGCCGGTGAACGTGCCGCTGAGATCGATCGCAGTCAGGTCGGTCTGCATCGTGGTCTTGTCGAACAGCGACATCGCGGCCGGGTTATTGGTGACCACGGCAGCATCTCCCCAATCCGAGGCAGAACCGGCGTGCGAGCGCGCCATCGCCTGGATGCTGTCTTCGCGGATCTGGAAGCCGCTGGCCATCGCCTGTGTGGCGGCGAGCGCGGCAACGATGCCGAATGCCAGCGTGGAAATTTTCATCGAGCGGTTGGAATTGCGCATGTCGGTCTCTCTGGAGAATTGTAGAACCCGCTTGCGCGGGAGTCATTTGATCTGCGAGGTGTCGCCAGCAACGCCGGTCATGCACCATACCGCCCCGTACACCTACGGCGGGCATTATGCCTTAACTAATATCTAACATGGAAGTACCCGTTGGCGAGCTACAGTTTCTGCCCGCCTGCGCAGCACTAGCCTCCCCGGCACCTAATGTATCTGGACCACTACGGCCTGCGGGAGCCGCCGTTCTCGATCACTCCCGACCCGCGCTTCGTCTATCTGTCCGAACGCCATCGCGACGCGCTGGCGCACCTGTTGTATGGCGTCGGTCAGGGCGGCGGCAGCGGTTTCGTGCAATTGACCGGCGAAGTCGGCACCGGCAAGACCACGCTGTCGCGCTTGCTGCTTGAGCAAATGCCGGAAAACACGCGCGTCGCGTTGATCCTCAATCCCTTGCTGTCGCCGATTGAATTGCTGGAAGCGATCTGCGAGGAATTGCGCATCGGCATCGACAGCAAGCGCGGCAACCTCAAGATGTTGGTGGATGCGTTGAACCTCTTCCTGCTGGATGCTTACGCTGCCGGTTTGCGGATCGTGCTGATCATCGACGAAGCGCAGAACTTGTCGGCGGCCGCACTCGAACAGGTGCGATTGCTGACCAACCTGGAAACGCCGACCCAGAAATTGCTGCAGATCATCCTGCTCGGCCAACCCGAATTGCGCGCACAACTTGCGCGACCGGAACTGCGCCAGCTCGCACAGCGGATCACCGCGCGCTACCACTTGGATCCGCTCGATGCCGGCGAAAGCGAGGCGTATCTGCGGCATCGTTGGGCGGTGGCCGGCGGCAGCGGCTTTCCGTTCACGCGGCAAGCGCTGCGCGGACTGCACCGGCATGCCGGAGGCGTACCGCGCTTGCTCAACGTGATCGCAGAACGTGCGTTGCTGGCGGGCTATGCGCGCGGCGAGCAGCCGATTGGCGAACGCTTGCTGGATCTGGCTGCGGCTGAAGTGCTGGCCCCTGGGCTGCGATCGCGCAAGCTTCCGTTGCTGGTCGGCGGCGCTGCGTTGCTCGCACTCATCGGGTTTGCGGTATTGCATTGGCAGCGTGCGCGGACTGCGCCATTGCATCCGATTGCGCATGCCGTCGCGAAACAATCACCGACATCCATGCGACCGTCTTTTACGCACGCTGCGGTTTTGCAGTCTGCATCCGTGCTGCTTGATGCAGATGCATTCGCGCATCGGCTCGGCGCGAACGACGGCAAACCGCAGACCGCATGGACGCAATTGCTGGCGCTGTGGTCGCTGCGGTCCGACGAGAACGTCAGCGCGACGACGCCCTCGTGTCCGCCGATTCTCGCGCCGGGATTTTTCTGCGCCAGCGGCAACGCGCGACTGAGCCGGCTCGCGCAATTCGACCGGCCGGCGGTGGTGAAGCTGCGCGCGAACGGACGCATCGTCTCGGCGTTGCTGCTGGGGCTGGGTACAACCCAAGCCCTGCTGCAACTCGACGACGCCACATTTCGCGTGCGGCGCGGCGCACTGGAAGATGCGCTGATCGGTTACACCGCAGTCTGGCGCGGCCCGGGCGCAATAATTCTACCGATGAAACGCGACGATACCGGCGCGGGCGTGGACTGGTTGCACGGCCGTCTGCTGAAACCCGACGCGCAACACGCAAGTGCGTCCGCACCGGCGACCTACGACGCCGAATTGTTTGCAGCCGTGCGCGACCTGCAGAGCAACTTCGGTCTGCGCAGCGACGGCATCGTCGGGCCGGAAACCTTGCTCGCATTGATGGCCGTCGATCGCAGCGGCCCACACCTGCGCAAGTTGGCGGAGTAAGGTCGGCCATGTCGCTGATCCTCGAAGCGTTGCGCAAATCCGAAGCCGAACGCCGGCTGGGCAGCGCGCCAAATGTCCTTGCCGCGATGCCGGTGCTGCGCGCTCCCGCACCGCGCCGAAATTGGCTGCTGGCGAGCACGGTATCGGTCGCTTTGATTGTCGCGCTGGCATCGATCGGGTGGTGGATATACGCAACGCCGAACACATGGCTGAAAACGGTTTCGAAGCAATCGACGCAGCCCAGCCCGAACGCCGACGTCAACGACAGCATCGCCAATGGCGCGTCATCCCCCGTTGGCGATACACGATCGCGGATGCCGCCGATCATCGCGTTGCCGACGATGAATGCGCCACTTCCCGTCACCCCGATTGCCCGCGCCCCCGCACCGGCGGCGCGATCATTGCCGCAGCCATCGCTGCCCGTCCCAGCGCGTTCGCCAACGTCCATTGGCACGTCTGCTTCAACTGTGTCCTCCATCAATACCCCATCAACACCTGCAGCAACTGTCGCAGTTTCCGACGTCGCGACACCCGCAACGCCGCCTGTAATTCCAGTATCGCGTCCAACCGTCGCGGACGAACCTGCATTGCTCGCACTCGCCGATCTATCCGCCGACGAACGCAACGCGCTGCCCGCGTTGAAAGTCAGCATGCATGTATATGCCGACGACCCGGCGCATCGTTTCATGATCGTCGATGGCCAGCGCGTCACCGAAGGCGCACGGATCGCCGATGGGGTGATCCTCGTGCGCATCCGTCGCGACGGCGCCGAAATCGACGTGCACGGTCGTCGCCTGCTGCTGCCGAAACCCTGAGTTGCCGAAACCGTGAATCGCATTCGCTAATGTTCGTCCACGTTCCATCGCGCAAGAAATTGCCGCCGCCGTGGGTGACGCCGCTGCTGGTGTTCGCGAGCATGGCGGTGTTCCTTTGGCTCGCCCTATTGCCGGCGGGCCCGGCATGGGGCGATAGCGTGGCGCGTTGGGGCGTGCTCGGCGGATCGCTTCCGCTGGAACCGAGCGATGCGTGGCACGCACTCGCCGATGGACGTGCGCTCAAGCTCGTCACCGCGTTGTTCATCCACACCGACTGGACGCATCTGCTCGGGAATCTGCTGTTTCTGGTGATCTTCGGATTGCCCGCCGAACGCGCGCTGGGGCCATGGAGATTTCTTGCACTCTTCCTGATCGGCGGGGCGATCGCGAATCTGATCGCGGTATCGGTCATGGTCGCACCGGCACGTACGCTCGTCGGCAGCAGCGGCGCGGTGTCGGCGGCGATCGGCGCCTATCTCGCGCTGTTCCCGCGCGCGAAACTCGGCATCGTGGTGCCGTTGGGCCTGTTCCTGGAATTCGTGCGCGCACCAGCGTCGTTGCTCATCTGCGTCTGGGCGCTGCTGCAACTGCTGTTCACCTTCATCGGCCCCGCATTCGGCGCGATCGCATGGTGGGCGCACGTCACCGGCTTCGTGTTCGGCGTGGTGTATGCGCTGCTGAGCCGGAATGCAGTTGCGCGCAGAATGCGCGGCGTATAAGCCGAACCGCCCTGAATGAAGCGTGCGTGCAAGTCGTGCGCGATCACATGCTTCGGCCGCGCAGCGGAACGCCAAGTCAATGCGCGATCGCTGGCTTTGCCGCGGCTTGCGGCGCAGCTAATGCTGAAACCGGTTTCATGCCTTTGAGCACTTTCAGCGCTTCGGCAATTGCGTAGTCGTCGGCGAACACGGTCGCGTCACCGCCTTCGTCATTGTCGTTGCCATCGACTTCGGCCAGATGTCCGGGCAGGTCGCGTTCGCGGGTGGTGTCGCTCGCCGCCGCGTTTTTCTTGCTGACCGCTGACGGCTTGAGGACGACATCGGGGTGAATTCCGCGCGCCTGGATCGACTTTCCACTCGGCGTGTAATAGCGCGCGGTGGTGAGCTTGATCGAATCGCCGTTATCGAGCGGCAGCACGGTCTGCACCGAACCCTTGCCGAAGGTGCGGCTACCGACGACCAATGCGCGGTGATGATCCTGCAACGCGCCGGTCAGCACTTCCGACGCGCTCGCGGTGCCGCCGTCGACGAGCACCGCGATCGGCGCGCCGTCGAGTACATCGCCTGGACTCGCGGTAAAGGTCGCATTGGAGTAACTGAGCCGTCCCTTTGTGGAGACGATCACGCCATCGTTGAGGAAGGCGTCCGCCGCCTCGACCGCTGCGTTGAGCAGACCGCCGGGGTTGCTACGCAGGTCGAGCACGATCCCGCGCAACGGAGCGTGATTTTGTTTGATCAGATCTGCGACGTGCGCGGTCAGATCGGTCGCGGTATCGACCTGAAACGTACTCAATCGCATATAGCCGTAACCGGAGTCGAGCAAGCGCGCATGCACGCTCTGGATGTGGATGGTTTCGCGCTGAACGGTGACGATCGTCGGCGCTTCGGCGCCATCGCGCACGATGCTGAGTTTGACCGTGCTGCCCGGCGGCCCGCGCAGGCTGATACTCGCGCTGTCGGCGTTGTCGGCCTCGATGGGTTTGCCGTCGATCGCGACGATCACGTCGCCGGCCTTGATGCCGGCGCGCGCGGCGGGCGTGTCGTCGATCGGCGACACCACGCGCAAGGTGCGATCCGGCAACTGCATGACTTCCACGCCAATGCCCTCGTAAGCGCCGTTGGAATCCTGATCGAGTTGTTCGGATTCTTCCTTGTCCAGGTACGCGCTGTGCGGATCAAGTCCGGTGAGCAAGCCGCGCACCGATGCCTGCATCAATTTGCGGTCACTCACCTTGTCGACATAGGCCTGCTTGACCGTGCGATAGACCGCGACATAGCGCTCGATCTCGGCAATCGGCACGTTGCCGTCGCGATCGGCGAGGCCGGCCTTGGTGGCAGCGAGCCTGGCCTGCTTGATCTCGTCGGGACTCGCTTGCGATGCCGCAGGCATTGGCGCTGCAGTCGGTTGCTCGGACACGGCGTCTTGCGCATGCGCAAGCGACACGGCCAGCGCGCAGGCCAACAGGACCGAATAAACGGTGGATCGAATGGCAGGCGTCATTGGCGCATCATCGCATTGCTTGGGAGAGGTCTGAAGGATCGCGCCTCGGATTTAATCCGGAAGCTACTCAACGCCGCCGCAGCCAAGCGCGAGGATCGACCGCCTTGCCGCCCTGACGGATCTCGAAATACAAGGCATTGCGGCCTTGCCCGCCGGAACTGCCGACGGTGCTGACCGCTTCGCCCGCGTGCACGCTGTCGCCGGCATTTTTCAGCAGCGCGTCGTTGTTCGCGTACAAACTCATCACGCCATTGCCGTGATCGACGATCACGATCAGGCCATAGCCCTTGAGCCAATTCGCGAATGCGACGCGGCCATCGGCGACCGCGTGCACTTCAGCGCCGGCGGCTCCTGAAATCAGCAAACCTTGGCTTGCGCCGCCATAGCCGGCGATGACGTTGCCCTCCAGCGGCCACGGGAAATGTCCGCCAGGCCCGGTGAATGATGTGATGGACTGCGGCGCGATGCCGGGCAACGTCGTGTTGTGGTGTGTGCCGGTGGTCACGGCGACGTGTACTGGCGGTGGCGGCACGCGGGCCATTACCACCGTCAGTTTTTTCACGAGGTCTTCAAGCGAGCTGGCATCGCGTCCCATTGCATGCATGCGCTGGGTGCTGTCGTGGTAGCGCGCGTCCAGATCGGCGACCAGTTTGCCACGTTGGCCGCGTTGCGATTGCACGGCAGCGAGTCGTGCGAGTTGTTCCTGATGCGATGCTGCAAGCGTTGCGCGCTGTGCGTCCACTTGCCTCGACAGCTCATCCAAGGCGCGCAGTTGGTCGGTCAGGGTACGGATGCGCCGCATCCGGTCTTGCTCGAAGTAACGGTGATAGGCGATCGCACGGCCCAGATCGACGACGCGATCCTGCGCGAGCAACAATTTGAGCTGCTCGTTGTTGCCGAGTGCGTAGGCCGAACGCATCAATCCTGCGAGCGCGACACGTTGCCCGGACAGTTTCGTGCGCAGCGCGGTCTGCCGGGTTTCGAGTTGGGTGAGCTTGGTTTGCTGTTCGACAATTGCGGCCTCGGTGTCGTGCAGCGAGCGCGTTGTCTGGCCAACGCTGTCATCGGCCGCACGCAAGGCCTTGCTCGCGTCGCTACGTTCGCCTTCGAGTTCACGCTGCTGCGCGGCCAACGTATCGAGTTGCGCGCGCAGGTCGTGTAGTTTGCCTTCGGCGTCGGATTTCTTCTCGGCCGCTTCGGCCTTGCTTGACGATGCTTCCGTGTTCGCGACCGCTTCCTGTTTTTCCTGTTGACTCGGCGGAGCAGCGCACACAATAACGGACGCGAACAGCATCGCTACTGCGGTCGTCGACGCGAGCCGCAAGCGCTTCACCCGAAGCGCACCAGTGACTGTCCGGTCATGGCAGAAGGCTGCGGCAGATCGAGCAACCACAGCAAGGTCGGAGCGAGATCGCGCAACGAACCGCCATCGCGCAATGTCGCGCGCCGACCCAAGTACACGCACGGCACCGGGCCGACGGTGTGTGCGGTGTGCGGCTGGCCGGTGACCGGATCGCGCATCATTTCGAGATTGCCATGATCGGCGGTCAGGATCATTTCACCGCCGACGTCTTCGAGCGCGTGGCGCACCGCGCCGATCGCGATGTCCACCGCCTCGGCCGCCTTGATCGCCGCGTCCAGCATGCCGGTATGTCCGACCATGTCGGGGTTGGCGATATTGCACACAATCGCGTCGAAGCGTTGCGAACGGATCGCAGCGCAGAGTTTTTCGGTCAGTTCAGGACAGCTCATCTGCGGTTGCAGATCGTAAGTAGCAACCTTTGGCGACGGAATCAGAATGCGCTCCTCGCCCGCGACCGGCGTTTCGACTCCACCGTTGAAGAAGAATGTCACATGCGCGTATTTCTCGGTTTCGGCGATACGCAGCTGCGTCATGCCGTGCGCGGCTAGCACGTCGCCGAAGGTGTCGCGCAATGCGTCGGGCGCATAAGCGACATGCGCGGGCAAGCTCGCATCGTATTCGGACAGACACACGAAACGAGCGAACTGGATGTGTCGAGGCCGCACGAAACCACCAAAATCGTCACGAACGAACGCGGAAGTGATTTCGCGTGCGCGGTCGGCACGGAAATTCATGAACACGATCGCATCGCCGTCGCGCATCGGTGACGTAACACCGTGCTCGCTGGAAACGATCGCCGTCGGCTGCACGAATTCGTCGTTCTCGCCGCGTGCATATGCTGACTCGAGTGCCGCCAGCGCATCGGGAGCTGTGAATGCGCCACGAGCTTCGGTCATTGCGACATATGCTTTTTCGACGCGGTCCCAACGCTGATCGCGATCCATCGCGTAATAGCGGCCGCTGACGCTGGCGATGCGCGCATTGCCAAGCTGCGCGCACAAGTCTTCAAGCGCACGCAGGCTGGCTTCGGCAGAACGCGGTGGCGTGTCGCGGCCATCGAGGAATGCATGTACTGCGACTTGCCGCACGCCGCGTCGCCTTGCGAGTTCGAGCATCGCGAAGATGTGTCGTTCATGGCTGTGCACACCACCAGGCGACACAAGTCCCATCACATGCAGCGTACCGCCATCGCCTTTCACCGCGTCACAGGCCGCAATCAATTCGGCGTTGTCGAAGAACAAACCATCTTCGATCGCCGCATCGATCCGGGTCAGATCCTGATAGACGATGCGGCCCGCGCCGATGTTCATGTGACCGACTTCAGAATTGCCCATCTGCCCGTCCGGCAAGCCAACAAACTTTCCTTCGGTATGCACCAGGGTGTGCGGGCAATCGGCGAGCAGACGGTGCCAGTTCGGCAGATTCGCCTGCGCGATCGCATTGTCCGTGGATTCCTCGCGATCGCCCCAGCCATCGAGGATCAGCAGCAGTACGGGCTTGGGGCGATGACTTCCGGCACTCACGGTGAACTCGCTGGCGGCGCAAGGTTGCTGTGGCTCTAGTGTAACGGAGCGCGGTGCAACCCTTCGTGGTAGCTGCGCGTCTAAAGCCTGAAAGATTCGCAACCCTGCAAAACACGTTCACAACGGAGAAACGACCATGCGTACCGTATTTCCATTGACAGCCCTCGCCCTTGCCTTGCTGGTCGTCGCAGGCTGCGACGCGAATGGAAACGGGCTGGACAAAGTCAACGGCAGCGTCGATATCCAAGCCGAAGCGCACGTCGGTAACGCAAGCACCGTGAACGGCGGTATCAACATCGGGCATGACGCGATGATTGCGAGCGCAGAAACGGTCAACGGCGACATCGATCTCGGCCAGCATGCGCATGCAAACTCGCTGGAGACGGTCAACGGCGGCATCCAGATCGAAGCGGCGGCGGATGTCGCGCACACGGCGACCTCGGTGAACGGCGAACTGCAACTCGCGAACGGCAGCCACGTCGGCGGCAAGCTCGAGAACGTCAACGGCACAATCAGCCTCGTCCACGCAAATGTCGATGGCGGAATCGAAACGACGAACGGCGATGTCACCATCGGCGCCGGATCGGTCGTGCATGGCGGCTTGCACGTCGACAAACCCGGCGGTTTCTGGAATCACGTCGGTCGCAAACCGCGCATCGTGATCGCCTCCGGCGCGGTCGTGGACGGGCCCCTGCAATTCGACCGCGAGGTGGACCTGCTGGTTGCGCCGGACGCGAAGATCGGCAAGGTTGTCGGCGCCACTGCGCAGCTTTACGCCGGGAAATAAATCCGCCCAGAAGCATGACCGGAGACGCGGCTCTCAGTCGCTGAGACATTCATCGGACAAGCTGGATGCGTCCGCGACCTTGCGGCGCGATCCTGTCTTCCCGTTGGTGCCCGCATGACGCTGCGCTGCCTGTTCGTCGATTTCGACTCCTACTTCGCTTCGGTCGAGCAGTACGACGACCCGCGTTTGCGCGGACGGCCCAGGCTGTGTGAAAACGCATGTGCACCGCAAACGATGGCGCACGGCTGGCTAAGAGCGCTTTGCACGCCACCTGCTATCGCCCCGTTCCGTTGGGTGAAAACCGAACTGTTGGAAATTCGAACCGGCACTGATTGACACCGAAGGTCTCTACAGGCTCGTGGGTTGACCTTTTTTGCGACGAGCGCCGGCTTAGGCGCACATCGCCTGCATCAGTGGCGCGATTCCCAAGATGCGCATCACGCGTTTGAGGTTGTAGGCGAGCACGTGCAGGCTCATTTCTGTGCTGACATGCTTCAGCGTGCGCATCAGGAAGTGCGTGGATCCCATCCACGCCTTGAGCGTGCCGAAGGGATGCTCGACTGTCTGCCGGCGGATACGCATCTTGTCTGGATCCTGATCCAGACGCTGCTGCATCGCATCGATCACGGCTTCATGCTCCCAGCGTTTGACGCGGCGTTGCGGTGAGGAAGTGCACTGCGCCTTGAGCGGACAGCCCTTGCACGCCGAGCTCCAGTAGCAATGCAACGTCAGCCCCTTTTCGACCGTACTGAACCGCCAGATCAGCGATTGTCCGGCCGGGCAACGGTACGTGTCGGCCTCGGGCACATAAACAAAATCCCGCTTGCCGAACAGGCCCTTGGCCTGGTTGTTGGAGGTCTGTGGCCGCGGCACGTAAGCCGTGATGCCGCCTTCCTCACATGCCACGATCTCTTCACCGCTGAAGTAACCACGATCAGCGACAACGTCGAGGCGTTCGACTTGCATGACGGTACGCGCACGCGTTGCCATGGCCGCCAGTTGGCTGCGATCACTGCCGATGTTGGTGACCTGGTGGTCAACGATCAGGTGATGCTGCGCATCCACCGCCGTCTGCACGTTGTAGCCGACGATGCCGGTGCCGCGCGTCATCATCGATCGCGCATCCGGGTCGGTTAGCGAGATCTGTTGGTCGGGGGCGGCCTCGACATCTTTGGCTAGCGCCTGCATGCGCTGCATCTCCGACTGCAGCGTCTCGATCTTTTCGCGAAGTCGCGTCGTGCGAGCTTCGGCGACCGGGGCCGCACCCTGTCGATCCGCACTGTCCAGCTCCGACAGATACCGGGCCACGCTCTCTTCGATCTGCTCGATCCGCCGCTGCACCTTGGCGCGTGTGTAGTTCCGGTCGCGGTTGTTGACCGCCTTGAACTTGCTGCCGTCGATGGCCACCAAGGCCTGCGAG
>JBBQAN010000003.1:0-179289 GCA_038316385.1 Lysobacterales bacterium | reverse complement strand
GTTGGATGCGGCGATCACCAACAGTGGCGTGACCGCCATGCTGAGTCCGACGATCACCACGAGCCGGTTGCGTAATGCGTCGTCGATGAGTCCTGCCTTCAGCGCTTCGCCGAACACCACGAACGCGAATTCGCCGCCCAGTGCCAGCGCCGCACTCAACATCAACGCGCTGCGATTGCGCAACTTCGCGACGCGACCGAGCGCGTACAGCAGCACGCCCTTGACCGCGAGCAGTAAGCCGACGCCGGCCGCGATCGTCAGCGGTTCGCGCGCGACCAGGCGCAAGTCCAGGCTCATGCCGACTGCCATGAAAAACAATCCAAGCAACAGGCCCTTGAACGGCTCGATCTGCGCTTCAAGCTCGTGGCGGAATTCCGAATCCGCGAGCAGCACGCCGGCGAGAAACGCGCCCAGGCCCATGCTCAGGCCCGCGAGTTGCATCAGCCATGCGGTGCCGGCGACCACCAGCAATGCGCTGGCGGTGAACACTTCCGGCATCTGCGTGCGCGCCACGACCCGGAAGATCTTCCCGAGCAGCAAGCGCCCGCCGACAATGACGCCCACGATCGCGCCGATCGCCTGCAATGACGACTGCCAAAGCGGCAACTCGTGTTGCGCCGCCTTCGCTTCGCCGAGCAGGGGAATTGCGACCAGCAACGGGATCGCCGCAAGATCCTGGAACAGCAGAATCGCGAACGCGAGCCGGCCGTAATCGGTCGTGAGTTCCTTGCGTTCGGCGAGCAACTGCAAGCCAACTGCAGTGGACGACAGCGCCAGTCCGATGCCAACGACGATCGTGGCTTTCGGGCCAAGCCCGTAGGCGATCAGCAATCCGCCAAACGCGGCGGCGGTCAGCGCGACCTGCAATCCGCCGATGCCGAACACGCGCTTGCGCATCACCCACAAGCGCGCCGGCGAGAGTTCCAGACCGATGATGAAGAGCAGCATCACCACGCCGAATTCGGAGGCACCCAGGATACTGGCCGGGTCCTGCACCAACCGCATTCCCTGTGGCCCCAACGCCACGCCCGCCGCGAGATACCCCAGCACCGCGCCCAGCCCGAGCTTGCGGAACAACGGCACCGCGATCACCGCCGCGAGCAGGAAAACCAGGATGATTTCGAGGGAGCCGCTATGCATGGTGTGCTTCCACCGTCATGGGCGGTCACAATCCGCAAAAACAATGCGCGACTGCGCTGAACGGTTTGCCTTTCTGGGCGGTGAGCCAGCCCAGTCCGCGTGCGAGCTCGTCCTGTGTGCGTGCGGGCACGAACAATCCGCGCAGGCCGCTGGCCGCCAACAGCGAGCGCGCGTTCGTGCTCTGGCCGAGGCCGGCGAAGAATTTCTCGAACGGCGTCATGTCCTTTTCAACATACTCGACGCGGTACTTGCCGGCGTCGAGCTTGCCCAGTTGCGCGGCCGCGATGATCGCCTCGCGGATGCCGCCGAACGCATCCACCAATCCGCGATCCTTCGCCTGTGCGCCGCTCCAGACGCGGCCGCGCGCGATCGCATCGATCTGCTCCGGGGTGCGCCCGCGCGCGCGCGCGACGTTGCCGATGAAGCGCGCGTAATCGTGTTCGATGGTGGTCTGGATCAATTCGCCGACCGCCGGATCCAGCGCGCGGGTCGGATCGAACGCGCCGGCCCAACGCGTGGTGCCGACGCCGTCGTTGTGCACGCCGATTTTTGCAAGCGCGCGCGGGGCGTTCATCACCAGGCCGAAGACGCCGATCGAACCGCTGATCGTGGATTCATCGGCGTAGATCCTGTTCGCGTTCATCGAGATCCAGTAACCGCCCGACGCCGCGAGATTGCCCATCGACACCACCACCGGAATGCCGGCCGCGCGGGTGAGTTCGATCTCGCGGCGGATCTGTTCGGACGCGAACACCTCGCCGCCCGGCGAATCCACGCGCAACACCATCGCCTTGACGTGGTCGTCGTTGCGCGCGCTGGCGATCAGCGCGGCGGTGGATTCGCCGCCGATCTTGCCAGGCGGCTGCTGGCCGCCACTGATCTCGCCCGATGCCACCACCACCGCCACGGTGTCGCCATGCAAAGTCGGAAGATCGGAACCCACGTGCGCGAGATAGGTGTTTAGATTGACCTGGCGGAAGGTGTGATCGGCGTTGTCGATCTCGCCTTTCTTTTCGAGGATCGCCTCCACCTCGTCGCTGGTCTTCAACGCATCGACGAGATGCTCGTCGAGCGCCCATTGCGCGAGATCGCCATCGGCGGCTTTCAATCCGGACGCCATGCCGTCGATGTCGGCGGCGAGTTTCGCCGGATCGATCCCGCGCGCGCGGCCGACATCGGCCAGATAGCGCTGCCACAGATCGTTCATCCAGAACAGATCGGCTTGCTTGGACTCGGGCGATGCCGCATCGAGGATGTAGGGTTCGGCGGCGGATTTGTATTCGCCCACGCGGAACAGGTGTACGTCCACGCCGAGCTTGTCCTGCAAGCCTTCGCGGTAATACTCGCGATAACGGCCGAGGCCTTCGAGCATCAGGCTGCCGGACGGATGCAGGTAAATCGTGTTCGCCTCGGCCGCGAGCAGGTAACCCATCTGGTCGAGGTTTTCCGCATAGGCGATCACTTCCTTGCCGGACGCACGCACCTCGCGCAGCGCGCGTGCGACTTCGCGCAACTGCGCCATGCCGTCGGCGGTGATCATGTCCGGTCGGATCACCACGCGTTCGATGCGCTTGTCGTTTTTCGCAGCCTCCAGCGCACGCAGCAGGTCGCGCAATTGCACTTCCTTGCTGTCCTGCCCGAACGCGCGCGCGATCGCCATCGAACCGGGATCAGCGCTGTATTGCTCGACGATCTGCGCCTCGGGCGCGATCATCAGCGCGGTGCGATCGCGCAGGATCGGTTTGGCGGAGAACATCGCGACGAGAACGATCACGATCAGAGCCAGGAACACCAGATTCATCGCCAGCCGCCGCGAATAATCCAGCGCTCGCCAGATGCCGCGCACGAAGCGATAGATCAAGCTGGGCTGGGTATCGGCCATCGGGTTCTCCTTCGAGGCTACAGCGTAGCCGATCGCGCGACGATGGCCATCAGCCGATCGTCATGTCGCGTCAGGAAATAGAAGCGCAAGGTCAGCAGTGATGCGGCGGCGGCCAGGCCCAGGATCAGACCGCACCACATGCCTTGTGCGCCCCAGCCCTGCCGCACGCCCAACCACCAACCCAGCGACATGCCCAACACCCAATAGGAAAACAGGGTGATCCACATCGGCATGCGAGTGTCCTTCAGACCGCGCAGTGCGCCGGCCGACAACGCCTGGATGCCGTCGGGATACTGGAAAGCCGCTGCGTACAGCAACAACGTCGCCGCGAGCGTGGCGATTGCCGGATCGCTGGTGTAGATACGCGCGATCACGCCGCCGCCGAACAGCATCAACGCAGCCGATGCGGTTTGCGAGATCAGCGCAAGCGCATAGCCCGCGCCAGCCGACCAGCGCACCGCCGACGGATCGCCAGCCCCGGCGGCGTGGCCCACTCGAACGGTTGTTGCGATTGCAAGCCCCAGCGGCACCATGAAGCAGAAACTCGCGACATTGATCGCGATCTGGTGCGCGGCGACCGGCACCTTGCCCATGCTGCCAATCACCAGCAGCGTCGCGACGAACAGGCTGCCTTCCATGAACACCGACACGCCCATCGGCAAGCCGACGCGCAACAGGTCGAAGAGCATCGCGCCGCGCGGCCATTCGAAGCGCGCGAACAAGTCGAGATCTTCAAAGCGCGGCGCACCGATGAGATACAGGACAAAACCAAGCACCTGCAGCCACAGCACGATCGTGGTCGCGTAACCGAGTCCGGCCGCGCCGAGCTCGGGCAATCCGAACGCGCCGAACATCAGCGCGTAGCCGAGCGGAGCGAGCACGAACAAACCGGCGATGCCGAAGACCATTGTCGGCACCGTCCACGCGATGCCCTCGCTGATCGAACGGCAGACCAGATACAGCGCGAATGCCGGCGCGCCCCAGCTGATCGCGTCGAGAAAGGCCAACGCCTCGGGCCGTACTGCGGCATCCACGCGCATTACCGCGAACAGCACGCCGCCAAAGCGCGCGAGCGCGAACAGGCCCATCCCCATCGCGAGCGCGAGCCACAGCGCTTGCCGGAACAACGGGCCGATTGCGTCGCGACGGTTTGCCCCGTTGTATTGCGACACGAAGGCCGGCAACGCCATCAGCACGCCGATCAGCACCAGCATCACGATCGACCAGACTGCGCTGCCGACCGCGACGCCTGCCAAGGTCAAGCCGCCGTGGCGGCCGGCCAGCAAGGTATCGACCACGCTCAAGGCGACCGCCGACAATTGCCCGAGCACCAGCGGCAAGGCCAGCAGCCAGGTGGCGCGCACTTCACGCAGAAGGCGCGCAGTTCGAAATTCGGGAGGCGACATCGCGGCGGAAAACATCGACAATCCGTGCATCTTAACCTGACCGGAAAACGCGCGGAATGACGACATGCACCAACCCGCATGCATCGCCCAATTATCCATTCCAGCCCGCCGGGGAAAGCGCAGAATGACGATCGAACCAGCCGCGCCGCCCGCCGACCCGGATGAGGTCGCGAACGCCGCCGCGCCGCAGCCAACGGGCAAGGTCTGCGGCAACTGCGGCTCGCCACTGCTCGGCGAGCACTGCTATCACTGCGGACAGCCGGTGCAAGGCTTGGTGCGGCATTTCACCAGTGTGCTCGGCGACATCGCCGACACCTTGTTCGAGATCGATACGCGGCTGACGCGCACCCTGCTGCCACTGCTACTGCGACCGGGTTACCTGAGTTGCGAGTATTTCGCCGGCCGTCGCGTGCGCTACGTGAGTCCGGTGCGACTGTTTTTCTTCATGAGTGTGCTGGCGTTCTTTGTCGCGCAGTGGACTTACGATGCGAGCGACACCCAGGCGCTGCATGTTGAGGGCGACGACATCAACAGCGCGCTGACGGTGGCCGCAGTCGCAGCCAAACGCGACGAAGCGCTGCGCGCGCTCGAGGCGAGCAGGATCAAAGCCATTAAAATCCCGAAAATGGCCGGTGAACTTGCAGCTGCCGAAGTCTCCGTTCGCAGGCAGGCCGACCGGCGCATCGCCGAATTGAATGCAGCGCAGGCACAGGGCAAGCCGCCTCCGAAACATTTCGACCAACTCACATTCGGCGGCGACAAGCCCTGGGATCCGATCACCAATCCGATCCGGTTCGCGTCGCTGCCCGCGTTCGCCAATGGATGGCTCAACCAGCTCGCCGGGCGGGCGCAGGGTAACCTGGCGCGCATTCAGCAAAATCCGAAACTGCTGATCGACGCGTGGATGAGCGCAGTGCCGTCCACCTTGTTCGTGCTGTTACCGTTGTTCGCTGCGCTGTTAGAGGTGGCATACCTGTTCAAGCGGCGTCTGTATATGGAGCATTTCATCGTCGCCCTGCACAGTCACGCATTCCTGTGCTTCGCACTGCTGCTGGCGCTGGTGATCAACGGTCTGGCAGCGATGACGCCATCACCGTGGCTGCACGCGCCGCTGCAGGTGCTGACGGTCGCGTTGATCGTGTGGATGCCGCTGTACATCTTGCTGATGCAGAAGCGCGTCTATCAGCAAGGCTGGTTCACGACCGTCGTCAAGTACACCGTGCTGGCAGTGATCTACCTGGTATTGCTGAGTGTTGGCGCGGCCCTGAGCATGCTGGTGAAGCTGGTATGGCTGTGATCCATGCAACGCAGGATGTACTGTGCAGCTTTCGTTTCGGTGGCAAAATGTCGCCAGCGCAGGCGAACGCCGCGTGGTGAGGGCGCCTGCTTATTGAGCCAGTCGCTGGCGCAGCAAGGCCTCGCGTTGCGCCGGTTGCGTGAGCAGCAATTGATGGCGTAGTCGCTCGCGTTGGTCGTCCGGCAAACGCTGCGAAAGCGTAAGCAATTCGGTGCGTGCATCGGCGGGCAATTCCCGCAGCATGCGCAATGTCGCATCGCGTTCGGCTTCGGGTACGTAGGCGAACAGACCGCGGGCCTGCCCGATCCAGTCGCCATATCCGGGGCCCAGCAGCCATGCGCGTTGTTGACCGATATCCTGCATCGCGAAGCGCGCACGCAGTTCGTCCTGCTGCGCGGCCGGCAAGGCCGTGAATTGTGCTGCGGCACTGCGCACGCGCGCCTGTTCTGCTGGCGCGAGTGCGAGCCAGTCGGCATAGCGAGCGTGCCGACGCGCACGTTCAGCCGGCGGCAGTGCCTCCCATTCCATTCCGCGATGGCTCAACGCATCGCGCGCCGTTCGGTCCATCGCCTGCCAACGTTTTGCGTTTGCAAGCAATCGGCTGCGGCTTGCGGAATTCAATGTCGTCCAGCCATCGCGCCAGGACGCAAGCAAATCGCGCGTCCCGGCATCAAGCGCCGACCATTCAGCATCCTGCGATGTGCAGGATGTACACGCGTCGCCAACGGCAGGGCGCTGGTATGCAATCGCATGCACGGGCAGCAGGGTCATGCCAACTGCGAAAGCAAACGTGACTCGCCAGCGGTTAGTGCGGCGCATCGCTACTCTCCTCCGGCGTTCCCGCGCAACCGCTCGCCACGCCCGCACATCCCGGTGCGTCCGCATCCGGCACCGTGGTTTCGGGCGTTGCGCTTTCCGGCAATGCGCTCGGCACTGAAGCATTCGCAGCCGCAGGATCTGCTCCGGCGGCGTACCACGAATACAGATCCAGATCGCGCGCGATGACTTCGCCGGCCGGATCGTTCAGCAAATCAAAATCCGCACCTGCCAGCGTGGTCGCGATCGGCGACAATGTGGCGGCCGGCGCTTGCGCGCGCAAAGTCTCAATGCGGCCGGATGCGCCACCGACCTTGAGGAACGCCGGCAGCCAGAAGTACGTCCCGATCAGTATGGCCAGCAAGACCGCCAACACGGCAATCAGCAGCGACCTGAGCTTGTGTGCTCCACTTCGCGCGGAGTTGGCAGTCATGCGGTCATTGCCGAACAGCAGCGATCATGCGGAAGCGGTTCCGGCGATTGGTGACGGCGGATTCTACCTGCAGCCGACCCGTCGCTGCCGTGACTGTCGATTCGCTGAACGGGCTTGACAGACGAAATTTTCACGCTCCGCAAGACAGCACAAGGCTTCCATGATTTTGGCTTGTGCACAGCAACCCGATTGCCGTCGTCAGAGGCGGAATTGTGGGCGATCAGACCAGATGACAAATGTGAGAGTCGACCAAGCCATTGATTCGATTAGATTATGCCAGTCTGGCGAAAAACCCGCCAATCCACGCTCAGGGCCAATCTCGCTGGGGTGCGCAGTCCGCGCCGGCACTCCGTCCACAGACTTATCCACAAATCATGTGGATAAGGAGTTTTCTTCAACAGAGGCAGTAGCTTGCGTCCGATTCATGCGAGATTTGCGAACTAGTTCCGCTAACTTCGCATCTGGAAGATTTGCGCGGCAATGTTGCCGGTTTCGCGCGTCTTTCAAGCGACGATCGACAGCATTGCTAGACTTCACCGATGCCTTTGCGATCCACCGAAGCGGTGCTGCGCGTTGCTCTGCCATTGCCATTGCCGCGCTGTTTCGATTACCTGCCGCCAGCTGGTTGCAGCGCCGACAATGCGCTGATCGGATGCCGCGTGCGCGTGCCGTTCGGCAGTCGCGAACTGGTCGGGCTCATCGATGCCGTCGGCACGCCGGATGCCGATGCGCCGGAACTGAAATGCGCGCTCGCAGTACTCGATCACGAACCCATCCTGCATGGTGAATTGCTTGCGACATTGCGCTGGGCCGCGCGTTATTACCACGTCCCACTTGGTGAAATGATCGCGACCGCATTGCCGGCGTCGCTGCGTCGTGGCGATCCGCTGCCGCAAACCTGCGCTTACGGCTGGTTGCTGACCGAAGCAGGTCGCACTGGTCTTGCGGGATTGCGTAAACACACGGGCACGCGTCGGCTGGCAGAACGCATTGCGAAGTGTGCGATCGATGAAGACACGCTCGATGCCGACTTCGATGGCTGGCGCTCGGCGGCGCGCGCCCTGCACACACGCGGATACGCGGAGCGCGTCGCCGTGCTGCATGCACATGCTTCAATTCCAGCGACCACCGGTCACGCACTCAATCCAGCGCAGCGTGACGCAGCCGACGCAATCCTCGCCGCGCGCGATCGCTTCCAGCCATTGCTGCTCGAAGGCGTTACCGGCAGCGGCAAGACCGAGGTGTATCTGGAAGCGATTGCCGATTGCATCGCGCGCGGCAAACAAGCGCTCGTGCTGGTACCGGAAATCGGCCTGACGCCGCAGACGCTGCGACGTTTTCGCGCGCAGCTCGGGGTTCCGGTGCACGCGTTGCACTCGGGCCTCGCCGACGGCGAGCGCTCCCGCGTGTGGACAGCGATGGCGCGCGGCCAAGCGCGCGTGTTGGTCGGCACGCGTTCGGCGATTTTCACGCCGCTTCCCGATGCCGGCTTGATCGTGGTCGATGAAGAGCACGACGCGAGCTACAAGCAGCAGGACGGCGTGCGCTATCACGCCCGTGACCTCGCCCTGGTGCGTGCGAAGGCGCTCGGCATTCCAGTCGTTCTAGGCTCAGCCACGCCATCGCTGGAGTCGCTGCAGCACGCGATTGGCGGACGCTACGCACATCTGCAATTGCGGCAGCGTGCCGGCGATGCGAAGCCGCCGTCGGTGCGGATAATCGATGTTCGCAAACGCTCACTCGATGGCGGATTGTCCGGCGAGATGCTCGATGCGATCCGCGCAACGCTCGCGCGTGGCGAGCAGGCGCTGGTGTTCAAGAACCGTCGCGGTTATGCGCCGGTGCTGTTGTGCTACGACTGCGGCTGGAATGCGCGCTGCAAACGCTGTGCTGCATCCTCGAAAGACATGGCGATGACCGTGCACGCGCGCGGCGGGCGTTTGATCTGCCATCACTGCGGCGCGCGCCAACCCGCGCCGAAAGCCTGCCCCGACTGCGCCAGCCTCGCCTTGATGCCGCAAGGCGCTGGAACCGAACGCATCGAGGAAACGCTCGCGCAACACTTCCCGGATGCGCAGCTGTTGCGGGTGGATCGCGAAACCACGCGCCATCGCGATGCACTGGAAAAACATCTCGCATCACTCGGCGACACCGCAGGTATTCTGGTCGGAACGCAGATGCTCGCGAAAGGTCACGATTTGCCGAATCTCACTCTCGTGTGCGTGGTCGGTGTCGACGAAGGCCTGCACTCGGTGGATTTCCGTGCGCCAGAAAAACTCGCACAATTGCTGATCCAAGTCGCCGGTCGCGGTGGTCGCGCGAAAAAGCCCGGCAGCGTGTTGCTGCAGACGCATCATCCCGAGCATCCGCTGCTGGCGACTTTGCTTGGCGGTGGCTACCCGGTCTTCGCCGCGCTTGAACTTGCGCAACGCGAAGCCGCTGGTTTTCCTCCGTACGGTTCTCTCGCGTTGCTGCGCGCCGAAGCGTCGAACGATGCAGTCGTGCAGGAGTTTCTCTCCGAGGCACGACAGGCTTTCGAGACGACTTCAACCTACGCAACGATCCACGGCCCATTGCCGGCACCGATGCCGCGCCGCGCCGGCAAGGCGCGTGCACAATTACACCTCGCGGCGATGCAACGTCCGGCGCTGCAGGCCGCACTCAATGCGTGGATGCCACAATTGTATGCACTCAAATCGGCCCGCAAGGTGCGTTGGTCCCTCGATGTCGATCCGGTGGATTTGTACTGATGACCGATGCCGCGCTCTCGCCTGATTCCGTCAAGCCTGATGGAATCAAGCATGTCGTGATTCTCGGCGGCGGCTTCGGGGGCCTGTGGGCGACGCGCGCGTTGGCGAAAGCGCCAGTGCGCATCACCCTTGTTGACCGCACCAACCATCACCTCTTCCAGCCGTTGCTGTATCAAGTCGCTACGGCGGGCCTTTCGGCGCCGGACATCGCCGCGCCGTTGCGCCACATCCTGCATCGGCAGCGCAACGTGACCGTGCTGCTCGGCGAAGCACGCCAGATTGATCGCGTTGCGCAGCGGGTGGAACTCGATCACGGAAATCTCGATTACGATTTTCTGGTGGTAGCGACTGGCGCCACGCACGCCTACTTCGGTCACGACGAATGGGCCGAACATGCGCCGGGACTGAAGACGCTCGACGATGCGCTTGCGATCCGTCGCCGCATTCTCACCGCGTTCGAAGCGGCAGAGCGCGAAGACGATCCAGTCGCGCGTGCCACGTGGATGAATTTCATCGTGATCGGCGGCGGCCCGACCGGCGTCGAACTTGCCGGCACGCTCGCAGAAATCGCCCGCCACACCTTACCGCGTGAATTCCGTCGCTGCGATCCGCGCACCGCGCAAATCCATCTGCTCGAAGCCGGCCCGCGCGTATTGGCCGCGATGCCGGAATCATTGTCAGACAGCGCACGACGCCAACTCGAACGACTCGGCGTGAACGTGCATGTGGGGCAACCGGTGACCGCGATCGATGCGCAGGGTGTGAGCCTCGGCGCGACGCGCATTGAAAGCCGCAGTGTGTTGTGGGCGGCGGGTGTCGCGGCCTCGCCGCTGGGACGCGAACTCGGTGTCGAACTCGATCGCGCGGGTCGCGTCAGCGTGCAGCCCGATCTGTCGATCGCCGGCCATCCTGAAATTTTCGTCGTCGGCGATCTTGCCCGCGTCGTACAGGCAAACGGGCAGCAAGTTCCCGGCACGGCGCCAGGCGCGAAGCAAATGGGAGCCCACGTTGCCACGGTGATTCGCGCGCGTCTTCGCAACGAGACCGCGAAACCCTTCAGCTATCGCGACTACGGCAACCTCGCGACGATCGGCCGCATGGCCGCGGTTGTCGATCTAGGTCGTCTGAAATTCTCCGGCCTGCTCGCGTGGTGGTTCTGGCTGGCCGCGCACATCTTCTTCCTGATCGGCTTCCGCAACCGCATCGTGGTGATGCTCGACTGGGCATGGTCGTACTGGAGCTACCAGCGCAACGCCAGAATCATCGTTGGAGAAAAGAAAGCAATGTCGCGATTAGAAGTTGCCGAGGATTGATAGGCTCGAATTCAACCAGGTTTTCGGTTTGTTTTTGGACCGAGCACCAAGCGGCAGGTGTTGCCGCCGCGTACCATGCATTCGGCGTGCTTCACGTCGCGCCCGGAACTCGTTCCCAGAAACGCGAGATCGAAATGGCAGACTTCCGGATGCTTCGCTGCGAGTGAGTGGAACACGCAGTTGTGCGCTTCGATCTGTGGGCCATCGGGGTGCTGGATCGCTGCGGCCTCGTAGCCCAGCGCGGTGAGTTGGCTTGCCAGTTGGCGGGTGGCGTGGGCGACATCTTCGCGATCGATTGTCTCGGTTTGCTCATTCGCCAACCTCGAGCCGAGCGCGCGCAGCATCAACATTACCTGTTCGCGACCCAGCGTTGCGTAAAGACTTTCGATCAGGCCGGTCGCGATGACGCCATAGTGGCGCGGAAATAATTCGCGACCTTGCTCGGTGATGATGAAGACCGCACCGGGCCGCCCGCCGGTCGCGCGCGGATCGGTGCGTTCTATCAGGTTGGCTGCGCCCAGTGCGGTCAGGTGCTGGCGCACCGCGTTGTGGCTGACGCGCAGCTTGATGCAAAGTGGTTCGACACCCAGCCCTTCCGGATGCCACAACAACTGTCGTAACAGCGCCTGCTGCGTCGCACCCAATTGCAATGCCGAGGCGTGCAGGCGCATCTGCGATCAGCCTTTGGCCTTGTCGGGGAACTGCTTGACGATGCCGCCAGCGAGTGCGTCGGCGATCACGATCATGTGCGCCTGCATCGCGTCCCAGGTCTTCGCTTCGCCAGCCTTGTCGCCCGATTCAATCTCCATGATCTGCGCCATGTGGTGCGCGCCGTGCGCGGTGAGCAGCGACAGCAGCGTGGCTTGCGGCAGGTTGGGATTGGCACCCGACAGGAAATCGGCAATGGCCTTGGCGTTCGAGTTGATATCGTTCATCGCTGCCGTGCGGCCTGCTTCGTTGTGCGCGAACGTAGTGTCGGCGTAAGCCTTTACCGCGCCCCAATGGCCAGCCAGCAGGGTCATCATCTGGTCGCCGGCAGCTTTGCCGTAGAAACTTCCGACCGCGCCAGCGATCTGCTTCGCGTTGGCGACGACGTGATCGGTGGCGGCCTTGGACTTGGCGGCATTCTTGTCGTGCGCAGCGACGACATAATCGCGGACGGCGTCGACATGGCCCAGCCACAGCGTGCGCAATGTCTGCGCCAGTTTCGACGGGGCCGGCGTTGCGGGCATGTAGTGCGCCATCGGTGCGGCGGCGGTGTGCGCGGAGGCGATCGCCGGCATCGCGGTGATGGAAAACGCGATGGCAACGGCCAACGTGAACGGGATCTGGCGGTTCATGGGAATTTCCTGGAAATCAGGTCGCCGATTGCGACGCTGTCATCCTGAGCGCAATCGAGAATAGCTCAATACGGGTATGTGTAAAGGCTACTGAACGAATCTGTTGGGCGAGTGGATGCCGGTTTGCTGACGCCCAAACGCAAGCGGCTCCGTTTCCGGAGCCGCTCGATGTGCCTATTCGCGACGAATCCTACGCAGTAAACAGCGCCCGCATCTTCTTCAACGCATTCGCTTCGATCTGGCGCACGCGTTCGGCGGACACGCCGTATTCGTCGGCGAGCTCCTGCAGCGTTGCCTTGTTGTCGTCGTCGAGCCAGCGGCGCTTGATGATGTCGCGCGAGCGCGCATCGAGTTCGCCCAGTCCATCGCGCAGCAGTTCGAGCTGGTTGTCCTCGTGGTCGGCGCGTTCGTAGGCGAGCGACGGGTCGTCGCTGGAATCGATCAGGTACATTGCCGGCGATGGCGGCGCGTGATCGTCGTCCTCGTCGGTCGGCGCATCGAAGCCGATATCGCGACCGGACAGGCGCGATTCCATTTCCAGCACTTCGCGCTTGGAGACCTTCAAGTCCGCAGCGACGGCGGTGACTTCGGCATCGTTCATCCAGCCGAGGCGCTTCTTCGACTTGCGCAGGTTGAAGAACAGCTTGCGCTGCGCCTTCGTCGTCGCGACTTTCACGATGCGCCAGTTCTTCAGTATGAACTCGTGCATCTCGGCGCGGATCCAGTGCACCGCGAACGATACAAGGCGCACGCCCTGTTCCGGATCAAAGCGCTTCACCGCCTTCATCAGGCCGATATTGCCTTCCTGGATCAAGTCGCCCATGCCGAGACCGTAGCCCTGGTAGCCACGCGCGACGTGGACGACGAAGCGCAGGTGCGCCATCACCAATTCACGCGCTGCGCCGAGGTCTTCTTCGTCGCGGAAGCGATGCGCAAGCGCCTGTTCGTCCTCGACGGTCAACACCGGCACGCGGTTCACCGCACCGATGTACGCCTCAAGCGAGCCGAGCGCGCTGGGGATCGGAAGATTGTTGGCCACGAGGGCCGTCTGCAGCTGAGGGGTCTGGTTCATGGGTGACATTTTAGCAGTGTCCATATGTGAGTGCTAACTACTGCAAGAGTTCCGCAGCATTCCATTCATGGAACGGAAAGCTGCCTGCGGGCGCGAGCTTCCCAGTGCTGCCCAGAAAGCCGGAATGCAAGTCCGAACCGATTTTTGGTGACGGGAAAAGGAAACAAAAGCTCAAGCCTTCTCCAGTTCCAACCGTTTCGGCAGCGACCAATCGATCTCCTTCGCGCCACGCCCCGTCAACCAGCGGTTCGCCGCCGAGAAATGTCCACAACCAATGAACCCCCGGTGCGCCGACAAAGGCGACGGATGCGGCGCACGTAGCACGCAATGGCGGTGTGAGTTGATCAGCTTGCCCTTGGCCTGCGCATAGCTGCCCCAAAGCACGAACACCAAGCCTTCGCGTTCGCGTGAGAGCGTCTCGATGATGTGGTCGGTGAAGCCTTCCCAGCCTTTGCCCTGATGCGATCCGGGCTTGCCGTCCTCGACGGTTAGCACCGAGTTGAGCAGCAGCACGCCGCGCTGCGCCCACGGCAGCAGGCAGCCATGATCCGAGCGCGCGATGCCGATGTCGCGTTGAATCTCGGTAAAGATGTTGACCAGGGATGGTGGAACCGGCACGCCGGGGAGCACCGAAAAACACAATCCGTGCGCCTGGCCCGGCCCGTGATACGGATCCTGTCCGAGGATCACCACTTCAACGGCATCGAATGGCGTCGCATCAAGGGCCGCAAAGATGTTTGATGACGGCGGATAGATGCGTTTGCCCGCAGCTTTTTCGGCGCGAAGGAATGCGGACAATTGCTGCATGTCCGGACGCAGCAACCAATCGCCGACGCGCGCTTTCCAGGACTGATCCAATCGAACCTGATCCAATCGGACTTGGGCAGGACGGATGCTTTCGCTATCTACCTCGTCCCCCGACGCGGTGGTCACGTCGCAATGCTCAGCGCACGTTGTGCTTATCGCGCAGCATGCGGCCCACGCGCAATTGGTACAGCAGCTTGGTGATCAAGGCGCGTTCCTCGATGGGCTTGACGACCAGATCGTTCGCGCCGCGGCGCAGCAGGTCGCTCTGGTTTCCTGGATCGGAATCGCCGGTCATCACGATGATCGGCAGTTCGGCCTTGGTGTAACCGATCTGTGTGCGCACACGATCCAGCAGATCCATGCCAGTGAGTTCGCCTTTCAGGTATACGTCGGTAAGCAGCACGTCCGGTGGCGGCGTGCCATCTTCGTGGAAGACCTGCAGGCGTGCCAGAGCATCTTCGACGGTAGTGACATGGGTGACTTGCAGGCTGTGCTTTTCCAGCATGCGCCGCGTCGCCACCGCGACCACACGACTGTCTTCGACGTAGAGAACCTCACCGTCTTGCACGTCCTCGGGCTTGACGTAGCCGCGAATAAACGTCGCCAGCGCGCTGAATCCCAGCGCCTTGTCAAAGTAATCAGTGACATCGTCGCTGAGCTTGCGCGACTCCAGCCGCTCCTGCACGTTGCCGGAGACAACGATGATCGGGATATAGGCTTGCGGCGTGTATTCGCGGATGAACTCGACGAGTTCCAGCCCGTCCATGTCCGGCAGCGCGAGCGCGGTGGTGACCAGGTTGATGGTGCCGTCGAGCAGCGCTTTCTTCGCCTCCGCCCCGGTTTCGCAACCGATGAAATCCAGCCCCGGCAATTCCTTGCGCAGCAGTTGTTCGATCATCATGCGCGCGACTTTCGAGCCGTCCACGACCATCACGCGTGGCGTATCGGTGTCGATATGGCGGAAGCCGCCTGCGCTCATGTCGGTTTCAGTCCCGCGTCGGTCGATTGCGACGTAGATGATGCCCGGTTGCGAGCCATGCGCCCAGCCAGCCGATAAGCAACGCGCCGGCAAGCAAGGCTCCAGCGCCAATCCAACCCGGCCCCTGCAACATGAACCCACCGCCATAACTCGTGATCAATCGCGCCAGCGATGGCTGCAATGCAATTCTTGCGAGAGCGAGCAAGCCAAGCGCCAATCCACCGGCGGCCAATCCGTAGATCGCGCCCAGATACAGGAACGGTCGCCGCACGAAACCGTCGGTGGCGCCGAGGAATTGCAGTACGCCGATCTCGTCACTGCGACTCTGGATGTCCAGCCGTACGGTGTTGCCGACCACCAGCAACGCGCCTGCACCGAGCAGTGCGGCGAGCACCCACGCGATGCGCACGCCGAATGCGAGCCATGCCGACAACCGCTCGCGCCAGACCGCATCGTGCTGGACGATCTCGGCCTCGGGCATCGCCTGCAACGAGATCGCGAGCGCTGCGCCGTCGTCCTTCGGTTCGACCAGCAGCACCGGCGGCAATGGATTGGCTTCGAGCATATCGAGCGACGGCGCGAGATCGCTCATCTTGCGGAATTCGGCGAGGCCTTCGGCCGGCGTACGCACGCTGACTGCAACGACGTCGTGACGCGCGCGCAAGTCCGTGGCAAGCGCATTCGCGCGATCCATGCCGATGTCCTGATGCAGGAAAACGGTGATCTGCCGCGACGCGCGCACGCTTCCAGAGAAACGCTGCACGTTCGCGAGCGTCAGCGCCAACGCAAGCGGCAGCGCCAGCGCGATCGCCATCACGCCGATCGTCATCAGCGTGGCGGCCGGTCGCTGCGCCATCCGGCCGAGGCTCGACACCAGGCTGTAGAAATTCAGGCCCAGCCAGTTGCGCAGGCGCGCGAACGGGCCGCGACTTTTGCGGCGCACGGCAGCGGAAGTCTTGGCACCCTTGAGCGTGTCCGGATCGACACGCACCGGCGGTGTTGGTGCAGGGGTTTGGGTCGCGCTCACGTTGCCAACTCCGTCGCCGGAATGTCGTCGAGCAATTTGCCATGATCGAGCACCAGCACCCGCTTGCGCATGCGCTTGACCAGCATCAGGTCGTGGCTGGCGATGAGCACGGTGGTACCCAATGCCGGCAGCGACGCGAACAATTCCATGATGTCCACCGCGAGCGTTGGATCGAGGTTGCCGGTGGGTTCGTCGGCGATCAGCAAAGGCGGTTGCGCGACGACAGCGCGCGCGATGCCAACGCGCTGCTGCTCGCCCGTTGACAACTCGCGCGGCTTGGCGCGTTCGCGATCGGCGAGGCCGACTTTCTCCAGTCCGCGACGCACACGCACGCCAATTTCGGCGCGCGGCACGCCGGCGATCACCAGCGGCATCGCGACGTTTTCATAGACACTGCGATCGAGCAACAGCCGATGGTCCTGGAAGACGACGCCGACGCGGCGGCGCTGCAATGCGACCTTGCGTCCACGCAGCTTCGCGAGGTTGCGTTCCTCCATCAGTACCGTGCCGCGACTGGGCTGCTCGGCCAGATGGATCAAACGCAACAACGTGCTCTTGCCGGCGCCGGAATGGCCGGTGACGAACAGCATCTCGCCGGGTTCGACAGCAAAGCTCACATCGCTCAGCGCCTCGTGACCGCCGGCGTAACGTTTGCTGACAGCGTCGAAGCGGAGCAAGGTCATCGCGGGGGATCGCCGTGGTCGGTAACGCAGCGTGGAATTGCAAGAGTATCGCGCGCGGATGCGTTCGCGCGAAACCTCCGCGAAACCTCAGTGACCGCTGCGCGGCGGTCGCTTGACCAGTTTTTTCAGCCCTTGCTTGAGTTTGCCCAGCAACGACGGCTTGGCCGGCGCTGCGGCGGGCTTGCTCGCGACGCTTGATTTTTTGCCGGCAGCAGACGACGCTTCGCGCGCAGCAGGCACGACCGGAACACGCTGGGTAATGTCGCCTTTCGGCGTTGCCACCTGCTCTCCGGCGGCATCCTTGCGAACGCGACCGCTGCGACGACGGCGCGGTTTGCGCGTTGACATGGCCGCGACCTCGGTCGCCGGTGTTGCCGTTACGACAGGCGCGACTGCTGGCGCAGGTTTCGGCGCACGCGGGCCGCGTCGATCATGTCCAGCGCTGCTGCTGCGACCTGCTGAACTACCGGCGCCGCGCCCACCACTGCCGCTGCGCGAGGAGCCGCCACGTCCACCGCCACGCTCGGCTTCGGCCTTTTGCGCCTCGCGCACTTCGCGGAAAATCTGGCTGACGCTTTCGTTGGAGTCATCGGCGCCGCCCGCAGCCGGAACGCCGGCGCGCGGCGCGCGAGGGACCGCGATCAGCAGTTCCGGATCGACGTGGCCGACCGGAATCTTCTGTTCGATGAAGGCTTCGATTTCCGGCAGCGATTGCGCGTAGCGCTCGCAGGCAAAGCTGATTGCATCGCCCTCGGCTCCGAGTCGCGCGGTGCGCCCGATACGATGCACGTAATCCTCGGCATCGAATGGCAAGTCGAAGTTGTAAACGTGGGACACGCCATCGATATGCAAACCGCGCGCAGCCACGTCGGTCGCGACCAGCAACTCGAGATCGCCGCGTTTGAACCGGTTCAGCAGGCTCTCGCGCTTCTTTTGCGGCACGTCGCCGGAGATCACGCCGACCCGGAAGCCGGCGCGTTCCAGCCCGCGCGCGACCTTCTCGACCCAGGCCTTGGTGTTCACGAAGATCATCGTGCGCGCGCTGTCGCTGCGCGAGAGCAGACCAAGAAGCAACGGTATTTTTTCCTCGTTCGACGGGAAATACACTTTCTGGCGCACCCGCGCGGTGGTCACCGATTCGGTTTCGACGACGAGCTTTTCCGGCTCGTTCATGTGCTCGTAAGCAAGCTCAAGCACGCGATGGCTCAATGTCGCCGAGAAAAGCAGCGTCTGCCGCTCGGTGCAGCCGGGCATCTTGCGCAACAGGAAGCGGATGTCCTTGATGAAGCCGAGGTCGAACATGCGGTCGGCTTCGTCAAGCACGCACACTTCGCAGGCGTGCAGCGACACGACTTTGTGCTGCTTGACGTAGTCGATCAGCCGGCCAGGGGTGGCGATGATGATGTCCGCCCCGCGCTGGAGGATCTCGCGCTGCTTGTCGTAATCGACGCCGCCATAAACCAGTGCGTACTTGATGCCGAGTTCGGAGCCAAACGCAAGCGCATCCTTGTGGATCTGGATCGCAAGCTCGCGGGTTGGCGCGAGGATCAATGCACGCGGATCGGCGTCCTGCCGGGTCGCGAGCGCAGGCCTTTTGAGCAATCTATCGATCGTCGCGATCAGGAAAGCCAGGGTCTTGCCGGTGCCGGTCTGCGCCTGCCCGGCGATGTCGCGCCCGGCCAGCGCAAGCGGCAGGGTCAGTGCCTGAATTGGGGTGAGGCGGGTGAATCCGGCTTTTTCCAGACCTTCCAGCAACGCCGGATGCAGGTCGAAATTGGAGAAGGCTTCGTCGGTCAGGGGTTTGTCGGTCATGCTCTCGATCATCGGTGACTGCACGGCGCGGCGTGCTTGCGTGCCCGGCTCCCACGCCGCAAACTGCGGCTGTCCCCGGGCGCAGCATTGCAAGCGTGGACGCTTGCAACGCGAACATCTTGTCCCCAAGTGTAACCGATGCGACGGCCCAGCTTCGCCTGCGCTCGGCGCGACAGGTTGGATTGCATCCCGAAACCATCTGCCAGGAGCACCACGTGAGCGACGCCGTCACCGATATCAAGGATTCCGAATTCGAAGCGCAGGTGCTGAAGTCCACGGATCCGGTGCTAGTGGACTTCTGGGCGGAGTGGTGCGGTCCGTGCAAGATGATCGGCCCGATGGTCGAGGAACTCGCGCAGGTGTATACCGGCAAGCTCAAGGTCGTGAAGCTCAACATCGACAAGAACCCGACCACGCCGCGCCAGTACTCCGTACGCAGCATCCCGACGCTGATGCTGTTCAAGGACGGCAAGGTCCACGCCACCCAGATCGGCGCGGTCGCGCGCACGCAGCTGGTGCAGTTCATCGAGCGCGGGATCGTCTGAGACTCCTGGCTTCGATGGACAGCATTCGTCGGGACGCATCATCGTCATTGCTGTACTACTACTTCACAGCCATCACTGCGGCGGTCTTCAACAATGGAATCACCGGCAAAACATGCGTGCCTGACATGCGGCGTTTTGCATGAACCACTAGCGACGCGTCACTCGGTCTGACTTGCCGTCGTGCGAACACAGTGTTAGGTTTCGCTCACGTGGCGCCCGGATGTGTTGATTCCCGCGCCCTTTCGCAGCACCCATCCCCGGCTGCTATTCAATCTCCTCTTCTACTCCGCCCTCACTACAGGGTTACTCCGTGTCCGAATCCGATAACGAATCCGCCGAGGTCGCCGTCAAGCGTCCACGCCAGCCGCGCCAGCCCAAACCCGTTGCCGCGTCCACCGAAGCATTGACCGCTCCCACACCTGCCAAGACCGAGCGCGCCGAGCCAGCACCGCAGCGCGACGCCGGCCCGCCTGCCGTCGCGCAATCGACCCAGTCTGCACCACCAAGCCAGCCCGAACGCGCGAACGAATCGGGCGGCGAACAATCGTCGCAGCAGCAATCCCAGCAATCGCAACCCTCACCATCGGACGGCGAGACCTCGGCGCAACATCAGTCGCCACCGGCGCAGCCGAACGAAGGCGGCCAGCCGCGCCATAACAACCCGCGTCGTGACCGTTTCCGCGACCGCCGCGACCGCCAGCAGCAGAGTCGCGAACAAAATGGCCCGCGCGAGAACCAGCCGCGCAGCAACGAACCGCGCGACCGCGGTAACGAAGGCGGCGAGTTCAACGACACCCAGCCGCTGCCCGCACTGCCGCCGGACTTCCCGATCTACGGGCTGAGCGAGCTTAAAAAGATGCCGGCGTTCCAGCTCATGGAAATCGCCGACAAGCTCGGAATCACCGAAGGCGTTGCGCGCATGCGCAAGCAGGAAGTGATCTTCGCTCTTCTGAAAGTGCTGACGCGCTACGGCGAAGGCGTCGCCGCCGAAGGCGTGCTCGAAATCCTGCCCGACGGCTTCGGTTTCCTGCGTTCGTCGGATGCGTCCTACCTCGCCGGCCCGGACGACACCTACATTTCGCCGTCGCAGATCCGCCGATTCAACCTGCGCACCGGCGACCACCTCACCGGTCGCATCCGTTCGCCGAAACCGGGCGAGCGCTACTTCGCGCTGTCGCAGGTCACCACGATCAACAACGAACCACCCGAGGCGTCCAAGAACAAGGCGCTGTTCGAGAACCTCACCCCGCTGTTTCCGCGCAAGGCGTTCCACCTCGAGCGCGGCAACGGTTCCTCTGAGGACATCACCGGCCGCATCCTCGATTTGATGGCGCCGCTCGGAAAAGGCCAGCGCGGACTGATCGTGTCGCCGCCGAAAGCCGGCAAGACGATGCTGATGCAGAACGTCGCCCAGGCGATCATGTACAACCATCCCGACGCGCACCTGATCGTGCTGCTGATCGACGAGCGTCCGGAGGAAGTCACCGAAATGCAGCGCACCGTGCGCGGCGAAGTGATTTCCTCCACCTTCGACGAGCCCGCTGCGCGCCACGTGCAGGTTGCCGAAATGGTGATCGAGCGCGCGAAGCGATTGGTCGAACACAAGCGCGATGTGATCATTTTGCTCGATTCCATCACACGCCTCGCCCGTGCTTACAACATGGTCGTGCCGAGTTCCGGTAAGGTCTTGTCGGGCGGTGTCGACGCGAACGCACTGCATCGCCCGAAGCGTTTCTTCGGCGCCGCGCGCAACGTCGAGGAAGGCGGTTCCCTTACGATCATCGCAACCGCGCTCGTCGATACCGGTTCGAAGATGGACGAGGTGATTTACGAGGAATTCAAGGGCACCGGCAATTCCGAGGTGCACCTGGATCGGCGCATCGCCGAGAAGCGCATCTATCCGGCGATCAACATCAACCGCTCCGGCACCCGCCGCGAAGAGTTGCTGATTGAACCGGACATGCTCGCGAAGATCTGGATCCTGCGCAAACTGCTGCATCCGATGGACGAGTTGTCGGCGATGGACTTCCTGCTCGACAAGATGAAGGACACCAAGACCAATGACGAGTTCTTCCGTTTCATGAAGCGGTAACGCTTCGTGAACGATCGACTCGTTCGCAGGAATCCTTCGCAATAAATACCGTTCGTGGTGAGCCTGCCGAACCAATGCATCAAAGAAAACGCCAGCTTGCGCGCGTGTAGCGACTCAGGGGCCACGCTCTGGCCATCACTGAGTTTTCGGTCTGTGCGAGTGCTACATGTGACTAAGTTCGGTCGTCCCGGCCTCGCATAAGTCACTCCGGCCCTTCGCTCCTGCTTCGGGCGTGACATGTGACTAAGTTCGGCCGTCCCGGCCTCGCATAAGTCACTCCGGCCCTTCGCTCCTGCTTCGGGCGTGAGCCTGAGCGCGTGATGACGTTAAGTCATCGCGCGAACGCTCACGCTCACCCACCCGCGTCCTGGATTTGTTTATCCTGTTTCTTTTTTTCGTTTTCGATCTGGTCGTCAACGCCCTTCGCCTTGTTGATCGGTTTCTGGATCGCGTCGCGCAGGTCGGTATTGCCGACCGGGGCGGCGGGTTTGTTGTCCTTGTCGGGCGCAGGGTTGTCGTGGCAGCCGGCGAGCAGTGCGGCCGCAGCAAACGGCAATAGCAGTTGGCGAATTGATCGCAGCATGACGGCATCTCCTGGGTGGTATCCACGGCTATGCTAGCGCAGACGACCATGAGGTGATCGCGATGGCGAACGAACGCTGGCGGCTGGATGGACAGGTAGCTTTGGTGACGGGCGCAAGCGCGGGTATCGGGCAGGCGATCGCACGCGAGCTGCTCGATTTCGGCGCCGACGTGCTGATGATCGCGCGCGATGCCGATCGCCTGGAATCCGCGCGTGCCGAACTCGAGGATGAGTTCCCCGATCGCATCGCGCGCGCCTGGGCCTGCGACCTCGCTGATGAGGATGCGCGGCGCGAATTGTTCGACTGGATCGAGGATACCGATTGCGGCCTGCACATCCTCGTCAACAACGTCGGCACCAACCAGCGCAAACCAACAATGGATTATGCGGACGCCGAATGGCGTGCGCTGTTCGAGATCAACCTGTTCGCGACATTCGAGTTGTGCCGCTACGCGTATCCGCTGCTCACGAAGCATCCCGCGTCGTGCATCGTGAACATTGGCAGCGTGTCCGGCGCAACTCACGTGCGCACCGGATCGCCGTACGGCATGAGCAAGGCCGCGCTGCACCAGCTCACCAAGAATCTTGCCTGCGAATGGGCCGAGGATGGCGTGCGCGTGAACTGCGTCGCGCCGTGGTATATCCGCACGCGGCGGACGTCGCCGATGCTTGCCGATCCCGAGTATTACGACGACGTAATCCAGCGCACGCCGCTGGGACGCGTCGGCGAACCCGAGGAAGTCGCCGCCGCCGTCGCATTCCTGTGCCTGCCGGCTGCGAGTTACATCACCGGCGAATGCGTCGCCGTGGACGGCGGATTCCTGCAATACGGATTTTGAAATCCGACGGTCGCTCCGGCGCTGCGGTCACTCCCGGCTCCTGCCTCACGCGACACTGGGACATCCTTGTGCAGCCTCGTCAGTTTCCCGAGCAGTCGCCGCGCATTTGCTCGAGCAATCCCTTGCGTTCGCGTTCGTAGCGTTCGCGGTCGCTGGGCTGGCCGTTGAAGATCAGTGTTCCAAGCGCATCGTTGCGGGCGTGCAGGCTCGCGCACACTTCGTCCTGCTGCAGGCGCACGCAGGAATCTTCGACATAGGTCATGAGCGGAAAACCATAGTCTCCTCCACCGTGTCGTTGCGATCCGACCGGTCGCTGCATCGGCTGCAACGTCTGAGCACGACCGCCATTCGGGTAACCGTTGCCGCGACCGAAACCAAATGTCCACAGCGGCACATAGCGTCCCTGCGGTATGCCGGTGTGGCTGATGTAGGTACCGCCATCCTGCGTGGTGCATTGGTAAGTCGGTTGCGGATAGCTATCGTGGACGATGCGCACCTCCACATCGCGCGGCGCAGGTTTCGCTGCTGCGGCGATTGGCTGCGGACGCGGCGGCGGATCCTGCGGCCGGATCATCTGGCGCACGTCCTGACGGACGTCTTTCGGACACGGTCGATCCTGCAAGGCGATTTTGCCGCCGGCATCCACGCAGCGGTAGATCGTCACATCGCCGGCGCGCGCTGCGCCTGCTGTGATGATGAGCCCGCCGAACAGCAGCAAGGCGACTGGAACGCATTGGCGAAGGGCAGATGGCATGCGTCGATTCTGCGCCGGTCTGCCAGCAAGCAACAGCCGCGATCCGCATTGCGTTCGCTGCGATTCAGCGTATGCGACCCAAGGACATTGGCGCGCCGGCAGGCCTAAGAAGAATGCCAGCAGGCGTGGCGATCAACGACCGCAGGCGGCGTACAACATAGAAGTCAAATCCTGTTCCTCGGGCGCGTAGGTCGAACGCTCACTGGGTTTGGATGCGTAAATCTGCTTGCGCAGCGCATCGCGACGCGTGGCGAAACTCTCGCAGGCCTGTTGCGCGTCGAGCTGGATGCACTGGTCGGCAATCCATTGCCCCGGCGCTGCACCCGGCGGCGGCGGCGTGGCATCCACGGCTGCAGCGTCTTCCGCCACGACCGCTTCCGAGAAGGGCTGCACGATATGTTCGTGCAGTTTCGGCGGCGTGGTGATTTGCGCGGGCGCTGCGGCACTATCGTCGGCATCGCGATCAGGATTGAGCGGCTTCACCACCCATTGCTTGCCCGGTATCCCGTTGCGGCTATCGAAGGTCGAACCATCCGCGCGCATGCATTGCCATAGCGGATAGGGATTGTTGGGACCATGCATCGCATTCGCCGGGGCCAGCGGCACATCGTGTTTCGATTGCGCCGCAGTCGCGGCCTCGGCTGGCGGCGTTGGCGCGACCGGCGCATCCACTGGGCGCTGTACGGCGATCTTGCGCTGGGAAACTCCCTTCGGGCAGGGCGCGCCTTGGATGCTGATGCCGTCGGCAGATTCGCAGCGGTACAACACGCCTTGAGCATGCAAAGCGCTGGCGGGCAAGAGCAGCGACACGGCAAGGGCTGACAAGAGGATGGACTGGCGCATCTGCCGATTCTGCGGCGCGGTCGGTATTCGCGCCAGCCCCGCGACTTGGGTTTGCCAGCACTCACCCCGATAATGGCGAAGGATTCACCAATAGCGAAACTCGTCAATGACCGCCATCGATGCGACTGCCGCAAACGACGATAAAGGTTTCCAGTTCCCCGGGGTGTTCGAGATCACCGCATTGGGGCCGGCATCAGCCAATCTCGATACCGAGATTCCACGCCTGTTGACCGCTGCGGGCTTGCAGGTGTTGCACGAAAGCGTGTCTATGCGTCCATCCAGCGCGGGTCGCTTCGTGTCGGTGACGCTCAGCTTCCGCGCCGAAACACGCGCCGATTACGACGCAGCGCATACGGCGTTGCGCGAGCACCCCGAGGTGAAGTGGACGATCTGACCGGCGCGGCTGCTGGCGCCCAACGCCGCGAAAGGCAGCGGACGACATGGCGTGTGCGCGATTTCGGCCGTCGCGCTTACGAGCCGGTCTGGCGCGCGATGCAGGCGTTCACCGATGCGCGCGACGAGGCCACCGAAGACGAATTGTGGATCGTCGAACATGAGCCGGTGTTCACGCTCGGCCAAGCCGGCAAACCCGAGCATGTGCTCGCGGCTGGTGCCATCCCGGTGCTGCGCGTAGATCGGGGCGGACAGGTCACCTATCACGGACCGGGCCAGATCGTTGCGTACCCGCTGGTCGATCTGCGCCGCCTGAAACTCGGCGTGCGCGAACTTGTCGAACGCATCGAGCAATCGGTGATCGAAGTACTGGCGGACTGGAACATCGTCGGCATGCGCAAGCCCGGCGCGCCCGGCGTGTATGTCGGCGGCGCGAAGGTCGCGGCGCTCGGCTTGCGGGTGCGACGCGGTTGCAGTTTTCATGGACTGGCCTTCAACGTGGCGATGGATCTCGAACCGTTCCAGCGCATCAATCCCTGCGGATACGAAGGTTTGCAGGTGACCTCGGTGGTAGACTTGGGCGGCCCATCTGACCCATCGGCACTGGTTTTACCGTTGGTCGAAGCGCTATCGGAACAACTCGGCCTGAAATCCAGTTGGATGTCGTCGCCAACCGATTTGCTCCAAATCCCCAGCCCCCAGCCCGATATCTCTGCTTGCCCATGAGCGCATCCGCAACCGACGCCGCCAATTCCATTCCGCTACTAGTACTCGCGTCCGATGCGGCACTAACGCCGGGCGTGAAGCAGATCGGCGAAAACAAGATCGCACGCAGTCCGGTGCATTTCGATGCGACTGCACCGACGCTGCGCAAGCCGGAATGGATCCGCGTGCGGATTCCGTCCGGCAACGCGGTGGCCAAGCTCAAGGCCAAGCTGCGCGAGAACCGACTGGTCACGGTCTGTGAGGAAGCCTCCTGCCCGAACATCCACGAATGCTTCAGCCACGGCACCGCGACCTTCATGATCCTCGGCGAGGTTTGCACACGCCGCTGCTCGTTCTGCGACGTCGCCCACGGCAGGCCCAAGCCGCCGGACGCGACCGAACCGGAGAACCTTGCGCGCACGATCGCCGATATGGGTCTGCGCTACGTGGTGATCACCTCGGTGGATCGCGACGATCTGCGCGATGGCGGCGCTTCCCACTTCGCCAGCTGCATCGGCCGCGTGCGCGAGCTCAGCCCGAACACCAAGATCGAGATACTCACCCCCGACTTCCGCGGCAAGGGCCGGATGGAGCGCGCGCTGGAAATCCTCGCGACGAATCCGCCGGACGTGTTCAACCATAATCTCGAAACTGTCCGCGAGCTGTACCCGAACGTGCGCCCCGGCGCTGATTACGACTGGTCGCTCACATTGCTTGAACGCTTCAAGCGCGACCATCCTTCGGTGCCGACTAAATCCGGAATCATGCTGGGGCTGGGCGAAACCCGCGAACAGGTGATCGGCGCATTGAACGATCTGCGCGCCCACGCGGTCGACATGATCACTATCGGCCAATACCTGCAGCCAACCCCGCACCACCATCCGGTGATTCGTTACTGGACGCCGGCCGAGTTCGCCGAATTCGAGGCGCTGGGCATGGCGATGGGCTTTACCCATGTGGCGTCCGGGCCGATGGTGCGCTCGTCGTACCATGCCGACCGGATGGCGGCAGATGCTGGCTTCGTTTCAATTTAGTTTCACTCGGTTTAGTCCTTCCGGCACAGGCCGGATTCAGGCTGATCGTGCATGCTGTCACCCTGTGATGTAGATGTTTCCAAGGATTTCGATGCGCAAAATTCTCCTGCTTCCGCTGGTGTTAATCGTGCCGCTGTTCATCGCGGGCCATTCGCTGACCCATACCTCCGCGCGTGAACCGCAGCATCTGATCGCATCCAATGCTCCGGCTGCGCTCGCGAGCAACGCTGCAGCCGCTCCGCGCAGTACGGCGGGCACGCTTGCGCCGACTGCCGAGGAAGCACGCGCCGCACGGCTGGTCTATGGCTTGCTCAGCGACGGCCAGTTCCATTACCGTCCCGAGCCGCTCGACGATGCGATGTCCGCGCAGATCTTCAAGCGCTACCTCGACGATCTCGACGGCAGCAAGTTGTTTTTCACCCAGGCCGACATCAATCGTTTCGCGCCCTACAAGACCACGCTCGACGATGCGATCAAGTCCGAACACCTGCAACCGGCGTTCGATATTTTCTCGGTTTATCTGCACCGCGTGGATGAGCGCGTCGCATTTGCGCAAGCGTTGCTCAAGCAGGATTTCGATTTCAGCGGCCAGGACAGCTGGGCCTACGATCGCAAGGACGTGCCGTGGGCTGCCGACACCGCCGCGCTCGACGACCTGTGGCGCAAATACGTCAAGAACGACGTGCTGCGCCTGAAGCTCGCCGGCAAAAACATGGACGAAATCCGCAAGACGCTGGGCAAGCGTTACAGCGAACTCGCCAGCCGCGCGCATCTGCTGACCGGCGAGGACATCTTCCAGACCTTCCTCGATTCGTACGCGATGTCGCTCGATCCGCACACCAATTACATGACCCCGCGCACCACCGAGAATTTCAATATCTCGATGCGGCTGTCGCTCGAAGGCATTGGCGCGGTGCTGCAGAAGCAGGACGATTACGTCGCGGTGCGCTCGATGGTTCCCGGCGGCCCGGCTGCAACGTCCGGCAAGATCAAGATCGGCGATCGGATCACTGCGGTCGGCCAAGGCGCGAGCGGGACGATGGAAGACGTCGTCGGCTGGCGCATCGATGATGTTGTCGACAAGATCCGCGGCGACAAGAACACCAAGGTGCGGCTCGAAATCCTGCCCGGTGATGCCGGCGTGGACGCCAAGCCGATGACCGTCACCATCGTTCGCCAGAAGGTGCGCCTGGAAGAGCAAGCCGCGAAATCACGCATCATCGAAACCGGCACCGGCGCGATGAAACATGCTATCGGCGTGATTGAACTGCCGACGTTCTACGAGGATTTCGAAGGCCGTCGCAGCAACGATCCGAACTACGCCTCGGCCACGCGCGATGTCGCAAAAATCCTCGCCCAGTTCAAAGCGCAGAAAGTCGATGGCGTGGTGATGGATCTGCGCGACAACGGCGGCGGTTCGCTGACCGAAGCGATCGATCTCACCGGCCTGTTCATCGGCGCCGGCCCGGTTGTGCAGGTGCGCGAGACAGGCGGTCATGTTGACGTGCAGAACGACGATGTCAGCCACGCGACCTGGACCGGCCCGCTTGCGGTCGTGGTCAATCGCGGTTCGGCGTCGGCCTCGGAAATCTTCGCTGCGGCGATTCAGGATTACGGTCGCGGCCTGATTGTCGGCGAGAACACTTTCGGCAAGGGCACTGTGCAAAACCTGATCGACCTCGACCGCGTTCCGCGTCCGGATAGCGAGCATTACGGACAACTGAAGCTGACTGTCGCCGAATTCTTCCGCGTCAACGGCGGCAGCACCCAGCACAAGGGCGTAGTGCCGGATATTGCGTTCCCGGCGAGCCTGGATGGCAAGGAATATGGAGAGAGCACGTACGACAACGCATTGCCGTACACCGAGATCAAATCTGCCGAATACCGGCCGCTCAGCCACTTCGCAGGCCTGCTGCCGCAACTGTCGTTGCTGCACGATGCACGGGTGAAGACCGAGCGCGAATATCAATGGTGGATGCAGGACTACACCGAATTCCGCGTGCAGGCCGACAAGAAAACCCTGTCGTTGAACTTGGCCGATCGCACCGCCGAGCGCGACCGCAATGAGGCCAAGCGCAAGCAGCGCGATGCCGAACGCAAGAAGGCCGGCCTTGACGTGCCGGACGACGAGCGCGCCGACGATGGCCTGCAGGCCGACGAGCGCAACATCGCGGTCGAAGCTAAGCTGGAGAAGGAAGCCAAAGACCGTATCAGCCCGCTGCAACGCGAGGCCGCCGCGATCCTCGGCGATGCGATCGACCTGCTCGGCACCGACACCAAGCTCGCCGCGCAGGTGCTGCCGGAACGTACACACGGAGAGTGGGCGAACTGACGCGAGTTGCAAATTGAGCGAACGAAAGACCGTCCGCGTGGCGGTTTTTTGTTTCCGGCAGACGGCGGCATCGGCGAGAAGAACACCGTTTCATTTTTTGCGACGTTGCGACGGGCGCGTCGGCAGGCTGATGCCCTGCTTGATGGTGTCGAACACCAGCCGCGTCTCGTAACGCTTGACTGTTCCCTCATCGACGAACAGCTTCTCGGCCACTTCGCGGTAATGCGCGACGCTGCGCGCCGCGATGATCACCAGATAATCCCACTGGCCGGCGACCGCGTAGCACTGTTGCACTTCCGGGGCGGCGCGCATGCGTGCGCGAAACGCCGAATGCAGTCGAAAGGTATCGCGCTCCATCGTGACCCATACCGCCGCGAGCGTGACCGCCGGCAGCAGCCCGGCATCGAGCACCGCGACTTCGCGCAGCAGGCCGATCTTGCGGTAGCGATGGATGCGCCGCTGCACGGCGCTTGCCGACAGTCCGATCGCCTCGCCAAGAAAGGCCAGCGTAACCGAGGCATCGCGCTGCAGCAGTTCAAGCAGGTGATGATCAAACTCGTCGAGGACAGGAAATTCGGACACGCAATATTTTTGCGTCACGACGCATGTTTTTTCAACCGCTGCGCGCGGTCACCGGCTAGGCTTCGATCGTGGATCGCGATGCATGACCTATCCGAACCGGTACCCGCACAGGAGTGCACGATGAGTTCCGTTCCGATGGTCGCTGAAAGAAAGGTGCCGACAAGACTGGCCGTCGCCCTGGCTCTGGTGTCGGTGTATGTGATCTGGGGTTCGACTTACCTCGCGATCCGCATCAGCCTTGAAGGTTTTCCGCCATTTCTGATGGGTTCGGTGCGCATGGCGGTGGCCGGTGCGCTGATGTATGCCGTGCTGCGCAGGCGCGGCGAACCGGCACCGACCCGCGCGCAATGGCAGACGCTCGCCGTGCTCGGCATCTGGATGGTGCTGCTGTCGAACGGCTTGGTCACCTTCGCTGAAAAACAGGTGTCATCGGGACTCGCCGCGATCGCGGTCGCGTCGATGCCGTTGTGGGCGGCGTTGTTCGGCGTGCTGCGCGGACGCCATCCGAGCCGCGGCGAATGGATGGGGCTTGCGATCGGTTTCATCGGCATCCTCTGGCTCAACGCCGGCAGCGCGCTGAGTGCAACGCCGCAGGGCATGTTCGCGCTGATGGTCGCGCCGATCGCATGGGCCTGGGGATCGGTCTGGAGTCGCAACCGGGACTTGCCCACACCCTTCATGTCCGCAGCAGGGCAGATGCTGTGCGGCGCGGCATGGATGCTCGCGACCAGCGTGCTGACCGGCGAGCGCATGCACGCGCTGCCGTCGACACAGGCGACGCTTGCGGTGGCCTACCTCGTGGTGTTCGGCTCGATCATCGGCTTCACTGCCTACATCTGGCTGCTGCATCACGTGCGCCCCGCGCTCGCTACAAGCTACGCCTACATCAATCCGCCGATCGCAGTGATGCTCGGCGCGCTGCTGTTGCACGAGACGTTCGGCATGCACGAAATCGGTGCGATGGCGGTGATTCTGGTCGGCGTGGCGATCGTCATCCGCGCCAAAGTGCGCGCATCATGAACTCCAGCACCAGCTGATCACGTCGCTCGCAACGCTTCCGTCACCGGCAGCCGCGCAGCACGCATGGCCGGAAACAATCCTCCGACGAGGCCGATACCCAAAGCCCATTTCAAGCCGCTCCACAGCAGTGCTGGCGATACCTTGAACTGGAACACGAGCTGGCTGAAGTTCGAACTGAGCGTGGAAACCGTATAGCCATTGAAGATCGCCCATGCAATCGCAGCGCCAAGGATGCCGCCGAGCAATGCCAGCAGCATCGTTTCCAGCATCACCGCGACGACGACCGGCAACCCTTGGAAACCGATCGCGCGCATCGTCGCGATCTCGCGCGCGCGTCCGGCGACAGCCGCGTACATCGTGTTGAGCGCGCCGAACACCGCACCGATCGCCATGATGGCGCCGATGACGGTGCCGAGAACACTGATGACCTTGGTCAGATTGCCCGACTGCTTGCTGTAATAGGCGTGCGTGGTCTGGACGTCGAGTTTCAGGCGCGGATCGGCATCCACTGCCGCCTTCAATTGCTTGAACCCGGACTTGCCGTCTAGACGCACCGTAATCGACTGAAATGCGGTGCGACGGTACGTGGAGGCCAGCGTTTCTGCATCGCTCCACAACTCGGAATCGTGCGCGTCGCCGGACGTGAATTTGCCGACGATGGTCCAGTCCTGGTTCGCCAGCCGCAATGTCTTGCCGACATCAAGTCCGCGGAACTGATGCTGCGCTCCCTGCCCAACGACGAGCTCGCGCAGGCCGGCACTGAACTTGCGGCCTTCGACGATGCGGATATTGCCGCGTACCGCCCACGCAGCGTCGCCGACGCCACGCACCTGCGCATTCGCGTCGGTGCCGGAGGATTTCATCGGCAAGTTGATCACCTGCGACAATTCCGGCGACAGCAGGGGTTTGCCATCGCTGTCTTTGGCGATGCCGGGCAGGTTCGAAATCAACGGAATCTGATCGCGCGTGATGACCGAATTTGTCTCGGCGTGCGAGCCGCCGCGCAGGATGATGGCGGTGTCGTCGCTGCCGGTGTTGTTGAGCGTAGCTTGGAAACCCTCGCCCATCGCCAGCATCGCGACAAGCACGCCGACCACGCCAGCGATACCGACCACGATCACCGACGATGCGCCCCAGCGTTGCGGCAGCGATGCGATGCCGATGCCGGTGGCCGCCAGCGACAAGCGACCGCTGCGCGCGAGCAACAGCCATAGCGCCATCGCGATCGCGACGGCCACCACCGCGTACCACGGCAGGATGATCCAGACCACAAGGCCAATGATCAGCAGGACAATCGAAATCAGATTTGCGAGCCAGTTGGGCATGGGGTACTCCTAGCGACCGGCCAATGCATCGACGATTTTCAGGCGCTGCGCACGCAATGCTGGCAGCAAACCAACCACGATCCCGATCACCACCATCAATACCAGTCCGACGACCCATGTCTGCCCTGGCACGTTCGGCAGCTGGATTGCGCCACCGCTGGCAGCGGCGACGCCAGGCATGATGACCGCTGCAAGGCCGAGCCCGATCAGTCCGCCCAAGACGACCAGCAGCACCGATTCGGTCATCACCAGCATTAACACGGTGCCGTCGCGGAAGCCGATCGTCTTGAGGATCGCGAGCTCCGGAATGCGTTCGCGTACCGCCTGCGCCATCGTGTTGCCTGTCAGCAACAACAAGGTAAAGAACACCGCGCCCATGATCGCGGTGACGATCAGCCCGATGTCGGCGAACTGCTTGGCGAAGGATTGCTGGAACGCGGATTCGGTTTCGCTCTTCGTCTCGTGGTCGGAGTTGGCCGAGATCGCATCGATCGCCTTCGCCACGCGCACCGCATCGTTGGGATTGGCGAGTTGCACGGTGAACCAGCTCACCTTGCTCTTGATGTAGTCGTTGGATTCGTCGAAATACTTCCAGTGCATCATCAACTGCATTTCCGCGCCGGCATTCTTGCGATCCTTGGCGCGAAAGATGGCGCTGAGTTGCAACGGCCAGTCGTTGCTGCCATTGCGCGGGAAGATCGTCGCCTGCAGCGGAATCGTGTCGCCGATTTTCCAGCCGAACTTTTTTGCCAGCGCTTCGCCAACGACAGCGCCGGTGCGATTGGCGCGGAACGCCTTCAGTTGGTCTGGCGGGATTTCGAAATCGGTGAAAACATCGAAATAATTGTCCGAGACCGAGAAGTTCGGGAAAAAGTTCTTTGGATCCTTGTAGATTCCGCCAAACCACATCGCGTACACCACTTTCTTGACACTCTTCACCGCTTCGATCTGTGGCGCCAGGCTGACCGGCAGCGATTGTGTGATCGACAGGCGCGAGGAGACGATCAGACGATTGGCGCCATCCACGCTGCCGCCGGAGTTGAACGCCACACGCACCGAATCGAGCATGCCGAACAACAGGAACGCCGCAACCACCGACAACAAGGTCAGCAAGGTGCGCGTCTTGCTGCGGAATAACGCGGCCCAGACCAGCGACAGGTATTTCATGCGATCTCTCCTTCCATCCGACTAATGCGTCGATGCCGATGCATCGGCGAGCGTGCCCTTGTCGAGGTGGATCGTGTGGGTCGCGTATTCGGCAGCTTTCGGGTCGTGGGTCACCATCACGATGGTCTTGCCGTGCTCGCGATTGAGCTGTTGCAGCAGGCCGAGGATTTCTTCGGCGGAATGACGATCAAGATCGCCAGTGGGCTCGTCGCAAATCAGGAACGTGGGATCGGAAACGATCGCGCGCGCGATCGCCACGCGCTGTTGCTGACCACCGGATAATTCCGTCGGTCGATGGCGTGCGCGATCCTTGAGGCCGACCAGTTCCAGTGCGATCTCCGCATTGCGTTTGCGCTGCGCCGCGCCGAGGTTGGTGAGCAACAATGGCAACTCGACATTCTTCTGCGCGGTGAGCATCGGCATCAGGTTGTAGAACTGGAACACGAAGCCGACGTTGTTGCTGCGCCAGTGCGCGAGCTGACCCGAATTCATCTGGTCGATGCGCTGACCGGCGATGTCGATCTGGCCGCCGGTGGGCGAATCGAGGCCGCCAATCAAATTCAGCAGAGTCGTCTTGCCAGATCCAGACGGCCCCATCAACGCAATGAAATCGCCACTGTCGATATCCAGATCGATGCCGTGCAGCACATCGATCTTCTCGGGGCCGCGCTGGTAGGTTTTGGTGAGATTGCGCAGCGAAACCAGTGTGCTCATTGTTGCGTCCTCCGTAAGATGCACCACACGTATCTTGTATGCGTTATTGCGAACCGGAATCGGCGTCGTCGGACGCGATCCGCACGTTCGCGCCATTGCCCAATTTGTCGGATGGATCGAGCACCACGCTGTCGCCGGCACTCAATCCGCTGAGCACCTGACGGTCGTCGCCCATCGCATTGCCAACGGTGAGCTCGTGCTGTTCGATCTTGTTCTTGTCGCCGATCACAAAGGCGATCTTCTTGCCATCGCGTTCGACAATCGCGTTCGCCGGCACACGCACGCCTGCTGCTTTCGGCGTGGCGCCGGTTGGCGTCGACTCCAGAAAACTCACCTTCACGCCCATGTCGGGCACGATGCGCGGATCCTTCACCTTCAACGCAATGCGCACTTTTACAGTCGCCTTGCCGCGGTCGGCGGTCGGAATGATGGCGATGACTTCGGCGGGAATCTTCCAGTCCGGATATGCGTTGAGCACCGCTTCGACCGGCATCTTCGGCTGCACGCGGCCGATATAGGCTTCATTGACGTCTACTTCGACTTCCAGCGAATCCATATCGACGATCGTGCCGATGCCGGTGCGAGTGAAGCCGCCGCCGGCCGAAAATGGCGACACGATTTCGCCGGCCTGAGCTGCCTTGGCGATAATCACGCCCGCGAACGGCGCGCGCACGATGGTGTTGTCTACGCCGAGATCGGCGATGTGGGCGTTATCGCTGGCAACCTGCACATTGTGCTGCGAGGCCTGCAATTGCGCACGCAGATTGTCGCGCGCGGCGACGGCTTGATCGAGTTGCGACCGCGAGACCAGTTTGCGCGCAGCGAGTTCCTGGAAACGCGTGGCATCGGCATCGGCCGACTTGAGTTGCGCCTGCATGCTGTCCACCTGGCTGCGCGCGGCGGCGACTTGCGCTGTCGAAAGGCTGCGCTGCGCATCGGCATCGACAGGATCGAGCGTCGCCATCACGAAACCCGCATCGACATGCTGGCCTTCCTCGATGAACACCTCTTTGACCTTGCCGGTGATTTTCGACGACACCGTGGCTTCGCGCCGTGCGACGACATAGCCGGTCGCGTCGAGCACCGATGCATTGCCGCCTGCGCCGCCGATCGCGGTTGCGGTCGCGGTATGCACCTGCGGGGAATTGTCGGCGCGCAGCATCCGGACCGCCACGGCGATGACCGTCGTCACCACGACGATCGCCAGCACGATCCACAACCAACGCCACGAGCGCGGCGGCGGCGGTGCGTTGCGTTCGATGCGCAGTTCCTTCAGCAAATCCTGGGCACGATCCATGCGGCGTTGGTCATGTAGTCAATCGGGATTGCAAAGCATAGCCGGGGACGTTGTTGTGGCGCGACCGTAACATGGCGGAATGTTTTTCAATGCAGTTGCGGCTACCAACATCGATGCCTCGCGCGGCACTTGTGACCGAAGGAATGCAGTGCCGCCTCTGTGCGACGTATTGTTGGCGATCGCAAGGCCGCTGGGTAGTGACGGTCGTCACCTGATGCAGCACAAGCTGTCACATGCGTGATGCATCGACACAGCTGCTTCAGCATCTTGTCTTCAACAACGCATAGGCCGCGCGCAGGCCCTGCGCATCGCCACCGGCAGGATGGCCGGGACGGTCGGAATCGTTCCACGCATACGCATCCATGTGCGCCCATGGAAGCGTATCTGGCACGAAACGTTGCAGATAGAGCGCCGCCGTAATCGCGCCGCCCATACGCGACGCACCCGAGTTGGCGATGTCGGCCACGTTGCTCTTGAGGTAATGCAGATACGGCTTCCACAACGGCATCCGCCACAACGGATCGCGCATCCGCTGCGCGGCTTTCAGAAAATCGGTGGCAAGCGCATCGTCATTGCAGAACAACGCGGGCACTTCGGGGCCGAGGGCAACGCGCGCGGCGCCGGTGAGCGTCGCGAAATCGATCAGCAACGCCGGCGACTGTTCGACTGCATAAGCCAGCGCATCGCACAGCACCAGCCGGCCTTCTGCATCGGTGTTGTCGATCTCCACGGTGATGCCAGCACGCGTGCGGATGACTTCGCCGGGGCGGAATGCATTGCTGGCGATCGCGTTTTCCACAGCTGGAATCAAGACGGTGAGCCGCAACGGCAAATGCGTCGCCATCACGAGTTGCGCCAGACCGAGCGCATGCGCCGCGCCGCCCATGTCCTTCTTCATGTTGCGCATGCCGTCGCCGGACTTGATGCTCAGACCGCCAGTGTCGAAGCACACGCCTTTGCCTGCGACGATGACGTGCGGATGCACAGCGTCGCCCCAACGCAGTGCGATCAGCCGCGGCGCGCGATGCGAGGCGCGACCAACCGCGTGGATGGTCGGAAAATTCGCTGCGAGCAGGGCCTCTCCGACGATGGTCTCGACGTTGCCGCCATAGGCTTTCGCGAGTCTGTGCGCGACCGCCTCGAGTTCGTCCGGGCCCATGTCCTCGGTCGGAGTGTTGACCAGATCGCGCACCAGCGTGCTGGCCTTGAGCATGGCGAACGCTTCCGAGCTTTCCGCAGCCGCGTCCTCGAGCAACAGTCGCGCCGGCGCACGCGCCGGTTTGCGATAGCGTTCGAAACGGTACGCACCCAAGCCCCAGCCCAACAATGCCATCGCAGGTTCGATGCGCAGGCCGGTCTTGCCCAAGACATACGTGCCCGGCGGCAATGCAAACGGGCATGCCGCGAGTGCGAGTGGATCGCTCGCATCCGCCACGCCAATGAGCGCAGCCGATGGCGTGCCATCGGCATCGGGCAACAACAGCACGCTGTTCGCATTCGCGTTGAAGCTTTGCGCCGCGACCCAACGTCGCACGCGTTCCGGCTGCTTCGTCAGCCAGTCAGGCAGTGCCGCGGAGTCGAGTGAAATGAGCGGAATCGCGTGCGCAGCATCGGCGCTCGCTGCGCTGGCGAAACATGGCGGCAAACTCATGCGGTGCTCCAAAGCGGAAGTGGCGTGCACTCAAGTCGGCGCGCATCCAGCCAGTCGGCCAGCGCGTGCAGATCATCGAAGACCAGATCCGGACGCACATCGGCGCGCGTCCAGGTCTCGCTGCGGCGATTGATCCAGCACGTGCGCAAGCCTGCGCGCGCGGCGCCGGCGATATCGAGTTCGGGATCGTCGCCGACGTGCAGTGCATTGTGCGGCGCGATACCGAGTCGCGCGCACGCGGCGTGGAAGATGCTCGCATCTGGTTTGGCGCGGCCGTGCTCACGCGCGCCAAGCGCGAACATAAAACGATGCTGCAATCCAATCTGCGCAAGATCGGCATTGCCATTGGTCAGCGCCGCAAGCGGAGCATGCGCGGAGAGCCGATCCAATGCGTGCTCGACATCCGGATACAACTCCACCCGATTGCGTGCCGCATGAAAAGCCTGGAATGCAGCTTCGACAAGCTCCCGGTCGTGGCCGCATTCGACAAAAACGTGCGCGAGCGAGAGTTTGCGTTGCGCGGTGAAATCGTGCGCGAGATGCGGATTCGCCAACGCAACTACATCGCGCAACGTGCGCATCGCAGCCACCGGATAACGCGCGGCGGCGTTCGGCGCGTGGGTCAGCATCCAGTCGTGCAGTGCGGCTTCGGCGCGCTCGATCACCGGCGCGATCGGCCAGAGCGTGTCGTCAAGATCAAGGGTTATCGCACGCGGAACCAGCTGCATGCCTCCATGGTAACGCGGACTCACTCAAGAAGACCGGTCGCGCGGCATGGTGCACTCACTCCAGCAGACCGGCCCATTCGGTCAGACCGTCGATCTTCGACAGCACAATCTTGACGCACACCATCATCGGCACTGCGAGCAGCAATCCGGCGAAGCCCCACAACCAACCGCAACCCATCAGTGCGAGGATCAGGATCAACGGCGAAATCGCCATGCGTTTACCCAGAATAATCGGAGTCACGATCTCGCCTTCCAGCACGTGGATGCCGAGATAGGCCAGCGCCGGCAACAACGACGCGAACAGGCTGTGGAAGGTCACGAAACCCATCAGCAACATCACCCCGACGCCGATCATCGGCCCAAGGTACGGCGCAAAGTTGAGGATTGCCGCGAGCGTGCCCCATAGCAAGGCCTGCTGCAGCGGCAGCCCGATCCACAACAGCACTCCCGCCAGCAATGCGCCGACGATGCAGTTGATCACGGTGATGGTCAGCACGTAGCGTGACACCTCGACCTCGATCGCCATCAGGATTTCCGCAGTGACGCGTTTCTGCTGGCGGCTGGGCAGCATGCCGATCGCTTTCTTCTGCAAGCTTTCGCCGTACACCATGAAGAAATACGTCAGCAGCACGACCGCGAGCCCCGAGGCGATCCAGCGCGGCGTGGCCAGGAACGCATATGGGTCGTTGACCTCAGTCTTGATCACCTGCACAGGTTTGGTACTGCCGCTACTGGCGGCCTGCGCGATGGATTGCGCGGCGGTATTGGCTTCCTGCACCGGGCGCATCAGCGCGCGCAACTTCGGGGCGAGTTGATGCAGTTCGCCCGGCGCCTGGTGCACCCATGTGCTGGCCGGCTCGATCAACTGGATGATCAGCAGCCCGGCCGCCGCCATGCCGCCGAACAGCACCAGCAAGGCACCCAGGAAACGCGGCAGATGCACGCGCTTGAGGAAGCGGATGATCGGGTTGCCGATCAGCGCGAAAAACATCGCCAGCAACACGGGAATCAGCAAATCGCGCGTTGCCCACAGCGCGAACAGAACCGCCAGAGTCGCCAGCAGCGTGAGCGCGCTCGACGCGCGCGGACGCTCTGGCACGGCGTCGCTGAGCAGCGGAGCCTCGGCGACGGGCAGCGGCGTTGCGGGGGCAACCATGGGGATCGTGGTAGCTGCTGGAGAATCTACGCTCGGCGCTTGCGGTTCCATGGTCAGCCGTTACCCGGAGCCGGGGTTGTTGCGGGAGGCGAGCCTGAAGTTGTGCCGGGTTGCGCGCCTGCGCTCACCGTCTCGGCTGCCATTGCGGCGCCAAAACTTGCGAATCCGCTGTTGAGCAGCAACCCGAATATTTTTCCGCCGAGCGACGTGCCTGATCCGCCCGGCTCGCCTATGCCGCTGACGAATCCCGCGAGCAGACCCGCACCGAGGATACGGCCCGGCGTCGCGGCGCGTTTGGTTTCCTGCTTGAATCCGCGCCACGCAGCCTTGACTCCAGCCCGATGCAGTGCAACATCGGCCTCGGCAATACTGACGACGGCAAGACAGGTACGGATACTCATCGTTTTACGTCCTCGCCGGAAGCCGGTGTTACGGGGTTATGGGCGCTCGATTCCGGCGATTTGGCCGCTGCCGCCAAACCGGCCTTCGGCGCGTCGTTGCTAGCGGCTTGCGGGTCTGGCCTGGCGTCATGAAGCGGATCGGGCAGCGGCGATTTTGATGTAGCCGGCGCACTTGCAGGCGGCGCACCCGCATGCAGCGTACCCGGGGCCGCGGCCTGGGCTTCCTGCGCTTCTTCTTTGGTACCGAACAACAAGGTCAGTTGCCGCCGCGATGCATCGAGGTCCGCGAGCTTCAGCGCCCTGAGTCCATACCAGACCGCCGGCATGCCCAGCAGCACATCGGCCAGCACCGGCAACGTCAACGCGATGCCCCAGCCCAACCCGGCACTATGCAAAAGCCACACCGCCAGCACATTCAATAACGCCCAGGCGGTGCCGAACAGGATCGCGGCCAGAAACATCATCATCAGCCAACGCGTCAATCCGGCGCGCGCCAAGGCCACGTCGGCGACCACCAGCCGACGCAAGGCGACAAAACTGCCGCCCCATGCACCCGCGACGACGCGTGCGGCGTCGTATAGCGAGCGCGCAGACTCCGTCAGCGGCGGAGGAGTCGATTCGGAGTCAGACATTAGTGCGGCCTGTAACAGAAGATCAGGAAGCACACCGCTCGGTCTGCCGGTGCCTGGCTTGATCTTCGCTCGGCCAATAGAACTTCTATTGGCGCTCGCTCCAGATCAGCGCCAATCACCAGCATTCCTTCGCGTTTCCTCTCCCGAATCATCTGTTCCAGCCCGCTCAGCTGCGGCGGGTGAACTTGGCAATCAGGTAGCCTGCGGCGAATGCAGCGCCGAAGGTGGCCCAGGGGCGGCTACGGATCAGGTCTTCAGCCTGGCCGACCATGTCCTTGCCCTGTTCAAGCAGTTTCTCGAGTTTGTCGTCCAGCTCGGCCTTGGCCTCGCGTGCGGCATCAACGCCCGAATTTACCGCATCGGCTACACCGACGGTGAGGTGATCGCGCGCCAGACCGAGGTGCTCGCCGGCGTTCCGCAAATGGGTTGCTTCTGATTCGGCTGACATCGACATGATATTGCTCCTTGTGAAATGAACTCCGGTTTGGAGTGGATACGCTACACCAATGGCGGCCGAGCGAGACGATGCGGCTGCGATGGAATGACGTTATTGTTCAGGCAAACCCTACTTACCGCATGCAGGCTCTACTGCAACGATAGCGTGCCGACCATTTGCCCGCGCAGCAAGGTGAATTGCAGCCGCGCAGGCTTGGTCGCCAGCGCAGCCTGCAATGCGGCCAGATCGTGCACATCAACGCCGTTGATCTGCGCCACCAGGTCGCCGGTCTGCAGGTTGTTGGTAAATGCGCGGCTACCCGGCGCGACCGCAGCGATTACCACTCCTGCCAGGCCTTTCTGTTTCAGACTCTCGGGCAAATCCCCGAAGGTTGCGCCGGCAACCCGTGGGTCGAGCTTGACCCCGGCAAGTTTGTCGGCCTGCACTTTCAACGCGGCCGACAGCACCAGAGTCTGGCCGTCACGCGAGACGTTCAAGATCACCGGTTTGCCGACCGGCAGCAGCCCTTCCTGATTGTGCAAGCCCAGGCTGTTGGCGATCGGCTGGCTGTTCATCGCGATGATGACATCGCCGATTTTCACGCCCGCAGCCTGCGCGGCCGAACCCGGATACACGCGTGCGACAAGCGCGCCATGATCGGCCGAGAGTTTCATGACGCCCGCGATCTTGTCGTCGATATCCTGCGTCTCCACACCCAGCGAACCGCGCACGACCTTGCCGGTGGCGAGCAATTGGCGCATTACGTCGCCGGCCAGACTCGATGGAATCGCGAAGCCGATGCCGACGCTGCCACCGGACGGACTGTAAATCGCGCGATTGATGCCGACCAGTTCGCCGCGCAGGTTCACCAAAGCGCCGCCGGAGTTGCCGGGGTTAATCGAGGCATCGGTCTGGATCAAGTTCTGGTACCCCAAGCCCTGCAGCCCGCTGCGGCCCAACGCAGAAACGATGCCCGAGGACACCGATTGTCCGAGGCCGAACGGATTGCCAACTGCTACCACGAAGTCGCCGACCTGCAACTGGTTCGAGTCGGCGATCCTGAGTGCGGTGAGGTGATCGGCCGGGATTTTCACCAGCGCGACATCGGTGTCGGGATCCGCGCCCACCGTCTGCCCCTCGAACGTGCGTCCGTCCGCCAGCGTCACCTTGATGCCGTCGGCGGCCTCGACCACGTGGTTGTTGGTCAGCACAAGGCCGCGCGCCGCATCCACCACCACGCCCGAGCCGAGCGCCTGCTGCACGCGTTCGGCCGGCATGTCGGGAATTCCGAAGAACTGCCGGAAGAACGGATCGTCCGCCAGCGGAGTGCGCGTGCGCACGATCTGCTTGCTCTGGATGCTCACCACCGCCGGAGTGACATTGCGCAACATCGGCGCGAGCGACGGCAACGCCTGGCTACCGGCTTCCGGCGGCAACGCAGCGCGCGCCTGCGGCACGAGCATTTCGATGGGCGCGATGGCTGGTCGATCCGGGCATGCCACCACCCGCGACAAGTGGGCATCCCTGCACGCCCCGGATGGCGCCGGCTGGACGCCATACATCAGTCCACCGCCGATAGCGGCACCGATCAAAAGGATAAATGCGGCTGAAATCGTTCGCATGGAATATCGGACGCCGTGATGCGGATTGGATTGATGGATCAAGCGCAAGTTTCAAGTATTCCGCTGCTCGATTGAATCGCGACTGAGCGGTGCTCGTTTTTGTGGCCTACGGCGAGTCGGACGGCAACGATCTGGCGAGCCGCGAATTCCGGTCGCCCGCCGGGCACGCACACCCGGACGGCGGAAACTGTACCGCAACGAGCGTTAGCCGCGTCCGAACCACCGCTTCGGTAGCAGCAACTTGAGCGCCCGCTCCGCGCTCTTGCGGCGCAGCCCCGGATGTTTCAGGCCGCGCCACAACAAGGGCAGCCACTGACGACGCGGCTTGTCGAGCAGCGCCTCGCGCATGTCCGCCTCGAGGCGATACATCGCGGCGATGTCGAGCCCGAGGTGTCGTCGCTCTGTGGGCAACTGCGGCAATGCGGCGATGCAGCGTTCCTGATCGGCGGCGATGTCGCGGTACATCGCGAGCACGCGCCGGTTGCGCCGCTCGTAAGCGGCCCAGTCGGTTCCGCTGCGATCGAACATCCAGTCGTTGAGATTGTGATCGTGGCGGCGATAGCCGAGCAGAGGCTCGGCAACGCACCTGCAATCGCCGAGCAGGGCCGCGCGCAAGCTGAGCAGGTTGTCCTCGACGATGCCCTGCAGCGGCGGCAGGTCCGCGATCAGCGCGCGCCGCACCGCCATCGACGCGCCGAGCACGGTCTGCAGCTTTCCGCGCCGCAGAAACCAGCGCTGATCCAGGCGCGCTGGCAGTCCGCGCACGCGACTGGCGACGACCCGGTCGGCAGAATCGATATCGTCCACCGACGAGCCGACGACCATCGCTTCGGGATGCGCGGCCATCTCCGCAAGCAGGCGTTCGACGCGCCCTGGATACGCCACGTCGTCGCCTGCGAGGAACACCAGAACTTCACCGCGGGCGACATGCGCCAGTTCGTCGAGATGTGCGCACAGTCCGAGATTGCGCGACGTGCTGCGTACCTGGATGCGATACCCAGCATGGCCGGCGGCCGCGCGCTGCGCAGCTTCCAGGGTTCCGTCGCCCGAGCAGTCGTCGGACACGATGATCTCGCACGCGACCGTCTGCGCGAGTGCGGAGGCGATCGCCGCCGCGATCGTCGTGTGCATCCTGTAGGCGATGACAAGCAGAGTGACCGCGATAGCAGTCGGCACTTCCGCTTGCGGAGCCGGAACGCCGTTCACGCGCGGCGGCAACGTCATGCGCGATCCAGCGCACGCAGCGCGACGTATTTGTCGAAGACGTAGCGCGCGTGGCATGCGTGGTAGGTGCGCGCCAGCGCGCCGTCGCGGAAACCGCCACGCAGCAGGTAGTTCTTCAACCAATAACTTGCAGCATGCAATGGCGCAGCAAATGCACCCGCGCTGCGGCCTTCGGCATGTTTCTGCTGCGCCCATAACGTCGCGTAGCGCCCGAGCTTTGTGCGATAGTCGTCGAGCGAGCGCGCGGTATCGTGTTCGATGCGCGCACACAGACGCGCGACCCGGCGACCGCGCAGATCGAGTTTTTCGTGCACGTCTGCCGGCAGGTAACGCACATCGTTTCGGAACAGGCGCTCCACGCCTTCGCGACCCCAACCGCCATGGTTGAACGCGGTACCGAGGAAATGCGTACGGCGTTCCAGCTCCCATACATCGGCGCGCTCAACGATGCGTTCGTCGAACAGCTTGCCCAGCGCGGTCTCCGCGCCATCACCGAGCCACTCGTCGGCATCGAGCAACAACACCCAGGGTTGCGTCGCGAGCGCGATCGCAGCGTTTTTCTGCGCGGAAAACCCGAGCCAGTCCTGTTGAAAAACGCGCGCTCCAGCAGCTTCCGCTTCGACAGTAGTGGCGTCGGTCGAACCCGAATCGAGTACCAGCACTTCCGCGCACACGCTCGCCATCGAGGCGACACAACGGCCGATGCGGCCAGCTTCGTTCTTCGCGATCACCACGCCCGACAAGGGCAGCGGCGCGCTCATCGTGGCGGTTCCGGGAGATAAGGATCGGCTTCGCCGGAATGCGGCGGGCGTCGGCCGTAGCGTTTGTACGTCCACTGATATTGCAGCGGATCGCGTTCAGCAATTGCCTGCACGGCGGCATTCATCGCAGCGACCGCAGTTTGCGTATCCGAATCGCGCATTGCCTCGGGCGCCGGAATCAGGTGCACGTCGAAACGCGTGCGGCCACGTTCGTAACGCCGTTCCGCGATCGCGAACAATACGGTCGCGCCGGTGCGTTGCGCGAGCCGCGGCAGCAAGGTCATGCTCAACGCATCCTTGCCGAAAAACGGCGCGAACACACCATCGCCGGCCTTGGGTTGTTGATCGGGCAGGATGCCGACCACCCCGCGCGCAGCGAGCACTTTGAACAATCCGCGCATCGCCGCGCCTTCCGCCGGTAACTGACGCACATTCACGCGACCACGCACGCGCCGAAGGAAATCTTCGCCCACTACTTGCATCGGCCGGCGATACAACACCGTGATCTGCGTCCGCGCGGCGAGCCACTGATTCAGCAATTCCCAGTTGCCATAGTGCGGCGCGGCGATGATCAGCCCATGGCCGGATGCGAGCGCGGCATCGAACAGTTCCTGCCCGTGCACGGCGTCGATCAACCGCAAGTTGTCGCGTTCGGCTCGCGTCCAGAAGCGCAATGTCTCGAACGCGCCACGCGCGGTTTCGCGGAGCACGCCGCGCAGCAGTTTCCGGCGCGCTACGACATCGAGTTGCGGATACACGATTTCCAGATTGCGCAGCGCCACACGCGCCTCGCGTACATCGAACACGCGACTCATCCATGCGGTCGCATCGCCGAGCAAGTGCAACGCGCGCAGCGGCAGACGGCCGAGGATCGCGGCGAATGCGTACAACAGGGTTCCGCCGATGTGTGCAAGGCGCATGCGGCGAGTCTAAACGTTGACCGCCCGCGCCCGCGACGCGCAGCATGCACCGATGCCCAGCCCGCACACACCATGCTCGCCTTGATCCAGCGCGTGACCCGCGCCGAAGTGCGCGTCGCGGACGAAAGCGTCGGCGTGATCGGCCCCGGTTTGCTGGCTCTCGTCGCGATCGAGCCCGGCGATGGCGAGGCGCTGGCGCAGCGGATGTGCGATCGCCTGCTCGGTTATCGCATCTTCGATGACAGCGAAGGGCGCATGAATCGCTCACTGGCCGAGACCAGCGGCGGACTGCTGCTGGTGAGTCAGTTCACCCTCGCGGCCGATACCCGCAAGGGCATGCGCCCAGGATTCTCGACGGCGGCCACATCCGAGGCCGGATTGCATTGGTTCAATCGCTTGGCCGATCTCGCCCGCGCGAGTCATCCAATGGTTGAGACCGGCCGTTACGGCGCCCATATGCAGGTGGAACTTGTCAACGACGGCCCGGCGACTTTCTTGCTGAGAGCGGGCGCCAACGTCGACTGAACCTACGCAGACCCTTTCCAGTCAAGCACTTGGGATTGGGGCCTCCGGCTACGATATAATGCTGGGTCAACTTCACGCGGCGCACCCATGTCAACGACCACCAAACCAGCCGAACAGCAAAAGTCCGAAATCAAGCTGCTCATCAGCAAGGGGCTGGAGCAGGGTTACCTGACCTACGCCGAAGTCAACGATCACCTCCCCGACGACCTAGTCGATCCGGACCAGATCGAAGACATCATCGGCATGATCAATGGCATGGGCATCCAGGTGCACGAGGTCGCGCCGGATGTCGAGCTGCTGCTCACCGAACCGCCGTCGACGAGCGTCGATGACACCGCCGCCGAGGAAGCCGCCGCAGCGCTGTCCTCGCTCGATGCCGAAGCCGGCCGCACCACCGACCCCGTGCGCATGTACATGCGCGAGATGGGCACGGTCGAACTGCTCAATCGCGAGGGCGAGATCGCGATCGCCAAGCGCATCGAGGAAGGCCTGAACCAGGTGCTGTCCTCGCTTGCCAGCTTTCCGTGGTCCACCCAGCTGTTGCTGGAAGACTACGACCTGCATCTGGAAGGCAAGAAGCGCTTGTCCGAACTCATGACAGGCTTCGTCGATCTGGATGTTCCAGAAGCGTTGCCGGTCGAGGCCATCGCACCGGCGGACGTCGATGTCGAAACGGATGACGCCGACGCCGACGAGGACGCAACCCCGGTTGACACCGGCCCGGACCCGGTCGAAGTTGCCCGTCGCATGGATTTGCTGCGTTCGTACTACGGCAAGTTTCAGAAGGCGCACGCCAAATACGGCCCGGCCGACAAGAAAGTGCTGAAGCTGCGCGCCGACATGGCCGCCGAATTCATTACCCTGAAGTTTCCGCTCGGCATGGTCGATTCGCTCACCCGCAAATTGCGCGAAGTGGTCGGTTCGGTGAAGGAACACGAACGCAAGATCCTCGACATCTGCGCACGCCAGGCGAAAATGCCGCGCAAGGATTTCCTGCGCGCGTGGGACGGCAACGCGACCAATCTCAAATGGGCTGACGACGTCATCCGTCGCAAGCAGAAATGGGCCTCGGGTATCCGCGAGCACAAGGACGCGATCATCGCCGAGCAGGAAAAGTTGATCGGGATCGAGAACGCGCTATTCCTGTCGATGCCCGACATCAAGGAAGTCAACCGCGCGATGGCCTATGGCGAGGCCAAGGCGCGCAAGGCCAAGAAGGAAATGGTCGAGGCCAACCTGCGTCTGGTCATTTCCATCGCCAAGAAATACACCAACCGCGGCCTGCAGTTCCTCGACCTGATTCAGGAAGGCAACATCGGCCTGATGAAGGCGGTGGACAAGTTCGAATACCGTCGCGGCTACAAGTTCTCTACCTACGCGACGTGGTGGATCCGTCAGGCCATCACGCGTTCGATCGCCGATCAGGCGCGCACCATCCGCATCCCGGTGCACATGATCGAGACGATCAACAAGCTCAACCGTATTTCCCGGCAGATGCTGCAGGAAATGGGCCGCGAGGCCACGCCGGAAGAGCTCGCGACAAAGATGGAAATGCCCGAGGACAAGATTCGCAAGGTGCTCAAGATCGCGAAGGAACCGATCTCGATGGAAACGCCGATCGGTGACGACGAGGATTCGCATCTCGGCGATTTCATCGAAGACACCAACATGGAATCCCCATCCGAAGCGGCGACCAACATCGGCCTGATGGAAACCGTGCGCGACGTGCTGGCCGGCCTGACGCCACGCGAAGCGAAAGTGCTGCGCATGCGCTTCGGCATCGACATGAACACCGATCACACGCTGGAAGAAGTCGGCAAGCAGTTCGACGTCACCCGCGAGCGCATCCGCCAGATAGAAGCCAAGGCGCTGCGCAAGTTGCGCCATCCGAGCCGGTCGGAGCAGTTGCGGTCGTTCCTCGACAACGAGTGATTCAGTTCGGCATCGCATGAATGGAAACGGCCGCTGATGCGGCCGTTTTTCTATCCCAGGAGCGACACGAACGAGACGGCTCGCACGCTATCATTCAAAGACAGGGCCTATAGCTCTGTCGGTTAGGGCAGCGAATTCATCATTCGTTGGTTGCAGGTTCAAGACCTGCTGGGGCGAATCGATGCGCTTGGGCGATGCCCTATCGGCATCGCGCGCATCAGTGAGCGCCCGCACATGGATGTGCTGGCCGGCGCCCAACACCATGGACGGTTATCATCGCAACTCATACACGGGCCTATAGCTCAATTGGTTAGAGCAGCGAACTCATAATTCGTTGGTTCCAGGTTCAAGTCCTGGTGGGCCCACCACTTGTACGGTAATATTCCGTACAAGGAGAATCGTCATGACCACAGCCGCGGCCCGCCTCGACCTGCGCCTCAATCCCACCGACAAAGCGCGCATCACGCGTGCCGCCGATCTGCGCGGCGTGCCGCTGTCGGCATTCGTGCGCGATGCGGTACTGCGCGAAGCCGACAGCGTCATGGCTGCCGAACTCACGGTCACTTTGTCTGCTGCGGAATCCCGCCGCTTTCTCAAGGCGCTCAACGCTCCGTTCCAGCCCAATGCCAAGCTGAAGAAAGCGATGGCCGACGCCGCCCGCCTCGCCAAGTCGCGTTGATTCCGCCGCGTGTCGCTGAAAATCCTGCTGCTGGATAGTCGTCGGCACGATCGCGCCGGCTTCAGCAGTGGTGAGCCTGCGCTCGACACGTACCTGCGTGAAAAAGCCGGCCAACACCAGCGCGACGGCATCGCCACCACCCACGTTCTGATCGACGACAGCGAACCAGCACGCATCCTGGGTTATTGCAGCCTCGCCGCCGCGCAGCTGTACCTGCACGATCTGCAGCCGCCCGACCGCAAGCGCCTTCCCGCCTATCCGATCCCTGCAGTGCGCATCGGCCGTCTGGCCGTCGCAGTCGGTACGCAGGGTCGCAGCTACGGTCGGCTGCTGGTTGGTCATGCTGCCAACTGCGCATTTGCCTTGAGTAAAACGCTGGGCGTGCGCGTGCTGCTGGTGGATGCGCTGCACGAGAAGGCTGCCGGCTTCTATCGCGGCTATGGCTGCCGCGAAACCGCCGAAGATTCGCGCACACTGTATTTTCCGCTGGGGAATCCATGACCACGCCCGCTGCTTCCTGAAGTCCAACGCTGCGGCTGGCGCGTTGGCAATATCAACCCGTAGAAATCAATTCCGGCTCGTGAAGATCACCAAATTTCGTCGAAAACGGAAAATGACGACAATCCTATCTTCCTGTTTTATATACGTTAAATCGAAATAATTAGGTTGTTTTCCACAGTCTTGGAAAACAACGCACCGAATCGCGGCCAACTCTCAGCATGCCAACAGCTTCTGCTCGAATCGTTCGAAGCTCGTCGATCGCCGTAAGCGTGGAAGATTGATCGGCGCAGCGCGCAGTACCCGAATCGCATCGACCTTGTCGTCATAGCGCAGACCGCGCGCCTTCCGGAAATGGTTGATCAGCGCAGCCTTGGGTTGCATGACACAATCAGGCTTTCTGATGCAATCAACCGGATACTTGTGCGCGGTTGTGGAGAGGCACTTCGAAATCGCACCTTCATCCGCGAGCAACCAGCTTTCCAGTTCTTGTTCGATGCAAATCAGATGCACAGGCGCAGTGGCTCCAACGCCCGCTGTTTGCATGGACGCCAGAACCGTCTCGCTCTCGTTGCGCCGGCACAGCTTTTTCTTGATATCCCAAGCTGGACGCAAATCCCAGACGATCAGCACGCAGCAACAACCATCGGCCAACAGTTTCGCCGCTGTCTTGCCGGCGTCGCGCATCAGGTTCGCCTTGTTGTCGAGCGTGATCGAGCTGAATTCAACTTCGCCGCGAATATGCGAACCCAGATACTCGCAAACCAGTTTGTCCGCGCCCTGTGGGCCGCATTCGAAGATCATGCCGATCTTCATTGCGCAGCCTCGTGCAACTTGCCCATGGTGTACAGGCGCCCGGGTGAGAATTCTTGCGACCAGCGTTGCAACGATTCCGAATCTTTCGGTCGATTGAAACGCGGCTGTCCCGTCTCGTCACGATAGACCAGCACGATCTGGTCGAGCGTGAGCAAATCCAGCAGATACGGCGAGTGCGTGGTGACCACGACCTGGGTGATGCCCGATTGCACGGCCGTGCGGATTTCCTCGACCAGCAGATGGATGCTGCGTGGGTCGAGACCGTTTTCGATCTCTTCCACAACGATCAACGGCGGTGGATTCGGATGCCGCAAAACGGCGAGCAAAGCCAGCACGCGCAAGGTGCCAGTGGACAGCATCCAGCCGGGAACCTTGAAGTCCGATTCGGTCAATTGCAGATACGACCTGCGCTCAAGCTCCGACGCGACGGCGGGCTGCAAGTCGCGCGCGTAAGGCAGCACGTATTCCATCGTTCGCACGATGCCGTCAAACGCACCAGGCGACAGCTTCTGAATTTCCAACAGGTAGTCAGCGATGTTCGAGCCATCCTTCTGCAATCGCACACCACCGCTTGTGCGTTGCTGCGGTTGCGGTTTGCCCATCAGGTCGGGCTGAAGGGTGAGGAACTGCCAACCGGTAATAAGCTGTGCTGCTTCTGCCTCAAAAGGTGTGCCAGGCCTCGAAAGCAGAGAATAGCCAACTAGATAGCCTGACCCAAGAGGCGCCTTCTTTGAGACGCCATTGGCTTTGCCAGCGCGGATATTCTCTTCGGCGATATACATCGTGTTCGCCGCCGCATCGTTGTTGACCTTCATCTCGCAACGGATGGCATGCCGCGCTGGCGAGCTCACCTTTACTTCAAAAGTGATCGGGTTGACTGCCTTCCCTGCCCGCACATGCGTTTCCATCGCTTTGTGCCGGGCGTGCTCGATCCCCAACCAACGGCCCATCGCGACATCGAGATTCGACAAGACGATGACCTGATAGGTTTCCAGCGCTTCAATCAAACTGGATTTGCCGCTGCCATTGTTGCCGACGAATGCGGTTAATGGGCCAAGCTTCACCACTCCGCTGTCGATGATCGCCTTGAAGTTGCGCACCCGTACCGACTGCAAGCTCATTGGATCAATCCCCGCGCCACGTCGCGGTAGGCATTGTACGCTGCGATCTTTACCGGCTCGGGCACCAGCGGGAAGGTACCGAGGATGTGCAGGAACTCGGCGTCGGTGAGGCCGTAGAGGTGGGCGACGAGGCCGTCGAGCTCGGCGCGCAGGCGACCACGCTTCACCGAATCAACCACGCCAATTCGATGGTCTCTGTCGCCAATGGCCTTGGCGAGTTCGTCGAATTCTGGAGTTATGCAAATAAGTTGCGCGGCGCGTTGCATGATCCCGCCCAATGCCTTGTCTGAACTCCTCAGCCGCGGAACCGGCAATTGGTAGATCAAGAAGATGTTGAGGTTTCTTTGAATTTTGAGACGCAACAACCAATCCAAGACAAAGGAGTTAAACATTGAACACACGAACAGCAACTCCGCTAGAGTTCCAGAGAACTGACGGCTTACAGTCAAAGAATTTCCACAAAATACGTTCTTCGGCAACACAGTTGCGATCAAATTTCGCTCATTGGTATTTTCCCCAGTAGAGCGAAATGCCAAACGAAAACGTTGATAGTCGAGTTCCTGCCCAGCGTCCTGCTCTCTCTTGCCGATAATAGACTCGCGACCTTCCTTTTCCTCAACCCAGCGCGTCGGATTCGCATACAAACAGTCAAATTGCCAAATCATCTTTCCTTCATACAGTCGCAATCGGTTACGCCCCGGCGCAGACTTGAATAGCGATTTATCCCCGGTCATATGGAACTCACTACCTAGGGACAAATTCCAAGTTGCTTCAATTTTCTCACCAAGCGTCGGGAATAGCGAAAGTTTTTCGACAATGGAGAGATCCTTTTCAGACTTGAACTCCATCATCGAATGACTTTCCGGTGAGAGCCGGCGAATGAAATCAACCTGAAACCAGAGCCCGTTCTCTGAGGGAAATCTCGCAAGTTCGGCCGGATTGTTCAGCACGAACGCAGCAGGGAATCTCGAAGTGCCAAGAGATGACTTTTTGATCGTAAGGACTACAAATTTATAGCTTCGATGAACGTCTTCGAAAATTTCCTTGCTGTTGACGAAGCCGACCATTCCTTCGATCTGTGCTTCTCCAAACAACATGTTCCTCAATCCAGTCGCGCCCAAGGCCATGTAGATTCCGGCAGGAACAACAACTCCCACATGACCTTCTGGACGTAGCAAACCAAAGATCCGCTCCATGAAAAGTTTATAGAGATCGAGGTCGCTACCCGTTCTTTTTCCACCCACAATCGCATACTGCTTCACATAGTCTGGCGAGGATCGGAAGTAGTTGCTCATGTAAGGGAAGCGACTCTCGTATTCAATCCACGCGTCCCTTATCTCGCCTGTTTCCAACAAGCTGTCTTTTAGAGCCTCGAACGCCTTATCGTCCATTTTTTTCTTGGTGACATACTTCGAGTGCTGCGCAAAAAACTCACGGGCAAATGGCTTGAACGCTTCCCACGGTGGATTGGCCACAATAATGTCGAAACCGCCGCGCCGCTGCATCACGTCGTCGAACGCATAGCCCCAATGCAGCGGGTGCTGCGCGTCAATATCGGCGAGCTCGATGCGACGCTTTTTCGGCTTACCGAGCTTGTGCTTGGCCGCATCCCAGGTGGCCTGTTCGTATTTCACGCCGAGCGCCTCGAACTGGTCGCGCAGCAGTTCGTTCATCACGCCTTGGGCGTAATTCATTTCGGTGTCGATCTCGTCGCGCACGGCGCGCAGGTCAACGTGCTTTCCGATCATGTCGGCGGCATGCCGATAGACATCGAGCTTGCGGTTCTTCTCGTCCAGCAAGCGGCGGAACGGCGGCTTGAAAAGGTCGTCCTGCTTGCGGTCGAACTCGTGCGCGTTCACTCGCATCAGCCCGACCAGCGAATTGCCGTGCAGGATGTTGAAGTCGATGTTCGGCAGCGGTTCGAGGTCGGCCACACGCCGCACCGACGACACCATCGCCAGGAACAGTCGCAGCTTCGCGATCTCGCAGGCCTCCTCCATGATGTCCACGCCGTACAGGTTGTCGGAGACGATGCGGCGCTTGATGTAGTACTCGACGCTCGGATGGGTGGCCTCGATGTTCTTGAGCCAGTGCGCGAGTTCTTCGCTGGCATTGAGCTTGGCGCGGCCGACCACGGCGTAATAGACATTGATCAACGACTTCAACGCCGCTACGAGGAACGCGCCGGAGCCGACCGCTGGATCGAGCACGGTGATCGACGGCAACACCTCGTTGACCAGCCGGATCGCGGTACGCGCATCCATTTTCGCCAGCATATCGGAGACGGTGGCGAAATGAAGGGCCGGCAAGCCCAACTCCGGGAAGGCCGGTTGTTCGATGCGCTCAAGAATCAAGGCGTGGATGCTGCGGTCGGCCAGATAGGAGGTGATCTCAGGCCGCGTGTAGTACGCGCCAAATGCTTTCTGGTTGATGTACTTCTCGAAGATGTAACCGAGCACATCGGGATTGATCTCGTCGCTGTCGCCGCCGGGCGTGTCGTCGAGGTGCCAGGTGTAGGCGGCGAACAGGTTAAACACGCCTTCAAAGGCACTGTCGGCAATTTTCAACGTACTGCCTAGGCGCGGCTTTGCTTTCTCGTCGAGTTCGAGTTTGTGATGGAGAAACAAGCCACCGTTGAGATAGGGAATCTCGCCGGTAAGTGTGCGCACGGCGGCGCTTCGATCATCGACCGGCTTGGCGAACGCATCGAAGAACAGCGCCGCAAGAAACTCGCCGAAGAAGCGGTTCGTGCCGCGCGCGCGGGAAGCAGCAAGCTGGTTCGGTAGATAGTCGTAGTCGGCTTGGTTGAGGAAGCCTTTCTTTTGCAGAAACCAGACGAACATCAACCGATTGAGGATGACCGATGCGTACCAGCGGCGATCGCGTTCGTCGTCGATGCCTTCGATCGCGTCGAGCAACTGGTCGTGCTGCTCCTGGTAGGACTTGTAGAATTTTTTGGTGGTTTTTTCGACATCGAGCGCAGACTCCATGCGCCGCGCGACTTCCAGCACCGGAATCCTGCCGGTGACGTCGAGTTCGGACAGTTCCACCACCATCGCCTGCAGTTTGGAGGCGAACAAATCCACCGGCTGGCCGCGAAAGTATTCGTGGCGGCGCGGCGTGAGCTTGGGCTTGTTGGTGACGGCATCCTTGCTGCGCTTGACCCAATACCACAGGCTTTGCGACGCGTCTTTTTCCTGCTCAGTGAAGATCAGCAAGTTTTCATAGTGGCGGTTAGCGATTTGCCGCCAGATCGCGAGTCGTTGCGTTTCATCCGGCCAGCCCGCGGCGGCAACGACTTGAAGTACGGCCACGCCGGCCAGTTCGGCAACCATGCGATAGCGAAATGCGGTGTCACCCGCTTCGCCCGACTGCCAATCGCGATCACTGGATGCACGATTCCATCCGAGCACATCGACAAACAATTGGGTAAAGTCGAATGCGGACAGAGTTTTCTGGAATTTCGGAAAATCGAGTTTGGCCACGTCAATGCTCCTCGACCAAGCCAAGCGAACAAACGATGCGCGGTTCACGCAGCGCGGCATCCTCATCGGTGTAGGTCAAACGGCCCTCCTCGCGCAAGGTCTTAATCGCTTCGGCTAGATCCACATCGTTGACGCCGCTGCGCATCAGGCGATTGAGCAGGTCGGCAGCGGTTTCGAGCAGCGGATGGCGATAGATGTCATCGAGCGCGGTTTCAAGAGTTGCGTCGCTGAACAGTGTGCCGCGCAATTCCTTTGCATAACTTTTTAAGCGGTCGTATGCACGTCTGCGCGGGCTGGATGGCCGCCCCAATCCGCCACCGACATTGCGATCCTGGACGACAGCAAGTTGCAGTCCCTGCGCAACCAACTCGTGATGGTTTTCGGCGCGCGCAATGGCAGGCGTGTCCGGCGTGCACTCGGCGGCGCGCAGAATCACGAATTGCGATTCGGTGACGGGTTCGCCGTCTTGTCCGATCCATGCGAGATGGTCGTTGCCTTCCGGTGATTTCACGTACACCAATGCACCTCCCTGAGCGGCCTTCGTGCCTAGCGATGGCATGCGTTCGGGATCAAGCCAGAACTTGCGGGCCGAATACACGACGGGCGGCAATGTTTCCACGGCGCGCGCGAGTTCGGCGTCATCCTTGGTGGCGTCTTTCCAGATTTGCCAAGCGTAGGAAGCCAGATCCACTTCGTCGTCGGTGTCGTCGAGGACGCCCGGTCTCTCGGTGTAGAGATTGCGGATGTTGTTCGCATCGTCGTCTTCGAAGAACGCTTCGTCGGTACCTACAACTTCCGCATTCTCAAGCAGGCGCTGCTGGATGCGTGCGCGCAGGCGGATCAGGCGCTCGACGCCATCGGCGGGCAGGAACGAATAGCAATGGATCTGCTCTGCGCGCTGGCCGATGCGATCGACGCGGCCCGCGCGCTGGATCAGGCGGATGATCGCCCACGGCAGATCGAAATTGACCACCACGTTGCAGTCCTGCAGGTTCTGCCCTTCGGACAGCACATCGGTGCAAATCAGCACGCGCAGCTCGTCGGCCTTGTTGATCTTCTTGCGATTGGACTGCGGTGAGAAGCGGCAAGCCAGCGCATACGGATCGGCACTGGCCCCGGTGGCGACATCAAGTTGCTTAACGCCGGCTTTGACGAGTTGCTGCCCGAGATAACGCGCAGTGTCGGCAAACTGGGTGAACACCAGCACTTTGTCTTTGCCGTGGCGCTTCTGGATCAAGTTCAGCAGTTCGGCCAGCTTGCGGTCGCTTTCAACGCGCCAAGGCCCGTAGGTGTCGAGCAAGGATCGAAGCTTGTTGGTGTCGTCGGCCAGATGTTCGGCCAGCGTTTTCAGGAACAGCTTTGGGCTGATCCATTTGAAGCGTTTTTTCAGCGGTCCTGAATACAAGTCATAGATTGCCTTGGCTTTCGCAAGGCCGAAGCTTGCATCGTTGTCGTCGGTAACGGCTTCGACCATGCCGTCGAGCAAGTCTTCGGTGTCGCCTTCCATGCCTTCGGCGTCTTCGTCGATGCGTTCGGCATCCAGCACGCCCGGATCAAGCACGCCAAGCGGTAAGTCGAGATTGTTCTCGATCGCATAGAGATAAACCTGATTGCGCAGAATGTGGCGATCGATCGATTCCAGAAACGAGTGCCCACTCGACTCCAGTCGCTTGAACAGGTTGGTGCGGCAGAACCCCATCAAACGCTTGCCGGCGCGGCCGAGGTTGTCGATCAGCTTGCGCTCAGTCGGCGTAGCTGCCTTGTCTGCAGCCGGCTCGATGTATTTGCCCAAGCCATAGCGCGGCACATGCAAGCTGTTGATGAGATCGACCACATGATCGGAATAGAGCTGGGCGTAGCGGTCGCCCGCATCGCTTTCGTCCACGTTGAACTTGAGCGAGCGCGGCAGGCGTTCCGGAAAATACAATTTCTCGCCGCCGGCAACAGCGATGTAACGCCGACCTTTCTCGTCGGCCTCGGTGTAATGCTGGATGATGAAACTGCGCGTGCGCCGAACCATGTAAAGACGGATCAGCTCGCGCCAGTCATCGAACTCCTCACTCTTTTCCATGCCGACGATCGAGTTGGCCTTGCACTGCCACTTGCGCTCGAACTCCGCTTCGCTCATCCCGGTCTTGCGCAGGTGATGTTCGGGACGGATGCCGATGTTGGTTTTCTCTTCGATGAACAGCCGCAACTGACTGGATAGATCGGTTTTGGTCTTGTTGTAAGGAGTCGCGGTGAGCAGGATCACCTTGGCATCGACGCTGCGGATGTAATCGGCAATGGCCTTGTAGCGACGGCCCTCGCGATTGCGCAGGTTGTGGCTTTCGTCGATCAGCACGAGACGGTAAGGCTTCATGTCTTGCAGGTGTTTTGTGACTTGGGATATCGGAAGTACGCGGCCACGAAGACCGTATTCGCTCCGATAGTGCTGCCACATCGATTCAAGATTTTTCGGGCAGATGATCAGCGCTTCGTGGCCGAGGTCGTCCTCGAACATCCGCGTCAGCGCGGTGGCCATCATCGTCTTGCCGAGACCGACCACATCGCCGATCAACACACCGCCGCGCTTGTTGAGATGCCGCGCGGCGATTTTTACCGCGCTCTTCTGGAACTCGAACAGCTCCTTCTCAAAACGCGCCGGCAAGCGGAACTGGCTCAAGCCCGCACGCGCTTCGGTGCTGAGGTGATAAGCCATGTTCAAGTAAATGCGGTATGGCGGGATCAGCTCATCGCGCGCCCAACTGGTCTCGATGATGTCGGCAAGATCCTTCGAGATATCCAGCGCCCAGCGATTGCTCCAGCGACCCTCGAACCATTGTGCCAACCGCGTGCAACCGTGGTGTTCAAGCACATCGACATTCAGCTCGCCCTGCCTGGACAAGCCTTGCATGGTGAGATTGCTGCTGCCGACAAAGCCGGTGATCGGATTGTTGGCGTCGTCGCGAAACAACAGGTACAGCTTGGCGTGCAACGGATGTGGCAGGAACAGCTTGACCACCGCCTGTCCAGCACGAAGCTGGGCGGCGAAGCGTCGCAACGCGTGTTCATCTTTGCCAGTCGGGATGCCGAGGGTGATCTGCTCGCGCAACTGCGCGGCAAATTGCGCCTTGAGCCGCGTCGCCTGCGCGTTATCCAGCCCGCCTTCGTCGTTCGCGGCGCGATAGAGCTCGCGCACTTCCTCATAGGGCGGGCGCTGCATGCCGACGAGCACGCGACAGACCTGCCCACTTGTCGGCTGCCATTCTTGGATCAGGTCGTCGATCGATTGCCAGCCACGCAGGTTGAGATAGCCGACGCAGAAGTCGGCACGGGCTGAGACGGCCAAGGTTGCCCGCAGGGCGCCGAGCAATTCATCCGTGATGTTGTCGAAAATGCGTGGCATGTGGCTTCCTGGTGAGGCGCCCTACCGTATGTATTAAACGAGGCTCTTGCATCCAATTTCATGATAAACAAAGAGCCTAGCCTTAGGAGGGCAAATTTTTCCGCTATCTCAGCTGCGCCATCCTGTCCGAGACTGAGGTATCTAAGCGTTCATCCGTTTGGTGAAAAATCTTTAATGCTTTGTCCCCATGTTCGCATGCAGCTAGCCCTAATACTGTAGAAATTGCGCCTCGGTACTTGATCACCGGTCATGACCATTCGATCATCTATTACTAAGTTTGTGTTTGCCTGCACGACATTGCTCGTCCTTTTGGCGGGTCTTTTAGACGTCGCACAGGCCGCCCCGCAACCCAAACTCACCATCCTCAGCTATCACGAGATCGCCGAAGGCAACGATGCGCTGGTGCCGATGTACACGGTCACGCCGACGAACTTCGTGCGGCAGATGGACTGGCTGAAGAACAACGGGTATCGCTTCGTCGGCATGAACGATGTGCTCGCCGATTACGCGGGCAAGAAGCCGCTGCCCGACAAGGCCGTGCTGATCACCTTCGACGACGGCTATCGTTCGGTTTACGTGCATGCATTCCCGATCCTCAAGTTGTTCAACGCGCCCGCAGTGATTGCGCTGGTCGGCAAGTGGATGGAGGTGCCCGAGAACGGCAAGGTCAATTTCGATGGTCGTTCGATCCCGCGCACAAATTTGTTGTCGTGGCAGCAGATCAACGAGATGACGAAAAGCGGCCTGATCGAGATCGCGAGCCACACCTACGGCCTGCACGAAGGCATCGTCGCAAATCCGCAGGGCAACCTGCAGCCCGCCGCGACCGCGCGGCGCTGGATCGCCGAGGAAAAACGCTACGAGGACGAAACGAGTTATGACCGTCGCGTGCGAGCAGATTTGCTGCGCAATAACGAACTGCTGAAAAAACATCTCGGCAAGGGGCCGCACATCATCGTGTGGCCGTACGGACGCTACAACATCGAGACGCGCCACATCGCAGCCGAACTCGGCATGCCGATCGGTTTGACCCTTGACGACGGCGGCAACACCGCCGACACCCCGCTGTATGGATTGCGCCGTTCGCTGATCGACCGCTCGATGGGGCTTGGCGACCTCGCCGAAGAGATCGAGTTGCGCAACAAGGACACCGATGACGAGGATGATCGCCCGAGCAAGATCATGCACATCGACCTCGACTACATCTACGACCCGGATCCAAAGCAACAGGAAACCAATCTCGGCAAATTGCTCGATCGTATTCAGGCGATGGGCGCGAACACGGTGTACTTGCAGGCGTTCGCCGACCCTGACGCCAACGGCGCCGCCGACGCGGTGTACTTCCCGAACCGCCATCTGCCGATGCGCGCGGATTTGTTCAATCGCACCGCATGGCAGATCGCCACGCGCACGCAGGTCAGACACGTGTATGCGTGGATGCCCGCGCTCGCATGGCAGTTGCCGGCGAAGGAACCGGCCGCGAAGGATGTCGTGGTCACCCTGCCGAACACTGCCGGCGGCCATGTCGCGATGGGTTATCCGCGGCTGTCGCCGTTCTCGCCGCGCGCACGCCAGGTCGTGCGCGATCTGTATCAGGACCTCGCGCGCTCGACGCCGATCGACGGCATTCTGTTCCACGACGACCTCACCTTGTCCGATTACGAAGATGCGAGCCCGCAGGCACTGAAGACCTACAAGCAATGGGGTCTGCCGGATTCTGTGCAGGCGATCCGCGCGAGCGACGACTTGCTCGGACGCTGGACAATCCTGAAAATCAACGCGCTGGATAATTTCGCCCGCGAACTCGCTCAGGTCGTGCGCGACGAACAGCCAGGCATCAAGACCGCGCGCAACCTGTATGCGAGCGTCGTGCTCAACCCGAAAGCCGAGGTCTGGTATTCGCAATCGCTGGACAATTCGCTGGCCAATTACGATTACACCGCGATCATGGCAATGCCGTACATGGAGCAGGCCGCCGATCCGTTGGCATTCTACAAACAGATCGTCGACGCGGTGAACGAGCATCCCGGCGCGATAAGCAAGGTTGTGATGGAATTGCAGACAGTGAACTGGCGCAAGGACGACGCGCCGCTGCCGGGCACGGAATTGGCCGATACCATTCGCGCGTTGTACGGCTGGGGCGTGCAGAACATCGCCTACTATCCGGACAACCTTTTCAAGAACAATCCCGATCCAGCGCAACTGCGTCCGATCTTCGACAGCAAACCGAATAACCCCCTGCCCCTGCCAATCATCCGTTAGGTGTCCATCCGTGTTGACGCTGACCGCGCTGCTCAACACCATCTGGCTCGGCCTGCAAGGCTTCGCGTACTACTACCCGTTGTTCATGTCGTATCTGTGGATGATGGGCGCCGCGCTGTTTTATTGGCGCTGGGAGCGCAAGGACCCGCCGTTCAACCAGCCAGTTCCACTACGCGATACACCACCGGTCAGCATTTTGATTCCGTGTTTCAACGAAGGCGCGCACGCAGAGGAAACCTTGCGGCACGCGTTGGCGATGGATTACCCGGACTTCGAGGTGATCGCGATCAACGACGGCAGCCGCGACAATACCGGAGACATCCTCGACCGCATGGTGCAGGAATACCCGCGATTGCGCGTCGTGCATCTCGCCCAGAACCAGGGTAAGGCGATGGCGTTGCGGGCCGGCAGTTTGCTTGCAAAGCATGAAATTCTCATCTGCATCGATGGCGACGCGCTGCTCGATCCGTATTGCGCGCACTGGATGGTGCGGCATTTCATCGAAGACCCGGATGTCGCTGCGGTGACCGGCAATCCGCGCATCCGCAATCGTTCGACTTTGCTCGGACGCGTGCAAGTTGGCGAGTTCTCCTCGATCGTCGGCATGATCAAGCGCGCGCAGCGCAGTTTCGGCCGATTGTTCACCGTGTCCGGCGTGATCACCGCATTCCGCAAGTCGGCCGTGCATCACGTCGGCTACTGGAGCGCGGACATGCTGACCGAGGACATCGACATCACCTGGAAGCTGCAACGCGACGGCTGGGACGTGCGTTTCGAGCCGCGCGCGCTGGTCTGGATCCTGATGCCGGAAACCCTGCGCGGTTTGTGGAAACAGCGCCTGCGCTGGGCGACCGGCGGCGCGCAGGTGCTCATGAAGAACATCGATGTCATCCTGCATCCAGCGCAGAATCATTTGTGGCCGTTGCTGCTCGAGTTGTGCCTGAGCCTGCTGTGGTCATACACCTTGCTCGCGATGGTGCTGATCTGGCTGGCCGGATTGGTGCTGCCGCTCGGCGCGGTGCCGATCATCGGATCGCCGCTGATCCCGCAATGGAGCGGCGTCGTACTTGGCACCACCTGCCTGCTGCAATTCAGCCTGAGCAAATGGCTGGACAGCCACTACGACACCGGCTTGGGCCGCAATTACTACTGGATGATCTGGTATCCGCTGGTGTTCTGGCTGATCAACACCGCCGCAACCGTGGTCGCGTTCCCGAAAGCATTGTGGCGCGACCAAGGCCAGCGCGCGCGCTGGATCAGCCCGGATCGCGGCGCGCATCTGCGCAACAAGAAACCGCGCCAAGATGAGGCCGAAGATCATGCCTGAGCGGATGATCATCAATGCGCGCGGCGATCTGGGCTGGCGACGTCGGCTACTGTCGGATCTGGTGACGGCCGCGATGTGGGCGTTCTGGCTCGTGCTGTGGCTGCCGGTGTTCTACAAGTTGCATCAGGTGATCAAACTGCATCTGTATTTCGAATCGGCCGCGATCGAGGTCTTCGATGTCATCACGCCGATCTCGCTCACCCACTCGATCATCGCGCTGCTCGGCACCAGCGGGCTGCTGCTGCTGTGGACCTTGCTGCCGACGCGCAAACTGACCCATGCACACGGCGTGCAGACGCTGGCGGATTACGCCGAGTATTTCGATCTCGACAAAGCCGTGATCGTCGCTGGTCGTGGCAGCCGCATCTGCGTCGTGCATCACGACGAGCACGGCAATATCCAAGGCGTCGAGCCGCGCGCGTAACCCAAGCGCGAAACCAGCGACGCGTTCCTGCATGTTGCTGCGTGGGTTACTGTGGAACCCCTTAGTAGAACCCCCATCATGACCAACACCCTGCTCGACAGCATCGAAAAACAAACAGGTCCGATTCCGACGTGGAGCATTCTGTTCCTGCATGGCCTCGGCGCGGACGGCAACGATTTCGCGCCGATCGTCCCGCAACTCCTGCGGCCCGGTTGGCCCGCGTTGCGGTTCGTATTTCCGCATGCGCCGATGCGCGCGATCACGGTCAACGCCGGGATGCGCATGCGCGCGTGGTACGACATCGCCGGATTCGATCTGGCGCGGCGCGAAGACGAGGCCGGCGTCCGACAGAGCATCGCGCAGGTCGAGGCCCTGATCGCACGCGAAGCCGAACGCGGCATCCCACCATCGCGGATCGTGCTGGCCGGTTTCTCGCAAGGCGGTGCCATCGCGCTTGCGGCAGGCCTGCGTCGCGAGCTACCGGTGGGCGGTTTGATCGCGCTGTCCACATATCTTCCGCTGGCCGCGACCAGCATCGCCGAGAGCACGCGCGCGGCGCGCACGACGCCAGTATTCATGGCGCATGGCAGCCTCGATCCGGTCGTTCCCGAAACGCTTGGACGCCAAGCTCGCGATGCACTGCTTGCGCTCGGCATGCACGTCGAGTGGCACAGCTATCCGATGGCGCATCAGGTCTGCCCGTCAGAAATCCAGGCGTTGACCGCGTGGCTGGGCGAGCGCTTCGCAGCCGCCGGGTGAGCGATACTCGCGACATGCGCGCGCCGACTCGCCCCTGGGTTCCGGATTTTTGTCGACTCTCGACCTTGTTCGCGGTCATCGTCGGCGCCGAACTCGTGGTGGTGATTCTCACTCTTGCGCCACTCGGGCACGAACACTGGAACCCCTACGCATTCGGCACCGCAAGCCTGTTCGCGCAGTGGACGGCTCTGGTCAGCGCGATGTTGTTGTGCAAATTGCGGTTGCCGTTATCGCAACTGCGGCTGGTGCCCGGCGCATTGCTCGCATGGGCGCTGCCAGTCGCCGTGGCCGCATTCGGCGCGTGGCTGCTGTTTCAGATCGACCTCGGCCTCGGTTTCCTGCTCGGCCAGCCCAATGCCGATCCGATCCGTTTCATCACGCGCTGCACCGTACTTGCCGGACTGATCAGCGCCGCCGCGCTGCGCTATGCGTACGTGCAGGAGCAATGGCGACAGCAAGTGCAGGCGCAGGCCAAGGCCGAGGTGGATGCATTGCAGGCGCGCATCCGGCCGCACTTCCTGTTCAACAGCATGAATACCATCGCCAGCCTCGTCCGCAGCAATCCGGTGCAGGCAGAGCGCGCAGTGGAAGATCTGTCCGACCTGTTCCGCGCCGCGCTCGGCGCGGGCGAAGGCGAATCCACGCTGGCGGAGGAAGTGGAGCTCGTCGAGCGCTTTCTGGCGATTGAATCCTTGCGCCTGGGCGCGCGCCTGCAAGTGCAGTGGCAACGCGAGGAACCGCTGCCATGGGAGCTGAAACTGCCGCGTCTGGTGCTGCAACCGCTGGTCGAGAACGCGATTATCCACGGTATCGCGCAACTCGCGAGCGGCGGCGTCATCGACATCGCGCTGCGCACCGAAGGCAAGATATTGCGTGTCACCATCGGCAATCCATGCCCGCCGACTGCGGACATCGCAGCTTCCACGCATGGCAACGGCCACGCCCAGCAGAGTATCGCGCACCGGCTGCGTTACCGCTTCGGCGCGGCCACCAGCATGGTCGCGCGTCACGCCGATGGCTACTATGCTTGCGAATTGACATTGCCTGTTCAATGAAGACTTCCGGCATGAAGAAGGCACGATGAAAGTATTGATCGCCGACGACGAACCGCTCGCGCGCGAACGTTTGCGTGCGCTACTGGCAGAGCACGCCGACGTTGTCGTGGTCGGCGAAGCGGGTAACGGTCGCGAGGCGCTGGATGCGATCGAACGCCTGCAACCGGACCTGCTGCTGCTGGACATCGCGATGCCGGTCATGGACGGACTGGAAGCCGCGCATCACCTCGCGCAACTTGACGCACCGCCGGCGTTGGTGTTTTGCACCGCATACGACGAGCATGCGCTGTCGGCGTTCGAAGCTGCAGCGGTCGATTACCTGGTCAAGCCCGTGCGTCCCGAACGACTCGCCGGTGCGCTCGAGCGCGCGCGCCGCTATGTCGACGCGCGACCCGCATTGCGGTTGCCGGAATTGCCGCGCAACAAACCACGCACGCACCTGAGCGCGCGCCTGCGCGGCAGCCTGCGCTTGATCCCGATCGGCGAAATCATCTATCTGCAGGCCGACGAAAAATACGTTTCGGTGCATCACGCCCACGGCGAAGATCTGATCGAGGATTTAATCGAAGAATCCTTGAAATCGCTTGAGTCCGAATTCGGCGAGCGTTTCCTGCGCATTCATCGCAACTGCCTGATCGCCGCAAGCGCGCTCACCGAATTGCGTCGCAGCCCCGACGGGCAAGCGCATGTGATGTTGCGCAGTGTAACGACGCCGCTGGAAGTCAGCCGTCGCTGCCTGCCGTTGCTGCGCGATCGTTTGCGGCACTTGTGACATGCTGAGCTCCGTATTGCGGCTTGCAACGCGCGAAAGTCCGCTCGCGCTCTGGCAGAGCGAACACGTCGCCGCATTGCTGCGCGCCGCACGCCCGGGTCTGCGCGTCGAACTTGTGCCGATGACCACGCGCGGCGATCGCATCATTGATCGCCCACTTGCCACGATCGGCGGCAAGGGATTGTTTCTGAAAGAGCTCGAAATCGCGATGATCGAAGGTCGCGCTGATGCAGCCGTCCACTCGCTCAAAGACGTACCGATGGAACTTGATGGCCCGTTTGCGATTGCGTCCGTTCTTGAACGCGCTGACCCGTTCGATGCTTTTGTCAGCCATCATTTTGAATCGCTCGATGCGTTGCCGCAGGGTGCGCGTGTCGGCTCGTCGTCACTGCGACGACAAGCGCAATTACGCGCGCGCCGCCCCGACCTGCGCATCGAAGATTTACGCGGCAATGTCGGTTCGCGATTGAAGAAGCTCGATGCCGATCAATACGACGCGATCCTGCTGGCCTGTGCCGGATTGCAACGGCTCGGAATGGGCGAACGCATCCGCGAACGTTTGATCGCGCCCGACTGGGTGCCTGCGGTTGCGCAAGGCGCGATCGCCGTCGAATGTCGTGACGGCGATGCCGCGACACACGCCTTGTTCGCAGCGCTCGAACACACGCCGACACGTATCTGCGTCGAAGCCGAGCGTGCGATGAACCGGCGATTGCACGGCAGTTGCCAGGTTCCGGTCGCAGGTTATGCCGTGCTCGATGGCGATGGTTTGCACTTGCAGGGATTGGTCGGTGATGCGACGAATGGCGAACTCGTGCGCGCCGAAGCCGTCGGCTCCATCAACGATCCGCAGGCACTGGGAATGCGCGTTGCCGAAAACCTAATCGCCGCTGGCGCAAGTACGTTGCTTGCGCGATTGGCCGCGCATTGACGCACGCGCCGTCGTGACGCATCAGTAATAGAGCATCACCATGTGTTTCGCTTCGGCGAAGAACAGCCAGCGCTCGACGATTGCTCCCAACAGCGCGCTGACGGCGGCGATCCATAGTGCAAACGTTGACGCCGACGGAACCAGATATGCCGCGAGCATCACGAGCATTGGAATCGCCGCGAACAGCGCGATTGCGATGAGGCGCAGCTTGCGCGAATGCTTGCGTGCCAACACGAAACCCATTTCGCGCGTGAGGTAATTTGCTTCGGTATGCGGCCGTTCGAACACCGTGACCTTGCCGATGCCTTCCAGTGCGGTTGCAGCTTCGCGCGACGGCATGGCGACGCGGTCTATATCGCGCCAGTAGATGAGTTTTATTGCCGCAAGCACCAGCGTCACCGAGCCGAGCAGCACGAAAACCGTCATGCGAACAGCAGTTGGCTCATCGTTCGTATTGAACAGCGCAGCGCCGATCCAACCGCCCGTCGCCAATGCAAACGCGAGATATACAGGAACAACCAGCGGATGCCGCCATGCTGGAACTGGCTTGAGACATGCGTAAATCATGCCAGTACTTACGATCGTTGCTATGGAACTCGTCGCAATCAAGGCAAGAGCGATATCGCCAACAATCCTGGTGTAGATGCCATCATGCACGAAGGCCGCAAAAAGAAGTCCGATCCCTGCATAGACCAAAATCGAAAATATACCCTCGCGCGAAAGCCAGGATGTACGCCATTGAGAGAACGCTCGCCACGCCCGCAACGGTTTGCCGAGGTGCAACACAGAACTCGACAGGCCAATCGTGACCAGCAAAAGCGACGCAACCATCGCGTTGAACCAGGGATTGATCCAGAACCAAGTTGACAGCGGAAACGAAGGGGAGAACGAAGTTCCGGCGGTGAGAATTCCGATCCAGAAAAGCATCAATCCGTAGCCTGCCCCGGATAATGTTGTGAAGAAAATGACCGAGAGCGCCGGATTCATCGCGACAACGCCCGGTCGAGCCAACGCAGTAACGGCGACAGCGCGGCGGGATTGAGTTTTTCATCGGCCTGCGTTGTGTTTTCAGGTGCGGGGGAAGTTGCACCGCGTCGCGGCCGTGGCGGCAGGTATTTGTTAGTCGGTTTGTAACCGAGTTCCGGCAGCAGGTCGCGACCGCTGCGTTCGACGACAAGTTTCGAGACGTTCGATTGCGGATCGCCGAGATCGCCGAAATGCCGTGCGCGTGTCGGACAGGCCTGCACGCAAGCGGGCTGACGTTCGATTTCATCGAGGTGTTCGTTGTAGATGCGATCGACGCACAACGTGCATTTCTTCATCACGCCCTCGACCGCCGAGTATTCGCGCGCGCCGTATGGACAGGCCCACGAACACAATTTGCAACCGATGCATTTGTCTTCGTCCACCAGCACGATGCCGTCTTCCGCGCGCTTGTAGCTCGCACCGGTCGGGCACACGGTCACGCAGGCCGGTTCTTCGCAATGCAGGCACGAGCGCGGAAAATGCACGGTCATGTCGGTGCCTTGGGTGGCTGCTCCTTCGCCGTTCCCCGTTTCGTGTAGTTCGTAACTGTGCACGCGGTTGAGCCACACCCCGAACGGTTGCTTTCCGTAAGGATCCTCGTCGGTCAGCGGCCCGACGATGCCGCCCGCATTCCATTCCTTGCAAGCGACCGCGCATGCGTGGCAACCCACGCAAGTGTCGAGGTCGATCACCAAGCCGAGTTTGATCTTCGATGGCTGCGGCAAGGCGGTCATCGCGCTGGATTAGTGCCCGATCACTGGATGGAACGGCCAGTATTGCGGAATCAGGTACATCGATATCGCGCAGAAAATCGCGATCAACGGAATGCCGACCTTCATGAAATCGGTGAAACGATACCCACCGGCGTAATACACCATGGTGTTGGTCGGATAGCCGACCGGTGTCGCAAAGGATGTTGCCGCCGCAAACGCCACGGCGACGATGAACGGACGCGCATCGGCGTGGATGGTGTGCGCGATCGACGCCGCAATACCAACCATCAACACCACCGAGGGGTTGTGCCCCATCAATTCGGTAAGCAGTGCAGTGAGCAGATACACGAGCAGCAGCGCGATCAGCGGCCCCTGTCCGCCCACGAAGCCCATGCCTGCGGTGACCAGCGCCGTGGACAGGCCGGTTTTCTCGATGGCGATGCCGAGCGGCAGGATCGCGCCGAGCAACACAATGATTTTCCAGTCCATTGCTTCATAGACGTTCTTGCGCCCGTAGCAGCCAGCAAACGCCATCGCGACCGCGCCGCAGACAGCAGCGGCTGGAATCGGCAACCATTTCAATCCGGACACCACCACCACCGCAGCCATGATGCCCACGGCGAGCCACGCCTTGCGCGATGTTTCCTGACGATCCTCGCGCTCGCTCAGGACGATGAAGCGGTCGTCGGTGCGCAATTTCGGCAATGCGTTTTCATCGACCAGCATCAGCAATACATCGCCGAGCGCGAGCTCGACCGATTTCAGGCTCTTGTGCAGCAAGTGGCCGCGACGATGGATCGCCAGTACGTTGGCATCGTAAACCCAGAGCAGGTTGAGCTCGGACAACTTGCGTCCCTGCACCACGCTGCCGGGCGCGACCATGACCTCGGTCAGGACGCGTGGATCGTCGCCCTCCTGCGCGTAACGGTGTTCGTGCGCATTCTCGAGCTTGGCGACGCGACGGAATTCTTCGATCTTGCTCCAGTCGCCGCGCACCAGCAGCACGTCGTTCCTGGTCAGTTGTTCGGTGCGTGGCGACCATTGCTGCTCGTCGCCGCGCAACAGTTCGAGCGGAAACACGCCGTATTTTTCGGTCATCGCCACGTCGGCGATCGTCTTGCCGAGCACGGTCGATTCGCCGGTGACGCGCAACTCGGCCACGTACATGCCGATGTCCTCGTTCGCCGGAAGCTGGGTGTTCACCTTCTTCGGCAACAGCCAGCGTCCGATCAGGATCAGGTACAGAATGCCGGCCGCGGCGAGGGTCGCACCGAGCCTGGTGAATTCGAACACGCCGAACGCAGGCAGGCCCATGTCCTGGGTCATGCTGTCCACCAGCAGATTCGACGACGTGCCGATCAGAGTGCACACGCCACCCATCTGCGCGGCAAACGCCATCGGCATCAACACCCGCGCCGGCGACGTCTGCGAGCGCGCGCAAACACGCAATGCCAGCGGCAGGAACATGCCGACCAGCGCGATGTTCTTGATGAAAGCTCCGAGTGGCGCAATCGCCAACATCAGCGCCAGCGTGAGCAGCCACGGTTTCTTGATCCTGCCGAGAAAACGGCCGAGTGGCTCCAGCGCGCCGGATCGCTCGATGCCGAGGCTGAGCGCGAACATCGCGGCGACGGTGATGGTGGCTTCATTGCTGAATCCGCTCAGCGCCTCCTTGACGTTCAGCACGCCGAGGATCATCAACAAGGCGAGCACGATGAGTGCTACCAGATCGATGCGCACCTTCTCGCTCGCGAACAGCGCCATGGCGCCGATCACGATGCCTGCGACTTCCCACGCCTGCCACGTCATGCGGCTGCGCACTCGCAAAGCGTAACGAACATCTGGGCGCGGTCCGCAATTGGTATTGCAACGGCATCGAAGTCAAAAATGTGGGTGTCTCTCATGATCGTTTCCGCATGGCAGCGCCATAGCGTAGCGGTTCGTCGTCGGCCTTGCCCATGTTCAGTGGCTGAAACTGTGGTTCGCTCGTGGTTTCGGCACCTGCCCTGGCGATGCGCACGCGCAGGTCGAACCACGCGGCCTGGCCGGTGACCGGGTCAGCATTCGCGTAGTCGCCTTTCGGCGTGCGGTCGGAGATCAAATGATTGAGCAGGAAACCCTTGGTACCTTCGGGCGCGTCCTTGGCGAGCTTCCACGCGCCGCGGCGCTTGCCGATCGCGTTCCAGGTCCACACCGTGTCCGGCTGCATGTTCGCAACGCATCTGGCGTGCACCGTGATGCGACCGTTGTGCGAATCGACATGGATCCAGTCGTAGTCGGCAATGCGATATTTAGCGGCGGTATCAGGATGCAGGTATAGCCAGTTGCGCGTCGCAATCTGCCGCAACCATGCGTTCTGCGAACCCCAGGCGTGGTACATGAACATCGGCCGTTGGGTGATGGCGCTCAGCGGAAACTCCTGCGACGAGGTTTCGACGCTCTCGAATGGCTCATACCAGATCGGCAGCGGATCAAAGTACGTTGCAACGCGCTCGCGTTCCGAATCCGGTGGCTGCACGTCACCAAAACCTTGCGCGGCGAGGCGGAATTTTTGCAGTGTTTCGGAATACAACTGCATCACCACCGGCTCGGCTTTCGTGATGAAGCCCATGCGCACCGACCATTCCAGATAGTCGCGATTGGCCATCTTGTAATAGCGCGCGGATTCGGGAATCTCGCTGCGCCAGAAACCGCCATTCGCGATATAAGCATCAAGCTGGCGCGGATTGGGTGCGCCCTTGCCTTCCAGCGATCCGTCTTCACCACGCCAGCCCGCGAGTAACCCGACGCCGGGCGCTCGCTGATGGTTGATGATGTAATCGGCGTAGTCGCGATACACGGGCGCGCCGGCACCATCGACCATGCCCGGAAGTTGCAGGCGCGCGCCCAATTCCAGCAGCACCGACTGAAACCCGCGCACGTCGCGCTGCTTGTCCTGCGAAGTGCATGGATGCACGAGTGTCGCGTGAGGCAGGATGCTGATAGCGACCGAGGGCTGCGTGGATGGATCCAGCACCGGATGCCGGATCGCATCGGCCGCGCAGTCGGCATCGGAAATCGGCCGATCGAGCATCGACATCGCATCGAAGCGTTCCAGATACGTCGTATCCGGCAACACCAAATCGGCGTAAGCCACCATCTCGCTGGCGTACGCATCGGAGTAGATGATGTGCGGGATTTTGTATTCGCCGTCCGCGCGCTTGTCGGTCAGCATGCGCATGGTCTCGCCGGTATTCATCGACGAGTTCCAGCTCATGTTGGCCATGAACATCAGCAGCGTATCGATCGGCTGAGGATCGCCGGCCCACGCGTTGCGAATCACCGTGTGCATCATCCCGTGCGCGGCCAGCGGATACGCCCATGAATACGCATGATCGATTCGCCGAGGCACGCCGCTGGCATCAATCAGCAAATCTTCCGGGCTGTGGATGAAACCAAGCGGATTGTGGTCGAGTGCACCGTTGTCCTTGCGCTTCCTGCCCGGACGATTGCCGGGTGGAATCGATCGTGGATACGGCGGCTGGTAGCGGAATGAACCGGGCGTATCGACGGCGCCCAACAGCAACTGCAGCACATGCAGCGCGCGACAGGTATGAAATCCGTTGGAGTGCGCACTGATCCCGCGCATCGCATGCATCGAAACCGGGCGACCGATCATTTGCTCGTGCTGGCGACCGTGCGTGTCGGTCCATGCAATCGGCAGGGAAAAGTCGCTGTCGAACGCCGCTTCAGCCAATTCGCGAGCGATGCGATGAATGATGTCGGCAGGAATTCCGCAGCGTTCGCTGACCGCTTCCGGCGCGTATTGCGGATCGAGGTAGCGTTCGGCCAGTAGATGGAATACCGGCGTGGCCTTGCGGCCGTCGGGCAGTGTGTATTCGCCGACAACCGCTGGCGTAATGTCGATTGCATCGGCTCGCGCTGCAGCTCCTCCTCCTGCAGCGGCAGGGGGAGGTTGCGAGGGGGTTTCGTGGGCTTGCGGTGATGATCTCGTCTGCGTCCGCTCAACCCCTCCCCAGCCCTCCCCTGCGTTCCCAGGGGAGGGAGCAGGAGCGACGCTGTCCCAGCACAACACATTCCCATCCGCATCGCGCGCAAACAGTCCATCGTCCGCGCCGCCGGGATTACGAATCACCAGCCAGTGCGCATTCGCGTAGCGCACCAGATAATCCAGATCGATGCGATCGCCTTTCAGCAATTCGTGGATCAATGCGAACGCGAACAATCCGTCGGTGCCTGGGCGAATGCCTATCCACTCGTCAGCGATCGCACCGTAGCCTGTACGCACCGGATTGATCGCTACCACTTTTGCGCCGCGCGCTTTTAGTTTTCCGAGCCCTAGTTTGATCGGATTGGAATCGTGATCTTCGGCCACGCCCCATAGCATCAGGTAGCGCGTGTGCTCCCAGTCGGGTTCGCCGAACTCCCAGAAGCTGCCGCCGAGGGTGTACAACCCACCCGCAGCCATGTTCACCGAGCAAAAGCCGCCGTGCGCAGCGTAGTTGATCGTTCCGAATTGTTGCGCCCACCAGCCGGTGAGTGCCTGTGATTGGTCGCGACCGGTGAAGAAGGCGAGCTGGTCAGGATTACGTTCGCGAATGGGTTTCAGCCAGCCGGTCGCGATTGACAGCGCTTCGTTCCATTCGATTTCCTTGAACTCACCACTACCGCGTTCGCCCACGCGCAATAACGGCTTGCTCAGACGCGCCGGCGAGTAGTGCTGCATGATTCCGGCCGCACCCTTCGCGCACAAAACACCCTGATTCACCGGGTGCGCTGGATTGCCCTGGATGTAGCGGATTTTCCCGTCCTTGAGCCACACTTTGATGCCACAGCGGCACGCGCACATGTAGCAGGTCGTGGTTTTGAATTCGTCGCCGGGGCTGGGCGAAAGATTGAGTTTGGGTTCCTTCATGGCGCGCGCTTCTGCGCTACGTGAGCAATTGGGGCGCTGTGGCGAACCATCCCTGGTGTTGGGTGCCGGCCCGGCCATCCTTGGCCGGTCGCGGAATCGGGCATGCGAGTCCACTGGACTCGCCTCAGCGCCCGCTTCCGCCCACAGCGGCACGCGCACATGTAGCAGGTCGTGGTTTTGACTTCGTCGCCAGGGCTGGGCGAGAGATTGATTTTCGGTTCTTTCATGGCGCGCGCTTGCGAGCTGCGTCGACTCAATTCGGCGCGCTGATCTGGATCGACGGATCGCTGAAACTGCTGTAGGCGATCGTGGTATCGACGGTCGCACCCATCGCCTTGCCCGTAGTCTGAATCTGGATCGGCAAACTTGACGCCTTCGACACCCAGACCATGCAAGTGCCCGGCTGCGGGTCGGTAATTGTGTAGCGGTATTTGTGCGCCGCAACGCCGCCGACAGTGTCCATTCCCAGATCCTCTGCATGCATGCTGCTTTCGATCTGACCGAGGACTCTCGGATCGCGGTACTTCGTGATCATCGTCTCGCCCGGGATCGCCACCTTGATGTTGCGGCCATGCATGTCGATGTACATCGTGTCGCCGATGATCACGTTGGCCGGACGGCCTGCGGAGGCGATCCGATAGCGGTCGGGTGCCTGGAATTCGACGGTCGCGTGCGTGGTCTTGCCATTCATCGTACTGGTGTTGGCGCCCCTGAACGCGGTCTGGGCGAGGAACTTGGTGAATGCAGCATGCAGGTCCTCCTTCGCACCGGCGAATACGTTGCCGGCGAAACCAAGGGCAAACACGGCGAACAGGGTACGTCGGAACATCGGGGTACTCCGGGCGTGGAAAGGACGGGCAGGCGGTGTCATTCTAGACGCTGTCCTCCAAACCCGGGCAGTTCCGACTGATGGAACGCTACGAACGCGCGCTGGCGCTGCATCGGCTGCTCAAATCCGCCCGTTATCCGGTATCGACCAAGCGGATGATGGAGGAATTGGGCTGTTCGCGGGCGACCCTGTACCGTGATCTGGCCTTCCTGCGCGATGCGCTCGGCGCTCCGCTGGACAGTACCGGCGAAGGTGCCTATCGCTACGACGAAGTAGAAGCCGGACGCTTCGAATTGCCGGGGCTGTGGCTGAGTTCCGATGAGCTGCACGCGTTGCTCGCGACCCACCAATTGCTCGAGCGCACCGGCGGCGGCGTGTTGTCGGGTGCGTTGGCGCCGCTGAAAACGCGGATTGATAGCCTGCTCGCGCAGCAGGCCGGAGGCAAGCGCTGGCCGGTCGAACGCGTGCGGGTGATCGCATCGGGCCAGCGCGAGATGGATCAACTCGGCTTCCGCATCGCCGCGAGCGCAGTGCTCGGACGCAAGCAACTGGCGTTCGATTATCGCGCGCGTTCGACCGACGAGCGCAGCCATCGCAAGGTCTCGCCGCAACGGCTGACACACTATCGCGACAACTGGTATCTCGACGCCTGGGATCACGAGCGCGATGCGCTGCGCAGCTTCGCGGTCGATCGCATCAGCGCTGCGCATGTGCTCGATGCAATCGCGCAGGACGTGCCGAATAGCGTGCTCGACGAACACCTCGCGTCCGGCTATGGCATCTTTTCCGGGCCACCGAAAGCCTGGGCGACGATCGTGTTCTCGGCCAAGTCCGCACGCTGGGTCGCGGACGCGCACTGGCATTCCAAGCAGGAAGGGAAATACCTTGCCGACGGCCGCTACCAGTTGCGCCTGCCTTACAGCAACGGCAAAGAATTGCTGATGGATGTGTTGCGCTACGGCGCCGATGCGGAAATCATCGAGCCGGTCAGCCTGCGCCAACAGGCGCGCACGATCCTGCAACTGGCGCTGGCGGCGTACGACCGCGATTGATCGACCGCGATTGATCCCCGGCCAATCGATTCCGTTCATGGTGGGCCCGTCGAACCACGCGATTCCGCAATAGCCGAATTCATGCGCGAAATGATCCTGATCACACCGTCTCGGCCGTTGAGACGAGCGCGTCGCAGACTGGCTCCTCGTTCACCGAGGAGTCCTCCATGTCGCGTCAGATCCCGACCCGCGTTCCCGAAAGTCCCCTCTTGCTCGCGCTGCAGCGCACGCTGTGGCAATTGGCTGTACTCGGCATCGGTGCGGCTGCAACGCTCACACAGCGTGCGCCGCAATTCGGCGCGATAGCGCTGTGGTGCGCGTTGATTCCATTGAGCGCGCTCGCGACGCATTACCGCCGCACCTTGCTGCACGCTGTTTCGACGCGCTGGCAGCTTGGCTATGCGCAGGCCGCGCGACGACGCATCGTGCGGCCAAGACCGCAGGCCCGGCGCGCGATCGGCAGTCGTGCGACGACGAAACTGCAGCAGGCGCGCCTGTGTCACGCAATGGGCTGATCGTTCCGGTGTGCTAGCGTTCCAGTCGCTGTGGAGCGCGCACGATGAATCAACCGACAATCGCATCGATCGCGGACACGTCTGACCCTTGGCTGTGGCTCGAAGATGTCGATGCGCCAATCGCGCTGGACTGGGTGCGCGTGCGCAACGCGACGACCGTCGGAGTGCTCGAATCCGATCCGCGTTTCGAGACGTTGCGTGCGGACATCCTCGAAGTGCTCGACTCCGATGCACGCATTCCACTGGTCGAGGAGATCGGCGCGCACTATTACAACTTCTGGCAGGATCGTCACCACCAGCGCGGCATCTGGCGGCGCACCACGCCGGACGAATACCGCAAGCCTGATCCCGCATGGGAAACCGTGCTCGATCTGGACGCGCTCAATAGTGCCGAACACACGAACTGGGTCTGGCACGGTGCCGACTGCCTGAAGCCGCGCGATCCATCGCAAGCGTACCGGCATTGCCTGATCGCGCTTTCGCGCGGCGGCGCGGATGCCGATGTCACCCGCGAGTTCGACCTGGTCACGAAACAATTCGTCGCCGATGGCTTCCGGCGTTCAGAAGCCAAGGGCAGTCTGAGCTGGAAGGACGAAGACAGCGTCTATGTCGGCACCGATTTCGGCGCCCGCAGCATGACGGCGTCGGGCTATCCGCGCATCGCGAAGGAATGGAAACGCGGCACCCCGCTGGATACGGCGAGCGTCGTGTACGCGGGCGAACCCGACGATCTTGCGATCACCGCATACCGCGACCGCAGCCGCGGTTTCGAGCGCGATTTCGTGATCCGCGCGCTGAGTTTCTACACCGACGAACTCTACGTGTTTGATTGTGGCCGGCTTGATTACATCCGGTTTGATGACGACCGGCTCGATCGCGATGGGCGCGATGCACGCGGCAATCTCGTCAAAATCGATGCGCCCGACAGCGCGAAGAAATTCGTGCACCGCGAATGGCTGTTGCTGGAGTTGCGCGAGGATTGCGTGATCGGGGACGTGGCTTGGCCAGCAGGTGCGCTGATCGCGACACGCTTCGACGATTTCATTGCCGGCGGACGTGATTTCCAGCCGTTGTTCATGCCAAACGCAACGGTATCGCTTGTCGGCTACAGCTTCACGAAGAATCATCTGTTGCTGAACTTGCTCGACGATGTAAAGAGTCGCATCGAGGTCGTCACGCCGAGTACGCAAGGATGGCAGCATCAAGCGCTCGAAGGTGTGCCCGCGTTCGGCGCGGTGGCGGTCAGCGCGATCGATGACGAGGAATCCGATGCGTATTTCATGACGGTCACCGATTACCTAACGCCGACGACGTTGTATCTCGGCGAAGTCGGCACGCTGCCTGAAGTGCTCAAATTGACACCCGCATTTTTCGATGCATCTCACCTCGCGATCAGCCAGCATTTCGCGACGAGCAAGGATGGAACCAGGGTTCCGTACTTCATGGTCGCGAACAAAACTCTTGCGCTCGACGGCAGCCATCCGACACTGCTGTATGGCTATGGCGGTTTCGAAGTCTCGCTAACGCCGGCCTACAGTGGTGGTGTCGGCCGCGCGTGGCTGACCGAAGACGGAGCGGCTTCGGGGCATGCGGCTTCAAACAATGTCTTCGTCGTTGCGAACATCCGCGGCGGCGGCGAGTACGGCCCGCGTTGGCATCAGGCCGCGTTACGCGAAAACCGCTTGCGCGCGTACGAGGATTTCGCTGCGGTCGCCGAAGATCTGATCGCACGCAAAGTCACGTCGCCAAAGCATCTGGGCATCCAGGGCGGCAGCAATGGCGGCCTGCTAGTGGGCAATATGCTCACGATGTATCCGCAGCTATTCGGAGCGGTCGTGTGCCAGGTGCCGCTGCTCGACATGAAGCGCTACAGCCATCTGCTCGCGGGCGCATCGTGGATGGCCGAATACGGCGATCCGGATACTGCCGACTGGGATTTCATCAAGACATTCTCGCCGTATCGAAACGTGCGGAAGGATATCGTCTATCCGCCGGTGCTGTTCATGACCTCGACCCGCGACGACCGTGTGCATCCCGGCCACGCGCGCAAGATGATGGCGCGCATGCTCAATCAGGACCACGACGTTCTGTATTACGAAAACATCGAAGGCGGGCATGGCGGCGCAGCCGACAACAAGCAGCTCGCCACGATGTCGGCGCTGGCCTGGATCTTTCTCAAGCAACATCTGGTTGCGACGGTTGCAGCATCGAAGCCGCTTTGATCGCAGCGGCTATACGCTACCAATGCATGCCGTGCAGCTTGTCGCGCGTGGCATCGTCGGCGGGTTTCGCGACCAGCCCGCCGTCGGGGCTGAGCAGCAAGTCGAAGCGGCCGCCATCGACCATCGGCAGGAACGCGCCACTGCCAAAATCCGCATCGACGAACGGCAACCATTGCGGAAATTGGCGCTTGAGCGTCCACAAATCGAGTTGGCCTGCTTCGGTCAGGTCGTACAGGCTGCGCGAGGCTTCGCGTTCTTGTTTGATGTCGAGATAACGGCCGCTGATGCGCTCGAGCCGATACAACGGCGGCACGCCAGCCAGCCGCGCCGGCAACTGCCAACGCACCACGCGCGCATCCACTTCCCACTGGTCACCCTGCAATTCGACGGTGCGTTGTTCGCCGCCTGCGGGCGTCAGCGTCACCGAAAAACGTTGCGGTGCAGTTTGCTTGAGGGCAATCTGCGCGACGGCAACATCGGCATGCAGGCGACGGTAGCTGTGCAGGCTCAGCGCCAGCGCGCCCAGCACCAGCGCGACCAACACCAGGCCCAACCCGAATAACGTGCGCAGGAACCGGCCAAAGCCGCTGCTGCGACGGCGACCCTTGAGCAATGCAAGTGCAATCAGCAGCGCCAATAGCGCAGGGATCGCGAGAAACGCAGTCGGCGTCATCAGCAAGGTGGACATGGCAGTTCCCGCTTCGTTCGTCAGGATTATACTGCGCGCATGAAAACGACCGTGCGCATTCTGCTGATCGCCGTCATGCTCGCACTCGCCGCCTGCGGCAACAAGGGTGCGCTGGTGCTGCCCGACAAAAACCCTCCTGCCGGCGGTTGAGTCACGCCGTGAGCCAGTGTCTACGCTTCACCAAGATGCATGGAGCCGGCAACGACTTCGTGCTGCTTGATTTGCGTGGCGATGCGCCCGTTCCCGACATGCGCACACTGCGCCTACTGGCCGACCGCCATCGCGGTGTTGGCTGCGATCAGGTGATCGCGATTCTTGATCCACATTCGCAGGCCAGCATCGCCAGCTATCGCATCTGGAATGCCGACGGCGCGCCCGCGCAGCAATGCGGCAATGGCGCGCGTTGCGTTGCGGCCTGGTTGCGAAGGGACGGATCGACAACGGACGAATCCTTCACGCTCGACAGCCCATCCGGCGCGCATGCCGTGCTTGCGCATGCGGATGGCGATTTCACCATCGACATGGGCAGACCCGATTTCGCACCCGTACGTATCCCCCTCGCAATGGCTGAGGAGCAACCGCACTACAAGCTCGATGTGCACGATGTGCCGGTGCGTTTCGGCGCGGTGTCGATGGGCAATCCGCATGCATTGATCGACGTCCAGGCCATTACAACCGCACCCGTGCACAAACTCGGCGCGGCGATGCAGGCAATTCAGGAATTTCCGGAGAGCGTCAACGTAGGCTTTGCGCAGGTGCTCGCACGTGATCGCATCGCGCTGCGCGTGTTCGAGCGCGGCGTCGGCGAAACCCTGGCCTGCGGCAGCGGCGCCTGCGCGGCGGTTGCGGTCCTTGTCCGGCAAGGTCGCGTGGATCGCGCTGTCGCGGTCGAACTTCCCGGTGGCACACTGCACATTGCGTGGCCGCGCGACGATGCACCCGTCAGCATGCGCGGCCCGACCGCATTCGTTTTCGAAGGAGAGTGGATTTCATGAGTGACACGATCGGTTCCAGCGAAGTTGCGGCTTACCTGCGCAGCAATCCGCGTTTCCTCAACGAGTATCCCGACCTCGCGCTGGGACTTGTCGTACCGCGCGAAGAAGGTCGCGCGACCTCACTCGCGAGCTACCAGCTCGACGTGCTGCGTGACAAGAACCGCGAGCTCAACAAACGCCTGCAGGAACTCTTCCACGTCGCCCAGGAAAACGAACGCCTGACCGTGCGCACGCACCAGCTCACACTGGCGCTGATGCGCGCACGCGATGCAACGGACACGCTCAAGGCGATGGTCGCGAGCCTCACCGAGGATTTCCATGGCGATCTCGTGCGCGTGCTGTTGCATGCGCCAGTGGCTGGCTTGACTGAGCGCGGACTCGATGGCGCCGACTGGCTGGAGGTGTTGCCGCGCGATGCGGCGCTGCTGACGCCGTTCGCGGAGTTCTTCAAGAACGACGAACCGCTGTGCGGACGCCTGCAACAGGACAAGCTCGACGTGTTGTTCGGCGCGCGCGTACACGAAGTGCAATCCTGCGCGTTGTTGCCGCTGGCTGACCGCGGCCTGATCGCGATCGGCAGCCACGACCCGAACCGTTTTTATCCGGGCATGGGCACGCTGTTCCTGCGCTTGATGGGCGATACCTTGGTCGCGGCGCTGGGCCGTTACGACTAGGGCGATGAAGCATCCGGCTGCCTCCGACGATGCCCTGATCGACGCGCAGCCGCTGCATGCCGAACGCGATGCGTTTCTTGCGCATCTGCAAGTCGAACGGCGGATGTCGGCGCACACACTCGATGCTTACGGTCGCGATCTTGCGGTGTTGTGCGATTGGCTGGTGACACGCGACATCGTCGCGTGGAATCAACTCGATGGCGAAACCCTGCGCGCATTCATCGCAGCCGAACATCGGCGTGGCCTCGGCGCGACCTCGCTACAACGACGCCTGTCGGCCTGTCGTAGTTTTTTCGCATGGCAGTTGCGACGGGGAACATTGCGCGCAAATCCTGCGACTGGCCTGCGCGCACCGAAAGCGCCGCGCAAATTGCCCGAAGTACTCGATCCTGACGAGATGACACGGCTCGTCGAAGTTCCCGATGCCGACCCGATCGGCAAACGCGACCGCGCATTACTGGAACTGATGTACTCGTCCGGCTTGCGCCTCGCTGAAGTCTGCGGACTGCGCTGGCGTGAACTCGATCTCGACGCCGGCATGGTGCGCGTCACCGGCAAAGGCTCGAAGATGCGGCTGGTACCGGTTGGGCGGCATGCGTGCAGCGCATTGCTCGCATGGCGTGCGGAATGTGCCGATCTGACGCACACGCAATTCACGAATACGGTCGCACACGCCGATGCCGAATTGCCGGTGTTTCCCGGCCGCGGTGGTGCACCGATCAGTCCGCGTGCAATCCAACTACGTCTGCGTCAGCTCGCACAGCAACAAGGCATCTGGAAGCGCGTGCATCCGCATCTGTTGCGCCACAGTTTCGCGAGCCACGTACTCGAATCCTCCGGCGACCTGCGCGGCGTGCAGGAGCTCCTCGGCCACGCCGACATCGCCACGACCCAGATCTACACGCACCTGGATTTTCAGCACCTCGCAAAGGTTTACGACGCCGCGCACCCGCGCGCGAAGCGCAAGAGCAGCGAGGGGACATGAGACCGCATGCGCATCGTCCCTTTCGGCATGCCTGACGCGGCTGCACTTTTGGGCGCATGATGGTGCGCGAGTTACCCGTCAATTGTTGCCTAGCGCTTTATAAAGGAGAAACCCATGGCAAAGAAGGAAGTCACCTCGAAATCGGCTGCGGGCAGCGCGTCAAAGACGCTATCGAGCGCCGCCACCGGCAAGGCGTCTAAATCTGCCGCCGGCAGCGCGCTGGCGCAACGCAAGGCACCCGGCAAAACCACCTCCCCGGCGGCGGCGTCTGCAGCATCGAAGACGCTGCGAGATGGTCGGACGGCGAAAGATTCGAAATCCGCTGCGGGCAGTGCATTGGCGCAAACGTCGCAGAAGAAAAAATAGCGGACGATTTCATGCGGGGGACGTCCCGAAAACACTGCTTCAAGGAGAGGTTGTGTCCTGGGTGGTGACATAGCGCATGCCGGCCTTTCTTGTGGTGCATTAGTGCCCGACGGAATGCAGGGCGGCGCGTGGGACAATCACTAGCATGACCTCGCCTCGCGTCACCAACATCGTCCTGCACCGCGCATCGCACGCGCTCGAAGTCGCATTCGATAGCGGCGAAACCTTTCGCCTGCCCTGCGAATACCTGCGCGTCGAATCGCCGAGTGCGGAAGTGCAGGGCCACGGACCCGGCCAGAAGGTTCTCGTGGCCGGCAAGCACGACGTGAACATTGCCGCGATCGAACCGGTCGGCCATTACGGCGTGTTGCTGCGCTTCGACGATGGCCACGCGAGCGGCATTTTCAGCTGGACGACGCTATACACGCTCGGCCGCGAACAGGAAATGCGCTGGGCGAATTATCTCGCTGCGCTGGAGGCGGGCAACGTGACGCGCTGAGTGCTAATCACCCGCGATCCGGCGTCTTGCGGAACGCGATGACGAACAACGCTGCGAAGATCAGATCGACGCAGCCGAACGCCAACATTTGCGTCGTGACGCGCCCTTGCAGATAGAGGATGACACCGGCCCCGCCGAAGCCGATCTTCTCCAACGCCCCCGGCATCATCGCAAGCCGGTAGCGCGCGGGATCGCGGGCGATGATGAGGAACATGATCTGCCATGCGAGTGCGACGCCGAGAAATCCGTAGAAGTATTCCGGATGCGTGATCGCGGGTGGGAAATCACGGCCGTTCCTGGCTTCCATGAAGTATTGCGGAACCAAGCCGACGATGCCGTAGATGGCCGCGATCAGGAACAAGCGTTTTGCGAATTTCATGTCGACCTCCCCCGGCGATCAGCGCGACTGCGCGGGGATCATTGAACGCGCAAGATGAAGGCCAAATCAAGACACCTGATCGGCGGCCTGTAATTGACCGCCGATCAGGTTGAAGTCACTCCTGTTCGAAACGCGCGATTTCGTCGAGCATCGCCTGTGCGCGACGAATGCTGCCGCCCGCAGTGCTGTCGTCGAGTTTGCGTCCGAACTCCGCGCGCTGCGGCTGGCGCGACCAGCGATGGAACCAGAATGTTGCGACCAGCCCGACGGCGCCGATAGCGAGTTGGCTCCAGATCACCGCCGGCGCGTTGGTCATGATCGCGCCGCGCGTCAGCACCACCAGCAAGGGCGCGGTGAGGAACCACCACGGCAGGCCTACCACCAGCGCGCCGCCGAGCGAATAGGTCGTGCGCAACTTCAGCAGTTGCCGCTGGATTGCGAGCACGGGTGCGCCGTAATCGAGCCGCGCAACCTGCGCCTGGATCACCGCACCGAATACGATCAAACCGACGCAGTACACGTGCATCACCACGCCAGCGATCAACACTGACACGATGTCACGATGGGTAATCCAGATCGGCGCGAGCACCAGCAGGCCGAGTGCGCCGATCACCATCTGGATCGCCTGCCCCCACACCAGTGGACGCAGGCCGCGCCGCAGCTTGTCGAGCCGGCCATCGCGGAACCCCTGCAGGTTCAGCGCGTACTGCTGTTCGAGGCGACGATCGATTACCTGCCAGGCTTGTTTGAAGTCGTCGAGTTCCATCACGTTGCTCCCGTTCATTGCTGAGTCTCCGAAATGCCTGCGCGGATGCGTTGTTTCAGGCGGTTGATCTTGGTGGCGACATTGGTTTCGCTGATGCCGAGCACCTCGGCGATCTCGCGGTAGCTGCGGTCTTCGAGATAGAGCAGCATCAGCGCGCGATGGAGCGCGTCGAGTTGTGCGATGAAGGCGTGCAGCGCGCGCACGCGTTCGTCGGGTTCGTTCGGTACGGCGCTGTCGTCGGCGATGTCGTGCGCGTCCTCATGCAGCGGAACCGCGTGACGCGAGCGATGCCCAGCTTGGCGCGCAAACGAGATCGCGACGTTCAACGCGATGCGGTACATCCAGGTCGAGAACGATCGCGCTTCGTCATAGCTGCCGAACGAGCGCCAGGCCTGCACACAGATCTCCTGCGCGAGATCGCGGCGGTCTTCTGCGTTGCGGCAATACATCGCCGCGACCTTGAACACGATCTTCTCATGTTGCGCGAGCAACGCCTGGAACCGGTCGCGCGATGCATTCATCGTTGTCCCCATCGTTGCCGCCTGCACTGCATTCTCCTGAATCCTGCGTCAGTTCGCGCTGGTCACATCCAGTGATTCGTTCGGGCAGAAAAAAAATCACACGCACGCCGCCGACGCCGACACGGATGACCCTTTCCTGAAGCCGAGCGCCCCCAGATGGCTGCATGCCGGCGCCGTGGCTTATGCTCGAACCACGCGTCGGCTCGACGACTTGTGCACGATGCGCGACGATCCATCCAGACAAGGAGCAGCATGATGGCCACACGCAAAGCGACAACCAGCCGCAGCACCGCGAAAAAACCTGCAAGGAAAACCGTCAGCAAGCCTGCGAAAACGGCAGCGAAGAAGAAGGTCGCCGCGAAGGCAGTCCGTAAAGCCCCGGCCAAGGCAGCGCGCAAGCCCGCGAAGAAGATCGTGAAAAAGACCGCAGGCGCGGCCAGCGCTCGAAAAGCGGTAAAGAAAACCGCCATCAAGTCTGCGAAAAAGACTTCAACAAAAAAGGCTTCCAGGAAGATCGCAAAAAAGGTCGGGACGAAACCGGCTGCAAAAAAGTCGTTGAGCAAATCCGCAGCCCTGAAGCCGGCGACGAAAAAGACTTCAGCGCGTACAGGCGTGACGACGACAAAAAGCAACAGCAAGAAAACCACGCCCAAGCGCGCCCCGCGCCGCATCACCCCAAAGCAGGCGCTTGCCAACACGCGCGCATTGCTGCAGGCCAAGAACGAACTTGCGAAACACCCGCCCAGCTATCCGGGCGGCGGCGATGTGCACGATCACGGCCACGCGCCGGATGCGGATTCCACCGAACAACCGCCGCAGATCACGACTGGAATGCAGCCCGAACCGGCCGGACATTCGTTCGGACGCGGCAACCAGGGCAAGCGTAGCCAGAGTTGATGCTTCAACCTCCGCCTGCGGGCCGTGTTGCCATCGCGACGCGGCTCGCAAAGCGCACCTGCAATGGCTGCCGCCTAGAAGAAGTAATACCGGCACAGATGGAAAAACACCGGCGCGGCAAAGCTCACCGAGTCGAAGCGGTCGAGCATGCCGCCGTGGCCTTCGATCATCGAGCCCCAGTCTTTCGCACCGAGGCTGCGCTTGGCCGCAGACAACGACAGGCCGCCGAGGAAACCGGCGATCACGATCACCGCTGACATTCCGCAGGCCTGCATCGGCGTGAACGGCGTGAGCCGCCATAAAGCGGTGCCGATGCCGATCGCACTCAAGCCGCCGCCAATGAAACCTTCCACCGTTTTCGACGGACTGACGCGTGGCGCGATCGGATGCTTGCCGAACAATTTTCCGAACACGTATTGCAGCACGTCGCTGATCTGCACGACCAGCAGCAGGTAGATCATCAACAGCAATTTCTGGTTCGTGTCGCCACGCATGTCGAGCAACAGGATGGCGGGCACGTAGCTGATGCAATAGACCGTGATCAGGATGCCCCACTGGATCTTGGTCACGCGCTCAAGGAAACCATCGGTGTCGCCGGACATCGCCATCAGCACCGGCAACGAAAGGAATCCGTAGACCGGCAGGAACACTGAAAATAATCCGTACCAGCCATCGCAGATCAGCCAGTACTGCACCGGAATCATCACGTAAAAGCACACGACCAGCGGCAGGTGATCGCCGGGCCTGGTCGGCGTGAGGGTGACGAATTCGCGAAACGCGAATACCGACGCGATTGCGAACAGCAGAACGGTCGCGGTCTGCCCGAGCAGAAAACATGCTGCGAGCACCGCGACCATCACCCACCACGCGCGCGTGCGTTGGTTGAGGTTGTCGATGGTCAAGCTGCCGCCGCGTTTTTTTGCGCGCAGCTGCAATATAAAGCCGATCAGCGAGGCGGCCACCATCAACGCGGCGATGCCGCCCATCAGCCAATAGAATTTTTCCTGCGAGTTCATGCGAGCTCCACGATGGCTGCGCGCGCGCGTTCGAGGAAGACGTCCTTGGCTTCGTCAGCACGGCGTTCGAGCGGCGTGCCGAAGCGCACCGAACACGTCAGCGGCACAGGCAGGTACGTACCCTTGGGCATGCTGCGATACAGATTATCAAGATAGACCGGAATCAGTTCGGCATCTGGAAAGCGCGTCGCAAGATGAAAGATGCCGCTCTTGAACGGGCTCGGCAATGCCTGCGCGCGGCGTGTGCCTTCGGGAAAGATGATCAACGATTCGCCGCGTGCCAACGCCTCGAACAGCGGCGCGAGCGGATCGCCAACGCTCTTGTCAGCATTGCGATCGATGAACAACGCGTTGAATCCATTCGTCGCGACCCAGGCGCGGATTCCGGTACTCCAGTAATCCTTGGCGGCGACCGGGCGCGTCGTCGTGCGCAGTTTCGTCGGCAGCGCGCTCCACAACGCGAGCGCGTCGAAGTGGCTGGTGTGGTTCGCGTAGTAGATGCGCAAGGCGGGAGATGGCTTGCACCCGATCCAGCACGGCTGCGCGCCGACTATCACGCGCACCATCCCGGCGAGCAGATGCGAAAGCCACATGTCAATTCGATTCCCGCAGCAGCTTTGCGATCGCCAGCGTTCGCGTGACGCAGGTCAGCAGCGAACCGACCGCGATCACAATTGCGGCGGCCAGCAACGCGTACCGTTCGGGATGCCAGAACAGTTCCACCGCACCCGCGATGCATGCAACCGTCAACACCGCCATGCGCTGCTGCTTCGCGAACGGCCCACGAAAATCCTGGGCGAAGCCAAGCGATCCGCCGAACACGCGTACATACGCCGTCAACGCTGCGAGCAACGCACCGATCCAGCCGAGCCATGGCGTGCCGCAGGCGTAGCCGAGCGCGACGATCAGCAATGAATCTGCAATGCGATCCGGAAATTCGTTGTAGATCTTGCCGACTGCCGACGCCTTGCCGCCTTCCATCGCGACCATTCCGTCGAGCAGATTGCAAACCAGCCGCAATTGCACGCAGCACGCGCACAGCAGCAAACCGATCCCTGTCGGCCACCACACAAGCAGCGCAGCACCGATGCCTGCGAACACGATGCTGATCACCGAGATCTGGTTCGGCGTGATCGACGAGCGCGCCAGCGCTGCCGCAATTCGCCGCGCCCAGCCGGTATCGCGTGCGGCGATTGGTCGTCGATTCGATTCGGTCTCGGCCACGCCTGCTTTCTCCGATTCGGTTGTTGCTAGCTTAGAACGCGACTGGATCGGCGCAGTGCATGCGGACAGACATGGAACAGGCGATGCCACCGATGCCAGCGCTCACAATGCCACGTGCACGACGATGTGAATCCAGACCGCGAACAACACCAGCCAGCCAGCGAAGTAAGCTCGCAACCGGTAACGGATGCGATTGCCGCCGAGGTGGATGATCGCGTGTGCCACGCGCGCGGGACGTAGAGCCACGCCAGCACTTGGACCGCAATGGCGGAATCGTGCACGATCATCGCGGTGACACAGGCCGCATAAAACAGCGTCGGCGCCTCAAACAGGTTGACGAAATGCCGCGACGGCTTCGCCGTTTCGTCGGGCTCGATCTCGCCCTGGTAGGTGCGGAAATAAGTCGTGTTCACCTTGCCGCCGCGCACCGCGCGCACCCGGCTGCGGAACAGGATGACCAGCACGGTTGCGGTCAGAATGACCATCGCGAACATGGGGTAGACGAGGGTAAAATCGTTCATGGGCGGTGGTCCTAGATTTCTTGCTCATGGGTCGAATGCAGTTCCGGACAACGAGCTATTTCTTGTTAGCCCCAAATGCCTGCGCCAAGGCGGCGTAGCGCTCGTTGTATTTGCTGGTTGACGAATATTCTGCTTCGCACCAGTTGTTCATCAAGGCTGCATCAGCAATCGAACTGAACATTTCGCTCGCAGCAGGCTCTTTGGCCGATTTCACATAAGTCAGCCATACAACTGCAGGAAGCGGCCCATGCACAACTGGTTCGTCGGGAGAAATCACCACCTCGGCATCGGCAGCAAGAATCTTCTTCGATAGTCGCTCAATTCCGTCCTGCGGACAGCGGATGCCATCGATGCGTATCGTGGGGGCGTTTCGAAAGCGGATCAGTCCCGGTGCAGCGACACCAATGGCCTTCAAACGTAATGCGTTGAGTGGCGGTTCGGGCGCAGGATAACGATCGTCGATCGAAGTAATCTTGGAATCCAACGCATTGACGTCTTCCAGTTCTTTTGCCGTGCAATCCACATTTTTAGTCTGCATTGCCCCATCGCTACTCTTCTCAGCGGTTGCACATTCGGAAGGAGCTGACTTTGCTTCAGCTTGCATGGCAACGCTTTCCCGGGAGACCGCGGGTTGTCCACCACATCCGTTCAAGAAAGCGGACAAGCCCAATGTAGTGCATATCGTATAAAACTTTTTCATTTTTAAGTTCCTTCGACGGCTCAACTCACCCGCCTTACTCCGACTCCCCAAAGTGCATATACATCGACTGGATGCCCACGCGCCCCGGCCCGGTGAATCGATTCACGATCAGGTTCATGCCGCCGAACAGGCCGCTGCTGAGGCGATCGATTTTCGTTTCCATCCGAACCGTCGGCTCCTTGTAGAGCCAGCCGCCCGGCTCGATGTCGATGACTTCGCCGGCTGCGAGAATTTTCTCGTACACGTTGCCGTAGCCGTGCAGCCAGAGGATGCCGTCGCCGGCGTGGCTGTTGAATTTGTCGATGAAGAATCCGGTGCCGCCGAACAGCATGTTGGCGGCACCTTTCACGCGCTCGAAGGTGTAATCGATGCTTTCTGTGGCGGCGAGGAACTGGTGCTCGCGCACATGTAATTCCTGCCCCTTTGCGAGATGGATCGGCACGATGTGGCCGGCGCCGTCGCGGCTGAAGGCGATCATCCCCGCGCCACTGGCCTGCGTCACGAACACCTGCATGCCGGCCATCATCCGTTTCAGCGCGCCCTTCATCGACTTCAGGCTGATCTGCACGGTCGGGTGCTTCCACAGCAGGATGTGGTGCTCGAAATAGATCGACATTTTCGAGACATCGACGGTGAGCACCGGCACCAGTTCGCCATCGATGTGGTAGGTCACGCCGCCGAAGGTTTCGGCGCTGGCGCTGGTGGGCATCAGTTTCGGCAATTCATTCATGGCGTGCTCCTGTGAGGGTCAGCGGGGGTGGATGTCGGTTGGTCGATCGCTACGCGATGCGGTTCGCTTGCGCTCACGGGCGATAAGGATGCGCGGAACGAAGAACCAGAGGAACGCGAAGGTCGCAAACAACCCCGCAGTGAGCCAGAGCACAATGGCGCTTTGCACGACCATGCCGGCCACGAGGTAGAAATCGATGCAGATGCCGAGGACCAGCGGAACCATGCTCCACAGCAACATGCGTTCGGCAAGCCAGATGAAACTGTCGGAAATGTGGCGCACACCTGAGAGCCGGTGATAGGCCGCCGGCGTCATGATCAATGCGATCGCGATCGCCAGCAGGCCGAGCGCGCACAGATGCAGGTATTGGCCCGATACGCTGAGCTTCTCGCGAAAGCCGCTGTTGAAAACGGCGATCAACTGGAACCCGAACAGCGTCTGGATTCCGGGCAACACCGTGCGTATTTCGGTGAGCAGCAACTCCGCGGACTTTTCCAGCGACAGATACTGGGTGTGCAAGCGCTCCTCGTTCGTATCGCTCATGGCGGTCCCTGTGGTCAACCGGTCCAGCCGCCGCAACGCAAACGACCGACAGGATGCATCCTACACGCGCCGGAATGCGATACTTTGCCGATGAGCGAGCCCTCGGAAAAATCCGTACCGACCACCCACTTCGGCTACCGCGACGTGCCAGTCTCAGAGAAGCAGAAACTTGTCGGCGACGTGTTCACGTCAGTCGCGCGCAGCTACGACCGTATGAATGACCTGATGTCGCTCGGCGTGCATCGGGTCTGGAAGCGTTATTTCGTTGGCACTTCGGGGGTGAAGCGCGGCGACGCGGTGCTCGATCTTGCTGGTGGCACCGGCGATATCGCGGCGTTGCTGCACGAACGCGTCGGTCCGAAAGGCAGTGTGGTGCTCGGCGACATCAATGGCGACATGCTCGGTGTGGGCCGCGATCGCCTGATCGATCGTGGCCTCGTCGCCGGCATCGACTACGTGCAGTGCAATGCCGAGAAGCTGCCGTTTCCGGATCGCAGCTTGGATCTTGTCACCATCGCGTTCGGCCTGCGCAATGTCACCGACAAGCCGGCTGCGCTGGCCGAAATGCATCGCGTGCTGAAGATCGGCGGGCGTGCGCTGGTGCTGGAGTTCTCGCAGGTGCAGGCCGAATGGTTCAAGCCGATCTACGATTTCCATTCGTTCAAGGTGCTGCCGCGGCTCGGGAAACTTTTTGCGAAGGATGCGGACTCGTACCAATACCTCGCCGAGTCGATCCGCAAGCACCCACCACAGGACGAACTCAAGGCGATGATGGAGGCGGCGGGCTTCGCGCGTTGCGATTTCCGCAACCTCAGCGGCGGGATCGTGGCAATCCACAGCGGGTACAGCGTTTGATGCACGACGTGCAGTAAACTGCGCGGCTCCCGTCCCCCGATCGGAAATCGCCATGCATCCCCTCCCCCGGTTGCTCACCCACTCCTTGACGGTGTCGTGCATCGTCGCGCTGACCGCTTGCGGACACAGCGAACCTGCCGCGCCAGTCATCGCCAGGCACCTCCATGTCACCAAAGCCGCCGCAACCGAGGCCGCCATGCCCGCACGCAATCACGATGAGAGCAGCTACGCCGAGCCTGCGAAAACGCTGCTCACCCACCTGGAACTTGACCTGACGGTGGACTTTGACAAGAAGCAGCTAGCCGGCACAGCCACGCTGGACGTGAACTGGTACGACGACGCAGCCAGCACGCTGGTACTCGATACCCAGGATTTGACCATCGGCAAGATCGAGGGCGGCGACGGCACCGGTGACTGGAAGTCGCTGACCTACTCGCTCGCGCCAGCCGATCCGGTGCTGGGCAGCAAGCTCACGATCAACATGCCAACGCCGGGCAAGGCCGGGCACATGCGCCAGATTCGCATCACTTACGCAACCTCGCCGCATGCTTCAGGCCTGCAATGGCTGGACCCGGCGATGACCGAAGGCAAGACCCAGCCCTTCATGTTCAGCCAGTCCGAGGCGATCCATGCGCGTTCGTGGATTCCGCTGCAAGACACGCCAAGCGTACGTTTCAGCTACACCGCACACATCAGCACGCCGAAGGATGCGATGGCGCTGATGAGTGCCGACAACGATCCTGCAGCGACGCGCACCGGCGACTACACGTTCACGATGGCGCAGCAGATCCCGTCGTACCTGATCGCGATCGCGGTCGGCGACCTTGTGTTCAAGCGTATTTCGGATCGTTCCGGCGTTTGGGCGGAACCGGCGATGGCGCCGAAAGCCGCCGAGGAATTCGCCGACACCGAAAAGATGATCGAAACCACCGAAGGGCTGTACGGCCCGTATCGCTGGACACGCTACGACATCCTCGTGCTGCCGCCATCGTTCCCGTTCGGCGGGATGGAAAATCCGCGCCTGACTTTCGCCACGCCGACCGTGATCGTCGGCGACAAATCGCTGGTGTCGCTGGTCGCGCACGAGCTCGCGCATTCGTGGTCGGGCAATCTGGTGACCAATGCGAGCTGGAAGGACATCTGGCTCAACGAAGGCTTCACGACCTACGTGCAGGCGCGGATCACCGAAGCGGTGTATGGACAGGACGTGGCCGACATGGAGCGCGTGATCGACCAAGAGGAACTCGCGCGCGAAATCAAGGCCGGCGAAATCAAGCCCGAAGCGCAGGTGCTGGAATTGCCGCCGCTGAACGGCGCGAACCCCGACGATGTGATCTCCGACATTCCCTACACCAAGGGCGCGTGGTTTCTGCAATTCCTCGAACAGCGTTTCGGCCGCGACGCGTTCGATGCGTTCCTGAAGGGTTACTTCAACAATTTCGCGTTCAAGAGTATTTCCAGCGACGACTTCGAGGCATACCTGCGCGCAAATCTGCTGCCGAAGAAGGCCGGCGCCGTGACCGATGCCGAGCTGCATGCCTGGCTGCACGATCCGGGCATCCCGGCCTTTGCGACGCCCGCGCATTCGGCGCGCTTCGACGCGGTCGACGCGGCCCGCAAAGCATGGCTGGGCGGCGGTGCGCTGCCGACAAGCGATGCGACCGCAAAGTGGAGCACGCAGGAATGGGTGCATTTCCTTGAAGGCATGCCGGACACGCTGAGCGCCGAGCAGATCGGCGCGCTCGACAAGGCCTGGCATTTCACCAGTTCGCCGAACGGCGAGATCGCGATGCGCTGGTATCCGCTGACGGTGCGCAGCGGTTATACGGCGGCGCGATCGGAGATGGCGGCATTCCTGCAGAAGATCGGCCGCATGAAATTGATCATCCCGACGTATGCGGCGCTGGCGAAAACCCAGGAAGGTCTGGCATTCGCGAAAGACGTGTTCGCCAAGGCCAAATCCGGTTATCACCCGATCACCGCAGCTGCAGTCGATAATGTATTGAGTAAAGCCAAACCGGCGAACTGAGATGTAGCCCACGTTCGGTTACGCAATCAGGATCGTCTGAATGGAACCCAGACGCGCACATTGATCGCGGTACTTTGGATTGCGGGAACGACCGCCGCCATCGCCTCGTGGCGCGTCAGCGACCTCTGGTCAGGCATAAACTCGTCGTCCACAAGGAATTGCGATAAAGGTGGGCCTGACAAATCAATCAAGCTGATGCTGCTTCGCTGCGCAGCCTGATTCGACGCTCGGTTTCGCGATGAGAATTGACTGACCTGGAACGCGAACGCGAAATATTCATCACGGCGCTGGGGATTGCGCCAGACTGTCGGGGTTGCCGCGTGCGCATACCGAAAATGACATGTTGTCGGCGATGTTCAGCCTTGTATTGGCATGATCGGTTTCGCGATGAGGAATAAATGACATGAAACGCGGACGCGGAACATTGATTGCGGCACTCGGGATCGCGGCAGCGACTGTTGGCGTTGCTGCGTGGGCGCCGGAACTCGTGTTGTCGGCCGAGTTCGCGCGCCAGCGCCTGGCTGCCGGCGCGCAGCGCTATGCGATCAACCTGGCCGCGCATCGCTGGAGTTATCTCGATGCCGGCCGCGTCAAACCCGCGCGCGGCACGGGCCGCCAGAAAGCCGGCCGGGGGCGCGCACTGCTGGCGCCGCCGTTGGTCAAACCAGTCATCGTGCTGGCGCATGGCTTCACCGGTGCCAAGGAAAACTGGCTGCCGCTGATGCGCGCAATGGCGCCGAACTACCGTTTGATAGCGCCCGATCTGCCCGGCTGGGGCGACAGCGAGCGCTTGCAGGATGCGGACTACGGAGCGATCGCGCAGACCGAACGGCTGGCGAAATTCCTGCGTGCGTTGCCTGGCATCGTCGGCGTGGACGGCCCGCCAGCGCTGCTGGTCGGCCATTCGATGGGCGGCCAGATCGTCGGCCTGCTTGCGGCGCGGCATCCCGAGCTGGTTGACCGCGTCGCGCTGATGTCGGCGTCCGGTGTGCTGTTCGAGGAAAACGAATTCGGCCTCGGCGTGCTCGCCGGCGACAATCCGTTCGGCGTCGCCAATCGCGCCGACTTGCAACGGTATCTGCGCATCGTCTTTCAGCAGCCGCCGTTCGTGCCGTGGCCGTTCGATGAGGCGATGGTGCACCGGCGGCGCGAGGACGCGGCGTTCGAGCACCGCGTGCTCGACGACATCGGTCGCGGTCCCGATGCACTCGCGCTGCAAAAGGAGTTGGCTGCGATCCGTGCGCAAGTGCTGCTGGTGTGGGGCAGCGAGGATCGGGTGATCGATCCCAGCGCGATGGCAGTGTTCGAGGCCGGCCTCGCGCACAGCCGCAGCGTCCTCTTGAATGGATGCGGCCATATGCCGATGATGGAACGTACAATCGCCACTGCGGCTGCCCTCAAGGATTTCCTGCGATGAATGTGCATGGCTTTGCGAAACGTTGCGTGGCGCTGCGCCAGTGGATGATCGTTCCGGTCGCCGCATTGGTGCTGGCCGGCTGCGGCCCGTCGGCGAGCGATCAGGCCGCGCAACGCGCCGCGAGCGCGAAGATCGAACACGAAGCCGCCGCCAATGCGCAGGCGCGCAACTATGTGCAGGCGCGCGACGCCGGTCAGTACGAACTCGCCCAAGCCTATGCGAATCAATTGATCCACGACGCGCCCGACACCGTCGCCGCGCGCGAAGTGCAAGCCACTCTCGACGATACCGGCCTCCATGCCGACGAGGCGCGCGACAAGCGCCGTCTGAGCCAGTTGTGGACATACAACACCGAAATCCTCGAAGGCGGCGGCGAAAACGTGGTGCACACCGCCGCGATTTACGCCAGCAAGGATCCCAACGACATCAACAACGATCAGGTGCCGGTACGTCTGGTGCTGCGTCGGCATCCGAAGTGGGGTCGCAGCGCGTATCTGGTGCTCGACCACGGTCAGTTCGATTGCGCGCCGGGCTGCAAGGTGCCGGTGAAATTCGACGATCAGCCCGCGCGTATGCTGCCATCCAGCAAATCGGATCAGAACAAGCAGGCGATGTTCCTCGACGACGAACAGGCCATCCGCGATGTTCTCGACAAGATTCGCGTGATCACCATCGACACCAGCGTTGACGGCAGGCCGCGCTCGCTCAGCTTCGAGGTCGGCGGTTTCGACCGCGCGCAACTCGAACGCCATCTTCAGCAATAACGCAGGCTCGCAGGCAACGAGGCCTGCGGCGCTGCGTTCCTTAGCGCATTCGTCAGCGCAGAGCGTGACCGAATTGCTGGCGGAACTGCTCGGCGAATTCCGCGTAATCGAATCGCTGGTTCTGGGTGCCTGGATGTTCGACTTTCAGCGCGCCCATCAGCGAAGCCGTACGCCCGACCGTGGGCCAGTCGAAACCCTGCTCGATGCCGAAGATCAGTCCCGCGCGATACGCATCCCCGCAGCCGGTCGGATCGGTGACGCGGCGCGCGTGCGCGGGCGGTATCTCGGTCGTGCCATCTTGCGTATGGATCAGTGAGCCAGCCGAACCGCGCGTTACGATATAAGCCTTGACCTTCGCGGTGATCTCCGCCGCGCTCCAGCCGGTGCGCTCCTGCAACAGGCTGGATTCGTAATCGTTGACGGTGACGTAGCTCGCCTGCTCGATGAAATGGCGGAATTCCTCGCCATTGAACAGCGGCAGCGCCTGACCCGGATCGAAGATAAAAGGCGTGCCGCGCTCGGCAAAATCGTGCGCATGCTGGAGCATCGCATCGCGGCCGTCCGGGCCGACGATGCCGAAGGTCGCCTCGGGCACGTCGCGCACATGATTTTCGTGGCTGCGCATCATCGCGCCAGGATGGAATGCGGTGATCTGGTTGTCGTCGAGATCGGTGGTGATGAAGGCCTGCGCGGTGAACAGATCCGGTAATTCCCTGATGTGCGCCGTGTTGATGCCGCAGGCCTTGAAGTGCTCGCGGTACGCGCCGAAATCCTGACCGACAGTCGCCATCGGGATCGGATCGCCGCCGAGCAACTTCAGGTTGTAGGCGATATTGCCCGCGCAACCGCCGAACTCGCGACGCATCTGCGGCACCAGGAACGACACATTCAGGATATGCACCTTGTCCGGGAGGATGTGGTTCTTGAACTGATCCTGGAACACCATGATGGTGTCGTAGGCGAGCGAACCGCAGATCAATGCCGACATCGGATATCTCTCTTAGCGAATGGTTCGGGAATTTGACCGACTGCGTGGCCGGCTCTGGCGAGACACTCGCACAACCGCGCAGCCGCCCGCCTCAGACGCTACGGGCTGGCAATAGTACAGTTCAGCGACGCATGGCGACACCATGACTGCGCCTGAACGGCTCGCTCCGCATGCGTTTTGCGCGTTCGTCTTGTCCGGACTGGGGTCGGTTGCTACGCTAGAGGACTTTCCCCGGCTCCATCTCTCTCCTCCCACGGCCTGCCTGCATGCTCCCCAAGTTCCTCCGTGGCATGTTCTCGACCGATCTGTCGATCGATCTGGGAACGGCCAACACGCTGATCTATGTGCGCGGCCAGGGTATCGTGCTAAACGAACCCTCGGTCGTCGCGATCCGTCAGGATCGTTCTCCCGGTTCGCCGCGCTCGGTCGCGGCGGTCGGCATCGAGGCCAAGCAGATGCTTGGCCGCACGCCCGGCAACATCACCACGGTGAGGCCCTTGAAGGACGGCGTGATCGCCGACTTCACGACGACCGAGGAAATGCTCAAGCATTTCATCCGCAAGGTGCACAAGTCGCGCTTCTTCAGACCCAGCCCGCGCGTGCTGATCTGCGTACCCTGCGGCTCGACCCAGGTCGAGCGCCGCGCGATCAAGGAATCCGCCGAGGAGGCTGGTGCGCGCGAGGTGTTTCTGATCGAAGAACCCAAGGCGGCAGCGATTGGCGCCGGCATTCCGATCCATGAAGCCCGCGGCTCGATGGTCATCGACATCGGCGGCGGCACTTCGGAAGTCGCGGTGATCTCGCTCAACGGCATCGTCTATGCGCAATCGGTGCGCATCGGCGGCGACCGTTTCGACGAAGCGATCGTCAGCTACGTGCGACGCAACCACGGCACCCTGATCGGCGAATCCACCGCCGAGCGGATCAAGATCGAGATCGGCTGCGCGTTCCAGCAGAAAGAAGTGCGAACCATGGAAGTCTCCGGCCGCAATCTGGCCGAAGGCGTGCCGCGCACGATTCAGCTCAACTCCAACGAAATGCTTGAAGCACTGCACGAAACTCTTTCGGGCATCGTCGCGGCAGTCAGGCAAGCGCTCGAGCAGACCCCGCCGGAATTGTGCGCGGATGTCGCCGAGCGCGGCATCGTGCTCACCGGTGGCGGCGCCTTGCTGCGCGACCTCGACAAGCGCATCTCGGCGGAGACTGGACTCAACGTGTACGTCGCCGACGATCCGCTGACCTGCGTAGCACGCGGCGGCGGACGCGCGCTGGAAATGATGGACATGCACGGCAACGACTTCTTTACTCCGGAATAAATCACGCTCGCAACTCGTGCGCCCTCCAGCAACGCGATGAGGGGATTTCTCACACAGTCGTCGATTCGCAATCCGAGATTCGACCGAGGGAACGCGCCGCGTGGCCTATTCCGGTTCCAGCATTCCGCGCTACGGCGACAGCCAAGGCGGCACGCTCCGACTGCTGGTCTACCTTGCGCTGGGTATCGCATTGATGGTGGCCGACCATCGCAGCGGCGCGCTTGCGCAACTGCGGCAAGGCGCGACGATCGCGGTCGAGCCGGTGTGGTGGTTGGCATCGTTGCCCGCGCGATTGATCGCATTCACCGAAGCGGCGGTTTCCAACCAGACCACGCTCAATCACGAGAACGTCGGATTGCAGCAGCAATTACTGCTCGCGCAGGCGCGCATCCAGCGCCTGCAATCGCTCGCCGAGGAAAACCAACGCCTGCGCGGATTGCTCGGCGGCACCCGCGGATACCGGCTCGCGGTGCAACTCGCAGGCATCCTCGACATCGACCTCGATCCAGTACGCCAACGCATCGTGCTCGATGTGGGCGCGCGCCAAGGCGTGCATGTCGGCCAGATCGTGATCGACGCCGGCGGCGTGCTCGGGCAAGTGATTGCAGTCACCCCGACGCGCGCGACCGCGCTGCTAATCACCGATCCCGACCATGCGGTGCCGGTGCAGTCGGTGCGCAGCGGACTGAGGTTGATCGCCTACGGTACCGGCCACAGCGATCGGCTGACCGTGCCGAACATACCGCAGAGCGGCGACATCAAGGTTGGCGACGAACTGATCACCTCGGGGATCGGCGGACGTTTCCCTGCCGGCTTTCCGGTCGGCCGCGTGTCCGCCGTGCAGCCCGATGCAAGCCATGCGTTCGTCGCAGCGATGGTGACGCCGGCCGCGCGACTGGATCGTAGTGGTAGCGTGCTGCTGGTCTGGAATCTGGCGGACGACAATCCTGCGGTCGGGCCACCGGAACCCACCGAGCTCGCCACACGTCGCGCCGCTGCCGCACTCGCACAGCTGGCAGCGATGACGGACCATGCGCATGCCGCGAATGCATTGCCTGCGCAGCAGCAACCTGCGGTGCGACGTCCGAACGCACAACCTCCGGTCACACGGCAGTCGCCGCAGCATCCGGAGCCACGTCGATGAATCGCGCGCACGCCGGATTTTTCTGGTTGCCGTTGAGCCTGCTGTTGGCGGTATTGCTCGGGCTGGTGCCACTACCGGATCCGATCGCGCCGTTGCGCCCGTATTTTCTCGGTCTGGTATTGATCTACTGGTTGCTGGAAACGCCCGACCGTGTCGGCATGGGCGCAGCATTTCTGGTCGGCTTGATCGGCGACCTCGCGTTCGGCACCTTGATCGGCGAACAGGCGCTGCGGCTGACCGTGCTCGCGTTCATCGTGCAGCGTTTCCGCGCGCGTCTGCGCTTCTTCCCGTTATGGCAGCAAAGCCTGGCGGTATTCGCGTTGCTGGCGAACGACCGCGTGGTCGCAGCCGCTGTTCGCGTCGCGCTCGACGAAGGCGTGCCGCGCTTGCCATTCTGGCTGTCGCCGCTGCTTGCGCTGCTGTTGTGGCCGTGGCTGGTCATGGTATTCGACACGCTGCGGATGCGCGCGCGCGCGACGTAATCGAATGCACATGATCGAATCGATTCCCGGTCTGGCCGCGGCCGCGCGATGAGCACACCGCGATGAACTCTGTCAGCGGCCGACCGCTGAAAAACCTGCACGCCGAAGCCGCATTGTTCCGCGCGCGCGCATTGCAAGGATTCCTGCTGATCGCAGCGAGCCTGCTGCTGCTGGCCGGCTGGTATTTTCGCTTGCAGGTGCTGCAGCACGCCGAATACAGCAGTCGCGCTGAAGCCAATCGCATCAAGCAACGTCCGATCGTGCCCGCGCGCGGATTGATCTACGACCGCAACGGCAAATTGCTTGCCGATAACGTGCAGGCATGGCGGCTTGAAATCACCGCCGACGAAGTACCCGACCTCAAGGACACGTTGGCGCGACTCGGCCGGATCATTCCGTTGTCGGACGACGACCTGGCCACGTTCGACAAGCTGCGCCACGCGACGCGCGGCTTTCGCGCGGTGCCATTGAAGCTCGGCCTGAGCGAAGCCGAGGTCGCGCGTTTCGCGATCGACCGACACCTGTATGCGGGCGTGGATGTGACACCGTATTTGACGCGGCGCTACCCGTACGGCGAGCTGTTTGCGCACGTGATTGGCTACGTCGGTCGCGTGGATGCGGACGATGTCGCGCGCATGAACGACAGCCGCTATGCCGTGCTCAGCCAGATCGGCAAATCCGGCCTCGAAAAATATTACGAGAATCGCCTGCGAGGACAGATCGGCTACGAACAGGTCGAGACCAATGTCGCGGGCCGGCCGCTGCGCGTGCTCGGACGCATTCCCGCGAAACCCGGCGCCGACTTGCGCCTGAGCATCGACGTCGATCTGCAACGCACCTTGGTCGAGGCGTTCGGCAACTACGATGGCGCGGCGGTGGTGGTCGATCCGCGCAACGGCGAAGTGCTGGCGATGGTCAGCCTGCCTGCGTTCGATCCGAACCTGTTCATCAACGGCATCTCGCACACCGATTACAACGCACTGATCGCCAACATCTCCAAACCCTTGTTCAATCGCGTGCTCATCGGCGGCACCTTGCCGGGTTCGACGATCAAGCCCTTCGTCGCGCTCGCCGGACTCGAATCGGGCGTGCGCAAGGCCAGCGACCGCACCTTGTCCACCGGCGAGTTTCACATTCCGGGCCAGAAACGCGGTTATCGCGATGCCGAAGCTGGCGGCGCAGGCTGGGTCGATCTGCGGATGTCGATCGCGCACTCGGTCAACACTTACTACTACAAGCTCGCGATGGACATGGGCATCGACCGCTTCGACCAGTACATGCACCGCTACGGTTTCGGCGAGAAGACCGGCATCGACCTCACCGGCGAAAGCGTCGGCGTGGTGCCGTCGCCGGAATGGAAACGCAAGCGCTTCAAGCAGGACTGGTTTCTCGGCGAGACGATTATCTCCGGGATCGGCCAGGGCTACTGGATCGTGACGCCGCTGCAACTCGCGCAGGGAACTGCCGCACTCGCGGCCGACGGCGTGCGTCATCAATTGCATCTCGTGCGCGCAACACGCGATGTGTTCAACGCGCCGTGGATTCCGCAACAGCAACCTGCAGGCGTGCCGATCTCGACTAATCGCGACCACCTCAGCGCCGTGCGCGACGGCATGATCGCGGTGACCCAGATCGGCACTGCACGCGCGATCGGCCTGCACGCGCCCTACCTGATCGCCGGCAAGACCGGTACCGCGCAGAAAGTCGGTCGCAAAGGCAATGTCAGCATCAATGTGAACTCGCTGCCGGTGAACTTGCGTTATCAATCATTGTTCATCGCCTACGCGCCCGCGAACGCGCCGACGATCGCGATCGCGGTGGTCGTCGAGCATGGTGGTTTCGGTGCGACGGCAGCCGCGCCGATCGCGCGCACCGTGCTCGATGCATGGCTGCTCAAACGCACGCCCGAGCAGGTCGCGGAAGATCTGGCGCACGCCAAATCGACGCTGACCGATGCGCCGGACGATGGCGAATCATTGCCGTTGCCAGACACGATTCCAGCGCCTGATCCATCCGCATCCACCGACGATCCAGTGCAGCAGAGGCTATCGCCATGAATCCGTTCACGCGTTGGTTGCGTGGTCTCGGCACGCGCTTTGCCGACACCATCGACATTCCGCTGCTGGTCGCCCTGCTCGCGGTGATGACGATCAGCCTGTTCGTGCTGCACAGCGCCGGCGACAGCAGCATGGCGCTGGTGTACGCGCAGGGCGCGCGCTATGTGGCAGGGCTCGCGGCGATGTTCGTCTTCGCGCAGATACCGCCGTCGAAGTTGCGCATCTGGACGCCATGGTTGTTTATCGCGACGCTCGGCATCCTGATGCTGGTCCCGGTCATCGGCACCGGGCAAAGCGCGCGCTCTTGGATCAACCTCGGCGTGTTCTATCTGCAACCGTCCGAACTTTTGAAACTCACCGTGCCGATGATGGTGGCGTGGTATCTGCATCGCGAAATCCTGCCGCCGGGCTGGAAAACACTCGCCATCTGCATGGCGATCATCGCTGTGCCGAGCGCGCTGATCGTGATCCAGCCAGCGTTCGGCACTGGAGTGCTGGTCGCGGCCAGCGGGGTGTTCGTGATCTTCCTGGCCGGTTTGGCGTGGTGGCGGATCGGATTGTTCGCAGCTCTAGGCGCGGGCGCGGCGCCGCTGGTGTGGTTCTTCGTGCTGCACGATTTCCAGCGCGCGCGCATCTTCAACTTCCTCGATCCAGAACACGACCCGCAGGGCACCGGCTGGAACATCATCCAGTCGAAGATTGCGGTCGGCTCCGGCGGCTTGCTCGGCAAGGGTTGGGGCAACAGCACCCAGGCACACCTGGACTTCCTGCCGGAGCACACCACCGATTTCATCTTCGCCGTATTGTCGGAAGAATTCGGCTGGATCGGCGTGTGCACCCTGCTCGCGCTCTACCTGTTCATCGTCGGCCGCTGCCTGTGGATCGCGGCGAACGCGCGCGAAACCTATGCGCGCCTGCTCGCCGGCGCGCTGGCGATGACGTTTTTCGTATACGCGATGGTCAACGGTGGCATGGTCTCGGGCCTGCTGCCGGTGGTCGGCGTGCCGATGCCGCTGCTGAGTTACGGCGGCACCTCGGCGGTGTCGTTGCTGGCCGGGTTCGGGATCGTGATGTCGGTGTATGCGCACCGCAAGTTCATGGGTACATGACCGCATCGAACAGCGCCGATTGGCGCATGTCGCAAGGACAACCGACGCGTTCGTGATCGGGCAAGCTCGACAGGTTCGCGTACCGCGATTCATGGTCACCTGAATCGCCTGCGACGCGGACGAAATACACGCGTCGCGAACGCGATCATCGTGATAGATTCGCGCCCATGAAATCATCCGCTTTGCGCCGCGCCGCGTTCGCTGTTTCTCTCTCCCTTTTCCTGTCGGGAGCACCTGCGCTTCACGCCCAGGACAGACAGCCATCAACGACCGACCTTTCCGCGTTCGCGCAGCAGACCGCGAAGGCCTACGGGCTGGATGCGAAGGCTGTGCGGGCCACGCTTGCGCAGGCGCGCTACCGGCAGAGCACGGTGGATGCGATGTCGCGCCCGGCCGAGTCGGTGAAAGTCTGGAAGGATTACCGCCCGATCTTCGTGACGCCCAAGCGCATCGCCGGTGGCCGTGCATTTATGGCAGCGAACCGCAAGGCGCTGCAGAAAGTGCAGGCAGACACCGGCGTGCCCGCCGAGTTGATCGTCGCGATCATCGGCGTGGAAACCGGCTACGGCGGCAACACCGGTTCGTATCGCGTGCTCGATGCGCTGTACACGCTCGCGTTCTGGTATCCGCGCAGCGGCGATCCGTCCAAGGCGCAGCACGAGGACGAGCGTCAGGCATTCTTCCGCGACCAACTCGCGCAATTGTTCGCACTGGCGAAAGAAGAGCGCTATCCGATCGAGTCATTGACCGGCAGCTATGCGGGCGCGATGGGCTGGGCGCAGTTCATGCCGTCGAGCTACCGTCAGTACGCAAAGGATGGCGATGGCGATGGTCGCGCCGATTTGTTTGGTGGGTCGATGCCTGACTTGTTCGCATCGGTCGCGAATTACTTCGTCGGTTATGGTTGGCAGAAAGGCCAGCCGGTTGCGGTGCGCGCGATTCACGATCCGGCGACGATGGCGTTCGCGCCGGGCGACTTGTTGCCGAGCTATACGCTCGCCGAACTCGGCGAGAAAGGCTACCGGCCGCAGGCATCGCTCGGTCATGAAATGAACGGATCGCTGCTCACGCTCGACGGCGCGCAGGGCACCGAGGACTGGATCGTGTTCCAGAACTTCTACACGATCACCCGCTACAACCACTCGCCAATGTATGCGATGGCGGTGTACCAGCTTGCCGCGGCGATCGCCGCGAAGAACCCTGATGCGATGCGCCCTGATGTGATGAACCATGCCGCGATGAGCCATGACGCGATGGAGGAGCAGAACGCATCGCCATGATGCAAGATCGCGCAGCCGCATCGGTGTTGCGTCGCGCATGCATGCTGGCGCTCGCATCCCTGCTGGCAGCCTGTGCAGGGCATCCGCAGAAACCCGTCCCCGCTCCCGCCGCCACCGCCAAGACGTCTGTTGATACGACGCATGCGAGCAAACGCCCTGCACGCAAGCCGTGGAAGCCTCTGGGCCCGTACACGCCGGGTGGTCTGTATGCGCCGGGCGTTGCCGATGGCGCGCCGGATGTATCGGCTGATGTCGCGAATCTTCCCGAGCCCGTCCCGCATGCTGAAGCGCTGTCGCACTACGGCAATCGTTCGCCGTACGTCGTACTCGGCAAGAGCTATACCGTGTTGCCAAATGCACGCGGCTACGTCGAGCGCGGGGTGGCATCGTGGTACGGCACCAAGTTCGATGGCCGCGCGACCTCGAATTTCGAGTCGTACGACATGTACGAGTTCACCGCCGCGCACCGTACGCTGCCGCTGCCGAGCTATGCGCGGGTGACCAACACCGACAACGGACGCAGCGTGATCGTGCGGGTCAACGACCGCGGCCCGTTCCATGAAGGACGTCTGATCGATTTGTCGTATGCGGCGGCGATCAAGCTCGGCGTCACCGCGCACGGCACCGCGAACGTGGAAGTGCGCGGGATCGACCCTGGCGAGCCGTTGCCGCCGGTGCCAGGCATTTCGCGCGTAGCGCCAGAACCAGCGTTAACGCATCTCTCCGTCATGCCGAAACGCGCCACGCCCGCGCCGAAATACACGGTCGATGCAGCAAAACCAGCGGTCGCCGTTGATGCAATCGCAGCAGTCGCGGACGATGCCGCAACCTCGGCAGTGGGTCCCAAAGAGTTCCCGGCATCGGTTGCACCCGTAACGGCGAGCGCACAGAACGGTACGCGTGCGGCCGCCATGATCGCCATATCGCAAACGCATTCCGCAACCATGGCTCCGGCTTCCGCTGCGACGGATGCCGCTACGGCTACGGCGCAATCGGTGATCGAGCGTCCCGCAATCGATGCATCCACCCACGGCTTCCTGCAACTGGCCAGTTACGGCAACCGTGCGAATGCCGAAACCATGTTGCAGCGCGTGCAGAAGACCGGCGTGGAGCACGCCGAACTGGTGTCGGTGCAGGTCGCCGGACAGACCTTGTGGCGCGTGCATGTCGGGCCTCTGCGCGCCGACCAAGCCGAGGCTGTCGCCGAACATCTGGATGCGATGGGCTTCGGACATCCGCCGTTTTTCAAGGATTGATTCAGTGCGTCACGATGCGTGCGACCCATAACGATTAAACTTGTGCTTTCCCGGCCGGTCATACGGTCGTCATCGGAGCAATCTCCCCACCATGCGCCAGCGCCGTTCCGTCTTCGCCATCTCTGCCCTGATCACTGCGTTTGCCATTGCCGGCAGCTCGATCGCCGCACCGCAACCCAAGCCCACCCCGCACCCGGCCATGCCGCATCCAGCAGCTGCGCATCCGGCGGCACCGCGTCCCGCAACGCCGCAACCGGCGCAGCCGCATCCGGCAATGCCCACGCCCGGCGCATCGGCAAACGACGCGAACGTCCCGACTCCACCGCCGCCGACCACGCCGGGCAAGGCCTGGATCTTGATGGATTACGACACCGGCCAGGTGATCGCCGGCAACAACATCGACATGCGCGTCGAGCCAGCCAGCATCACCAAGGTGATGACCTCGTACGTCGTCGCCTCCGAACTCGCACACGGCAAGATCGATCCGAATCAGCCGGTGACGATCAGCGAGCGCGCATGGAAGGAAGGCGGCGCCGGCACCGACGGTTCGTTCAGCGCATTCGACCTGAATTCGAAAGTACCGCTGATGGACGTGCAGCGCGGGTTGATCATCCAGTCCGGCAACGATGCCGCGATCGCGCTGGCCGAACACGTTGCAGGCAGCGAAGAAGCCTTCGTCTCACTGATGAATGCGTACGCGCAGAAACTCGGCATGAAGAATACCCACTACGCCAACCCGCACGGCCTTTCCGATCCGCTGCACTACACCACCGCCCGCGACATCGCGATCCTGTCGCGCGCCTTGATCCGCGATTTCCCGCAGGAATACGCGATCTACAAGGAACGCGAGTACACCTACAACAATATCCGCCAGTACAACCGCAATGAGTTGCTCGGTCGCGATCCGACCGTGGACGGCATCAAGACCGGCCACACTTCGGCCGCCGGCTTCTGCCTCGCGGCATCGGCCAAGCGCGGCGATCAGCGCCTGATTTCGGTGGTGCTCGGCATCGATGCCAAAGGCGACAAGGATGGCTTTCGCCTCCGCGAGGATTCCAATCTCGCGTTGCTGAACTGGGGATTCCGTTTTTGGGAATCGCACTCGCTATATCAGGCCAATGTGCAACTCGCGCACCTGAAAGTCTGGAAGGGCAAGGCGACCGAGCTCGCGCTCGGTCTCGCGCAACCGATTGACGTGGTGATCCCACGCGGCCGTTACGCCGCACTGAAACCTTTCATGGACGTACCCAAGCAACTCGTCGCGCCGATCGCCAAAGGCCAGCGCATCGGCACCTTGCGCGTCACCCTCGACGGCAAGCCGCTGCTCACCCGCCCACTGGTCGCCCTCGCCGACGTGCCCGCAGCCGGCTTCTTCGGCCGCATGTGGGATGACATGTGGATGTGGTGGGAGAGCTGATTTAAAGACTGAGTTAGCGTCCGCGCGGGTCGCAACGCATTTGTAAAGATGCTCTCTGCCAATTATCCTTCGGCAAGATAGGGAAGGTAGGTTGCGCTCGCTTGGCGTGCCGCTCGGTCCAAGTGTTCAGCGAACGCATTGTAGTCGCCGTCCTTGCCTCCCAATTGCTGTAGCAAGTTTCGTGCTAGCGGCTCCACTCCTCGGCGCTCGAAGACTTTCGTCTGCTCATGCATGAATGACTCCTCAATGCTGCAGTAACTAACGAACACATTTTCCGATGATTTGACCTCGGGCATGGTATTCGGCGTTCGAAATGAAAGGGCCCGCGTAAACCCATTCAGAGTCATCCGATGAAGCGCCGGATACTCTCGCTTAATCGCGACGAGCGTCGCTATATGAACGGTGTATACAGATAGCGTTCTTAGACTTTGTTGCCCAACTGTATTGTCTTTTTTCTCTTGGCCAAATCTATCTAGTAAGAAGCTGTACGTCGATTCGATCTGCGTGTCGATCTGATCGTGATAGCGATTTGCTCTGCGCTCGGAATCATCCAATTCTTCAATTTCATCCTCGTCTTCTTCGTCTTCTTCTTCGTCTTCTTCGCGCTGGATGATGCGATCGAACATTTCTCTTAGCTTCTCGGAGGCAATCGTCACAAATTGCTGCGATGCCAATAGATACCTCAAGTCGAGGGGATCTTGACCACGAATCTTTAATCGAGTCGCGCCTTCGCCGCGTGACAGCTCAGACAAAACTCTAGCGTGAGCATCGCAAAGATATCCCTCTGGTTTTGCGGTGGTTTGCGCTATGTCGTATAACTTGAATCTCGACGAAGTGATATCTTCAATTTCGTCGTATTTAATTAGCGACATTTGATCAAATAAAGACACGATCGCCTGGCGCGAATCCAGCAGCAATTCGTGCTTCTCGCTATCGGGGTTGACTCCGTTATAGACAACAGACGATGCGAAAGAAACGCATTCAAGCAGAAGATGTTCTTCGTCCACTTGAGAAACTAGCTGCTGATCGATGGCTGCGAGAATGTTGAAGTGTGCGACAGCCAATAGATTGTACGAGCTCTTGAAGGCTGCCTCAGTAGCCGAATCGATGCATTGACGACGCAACGAACTATCCGTGGTTTTGGGTCGAAATTCTAGCTTCTGCCAGACACTTTCCCACGATTCTTTGGCAGCCACATACCGTCGGAAGTGCGATTGGGGTGGCAAAGTCTTCTTGAAAAACACCGTCGCCTCCGGTTGAGCCTAACGCCAATAGCCCCCGCAAACGGGGTAACAAGTCTTATCGTGCGTTGGCGCTTCGCTGCGGTCAAGCAGCTAACTTGCGTGGCCGCGAGAGAATTTTCCAACGGTCTTGCATGCATGCCGAGGCACGTGGCCCTGCGTTATCCGTACGCGCGGTCACAAGGGTGATCACTCCAATTATTTTGCAGCGACTATAGGTGCCAACGTTGATGCGTTGTTGCATGTGCACTCAAGCCAGGAGTTGAGATTGATTACTGATACGCAGAACTTCGGCGTCATGCGGTCATGACTTCGACGGGGCATCGTTTCAGTGCACCGACCAGCAGCTTCGCGAACATCAAGTCAGATAACCCCCGTCCACCGGCAGGCTGATCCCAGTCACATAGCTCGCGGCCGGCGAGCACAGGAACAGCACCGCAGGCGCGATCTCCGATGGTTGGGCGACGCGCGCGAGCGGGATCATCTTGGTCATCATCGCCATGAGTTTTGCATCGGCGATGATCGGGCTTGCGAATCTGGTATCGGTCAGTCCGGGCAGCACGGCGTTGACGCGGATGTTGTGGATGCTGAGTTCCTTCGCGAGGCCTTCGGTCATGTTGATGATGCCGGCCTTGGTCATCGAGTAGATGCCCTGGTTCGGCGCGCTGCGTTTCGCATTGACCGACGCGATATTGACGATCGCGCCGCCGCCCTTGTCGCGCATGCGTTTCGCGGCCTGCACGCTGGTCCAGAAATAACCGCGCAGGTTAACGGACACGGTTTTCTCGTAGCTCGCCAGATCCATGTCGAGCATCGGCCCGAAGTACGGATTCGCAGCGGCGTTGTTGACGAGGATGTCGGGCGCACGACCGGACGCATCGAGCATCGTGAACAACGCATCTATCGCGTCGGTATCGCCGACGTGCAACGCACGCGCCTCGGCTTGGCCGCCATCGTCGCGGATCGCATTCGCAACGATTTCGCACGCCTCGACCTTGCGGCTGGTGCAGATCACATGCGCGCCATGCGCGCCGAGCAAGCGCGCGATCGCCTCGCCAATGCCACGCGATGCGCCAGTGACAAGGACGGTCTTGCCTGAAAGATCGAAGAGGTCTGGTTGCGGCATCGCGAACCTGGAATCGTTGCCAATACGGACTGGTATGCTCGCATAACCTGATGCTGCGGATGCGCCCGATGGCCGAAACACCTGTGCCGAACCAACGCAAGGTCCTGATCACCGGGGCCGGCAGCGGCCTCGGCCGCGCGCTCGCGCAGCGTTACGCGAACGCAGGTTGCGCGGTCGCGTGCGTGGACATCGTGCTCGACCGCGCGCGCGAAACCCAGGCGCTGCTCAAGGGTGCGGGACACATCGCAATCGCGATGGACGTGGGCAACGACGAGGAGTTCGACGCGTTGCGCGAAGCGATCGACGCGAAGTTCGGCGCGCTCGACGTGCTCGTCAACAATGCCGGCATCGCCAGCGGCGGCGCGATGGTCGATACCACGATGGACGAATGGCGCGAGGTGCTGGAGATCAATCTGCTCGGCGTCGTGCGCGGTTGCCGCGCGTTCCTGCCGGGCATGCTCGAGCGCAAGCGCGGCCGCATTCTCAATACTGCGTCGTTCGCTGGACTTGCGGGCGCGCCATCAGCGATGAGTTACGGCGTGTCGAAGGCCGCCGTGGTTGCGTTGTCCGAACAACTGCGCGCGGAAATGCATAACGCCGGCATCAGCGTATCGGTTGCATGCCCGGCATTTTTCCAGACCAACCTGCTGCAAAGCTGGCGCGGCAACGAGCGCATGAAGGGTTTTGCCGACAAGATGATGAAGAGCGGCAAGGACACGCTCGATGGCGTTGCCGACCGGATTTTCGCGGCGACCGAACGCGGCGATTTCATGATTATCCCGACACGCAAGGAACCGTTGCGCTGGTGGGTCAAGCGCTGGTTCCCCGAATTTTATTTCCGCAAACTCATGCGCACCGTCTCGGCGATGCAAGGCAGGAAGACCTCATGACCGATGCCTGGATGATTTACGGCGCGAACGGCTACACCGGCCGCCTGATCGCGATCGAAGCGAAACGCCGCGGCATGACGCCGGTGCTCGCAGGTCGCAGCGAATCCGTCGCCAGCCTCGCGCAGGAACTCGGCTTGCAGCATCGCGTGTTCGACTTGCCGAATGCAGCAGCGGTGCGCCTCCAGCTCGACGGCATGAAGCTGGTGTTGCATTGCGCGGGCCCGTTTTCGGCGACGTCCGCGCCGATGCTCGAAGGTTGCATTGATGTCGGCGTGCATTACTTGGACATCACTGGCGAGATCGACGTGTTCGCGCACTGCCATGCGCAAGACGCGCGCGCGCAGGAGCGCGGCATCGTCGTGCTGCCGGGCGTCGGATTCGACGTGGTGCCGACCGATTGTCTATCCGCGATGCTGAAAAACGATTTGCCGGACGCAACCCATCTCGTGCTCGCCTTCGAGGCCGGCGGCGGCCCGAGCCCGGGCACCGCGAAGACCAGCGTCGAGGGACTCGGCAACGGCGGCCGCGTGCGCATCGACGGAAAAATGACCCGCGTTCCGCTCGCATGGAAGTCGCGCAGTTTCGTCCGCGACGGACAATCGCGTAGCGCGATGACGATCCCGTGGGGCGATGTTTACAACGCGTTCGTGTCCACCGACATCCCGAACATCGAAGTGTTCATGGCGGTGTCGCCGAAGACGATCGCGAACGTACGCCGCATGCGCTTGCTCGGCCCGCTGCTGCGCATGCGTTTCGTGCAGGACTTCATGAAACATCGCGTCGAGAAAAATGTGCGCGGTCCATCCGACGACAAACGTACGTCCACGATCACCCATGTCTGGGGCGAAGTGCGTGACCCGTCCGGTCGCGAAGTAAAAAAACAACTGGTCACGCCGAACGGTTACGCGCTGACGGTCACCGCATCGCTGGGCATCGTCGAACGACTGCTGGGCGCAAGCGCAGGAGCGGCTGACACTGTCGCGTCATTGCGTTGCGGTTACCAAACGCCGTCCCGACTGATGGGCGCGGACTACGTGTTGTCGCTGCCTGGCGTCGCGCTGGTCTGACCGCCGGATATGCAACGGGGCAGCGTCGGAGCGGCTTATCAAGCGCGTCGATTCGGGGCATAGTAGGCAAAGCGACCTCTGGGAAACGCGCAGATCGATCTTCCGGTCGATTCGGCGCATCGACATGAACGAGCTGACGCGACGCTGCGGAATGGCTGCGGGAAAGACGCGATGAACACGCGCGCTGCCACACGCTTGCATGGATCGATCCCGTACGGACCGCGCAGCTTGGTGTTCCTTGGATTGAGTCTGTCGTTGTTGCTGCCGATCCTGTTTGCGGTACTGCTGTGGTTCGACCTCAACCGCGAAAACGATGCTTCGGCCGAGCGCGCGGAGGTCGTCGCGCAATCGGTGCAGCGCCAATTCGGCGAACGGCTCGAACGGCTCACCAGAGCGCTGCGCGGGATCGCGGAAACTGCGGCGTCTGCGGAAAAGTCATCTGCGGTTGCGGTGCCCCCGGAAGCCGCAACACGTTCCCCGATCGACGCACGCCTGATGATATTGGGCGGCATCGTGCTGGTGCACGCTGGACACACAACCGACATGCAGGGTCGGCTGGTCGATGCGGGATGGCTGCCGCAAGCGGACCCGGATGCACGTCCGGCCGGTCTGAGCATCGGCAAGCCGGTGCGCTTTGCACCGAACCAACACTGGGTTATTCCGGTGGCATGGGACGGCCTGCCCAACTGGCGCGTGGGTGCGCGCATCGATGCCGACTGGTTCGCGCAGACGCTGGCCGATTATCGACTCGGCGAAGGCGGGATGCTCAATCTGATGCACCGCGATCGGATGCTACTGGCGCGCTCGACCGAAAACCAGCGCTATGTGGGAACGCGCGTGGAACGCAGCCCGCTTTTTTTCGCGCCGTTGCGCGATCAGGCTTCCGGCCGGTTTGTCGAACCGAGCGCGCTTGACGGCGTCGAACGCCAGTTCGTATTCCAGCGCATTCCGCATTCGCCGGTGATCGTCATCGTTGGCGTCGCGCGACGACACATCCTGGCGTTGTGGTGGCGGTTCGCCGTGATTGGCTTCAGCACTGCATTACTGCTTGCGGCACTGTGGTTCTGGCTCAGCCGCGCGTTCGAGCGCAGCCACGCGCGGCAGGCGCAATTGCTCGCCGAACTACGCGAACAATCGCAGCGCGGCGACGAAGCGCGACGCATCGCCAAGCTTGGCGACTGGAGCTGGAATGTCGAGACCGGTGATGTGATCTGGTCACCGGAAATCTATGCGATCTGCGGATTGCCGCCGCGTGAAAGCTCGTTCCAGATCGGAGACATCGCCGAACGCATGCATCCGGACGATCGCGAACGCGTGAACAACTACATCGCCCGTGCGATGGAAGACGAAGAACTCGACGAAACCCAATACCGGATCGTGCGCCCGGACGGCGAAGTGCGCTGGGTCTATGCACGCGCCGAGTGGGTCGATCGCCGCCCCGGCCATCGAATGCTGCGAGGCATCCAGCAGGACATCACCGAGTTGGCCGAGGCGCGTGAGCGCTTGAGCGAGGCGCAGGAGCAATACCGTTTCCTGTTCGAGCACAACCCTTTGCCCATGTGCGTCTATGATCGGCACACGCTTCAGATTCTCGCCGCCAACGATGCGATGGCGCAGCACTACGGTTACACCCGCGACGAGTTGCTTGCGGTGAACATGATCGACATCCGTCCACCCGAGGAGGTCGCATCAACCAGGGCATTGCTGTTGGGGCCAGCGGACAACTACCCGCAAGGCAGGATCTGGACACATTCGCACAAGAGCGGCGAACGGATGCGGATGATGGCGTTCGGCCACGAAATCGACTTCGATGCACACCCGGCTCGACTCATCGTGTTGCATGATGTCACCGAGCGGGAACGCCACGAGCAGCGTTTCCAGCTGGTTGCGCGTGCGACCAGCGATACGATCTGGGATTGGGATCTGCAAACCGACACAACCTGGCGCAGCGACAATGCCTTTGCGTTGTTCGGCTTCAAGCGCGACGAGATCGGTTCGACACTGCACGCAGTCGATACGGTGCTGCATCCCGACGATCGCGCACGCATCACCGACAGTCTCGAGCGCGTAATCGCGTCCGATGCGAACGAATGGGAGGACACCTATCGCCTGCTGCGCAAGGACGGCAGCTATGCCGAAATACTCGACCGCGCGTTGCTTCTGCGCGATGCGCATGGCCGCGCGTTGCGCATGATCGGCGGCATGCTTGATGTCACCCAGAAGCATCTCAACGAAGCCGAGCTGCGTCTGTTCCGACGCGCGGTGGAGTCGGCCGACAACGGCATCCTGATCGCCGATGCGCGCATTCCTGGCATGCCCGCCGTTTACGTCAACCATGCGTTCGAAAAGATGAGTGGCTACGCGGCGGAGGACATCATCGGCACGCGTTGCCGTTTCCTCGAAGAAGGCGACACTGATGAGACGGGTTGCGCGGCGATCCGCAAGGCGATTGGCGAGCAACGCGATATCCGGGTACTGCTGCGCGATCGACGCAAAGATGGCGAATCGTTCTGGAACGATTTCCATCTCGCGCCGGTGCGCGATGCCGGCGGCGAACTGACGCACTACGTCAGTATCCAATCGGATGTCAGCGAACGCGAGCTGATTCTCGAACAGCTCGCCTATCGCGCCACCTATGACGAACTGACCGGGCTGCCAAACCGCCAGCTTCTGTTCGATCGCCTGCAACAGAGCATCCGCAATGCCGATCTTGCGGGGCGCGGTATCGGCGTGCTGTTCGTGGACCTCGACGAGTTCAAGCTGATCAACGACAGCATGGGGCACAGCGCGGGCGACGACGTGTTGCGCACGGTCGGCAAGCGCTTCGAGAAAGCGGTGCGCAGCCCCGACACGCTGGGGCGTTTTGGCGGCGACGAGTTCGTAGTGATTCTCACCGAACAGATCGATGAAGGCGGTGTCGGTCGCGTAATCGAACGCATCAATGCAGCACTCGCCGAACCGGTGGATATTGCAGGCGCACTGCACTATCTCACCGCAAGCATCGGCTATTGCCGCTATCCCGATGCCGGCATGGACGCCGAAACCCTGCTCAAGAAAGCGGACCTGGCGATGTATCAGGCCAAGCAGCAAGGGCGCAATCGCGCGGTCGCCTATCACGCCGACTTCGATGCCGACATCAACGAGCGTCTGCACTTGGTGTCGGCATTGCGCGACGCATTGCAGCGCGACGAGTTCCGGCTGGTGTTCCAGCCGCTATTCAGCCGCAACGGGGCGGCAGTCGGACTTGAAGCCTTGCTACGCTGGCAGCGTCCGGAACGCGGACTGATCATGCCCGAACAGTTCATCGGTGTGTGCGAGGACAGCGGCCTGATCGTCCTGATCGGGCGCTGGGTGCTGAATGAGGCGGCGCGCCGTTACGCACAGCTGAGCGCAGCAGGGCTGGGCCACTTGCGCATCGCGGTGAACGTGTCGGCCGCACAATTCCAGCAAAATCTTTACGAGGATGTGCGCAGTGCGATCGAGGCACATGCGCTTCCCAAAGGCGTGCTCGAACTCGAACTGACCGAGAGCGTGATCATGGTCGCGCCGGAAACCGCGATCGCCACCATGCGTCGGCTCGACGCGCTCGGCGTGAGCATTGCAGTGGACGATTTCGGCACCGGCTATTCGTCGCTGGCCTATCTCAAGCGATTGCCGATTGACCGGCTGAAAATCGATCGCTCGTTTGTCAGCGATCTTGGCCGCAATGCCGACGATGAAGCGATCTGCGCCGCGATCATCCAGCTCGCGCGTAGTCTGGGCCTGCGCACAGTGGCCGAAGGCGTGGAAACCGCGCAGCAACTCGGATGGCTGCATGCACGCGGCTGCGACGAAGTGCAGGGTTTTCTGCTCGGACGTCCGCTACCGTTCGATGAAGCCTTGCAAGCCCTGCTCGATGCGCACACCCCGCGATCGCCCGATGCCGCCGCTTAACGAGCGGCATGCGTGCAGAGCAAATGCGCTGCCATTTCAATTTGCGATGATCGCGAGCGCTGCTCAGATCGCAGCGCCAAGCCTGCTCAAACGCGGCAAGTAATAGTTCTTTGCGTTCAGTGAAAACAGGATGTGGCGGACGCGTCCAGTCAGCAGTTCGCGTTTCACGAATCCGATGTAGCGCGAATCCTTGCTGTTGTCGCGATTGTCGCCAAGCATCAGGTAGTCGCCGGCCGGCACCGTGACCGGCCCAAACGAACGCAATGCGTTGCGTTCCGGCATCACCATGATTGAATTGCGGCGCTGCCCGAGGTTCTCCGTGAGCGCGACTTGTGCTCCCGTATAGCCGGGCGTGAGGTGATCGCTGTCGCGCGGCGCGAGCGGCTCGTAACGTGCCTCCACGCCATTGACGATCAGGTGTTCATCGCGCATTTCCACCACATCGTTCGGTACCGCGATCAATCGCTTGACCAAGCTGATGCCGTCTTCAGGCGAACTGAAGGTCACTACGTCGCCGCGCTGCGGATCGCCCAGGTGCGCGAGGATGATATCGGTGAACGGCAGCTTGAAATCGTAGGCGAGGCGATTGCAGATCACGCGATCGCCTTCGAGCAGGTTCGGATACATCGAACTCGACGGCACGACATACCAGTCCGCGAATGCGCTGCGCATCAGCACCATGCCGAACACAAACACCAGCAAGCCGCGATTGCTGCGCAGCCGTTTCTTGATGCTTGGCATGGACGCTCCCGAAATTCCGAATACTGAGGCGTCGATCAGTTCCAGCATGGCAGTTCGACGCAGACCGATCCTGTACGTGAATGCGCGACACGGCATGTGCCGTTCGTCATCGCGGCGCTGCTGCCGTCGACGACCTGCGATAATCGTGGCCCTGCCATCAGGGATCGCCGCGTGGAAGCGTAGTTCACGGCCATGCATGCGTGTCGATTTTTTCGCGCCGGTCCTTTCCGGGAGACAAACCATGCGTCGCATCGTGTCCACCGCCATCGTCCTCGCGCTCGCCTTGCCTTCCGTTGCTTTCGTGCAGCCGGCCGCGGTGGAATCGACTTCCGCCGAACAGGCCACGACCCAGTTGCCGCGCGACGTGCGCCCCACGCATTACGATGTGGCGGTCGTGCCGGACGCCGCGAAGCTGCTATTCACAGGCAAGGTAACGATCGACATTGATGTACTGCAGCCCACCAACAGCATCACCCTCAACGCCCTCGACATGGCGTTCTCGAAGGTCGGCCTCGCATCGGCGAACGGCAACATGGTGATGGCCGCGCAGAAGGTGGCGATGGACGCCGATGCACAGACTGCGATCTTCGTCTTCGACCAGTCCATCGCCGCCGGCAGCTATAAACTCACGATGGATTACACGGGCAAGATCGGCACCCAGGCGAACGGCCTGTTCGCGATCGACTACGACACCAGGGCCGGCAAGAAGCGCGCGCTGTACACCCAGTTCGAGAATTCTGATGCGCGCCGCTTCATCCCTTCGTGGGACGAGCCGGCGTACAAGGCAACGTTCTCGCTCGAAGCGGTCGTACCCAAAACGCAGATGGCGGTCAGCAATATGCCGGTCGCCCAGCGCACGGATCTCGGCAGGGGCCTTGTGCGCGTGCGCTTCGGTGAGTCGCCGAAGATGTCGACGTATCTGCTGTTCTTCGGCCTCGGCAATTTCGACCGCGCAACCACGAAACTCGGTGCCACCGAAATCGGCGTCGTCACCCAGAAGGGATTGGCGTCGCAGGCCGCGTTCGCGCTCGATTCGGCCAAGCTCATTCTCGCCGAGTACAACGATTACTTCGGCACACCGTACCCGCTACCCAAGCTCGACAACATCGCCTCGCCAGGTTCCAGTCAGTTCTTCGGCGCGATGGAAAACTGGGGCGCGATCTACACGTTCGAGCGCGGCATGCTGCTCGATCCGACCATCGCGACGCAAGAAGACAAGGAGCGCGTGTTCGACGACGCGGCGCACGAGATGGCGCACCAGTGGTTTGGCGATCTGGTGACGATGCGCTGGTGGGACGACCTGTGGCTCAACGAAGGTTTTGCTTCGTGGATGCAGGGCCGCACCACCGAGAAGCTGCATCCGGAATGGAACACCTCTCTCGATGCGGTGGACGTACGTGAAAGCGCGATGTCGCGCGATGCGCTCGTCACCACGCATCCGGTCGTGCAGCACATCGAAACCGTGGAACAGGCCAGCCAGGCGTTCGACTCGATCACCTATTCGAAGGGCGAAGCGGTCATCCGCATGCTCGAAGGCTACATCGGCGCGGATGCGTGGCGCGATGGCGTACGCCGCTACATCAAGGCGCATGCGCGCGGCAACACGGTGTCCGACGATCTCTGGCGCGAAATCGAGGCAGCCGCAGGCAAGCCGATCACGAAGATCGCGCACGAGTTCACCCTGCAACCCGGCGTGCCGATGATCCGCGTCGAACAGGCGACGTGCGATGCCGGGCGCACGCTCTTGAAGCTGCGCCAGAGCGAATTCAGCAAGGACCATCCGGCCAAGACGCCGTTGTCCTGGGATGTGCCGGTGATTGCGCAGACCGTCGGCTCGAGGACGCCGGCGCGCACGCTGGTCACCGGCGGCAAGGCCACGCTCGACGTACCCGGCTGCGGCACGCTCATCGTGAATGCAGGACAGAGCGGCTACTACCGCACGCTGTATTCGCCCCTGCAGTTCGCCGCGATCAAGACCGATTTTGCGAAGCTCACGCCGATTGACGAACTGGGGATCATGGACGACACGTTCGCGCTCGGGATGGCGGGACTGCAATCGGCGTCGGCTTACCTCGATCTCGTGCAAGCGGTGCCTGCCGACGCCGATCCGCAGATATGGGAAAGCATCGCCGGATCGTTCGACACGATCGACGGCTATTACCGCCTCGATCCACAACGCAGGGCCGTATTGCGCAAGTTCGCGATCGCCAGACTCGCTCCCGTACTGGCGCGAATCGGCTGGAACGCGAAGGCGGCCGAATCGGCCCCGGTGAAGAACCTGCGCAACGTCCTGATAGAAACTCTCGGCGACCTCGGCGACACCGATACGATCGCCGAAGCGCGGCGCCGCTATACCGCGCCATCAACCGATCCGGATGCAATGCCCGCTGCCTTGCGAAAGACGATTGCCCGCGTGGTGGCGCGTCATGCCGACGCCGCCATGTGGGAGCGTCTGCACACCGCCGCGATCGCCGAGAAGACGCCGCTGATCAAAGATGACCTGTACACCGATCTGTCCACCACAGAAGACGATGTGTTCGCGCAGCGCGCGCTCAATCTGTCATTGACCGACGAACCCGGCGCCACCAACAGCGCGCGCATGATCTCGGTCGTTTCGGAGTTGCATCCCGGCCTCGCCTTCGATTTCGCCGTAGCTCACCGCGAATGGGTCGATGCGAAAGTCGACAGCACCTCGCGCAGCCGTTACTACCCCACGCTCGCCAGAAACTCGCTGGATCCGGCGATGATCGACAAGCTCAAGGCTTTCGCGGACGTCCATATTGCTGCAAGCTCGCGCCGCGCGACCGACACCGCGATTTCCACGATCGAGTATCGGATCAAGGTGCGCAATGAGCGGCTGCCTGCGATCGATGCGTGGTTGAAGAGCAACGCGCGTTGATGCCATCGCGACGAAGCAGTAACGAGGGCAGTTGAATGCGAAAATCCATCAGGTTTTCGCATCCTCTCGCGTAAACTACGCACATGGATGTATCGCATTTGCTCGACGGGCTGAACCCGGCCCAGCGCGAGGCTGTCAGCGCGGAACCGGGGCATTCTCTGGTGTTGGCTGGCGCGGGTTCCGGCAAGACGCGCGTGCTGATTCACCGTATCGCGTGGCTGCATGAAGTGCATCGCGTTCCGGTGCACGGCATCCTCGCGGTCACCTTCACCAACAAGGCCGCAGGCGAGATGCGCCATCGTGCCGGTGCGTTGTTGCCGGCCGGTTCTCGCGGAATGTGGATCGGTACGTTTCACGGCCTCGCGCATCGGTTGCTGCGATTGCATTACACCGAAGCGGCGCTGCCGGAAAGTTTTCAGGTACTCGATTCAGACGACCAGTTGCGCCTGCTCAAGCGCCTGATCGCCGAGGGCGATATCGACGAGGCGCGCTTCACGCCGCGCCAGGTGGCGCACTGGATCAACGCGCAAAAAGACGAAGGCCGGCGCCCGAAGCACATCCAGCCCGGCGGCGACTATTACGCGCAGGTGATGCTCGCGTTGTACGAGGCTTATCAGCAGCGTTGCCAGCGCGCTGGGCTCGTCGATTTTGCCGAAATACTGCTGCGCGCGCACGAGCTGTGGCTGGAACACCCCGCGTTGCTCGCGCATTACCGGCAACGCTTCGGACAGTTGCTCGTCGATGAATTCCAGGACACCAACGCGATTCAATACGCGTTCGTGCGCATGCTCGCAGGCGACAGCGGCAACGTGTTCGTGGTCGGCGACGACGATCAGTCGATTTACGGCTGGCGCGGCGCGAAAGTCGAGAACATGCAACGCTTCCTGCACGACTTCCCGAACGTCGCGACGATCAAGCTCGAACAGAATTACCGTTCCAGCGCGATCATCCTCGGTGCCGCGAATGCGGTCATCCTCAACAATGCCGACCGCCTCGGCAAGCAATTGTGGACCGACAGCGGCGATGGCGAACACGTCGATCTGTATGCAGCCTACAACGAGATCGATGAAGCGCGCTTCGTGGTCGAGCGCATCCGTCGTTGGGTACGCGATGGAGGCAGCCATGGCGATTGCGCGATCCTGTATCGCAGCAACGCACAGTCGCGCACATTCGAGGAAGAGCTGCGCCGTGAAGGCATTGCATACCGCGTCTATGGCGGCGCGCGCTTCTTCGAACGCGCGGAAATCAAGGACACGCTGGCGTATTTACGGCTGGTTGCGAATCGCGCGGATGATCCAGCATTCGAACGCGCGGTCAACACGCCGGTGCGCGGCATTGGTGGGCGCACGCTCGATGAGGTGCGTCGCGTCGCCCGCGAAGAAGCGATGTCGCTGTGGGAAGCGGCGGTCACACTATCGGCATCGTCCGCGCTCGCCGGACGCGCGCGCAACGCATTGCGCGGCTTCATCGACTTGATCGAAACACTGGCGCGTGAATTGCGCGACATGGACCTGAAGGAACAGGTTGATCACGTCCTGCTGCGCTCGGGCCTGCGCGAACATTACGCCGCCGAATCGCGCGGCACCGTCGAATCGCGCACGGACAATCTCGACGAACTCGTCTCGGTCGCATCGCGCTTCGTACGCCGCGACGAGGAAGAAAACGCGGGCATGTCCGAACTCGTTGCCTTCCTCGCGTATGCGTCGCTCGAAGCTGGCGAAGGACAGGCCGAAGTCGGCGAGGACGCGGTGCAGATGATGACCTTGCACAGCGCGAAAGGACTCGAATTTCCGCTCGTGTTCCTCGCCGGACTCGAAGAAGGCATGTTCCCGAGCAGCCGTTCGCTGGAAGAATCAGGACGCCTCGCCGAGGAACGCCGCCTCGCCTACGTCGGCATCACCCGCGCGCAACAGAAACTCATCCTCAGCTATGCCGAATTGCGGCGCATCCACGGCCAGGACAATTACGGCATGCCGTCGCGCTTCCTGCGCGAGATTCCCGTGGAATTCGTCCAAGAAGTGCGCCCGAAGATCCAGCTCAGCCGACCCGTGTACGGCGGTTGCAGCGAACCTGCGCAACCATCAGCACCCGGATTGCGGCTTGGCCAGCGCGTCATCCATCCGAGCTTCGGCACCGGCGTGGTGATGGACGCCGAAGGAAGCGGCGCCCACGCGCGCGTACAGGTGAACTTCGAGAACGCCGGGCCGAAGTGGCTGGTGATGGCTTACGCGAATTTGCAGCCCGTGCAGTAAATCGCAGCAAACTCCGAAGGAGTCGCAAATCCACTTCAGCCGTTTGAGCTACTTCTTCAGCGCCTTCACCGCCGCAAGGGTTTCCTTGACGTGATCGTTGGGGCTGAGGTTCGAATAGACATGCACGATGTCTCCCGATGTCGCGATCACGTAGGAGGTGCGGTTCGACCAATCGGGTTTGGCCATCAGGATCGCGTCGTATTGCTTGGCGATCGTCGCGCCGGGGTCGGCGGCGACCGGGAATTTTCCGCCGCAGTGCTCGGTCTCTTTCGAGAAGGCGGCGAGCTGATCCACGTTGCCGGCGGTGACGCCGATCACCGTGGCCTTCTGCGCGTTGAACAGATCCATCGCTTCGGAGAACAGGTGCGCTTCCAGGTTGCAGCCCGATGTATGCGCGGCGGGGAAGAAATACACGACCACCGGGCCTTTCTTCAGCGCGTCGGCGAGTTTGAAGGTGAACGGCTGCCCGGCCAGATAGGCGGGCGCGCTGAAATCGGGCGCCTTGGTCCCGGTCTTCAATGCGGCGATGACGGGCGAGGCCAACAATACGGCGCCAACAATGCCGATGGCGGCAAGGCGGATCAAGTGTTTCATGGCGATGTTCTCCTGGGGAATGACGCGTTTATACACCCAGGCAGCGTATCGCGACGTGACGTAGCAACCCCGAACTATCGCAGCCTTCAGCGAATCTCTTGCAGTTCGTCGCGTGCGTTGACCGTCTGATTGTCGATCTGATGCATGCGATGTTGGGTCCACGCTTCGCGTACCAAGACGTATTCGTCGTCGAGGGCAGCCCCGAGGTCCTCAAGCGGAAGAATCTGCGCGCGCATGTTGATCAATGCCAAGCCTTCCAAACCGATGCGTGCTTCGACTGGATGAAAATACTTGTACGGCCCGAGCTGCGAATCGGCCAGCGTGCCGAAGCGATCGCGCAACGTACTGGGTCCCAAAAACGGGAGCATGAAATAACGCGATTGACGCCAGCCCCAGTGGCCTAGGGTCTGCCCGAAATCCTCGTCGTACGCGGGAATGCTGATTCTCGTCGCTGGGTCGAACAACCCGCCGAGGCCGACCGTGACATTGACCGCGAAACGGCCGAGCGATTTGCATGCGGAGACCGGATGTCCCTGCAACACCAGATTCGCCGCGCTGACCGGTTCGCCCAGATTCGCGTAAAAACGACCAATGCTATTGCGCACCGGCTCCGGCGCGATCCGGACGTATATCCGCGCAGCCCACTTCGCGACATGGTCGGCCTTCTTGTTGAAGCGAAAGACGCTGCGGTTGTAGCGCTCCCATGGATCGTAAGCGACGTTGTTGGCATCTGTTGCGCCGCGCCGAAGATAGGCAGGCAATTGCGCATCTTCATCAGCGGCTTGACGCGAGGATTCGCTGCTCTCCATGGGCGATAACGCAGCAGGCGTGGGCTGTTCTGCAGTTGTCGCGGAGGGCGCACCGGCGACATCGCCAGGTTCCGCAGCAACCGGCTGCTGCGCCCATGCCGGCAATGCCGGCAATGCGGCAAGCATCGCAAGTGCGATTACCGTGCAGGCGCGCGCATGGAAGCGCGGCATCAACGCAGCGGCGACAGGAACGAACTGGGAATCTCGCATCTCAGTGCTTTCCGGGCGAAGCATCAAGGGAAATCGGCGCGACCTGCATCTTGTCGTTGCGCAAGTCTTCGGTGATGCGCGCCAGCGACTTCGCGTGCAGATCGCCTGCGAACACGATGCGGAAGGTCTGCACGAACGAAATGCCTTCGACGATCACGTCGAACACCTGCCATTGCCCATCATTCTGATGAAACAGACAATCCACCGACACTGGCATGCCATTGCTGCGCATGATCACACTCATCACCTTGACGATGGCACCGCCGCGCAGCGAAGCCTGGGAAGCGACCTTGAGATTCAGCACCGGATTGAGCTTGAGCAGCGATGGGCTGTAGCGGTCGAGCAAATTGTCGATCAGCGCATCCGCGAACGCACGGACGTCGTCGTCGCTCGCTTCCTTGACGCTGCTGCCAAGTACGAGTCGCGCGGCGTACGTGCGATCGAACGTGTTGCTCAACTCGCCACGAACGAACGCATGTAACGCGGCCGGATTGGAGCGGAACTCGGTGCGGCGTTCGGCAAGCGTACGGATGACACGATCGCTATTGGACTGCAGGAGCCTGGCTGGAGAGGGAGCCGTGACTTCGGCGCGTGCAGCCGCGCAGACCAACCCAAGACAGGCCAAGGCAAACACCACTAGCAGGCGTCGATGAAAATCCTGCGCACGAACCAGAGCCGGAGCCGAATTCAACGACATCAATGTCTTTCTCCAGTCAAATCCAGGTAGGTAACCTACCGGAGGCGCTGTTAAGCGCATCTGGCGCCCGACGGGAAGGTCGAATGCGACTTGATCGATGCCAAGCAAAAACAGCTTGGCAGAAATCGCAAAGTGGTGCCGGCAACAGGAGTCGAACCCGTGACCTACTGATTACAAATCAGTTGCTCTACCAACTGAGCTATGCCGGCGTGAGGCCATTCTAGCGAGCGGCAGCGATTGACGCGAGCTAAGCTGCGGACTGCCTCACTGCGCTGCGGCGCAGGCGATGTCTTTCGCGCCTATACCAGCGAAACTGCTGAGCTGCGCGTGCCAGTCGAAATCGCGGGCCATCGATGCGTCGATCCAGTATTGCTGGGCATCATCCAGACGCGGTTCAAGGCGTGCGTCGAAACCAATGGTGCGCACCGAATCGCGACGTTTGGTGGCATTGACAAGATCGTTGAACAGCCCGAGCGAAATCGTGTTTTCCTGCGCCCCCGATGTCACCACGTAGTAATCGCTCATGCCTTTCGCCGCGAGCTGGCGTGCGACGACCAGCGCAGCATCGCGACTCGCCAGCGCCGGCACGAATACGCGATAGCCATGCATCACGCTACCGGCGGCTTGCCGATACTGGATGCGCCCGACCAGCGGCGACAGCGTGTTCATCGCCTTGCGCACATCGGCGGGCGTGGCGAACGGGCCGATGGTCTGGCAACGCGGCGTCGCGGAGGTTGGCTCTGGCGGTGCATCGAGTTCGTCCGACGAACCTTTCTCCTGGGCGATTTCGGATTCGCTGAGCAGCACCAGCGATGGCACATTCGGCTGCGTCGTCGGAATCGGCGCCGGATGCGCATCGGCATGCAGCGCCAACCAGGCGAGCACGCCCAGGTTCATGATCACCAGTAGCAAAACGATGGCGCGTGGAAGCATGCCGATAGTCTAGCGGCGCGCGGGTTTGCTTGCAGCTTTCACGTATACCCGCAGGCCGCGCAGCACAAGGTCGGGCGCGCGTTCAAAACGCACGCGCCAGCCGTCGCAAACGGCATCGCCTCCGCCGCCGGTGATCAGCAAGGTCGGCGTCGCGGCGAGCCGGCGTCGCGCCGCGCGCAGGCTGCGTGCGATCAGTGCGCGCGCAGACAGGATCGCGCCGCTGGCGAGCGCGTCGCTGGTGTCGGTTGCGAAATCCACCACGTCGCCGCCGTCCACCGGCAATTGCGGCGCACGTTGCGCGAGCGATTCGCGCATCAAGGTCGGCGATGGCGCGATCAGTCCGCCATGATGGCGTCCATCGGCGGCGAGCAGATCAATGGTCAACGCGGTGCCGACGCTGGCGATCAGGGTTGCGCCCGACGCGCTCGCATGCGCAGCGAGCAAAGCGAGGAAACGATCGACGCCGAGTCGCGCTGGGTCGGCATAGGCGATGCGCACGCCAGCGTAGGCGCTTTGCGTGATCGCGCTTGCGAGATGCGCTCCGCGTCGATGCAAGGCGGCTGCAACCGCTGCCGCCAACATGGGCGATGCCACCGACGCGATCCACACATGATCGCCGCTGCGGACTTCAGCGAACGCCGCATCCAGTGCATCGGCATCGGCAGTTTGCGAATGCGGAAATACGTACGCATTTCCGGAATCGAGCAAATCGGCGCGTGCCCATTTTAGACGCGTGTTGCCGATGTCGAACAACCATGTCGCGGATGCATTCATCGTGCCCGACTCATCGCGCGTGTACGCTGATTTCGGCACTGTGATAATCGCGTTCGCCATTGGCGTGGCGCACACGCAAGGCACCGCTATCGCGGATACCAATGGCGATGCCCTGCTCGCGGTGCGCGCCTGCGATCACGTCGATCGCGCGATCGCGCAGTGCATCCAGCGCGCGCCAACGCGGCAGGAACGGCGCGATCCCGGCTTCGGAGAATTGCTCCAGCGCAGCGACTTGCGCGCCGATCATCGCCGCAGCAAGCGCATTGCGTGAGGGAAGATCCACGCCGAGTTGCTGCAGGTCGATCCATGGCTGATCGATGCCCGCTGCGGCGGATTCAGGCATGCGCACATTGATGCCGATGCCGATCACCGCGCGCACCACGCCCGCATCTTCGCCGCCGAACTCAATCAGGATGCCGCCGAGCTTGCGATCCTTCACCAGCAAATCGTTCGGCCATTTGAGTCCGACGTCGATGAATCCAAGCGCGTGCAATGCCTCGGCCGCAGCCACGCCAACCGCGATGCTCAATCCCGTAAGCGCCGCCACGCCACCGTCGAAACGCCGTTGCAACGAGACGTACAGGTGCGCGGCCAGAGGCGACGCCCACCTGCGGCCGCGGCGCCCTCGCCCTGCGCTCTGGCGTTCGGCGAGCAGCACCTGTACTCCGGACGACGCTGGCCGGCGCAGCAGCTCGGCATTCGTCGAGTCAATGTCCCAGGCGACCTCAAGCGCGTCGAGTCGTGCAGCGACATCCGCAGGCAATTCGGCATGAATGCAGGATGCGTCGAGCAAGTCCAGCGGTGCGACCAGCGCGTAACCGCTGCCGGGCTGAGCCTGGATTTCGACACCACTCGCGCGCAGGGAATGGATGTGTTTCCACACCGCTGCGCGGGTCACTCCGAACACGCATGCGAGCTCGCTGCCGCCGCACGGCCCCCGCGCCAGGTACTGGAGCAACTCGCGATCGTTCATGGCCCGGTTCGGCGTTGCCGCGCGTTGATCGTCATCTGCAGTACCGCTGTGATGGTCGCGACAGTCTAGTCCAGCGCTGCTGGATACGGCTTCGGCCATGGAATTGCTGCGGTGCGGGATGGCCGCCCGGCAACATCCCGCAAACCGGGTTACACTTGCCAAGTCGATGATTGCAACCTCGACGCCGCTTGCTGCGTCCATACACCTGTCGCAGCCGCGATCTTCGCAAGGGGGAAACGATGCGCATCTGCGTCCTGCTAATGGTCTTCGCAATGCCGCCACTGGTTGCTTGCGGCGCGGCTTATGCAAAAACAGCGGCCGACATCGGCAAGCCGGTGTGCATGCACTTCGACGAGAGCGGCAAGCCCGTATCGCATACGATCGCCGCTCCCACGACCGCGACGACGAGCGTTTCAGCCACCAATGCGGGCGGCGCCAGTTCAGCCCAGCAGTCCAATATCGTCACTCCGCAAGTCAGGAGCGGCGGCACTGCAGGTGCAATGCGTGCGCACGCAGCACCGCATTGGCAGACATTTCTGCCGGGCATGTTCAGGTAGTAGCGCAGCACCCATCGCTCGCGGCTCCGCAGCAGCTACTACAGCCCCGGCGGTATGCGTATCGTGAAGCGTGCACCGCCGAGTTCGGTGGATGCATCCACGGTCAACTCGCCGTGATACGAACGCACAATATTCTGCACGATCGACAAGCCAATGCCATGACCCTGCACACGCTCGTCGCCGCGTACGCCACGTTGCAGGAGCCGATCAACCTGGTCGTGCGGGATGCCGGGGCCGTCGTCCTCAACCGTCAACAGCAATCCCGCCCGGCGGTTCGGGCGCGTGGTTTCGCTGTGCGCACTGAGCAGCACACGCTGTCGCGCCCACTTGAATGCATTTTCAAGCAGGTTGCCGAGCAGTTCCATCAGGTCGCCGAGATCGCCATGAAAGCGCGCGCCCGGATCGAGATCGAACTCGCAAAGCACGCGCTTGCCCGCATACACTTTTTCCAGACTGCTGACGATGCCCTCGGCGCGTGCTTCGATTTCCAATGGCGCGGCAAATAACTGGTGGCCGGTACTCACACCCCGTGAAAGCTGGTACGAAACGATCTCGCTCATGCGCTGCACCTGGCTGCGCACTTCGTCGCGCAACGACATCTCGTCAACGCCGTTGTCCAGACTCGAACGCAGTACCGCGAGCGGCGTTTTCAGGCTATGCGCGAGATCGGACAAAGTATTGCGGTAGCGGTCGAGGTTCTCGCGTTCGCTGGCGATGAAGGCGTTGATGCTTTCGGTCAGCGGTGCAAGTTCGCGCGGATGCGAACCCGACATGCCTTCAGCCTGGCCGCGCTGGACGCGCGACAACTCGCGCGTCACCCGCCGCAACGGCTGCAAGCTCCAGCGCAGTCCGACGATTTGCATGATGAGCAACATCACGCCGGCCGCTCCCAGATAGCCCCACAACGCACGCCGGAACACGCTGATCTGCTCGTCGAGATTGTTGGTGCCCTCGAACACATTGAACACGAATGGCACTTCGCGCTTGTCTTTGCCGCTGCCGTCTTCCCAGATCACGCCCATCGCGAAGCGATAGACGTGTTCGTGCGCGCCGCCGGCTTTATCGCTTAGATTGAGCGGGCCATCCATGCGCATCTGGCCTGCAGGCAGCGCGCTCAGCATGGGCAGATCGCGGCCAAGTGTGGAAGCCGATGCCCACTCGAATTTCGGACTGGTCGCAGCGGCGTACAACCCGCTGCCAGGTTGCGAGAAACGCGGGTCGGGAGGCACATAGGGCGGCTGGAACTCCAGCCTGCGACTGATCTCGCTGCCGGCGTAGTACGCACTCGCATAGCTTTTCAGGCGCTCGCGCAGGCTGCTTGTCGCGGTTTCGGTGAACGCACGGTCGAGTGCAAAACCTGTCAGGCCCAGAAACGCGATCAAGCCAACAGTAGCCGCCAGCAACTGGCGTGCTTCAAGCGATGGCGCACGCGCAGCCATCGGCCGGAATTATTCGCTACGTGGAATGGCGAAACGGTAGCCGCGGCCGCGCACGGTTTCGATCGGCTTGAGCGCACCTTCCGGATCAAGTTTTTTGCGCAGGCGGCCGATGAAGACCTCCAGCACGTTGGAGTCGCGGTCGAAATCCTGCTGATAGATGTGCTCGGTCAAGTCGGCCTTGGATACCAGCTCGCCGGCATGCAACATGAGGTATTCCAGCACCTTGTATTCGTAGCTGGTCAGGTCCACCGCAGCATCGGCAACGCTCACTGTTTGCGCGCCGAGGTCGAGGACGATCGGGCCGCAATCAAGGGTCGGTTTGCTCCAGCCCGCCGCGCGACGCAACAGCGCATTGATCCGCGCCAGCAATTCCTCGACATGGAAGGGCTTGACCAGATAATCGTCGGCGCCAGCCTTGAGACCTTCGACCTTGTCCTGCCAGCTCGAGCGTGCGGTCAGGATCAGGATCGGAAATTTTTTCTGCTGCTCACGCAGGTCGCGAACCAGGTCCATGCCGGACAGCTTGGGCAGACCGAGGTCGATGATCGCCAGATCGAACGGCACTTCGCGGCCCATGTACTGGCCTTCTTCGCCGTCGCTAGCGGCATCCACCGCATAACCTTCGCGCTTGAGTCGGGCGGCAAGGGTCTCACGCAACGGTGCCTCGTCCTCAACCAACAGAATTCGCATTACTACTCCTCGGATTGATCAAATTGACGCTCGGCCACATGCCGTCATTCAGGGGCATGACGATCGCGACGCGGATACGAAGGCGGTGGCGGGTCGCGACGCTGCGGATCCCGATGCGGCGCATCCTGACGGCTTGCACCCTCGCGTTGCAAATCCCGACGTGGCGGAACTTCGCGCGCCGGCTCGTCTTCATACACCCGGATACGACCTTGCGGGGTCAGTACCTTGACCCGATACACCTCGCGGCCATCGCGCTGGATCGGCTGAGCCTTGAGCACTTCCCCGCCGGTCTCGCGCTGTATTCTTCGCACGGATGCGGGCAGATCGCCATCGCGCTGATCATCCCGCTGATATCTCACGGTCTGGTAGCGATCTTGTTGGTAGCGATCCTGGCGCCGCTCGGCGCGATACTCGTCAGACTGATGGTTGTCCGCCCACGCAGCCCCGCTTCCCGCTGCAAAAAATGCGAGGGAAAGAAGGCTGGTGGTCATGGCGTAACGTAGCGACATGGGTGTAGTTGGCGGCCTGGGCGATGATCGGGCGATGAACGCGGCGCAATCGGAGTACATGCGATTCAGCTTGACTTGTGGATGTCATCATCGGCCGCACGCAGTGAATCTGTGCTTAACATTATTCTAACAATCATCCTGCATGTGCCCTGCTCTGATCCACATGCGACCTAGATACCGACGCATCAATAAATCTCGCCGACGCAACACCGTAAACTGCCGCCGGCTTTCTCGATCTCTTCCAGCGGCACCGAACGCACGGCAAACCCGGCCTGCTCGAATCCGCCGCGACTGGCCGGACTCAACGCATCGGCTGCAGCCAGACTCATCCACACCGCGTCGGCTGTCGGTGCGATGCAATTGCCTGCAAAAGCGAGCTTTTCGGCGCGATCAAGCAACACCGCATGCGGCGCGTACAACGATGCGATCGCCTCCACCACCGCCGCGTCCGCGAACCCGTCCGGGCAGATCGACACCGCCCGTCCGGCCAGCACGCTGAGCACGACGTTGCTGTGGTATTCGTCTGCGGACAGGTCGAATAACAAGGTCGCGCGCAGGCCGAACGCGGCGTGCATCGCGGCTGCACCGTCTTCATCGCAACGCTCGGACATGCCACAGAAACCGATTCCACGCGCGCGATCGATCACCAGCGAGCCGGTCAGTTCGCCTACGCCCTGTTCGGTGCGCAGATCGTGCAACGCATAGCCAAGCACGTCGGTGAAGAATGTGCGGATGTCGACCCTCGCAGCCTCGTGCTGGCGCACCGGATGACGCATGTGCGCGATCAGCAGGCGTCCCGGCGCAGTCGCGAACACATTGTTCGGAAACACCGCTTCGGGCGTGGCCGGATCGCCGGCGAAGGCGATCGTCGGCAGCGTTTCTGCCAGCGCGCGCTGCAGACCGCGATGCTGGCGCAGCGCACGATCGCCATCCACGGCGCGCGTCAAGTCCATGTAGAGATTGTCGGACGCCGATTCGGCGGCGAGCGCGAAACCTTCCGGCGCAACCAGGAATACCGCTTTCGGGCACGGCGGCGCGATCGGCGCCAGCGTGCGCGCAAAACGGACGAACGCATCGATGTCGCGGGTGATCATGCTGCCTGCCTGGCCGCGTGGTGCGTTGCCGCAAGCGCGCGTTCGATCAAGCCCCAATCAGCGCCGGGTTTATGCGCGCCTTCGCTCAACACCTGCCGGAACGCGCGACCGCCCGGCTGCCCATGAAACAGGCCCAACACATGTCGCACGATGTGCTTGAGCGCGACGCCGCGCACGAGCTGCGTCTCGACATACGGACGCATGCGCAATAGCAATTCATCGCGCGGCAGATCGCTCGCATCCGACAGCGCGTTGTCCAGTCGGTGCAGCACATACGGATCGTGGTACGCGACGCGGCCCAGCATCACGCCATCGACATGCTCGAGATGCAGCAGCGCCTCATCCACGCCCGTGATGCCGCCGTTGATCAGCACGGTCAGGGCCGGGCGTTCGCGCTTGAGTCGATAGACCCAGTCGTAACGCAGCGGCGGAACCTCGCGATTTTCCTTCGGACTCAATCCCTGCAACCATGCTTTGCGCGCATGCACGGCAAAGATGGCGCAGCCGGTCGCGGCGACCGTGTCGACGAAATTGCAAAACGCGCCGTATTCTTCGACTTCATCGACGCCAAGCCGGCACTTCACGGTGACGATCATCGACGTATCGGCGACTGCTGCACGCATCGCAGCGATGCAGTCGGCGACCAGCGTCGGCTCGCGCATCAGACAGGCGCCGAAACGCCCGACCTGTACGCGCTCGGACGGACAGCCGACATTGAGGTTGACCTCGTCGAAGTCGAGCGTGGCCGCAATCCGCGTGGCCTCGGCGAGATCCGCCGGCTCGCTGCCGCCCAGTTGCAGCGCGAGCGGTCGTTCGATCGCATCGAAGCCGAGCAGTCGGTCACCGGCCTTTTCAGAAGTGCGTCCTCGCAGCACTGCCTGCGCGTGCACCATCTCCGTGTACAGCCGCGCGCCAGGCGCGAGTAGGCGATGGAAATAACGGCAGTGGCGGTCGGTCCAGTCCATCATCGGCGCGACGGACAGGCGATGGCTCTGGGCAGGTATGTTCTGCATGGGCGCGCATTGTACGTGCTGCCGCCGCAACGTCGCGATCCGCGCGCAATCGTTGTGGCAGCAAACCTCAGCCGTGCGACAGATGCGCAATGGCCGCAGTCGCGGCTTCGCGATCATTGTCGTCAAACAATGTCACCTGCAGTTCCGCAATTGTGGACCGATCGAGGCAACGCACATTGACGTCGATGCCTTCGGGATTGCTGCGCGGAATGTAGAAACCCTTGATGCCGCAGCGGCTGCAGAAACGGTGCACGGCGACGCCGGTGCCGAAGCGGTAATCGGTCAACGTGTCCTCGCCGCGCAGCAGGCGGAAGCGCGCGCGCGGCACGATCAGATGCAGGAATCCGGTCTTGCTACAAATCGAACAATTGCAGTCCAGCGCATTGATGATCGCCGGCGCATCCACCTCGAACGCGACCGCGCCGCAATGGCAGCTGCCACGATGGATGGTCAATGCGAATGCGGGCAAATCGGTCGTATGCGCCATACGGCGATCTTAGACCGGATATCCAGTCGCTCGACGTTGATTTTCAATGCGTCCAACGGCTCGAAATGCCCGATGGTCGGTCAGCCGGGTGGGATGCATCGGCGCAGGATGGTCTTAACCCCTTCACGATGAGTCCTTCGTTCAGCACTTGCACAACCAGGAGGTGGGCCATGGTACGCAGCACGATGTTCCAACCACACGCGCGGCAAACTCCCGATCCGATCCGCATCGTCGCGATCAGCGCGTCCATCGCGTTGAACGTCGCGGTGCTTGCATTGCTGATGCGGCCGCCGGAATTCACCCTGCCGACCGCGCGCGATGATGCGCCGCCGATCACGATTATCGTTCCGGAAAAACCGCTGAAGCCGATCGAAGCGCCAATCCTGAAAACACATCCCACGCTGACGACGCATCCGCTGACCCCGGTAACGCATCCGCAGCCGCAACCGGTGGTTTCGCGGGATTCCACACCGGTCAGCATCGTGGCCGATCCGGTTCAGCCGATCGGGCCGACGGAGCCAGTGATACCGATCACCGCGCAACCGGTCGAAGCCAGTCTGACGCCGATCGCATCGCCGGCGCCGATGTATCCGCGCGATGCGCTGCGGGACGGCATCAGCGGTACGGTCGAGCTCGAATTGTTGGTGGGCGTCGATGGCCGCGTGTTGGACGTCCATGTGACGCGCAGCAGCGGCAATCGGTCACTCGACAAGGCCGCGCGTGATGCGGTGTTGCGCAACTGGCGTTTCCAGCCGGCGCTGCGCGCGGGCATGCCGGTGCAGGCGCTAGGCCGGGTGCCGATCGTGTTCACCCTCGATGGCCATTGAGCCGAGATGATTGTTGCGGACGTCTTGTCCGCATGCTCGGCGGCCAAACAATCAGGGCAGCCCGAAGGCTGCCCGATTGGATCGCCAAGGTTAATCGTCAGACGCTGGAATCGCTAACGCGCACCTTTGTTGCATGGGGGTCATGAGTAGGAACAGGGGCGGTGTTTGCGGTCTGCCATGGTCGCAACGTGCCATAGAAAACCAATCCGTAAACTCCGACCACCCATACCGAGGCCGCTGCCCAGCCGGCAAGAATGTCGGATGGATAGTGCACGCCAAGATAGACACGCGACAAGCCGACCAGCAATACGAACAGGGTCGCGGCTATCGTGATCGGCCAGCGCCAGCTCCAGCCCCAGCGCGAACGCGCATTCCAGCACAGCAGCACCACGACCCAGGCTAGGGTCATCGAGCCCATCGCGTGGCCGCTTGGAAAGCTGTAGGTGTTCTCGTTGACGATCGATTGCCAGAGCCCAGGTCGGGCCCGCGCAAAGGAGTGTTTGGCGGCGAGGTTGAGCAGCAGCGATCCGATGATCGCAGTGCCGGCGAAAAGACTCTCGCGGACATGCCGGCGCAGCGCCAACGTAGTGATCAACACCGCATCAACCGGAACCACGCCCCAAGCGTAGCCCGTTGCCGAAATGAGCACGAAGGCTTTGTCGAAACCCGCGTTCGCCAGCGCATGAATGCCGTTCAAGATCGGCAGGTCGAACGGAAACATCTGGCCATCGTGCAAACGGTCGGCCAGCGAACCAAAACCCCACAGCGGCAACAACAGCCCAAAGAACCACAGCAGGGTCCGCCAGCCGTGTTTCTTGAAAAAACGCCCGCCAAAACTGAGCTGTGTTGTTGCCGTCTCAGCGATGTGATGCGTAACGTCCGCTGGCTTGGTCGACATTTCAGGCGCAGGATTATCCAACACGTTCACTCCTGACTCTAGTCAGCAATCAGCAATCAGCGATCAACCCTGCGCGGCGCATTACTGGTCGCACGCGGTAAAGCGCCTCCCGCTGATTTCCATATCTGCGGGAGGCGCGCCTTGTTTTACCGAGCGGTGCGGATCAGACCTTCTTCTTGAGGAAGCTCACAACCGCAAGAATCAGGAAAACGACGAACAGCACTTCCGCAATCCATGCGGCGCTGCCTGCAAAGCCACCGAATCCAAGGATGGCCGCGATGATCGCGATGATGAAAAAGACTACGGCATAATGCAGCATGGTGTTACTCCTTGTTGGGGTGAATCGCCTTATGAATCTACACTCGCGCCACTGCAACACTATTGATGCGCGTCGGGAATTACCGTTAAAGAATGTAACTCTGCGGATGCACGCAACCTGAACGCGCAGGATTTGCCGATGCGCCGCGCAGTCGTGCATTATCCGCACTCGACGAATGAGGCGTTCCGGGCACTTCGTCCGATTCGCATGCATTCGGCACATTGATGGAGTTATCGATGGCCCCGCGCTGGAGGCGTAAACCCGTGATCTGGACGATCGTCATTACGGTCATCGTGACCGTTATCGTTGTTGCGCTGGCGATGAATTTCCGCAAGCCCGACATGCTCCATGAGAAGGTCGAACACACGTACGCCATATCCGATCCGCAGTTCCGGCGAGAAATGGATGTGCTGCTCGGACCTGGCATCCTGGCCGGTAACAAGGTGACGGATCTTGAAAACGGCGACCAGATCTTTCCGGCGATGCTCGACGCCATTCATTCCGCGCAAAAGTCCATCACGTTCGAGACCTACATCTACTGGTCCGGCGATATCGGAAAAAAATTCACTGAAGCGTTTGTCGAACGCGCCAAGGCCGGCGTCAAGGTCAACGTGACCCTCGATGCCGTTGGCAGCGGCAAGATAGACGACGCATCGTTAAAGCATATGAAGGATGCGGGCGTTCGCGTCGAGCGGTATCGTCCGCTGCGCTGGTACAACATCAGCCGGTTCAACAACCGCACCCACCGCAAATTGCTGGTCGTGGACGGTAAGCTCGGATTCACCGGTGGCGTCGGCATCGCCGATACCTGGGAAGGCCACGCGCAGGACCCCGATCACTGGCGCGACATGCACTTCCGCATTGAAGGGCCGGTCGTCGCGCAACTACAGGCGGCGTTCAACGACAACTGGGTCAAGATGACCGGCGAGGTGCTCAATGGCGCCGATTACTTTCCCAGGATCGAGCCGGCGGGTTCGCTCGATGCGAACATGTTCAAGAGCTCGCCCGAAGGCGGCAGCGCAAGCATGCATCTGATGTATCTGATGGTCGTCGCTGCGAGCGTGAAAAGCATCGATCTGTCGGCCTCGTATTTCGTTCCCGACGAGGTGATGTCCAGCGCGCTGATCGCCGCACGTCAACGCGGGGTCAAGGTGCGCATTCTGATGCCGGGCAAGTACATCGATTCCAACGCCACCCGGATGGCTTCCAAATCCTCGTGGGGCCCGCTGCTCAATTCGGGCATTGAAATGTACGAATACCAGCCGACCATGATCCACAACAAGATGCTGATCGCCGATGGCGAGATAGTGTCGGTCGGCTCGACCAACTTCGATCTGCGCTCGTTTCAGATCAACGACGAGGCCAGCCTCAATGTGTACGACAAGGCTTTCGCCGCGCACATGACGGCGGTATTCGATGAAGACTTGAGCAAGGGCAAGCGCTACACCTACGATATCTGGAAGAACCGTTCGTGGAAGGAAAAAGTCGCCGAGAAGTTCATCATGCCGATCAAGTCGCAGCTATAGAAAGCGCTGGCGCTACAGCAGAAAACGCCATGCCGTACCTCTCACGACAACCGACCAAGTACGGACTACAAAACGGATCAGCATCATCGCCAAGACAAGTTGGTTCACTACCGCCGCGAAAAGCGTTTCACGCTTCACCGGAGGTGCGTTGTGTTTTGGTCTGGCAGTGGGTTCGGTTCTGGCATGGGCGCTCACCGGCCCGATGTTCGGCAAAACCGCGACACCGAGGCGATTCAGATCAAACTCCATGAATTGATCCGCTCAATGCACGGCGCGCAAAATGCGCTGATGGTCTGGAGGAACTGGAGCCGGACGATCTGGCGAAATTTCGCAAGAGCTATTCGGAATTGGCCGACCGTGCGAAGGTTGCCGCGGATCACCCGGTGTTCTCGGCAGGAACTCCAGACGTGAGCCTCGATGCAGTGCCGCCACGCCAAAAACCAGAGTAATTCGCTTGGGTTGCATGCGTCCTTGCGACCACCTGGGTCTCGCGGGTGTTATTTCCCGAACAGTTTCTGGTAGGCGATCAGGAAGTAAGTTTGTCCGTGCTGGTCGCCACCGGCATACAGATCGTGCCCGAGCGACCCGGACAACGATTGCGTATCGGTGATTTTTCGGCGTAGCCCGACGTTGAACAACACGCGCTTCTCGTCCGGCGCATTGAGGTCGGTGCCTGCGATCTCCGCCAGCAACGCAACGTGATCGGTCAAGCGCTTGCCGACGCCGAAACTGGCGAAATAGCGGTGCTCGTGCGACGACGCTTCGACGCCGAGATTGGCCGAGATTGATGCGTGCTCGAATTCCCGCGTCATGATCACTGGAAGGATCAGCACCGTTCTGTTTTCGGATACATCGCGCGAGCTGCCCGGTGTTCTGAACTGCACTTGCGGGTATAGCGCGAACGAAAGTCCGGCATCATTGTCGTCGTAGAAGCGGTACTTGACCCCGAAGATCGAATCGCTGAGTCCATTGGCGCCGACAATGGTGGTGCCACCGCCCGCAGCCGGTTCCGCTTGCCGCGCAAACACGTACGGCACTTCGTATTTGAACTGCAACCGATCGCCGCGTCCGTAGTTAACGTCCAGCAACGGCGCTTCGATCCGGCGCTCGCTGCCCGCAAGCTCGCCATCGAGCACCAGATTGACTTCCCAGTTGTTCGGTCCGGGAGTCTCGGTATCGTCGGTCACCATCGGCGGAGAACCGACCGTCATTTCGACCGGTTCGGTGTCCTTCCTTCTGCGGATGCGGTTCTGGAAGACCACCTTGATGGCGCATATCACCTCGCTGGCCTTGTCCCCCTTCCCCTCTTGCTGTTCCTGATTCTTGCAATCGTTCTTTGCCTGCGCGACTTCGGGGTCGGCAGCGTGTGCGGCGGCGAGCGGCGCAAGCGCCAATGCCACGCTCAGCATCCCTGCAACGATCTTCATGCGGTTCATTCCATGGCGCAATCGGACAAATCGCCCGGCCGAAATGATGCCACGAGTCGGCTGGCAATGGCAGAAAATGCATCGTTCCGGAGCAATTCATGAAAGGAAGATCATTGTTGCCCGACCGACGCTCCTCTGTGCAAACAGACACCGTCGGCACAAGGACTTATCACTCATCAGGAGCTAGACCATGACAGACATCAAAAAAGAAGAAGCGCGTGACATGAACCGTGACCCGATCAGCGGTGCGCCTGGCGCGCATCCGGTCGGCACTGGACTCGGTGCTGCGGGCGGCGCGGCCGCTGGTGCCGCAGTCGGTTCTGTCGTAGGCCCGGTCGGCACAGTCGTAGGCGGCGTGGTTGGCGCAGTTGTTGGTGGTCTGGCCGGCAAGGGCGTTGGCGAAGCGGTCAACCCGACGGCCGAAGAGACCTATTGGCGCGATTCGTACATCAACGAGCCTTATTACAACAAGGAATACACCTACAACGACTATGCGCCCGCCTACCGTGCCGGCTACATGAATCGGATTGAAAATTCCGACGGTACCTGGCACCACGCCGAATCCAAGCTCGCGGCGGATTGGGATCGCACCAAGGGCGCGTCGCGCCTGACTTGGGACGAAGCCAAGCAGGCCACTCGCGCTGCGTGGCATCGCATCTGAGTTCAATCAGCACGGACGTTGTAGTCCGTTGCCGATGTTGATGTAATCGCGGGCGCCCAATGGGCGCCCGTTTTATTGCGGTACTCGCGGCTATGATTCCACCCGATCTGCTCTTGCGAAGAAAAAACCCTAGTCCCCGCTACCGACCTTGGCGTTGCGCTTGCTGGCTCGGCTGCTCCAAGTGATCGATCGTGAACTACTGCGTGTTGCTGAGGTGGCGACTGCGTACGAGCATCAAACCAGCGAGATAGGCAACGTAATAGCCGACCAGCAATGCGAATAATCCCATCGTGAGCGGACTTTGTCCCACGCTTGGCGGTGGCTGACTGATGAAGCTGGACATGCCCTCAAGTATCGCGGCGCGGTACAGCAATCGGCCGACCAGAAGCAAACTCAGCGCCGCGCCGACATAGGGATGCGGATAGTAGAAGTCGCCGTCCGCTGCCCACTCGAAGCGCGTGAGTTTCAGGTTGATCACGCCGATGCTGGCGCCGCCGCCCATGCCGATTCCGATTGCCGCTGCGAACATCGTCTGCGCGAACGCCAGGCATACCATTCCCGCAGCCACCAATCCGAGCAATACCAGCCGCATCATCTGTGCCTTCGGACGAAAAGGTTGCCGCCCGAATTGCCGCCTCACGCGACGCCAGACGAGCCAGCCGAGCACGGGAATCATCAACAAGGGTGCGAGGTTTGGCGTCGCCATGCGGGTTGCCTAAGTCGGAAAGTGCGCAGACTGCGGCCAAGCGCGATGCGGCACAAGTGCGCGAAGTCACCCCGTTGAAGACCGCCCATCACCACAAGTCGCGAAGATCGCGTTATGTGTGCGCTTCGCTTTCGGAATATCACTGCCGAGCGTTTCGCCATGCAATGCCCACGCCGCGAGGAAGGCGTCGATGGATTCGAACTCCATGCGGCAGCACACGATGTACGCAGCCGGCGCACCGGGCGTCGCGCCGGGGATGCCGCGCTTGATCGCGATGGACTTGCAGGCGTCGCCGAGTAGGCGCTTCGACATCGGCATATGGGTGCCGAGGTAGTAGTCCATGTCGAAGCGACTACCCGGAGTGTTGGGGTAGAGGATGTTGAGGTGGATCATTTCAAAGTTCACCATCAGATGACACGAGCACAAAAAAAGTGCCTCCGATCTTTCGTGCGCGTTTTTCAACAGAGATGTTGACTTTCATCTTGGTAGATTCTGGGTTTCGTGGTGTTCCAGCTTTAGCGATCAGAGTCGTTTCAAGTGATGCTCCACCGTTCAGGACGAAGTTGGGATCTGACGTGATCGAATAAAAATCGAGCTGCTTTTCCCTGTATGCCCAATGAAAAAACTTTGGAGCGATCGCACGATCAAAGTTCAGGTACATCGGCATACCAAGTAGACTCGGTATTCCGTCAGCCCCCCACTTTCCGACTCCAATCCCGACGTTAGACAGAGATGGTCTAAGCGCGATTCGCGTATCGCCAAACCGTGCCTGTAAATCCAGTCTGCTTACCAAGATATATCTCGAAACCCCAAATTTGGCTCGAGCGCGAGTCAAATCGTCAATGTGAAGCCTGTCTAGATCAAGGCGAAAAGCTTGAGCAATTGAGGAATCCGCCACTAACAACAAAGGCGACAACTCTTCCGTACGACGCTCGATTTCTGCCACTTCGTCTACACGAGAGACTTGTTTTCCCTTCGAGTACAGCAGCATTAGCTCTTGACCCGAATCTGTCGTCCGAAATGCCAATGTATGCGCAAGTTCGTGAGCGATAGTGTTTCTCAGCCTGTCAGACAAAGGCATGGCGCATGACTCCCCGCCTACGGCTCTTGAATCAACAGGATGTTTATCGCCATCGATCAACAGATGCCATCGTGTTCTTGGAGGTGCTATGGCTTCACCCAGTTTTTCGCAGAGCATTGCCTCGACGAGAAGGGGGCGGAACTCGATGCTCGCCTGAAAATGTTCCAGAAGATTCCGAACAGGAACGAAGCCATCGACGTCGACAGCAGAAGTGGAGGCCTCAATGCATCTCGCTGCCATTGCATTGAATTGATCTGCGGAAAATGGCACGCGCGTCAATATTGCTCTTCGATGGCATCCGACTCAATTATTCGTAGCTTTCGCTCGTCGAGCAATTCGCGATTGAAATGCGGGCGCAATTCGTTCCGATCGGAAAGGTCGTATTTTGACAGGGATCTCGCGATACGGGCCCGAACATCTCCGGTCCGACCAGCATTTCGGGCTACAAACGCTTGGTGCTGAGGGAGCAACACTCTTCGCTGATGGCGCGGGGAATATCCTCTGAAAATTCCATTGCAGGTTCGCTCGAAATCGCGCTTGGACATCGTTTTTCCAGCACGAAGAAGCCGCGACGCGAAATCTACCTCAGGAGCCAAATTGGTCTCGTCATCATCGAGAATTGATTCGATCGCCCAAGGATTCTCGCTCCGATGCAAAGCGAGCGCTTCTTCTTTTTCGTCAATGCAGGCATATGGATTCTGCAAGATTATTCGAAACTTGCAAATCGAGTCCAACGTCGGCCTGATTCGGCTCATGGCACCAGTGTGCGACTACGAATCGCGCCGCGCAACCGGGGACCATTTGCTGGAGCGCGGGCTACCCACATTTTGAGTATCCGCAATTCAAACAAGTAGCACACCCATCCATCATGATCACGGCTTTCGCGCTGCACTTGTGGCACAGGGTCGCGCTCGGCGGGAAGGACGTGCCTTCGCCGGTGACGGAAATATCTTCGTGTGATGCGGTCGCCGCGCTGCGTGGGGGTTCGACCATGGCGCCGCCCATTTCGCCGGCGACGCCGAGGCTTATTTCAGAGTTTTTTTTTGCGCGGGCGTCGTAGGCGGCGCGTTTTTCGGCGATGAGTGATTTCTGCGCATCGCTGAGGTCGTCGCCGACGATCAGGCCGATCGACTTCATGTGTTCTTCCACCACCGCTCCGATTTCGGCGACGATCGACGGCATGTACACGCCGCCGGCCTTGAAGTAGCCGCCGCGCGGGTCGAACACGGCCTTCATTTCCTCGACGAGGAAGGTGACGTCGCCGCCCTTGCGGAACACCGCCGACATGATGCGGGTGAGCGCGACGATCCACTGGAAGTGGTCCATCGACTTGGAATTGATGAATACCTCGAACGGTCGACGCAGTTCGTGTTCGGTGCCGTGGTTGAGCACGATGTCGTTGATGGTGACGTACATCGCGTGCTCGACCAGCGGCGACTTGATCTTGTAGGTGGATCCGATCAGCACTTCCGGGCGCTCCAGGCGCTCGTGCATCTGGATCACTTCGGCCATGGCCAAGCCGATCGGCGCGACGATGTCGGCCTCTTCGGGAGCGATCGTATAGATCGGAGCCTTGTCTTCGGGTTTCACGACGCTGTAGCCGCTGATTTTCTTGTCGATCCTGATGCCCATCTGTACCGCTCTCCGAAACTGTTGCATCTGAGTTGTGACGACGATCGTGATGGCGAGAATTGCGTTGCGACGACAAACCCCGGACGCCGTTGCGGCGCCCGGGATCGATCCGCATGCCCTTACTTTTTCTTCGCGACTTTCGCGGCTTTGCGCTTGACCTTGCCGGCGGCGGAAGCAATTTTCTTCGCTGCCTTCTTCACTACTTTCTTGACCGCTTTCTTCGCGGCGACCGTCTTGGCCGCTACTTTTCTGGCAGCTTTCTTCACCGTTGGCTTCTTCTTCGCAGCGACTTTTTTCGCGGCTGGTTCTTTCTTCGCAGCTGCTTTTTTCGCTGTCGGCTTCTTCTTTGCGGCTGGTTTTTTGCTGGCCTTGGCAATGCGCTTGCGCGCGGCTGCCACCGTGCTGGTGACTGGCTTGACGACGTTATCGTCCACAGCCTTGCCCACCGTGTGTGCGGCCGCTGCGGCCTTCTTCTTGACCACCTTGGCCTGCTTGACCACTGCGTCGGCCGCGTTGGAAGCGGCATGCTTGACGTCGGTCATCATGGTCGATGCCTTGTCGCCTACGGTTTCCATCGCACCCATCACCGTGGCTTTCACGCTTCCGTTCTTCTTTGCCCTGGACTTGCTCATGCGAACACTCCTCGTTGATATTTTTGGTGGATCGGGGCTTGCTTGTCTTGCGTCCGGCATCACCGCCACATTGCACGAAGCGCCGAATTGTTATGCCGCAACAATCCGGAACTCGCCATGAACCTTTCTGTCAGAACTTGCCGTAGTACCCTTCCTTCAACGCGTCGAACAGGTTGGCGGCGGTGTGCTGCTCGCCATCGTATTCGATTTCCTCGTTGCCCTTCACTTCGACCACCGATCCGTCTTCGAGCTCGAAGCGGTACAGGGTGTTTTCGAGGTCGGCTTCCTTCACCAGCACGCCCTGGAACGCAGCCGGGTTGAAGCGGAACGTGGTGCAGCCCTTGAGGCCCTGCTTCCACGCGTAAGCGTAGATGTCCTTGAAATCGGCGTACGGATAATCGGTGGGCACGTTTGCGGTTTTCGAGATCGACGAATCCACCCATTTCTGCGCGGCGGCCTGGATGTCGACGTGTTCGGTCGGGCTGATGTCATCGGCCGAGCGGAAATACTCCGGCAGCTTGGCATCGGCTTCCTCGGAGAACGGCATCGCCTTCGGATTTACCAAGGTGCGATAGGCGAGCAATTCGTAGCTGAAAACCTCGACCTTTTCCTTTGACTTCTTGCCTTCGCGGATGACGTTGCGTGAGTAGTGATGGGCGAAGCTCGGCTCGATGCCGTTGCTGGCGTTGTTGGCGAGCGAGAGCGAGATCGTGCCGGTCGGTGCGATCGAGGAATGGTGGGTGAAACGAGCCCCCGCCTCAGCCAATTTCTCTACCAGTTCCGGCACGACTTCGGCAACGCGCTGCATGTAGCGCGAATACTTCGCGTGCAGCACCTTGCCCGGAATCTTCTTGCCGAGCTTCCAGCCATCGGTTTTCATCTCTGGCCGCTTGCGCAGCATCTCGGCGGTCACGTCGAATAGTTCTTCCATGATCGGCGCCGGGCCTTTTTCCTCGGCCAGCGACAACGCCATTTCCCAGCCGGCGATCGCCATTTCGCGCGCAACACCCTCGGTGAATTCGCAGGCTTCTGGCGAACCGTACTGCTGGCGCAGCATCGTCATCGTCGAACCGAGCCCAAGGAAGCCCATGCCATGGCGGCGCTTGCGCACGATCTCGTCGCGCTGCTGCTGCAACGGCAGGCCATTCACTTCAACGACGTTGTCGAGCATGCGGGTGAACACGCGCACGACTTCCTTGTACTCATCCCAATCGAAACGGGCACGATCGGTGAACGCGTCGTGCACGAAGTTGGTGAGGTTCACCGAGCCGAGCAGGCAGGCGCCATACGGCGGCAACGGTTGTTCGCCGCAGGGATTGGTCGCGCGGATGTTTTCGCACCACCAGTTGTTGTTCATCTCGTTGACGCGGTCGATGAGGATGAAACCGGGCTCGGCGAAATCGTAGGTGGACACCATGATCATGTCCCACAAATGCCGCGCCTTGACGTGGCCGTAGATCTTGCAGGCGACGAGGCCGTCTTCGCGGGTCACATAGGTCTTGTGGGTTGGCCATTCGCGCCAGCTGACGGTGGCGGCATCGTCGAGATGGAAGTCGCCCTGTTCCTTGATGTTGATCGGGAACACCAGCGGCCAGTCGCCATCGTTCTGCACGGCTTCCATGAAACCGTCGGTGACCAGCAGCGAGAGATTGAATTGGCGCAAGCGGCCGTCTTCGCGCTTGGCCTTGATGAACTCGCGTACATCCGGATGGCTGACGTCGAACGTGCCCATCTGTGCGCCACGACGACCGCCTGCGGACGACACGGTGAAGCACATCTTGTCGTAGATATCCATGAAGCTCAGCGGGCCGGACGTGTGTGCGCCCGCGCCCGACACGTACGCGCCGCGCGGGCGCAGCGTCGAGAATTCGTAGCCGATGCCGCAGCCGGCTTTCAGCGTGAGGCCGGCTTCGTGGACCTTGTCGAGGATGCCGTCCATGGAATCTTCAATCGTGCCACTGACGGTGCAGTTGATCGTCGACGTGGCCGGCTTGTGCTCAAGCGCGCCGGCATTCGAGGTGATGCGTCCGGCGGGAATCGCGCCACGGCGCAGCGCCCACAGGAAACGCTCGTACCAGTAGGATTTTTCCTCGGGTGTCGGCTCGGCATCGGCGAGCGCGCGCGCGACGCGCTGGTAGGTGTGGTCGATGTCGGAATCGACCGGCGCACCGGTCTTGGTCTTGAGGCGGTACTTCTTGTCCCAGATGTCCCAGGAGGCGGGTTGCATCGCGATTTCCTGCGTGCCTTCGGGTTTGACGATCTCGAGACGGGCTGTGCTCATACGGGACGATTCCTTGATTCTTGTTTTTGGTGACTGCAATGATCGGGTGGTTGCGATGTGCGAGTTGTCTTTTTCAGGGTCGCCGACGCTTCGCCCGCACGCATTCCTGCGCGCGTTGCCGACGCGTGATGACGAGCTTCAATGCCGCTGCGATCCGGATTGACGCGACCGGCCCCATGGCTTTTCCTCGTTCTTCGGCTTGCTTCAGCCCAACCCAACGGCTGGTGCTGCCCTCCCGGTGCGAACCCTATATCTTGGGTCGCGGCGGGCATTCACCGTACCCACGCAGGCTCAGCATGTCAACGTGCGATCGCAGCATTTTTACGCGTTGCGCGCGCAAACCGCATGGCGCCAAGCTCAGCGGCTTTTGCGCAGTAGCGCGTAGTAGAAACCGTCCATGCCGTCATCGCCGGGCAGGCGTTGGCGACCGGGTTCGGCGGCACGACCGAAGCGCGCATCCAGCGGCATGTCTTCGGCGTCGTTGGTGCGTGCGAGGAACGCCGCGATGCGTTCGGAATTCTCGACGCGCAGGATCGAGCAAGTCGCATACAACATCCGCCCACCCGGTTTGACGACGCGCCAGAGCGCGTCGAGCAAGCGATCCTGTGTCGTCGTCAATATGGCCAGATCGGACTCGCGGCGATGCCATTTGATATCGGGCTGACGGCGGATGATGCCGGTGCCGGAGCAGGGCGCATCGAGCAGCACGGCATCGAACGCTTCGCCATCCCACCATGCGTCGAGATCGGCTGCATCAGCGGATTTCAATGTCGTGTTTCTGCGCAGTTGCAATCGATGCAGCGTCGCATCCACGCGCGCCAATCGTTCGGGATCGTTGTCGAGCGCAATCAACACGATGTCGGTGATTTCGAGCATGGCTGCGGTCTTGCCGCCTGGGGCGCAACACGCATCGAGTACGCGCTCGTCCCGGCGCAGATCTAGCGCGATGGCAGCGAGTTGGGCGGCGCCATCCTGCACCGACACCACGCCTTCGCCCCAGCCTGGCAAGCCTTCGGGGGCGGCGCCTTGATCGAGTCGCAGCGCAAACTCGAATCCGTCCGGCGATATGCATGCGATTTTCGCAGCGTGCAGGCTTTGCGCATAGGTTGCGCGATCGGTCGCGCGCGCGTTCACCCGCAACCACAGTGGCGCGATCTTGTTGCCTGCTGCAAGCACTGCCTCCCAGTCGTCCGGCCAATCGGCGCGCAGGCGCGCTGCGAGCCAGTCGGGGTACGAATGCACGATCGTCGGGTTATCGCTGACCGGCCACGGTTCGCGCGATGCGCGACGCAACAGCGCATTCACCAATCCGACGAATGCGGGACGCCGCAATAGCCGAGCCGCTTCGGCCGTTGCCGACACCGCTGCGTGGGCGGGAAGCCCGAGCGCATCAAGTTGCGCCAGCCCTGCGAGTAGCAGCGCTTCGATGGCATGTTCGCGTTGTTGCAGCGGCTTTTCCATCCACTGCGACAGCGCGTGTCGATGGCGGCGTTGATGGCGCAATGCATGGAAGCAGATCGCTTCGACGAGTGCTCGATCTCGCACGTCGGGGATTTCAGGCAGCGATTCGGCCAGCACCGCTTTCAACGAGCGGCCATCGTGTAACACGGCATCGATTACTTGCGCCGCCACGGCACGCGCTGAGGCACCGATATCGGTGCCTTGTGGGGCTCGCGGAGTAGACATCAGCGCAGCGACAACCGTGCGTTGAGGTAATCGGAAACCGGCATCGCGCGTCCGCCTTCACGTTGCACGACGGTCAGTCGCAGCGCGCCTTCGGCGCAGGCAATATCGAGTCCGTCGCGCGCGAACGCCAGAATGCTGCCGGGTACCGCGGTATGTTCGGTGGAGCGCGCCTGCGCTTCGTGGATGCGCAGGCGGTCGCCATTGACCATCGCTTCGGCAATCGGCCACGGATTGAATGCCCGGACCTTGCGCTCAAGCGTCTTGGCGGATGTATTCCAGTCGAGTCGCGCCTCGGCCTTGTCGAGTTTGTGCGCGTAAGTGACCCCAACGTTTGCTTGCGGTCGCGCGACCGGGCGCATGTTGGCACGCACCAATGTCAGGCCGTCGCCCAGCACTTCGGCACCCAGATTTGCCAGCCGGTTATGCAGGCTGCCGGCGGTATCGTCGGCGTCGATCGGCGTGTTGAGCGACAACATCACCGGGCCGGTATCGAGGCCTTCGCCCATCTGCATCAGGCACACGCCGGTTTGCGCATCGCCGGCTTCAATCGCGCGTTGGATCGGTGCCGCGCCGCGCCAGCGTGGCAGCAACGAGGCGTGCACGTTCCAGCAGCCATGCTTCGGCATCGTCAAGATTTTCGGCGGCAAGATCAGGCCATACGCGACCACGATCAGCAAGTCGGGTTCGAGCGCTGCCAATTCCTTGCGCGCTTCGGTGGTTTTCAGAGTGAGCGGCTGGCAAACCTGCCAACCATTGTTCAGCGCGGCTTGCTTGACGGGTGAGGGCGCAAACTGACGACCACGTCCGGCAGGGCGATCGGGCTGGGTATAGACGGCGACGATCTGCCCGTGTCGCGCGGCGGCGCGCAGGCTGGGCAAGGCGAATTCGGGGGTGCCGGCAAAGACGATGCGCAGCGGTGCACTCATGCCGACGTGGCGTTGCTGGCCGCCTTCTCAAGGCTTTTATCGGCCGCCTCCGCAGCCGCGTCGCGTCGTGCTTTGGCGAGCTTCTTTTTCACCATTTCGCGCTTGAGGGGCGACAGGTAATCGACGAACAATTTGCCGGCAAGGTGATCCATTTCGTGCTGGATGCACACCGCAAGCACGCCGTGCGCCTCGCACTCGAACGATTTTCCATCGCGATCCAGCGCGCGTACGCGCAGGTGTTCGGCGCGGTGGACATCGGCATAGATGCCCGGCACCGACAGACAGCCTTCCTGATAGACCTGTTCGCCGTCTTGCTCGAGGATTTCCGGATTGATGAACACCATCGGCGCATCGCTGTTCTCCGACACATCGAGCACCAGCAGGCGCTGGTGCACATCGACCTGGCTCGCGGCCAGGCCGATGCCGGGCGCCGCATACATGGTTTCGAACATGGCGTCGATTAGCGCGCGCACGGCATCGTCCACCTGCGTCACGGGCTTGGCGACGGTGCGCAGGCGGGGGTCGGGGAATTCGAGGATGTCGAGTCTGGGCATGGGAGTAAGATGGGGCTGTACGGGCTGCGCGCAAGTCGCGAAAGCCCATTGTAACGCCGAGGCTTGCATTTGGCTGCGGAAAATGGTCTATATGCGGGCAACCTGCACGGGGAAATCAGGTAGATAGCCGCCATGTTTAATAAAATTCTTGCGCTTGCGAGCGCCTTGCTGTTGAGCCTTGCCACTTATGCCGTCGCGGCGGAGTTGCGAGCCGACCACCCGAATACCTACGTCGTCCGCAAGGGCGATACGTTGTGGGATATCTCGGCCCGCTTCCTGAGGCAGCCTTGGCTGTGGCCGGAAATCTGGCAGGCCAACCCGCAGGTGCATAACCCGCACCTGATCTATCCTGGCGACGTGCTGAACCTGAAGTACATCAACGGTCAGGCGATGATCGAGATGACTCGCGGCATGGATACGGGTCCGGCGATCAATACCATTGCGCTGTCCGACGTTCAGGACTTCCTCAAGAAAATGCGCGTGTTCGACAGCGTGCGGGATCTGCCCTACATCGTCGGGCTTGAGGAAGACCAGGAGCGCGTTGTCAGCGGCCAGCTTGCCTATGCGCGCGGCATTGCCAACGCTCAGCTCGGCGACATGTACGCGATCGTACGGCCCACAGTGCAATACGGACGTTCGCATCGCGCTTCGGGCGAGTTCGAACTGCGTCACGACGATCTGGATTTCCGCGGCTACAAAGCCAATGGCGTCAACCAGGACAACTACTGGCAGGACGTGTCCTTCGGGCGCGAAGGCCAGCCTGCATACCTCGGCACCGAGACCAAGGAAGTCTCGCTGGCGCAGGTGACGCGTCCGCAAGGACACGGCATTGAGACCACGACCCTGTTACTGGTCGGCGAAGGCTCCGAAGTCCGCAAGGGCGACCGGATCGTGCCGGTCGAGGCGCGGCCGTTCGATCTGCAGTTCTTTCCTCACCCGCCGCAACGTCAGGCGGTCGTCTCCGAATACAGCAAGTACCGCGTGATCGGCGTACCAGACAATATCGAGGCTGCAGGCACCCACGAAGTCATCGCGCTTTCGGGCGGGCTGGCTGACGATATCGACAACGGTACCGTGTTCTCGGTCTGGCGCGTAGGCGCCAACGCGACGGACGATGTCGCCCACGGCAATCACATTGCCGCTGATGTCGATCGCGTGAAGCTGGCTGATGAATACGAAGGTCATGTGATGGTGTTCCGCGCGTTCAACCGCATGAGCTACGGTCTGCTGATGGATGGCACCAAGGAAATCCACGTCGGCGATCTCCTCAAGCATCCTGACGCGACCCGCTGATCAGGACGCGCTGATCAGATCATGGCGGCGCAGAGCCTGCCCCGGACACGCTCCGGGGAAGCGCCGCCAAACATGTCTGGCTCGCATACATCAGGTTCCAACGACAACGCCCACGCCTGGCTTCGACTGCTGCGCGCGGGCGTTGCCGCATCTGCGCTGCGCAGGATGACGGAAACCCACGGCAGCGCAAACGCCCTGTTCGATCAACCGGCTTCCGAATGGCGGAACGCCGGCGCCGATGCCGAGGCACTGGCGGCGCTGCGTACACCCGACGCCGACGTCCATGCTGCCGATTGCGCCTGGCTGGATGCGCCCGACCATCATCTGATCGGCTGGGACGATCCGGACTATCCCGCGCTGCTGCGGCGCATGCCCAGCCCGCCGCCGGTCTTGTTCGTTGCCGGCGATCCCAACCTGCTGTGGAATCCACAGGTCGCCGTGGTCGGCAGCCGTAATGCCACCGCCGGCGGCATCGACAACGCCCGCGATTTCTCGCGCGCCCTGATTCACGCAGGATTGACCATCACCAGCGGGATGGCCGAAGGTGTGGATGCTGCTGCGCACCTGGCCGCGCTCGACTCCAATGCCCCGACCATCGCCGTCGTCGGCACCGGCACGGACGTGGTGTATCCGCGCCGCCATTCCAGACTCGCCGCGCGCATTCGAGCCCATGGCGCGATCGTCAGCGAATTCCTGCCCGGTACAGAAGCCCGGCGCGAGCATTTCCCGCGTCGCAATCGCGTGCTTGCGGGCCTGACTCTCGGGACGTTGGTGATCGAAGCCGCCGAGCGCAGCGGTGCGTTGATTACCGCGCGACTCGCCGCAGACGCGGGGCGCGAAGTGTTTGCGGTGCCCGGCTCGATCCACAACCCGCTCGCGCGCGGCTGTCATCGATTGATCCGGCAGGGCGCAGGGTTGGTCGAGGACGCGCGCGAGGTCATTGAGGCGCTGACGCCGGTCGCAGCCGAACTCGCCGATGCGTTGCGCGCGCGGCTGCGCGATGCCGACGCGGCGGAGATGCCCGCCCATCGCCCAAACGGCCATGCCGGCGCGGTGCTGGACGCCGATCAGACCAGGCTCATGGCCGCCCTCGGCCACGATCCGGTCGGCATCGACGTACTCGCGCAGCGCACGGGATTGACGGTCGCGGAGCTGTCCTCCATGCTGCTGATCATGGAGTTGCACGGTCTGGTGGCCGCCGAACACGGCAGGTACGTCCGCAAGTAATCCCACGCGCCACGGCGCAGGCGGAGAGGAATGAAAGAAACCATCCTGGATGTGCTGCTGTACCTGTTCGAACATTATTTCTACGAAGACCCCGACGCGGTCCGCGACCGCGATTCGCTGCAAAACGGCCTGCTCCAGGCCGGCTTCGCCCCCACCGAGATCAACAAGGCCTTCGATTGGCTCGACGAACTGTCGCGCCAGCGCCCGGTTGCGGCCGCGCCGCGCGACATCCATCGGCCCGTACGCTTGTATGTCGAGCAGGAGCTGAGCAAGCTCGACCGCGAAACTCTGGGGTTTCTGATGTTCCTCGAACAACAGAGCATCCTCGACGCCGCCCAGCGTGAACTCGTGCTCGATCGCGTGATGGCGCTGGATCAGGAAGAGATCGACATTGACGATCTCAAGTGGGTCGTGCTGATGGTGCTGTTCAACCAGCCCGGCGCCGAAGCTGCTTACGCGTGGATGGAAAACCAGATGTTCGAGGACGAGCCCGAACCGCTGCATTGAAGCCTCTGCATCAATCATTTGGCGACCGGTCTGCCGCCGTCCGCAACCTCGTTGCTTGACATCCCCGCCCGCCCTGATGCCTTAATGATCGGCTTTCAATGATCGGGGTCGGCCCGCGTTTTGCGCGGGTTTCGGCCATCCGGCACCCTGGATTGCGACACGGAGTTGCACGCGGCATGGCGAAAAACCTGCTCATCGTCGAATCGCCCGCGAAGGCCAAGACGATCAACAAATACCTCGGCAAGGACTTCACTGTCCTCGCCTCGTACGGCCATGTGCGCGACCTGGTGCCGAAGGAAGGCGCGGTCGACACCGGCAACGACTTCGCGATGCGCTACGAGACGATCGACAAGAACGAGAAGCATGTCGAGGCCATCGCCAAGGCCGCCAAGTCTGCCGAATCCCTGTACCTGGCGACCGACCCGGACCGCGAAGGCGAGGCGATCAGCTGGCATATCGCCGAGATCCTGCGCGAACGCGGGCTGCTGAAGGATCGCGCCCTGCATCGCGTGGTCTTTACCGAAATCACGCCGCGTGCGATCAAGGAAGCCGTGGCGCATCCGCGTCCGATTGCGGTCGATCTGGTCAATGCGCAGCAGGCGCGGCGCGCGCTGGATTTCCTGGTCGGCTTCAATCTCTCGCCGGTGTTGTGGCGCAAGGTGCAAACCGGATTGTCGGCCGGTCGCGTGCAATCACCGGCATTGCGGATGATCGTCGAGCGCGAGGAAGCGATCGAAGCGTTCATCGCCCGCGAATACTGGTCGATGGACGCTGACATGGCGCATCCGTCGCAAGGATTCAGCGCGCGGCTGGTGAAACTCGACGGACAAAAGTTCGAGCAATTCACCATCACCGACGGCGATACCGCGCATGCCGCGCGCGAACGTCTGGTCAAGGCCGCCAATGGCGTGCTGCACGTCACCGACGTCGGCAGCAAGGAGCGCAAGCGCCGCCCCGCGCCGCCATTCATCACCTCGACATTGCAGCAGGAAGCCGCGCGCAAACTCGGCTTTACTACCAGCCGCACGATGCGCGTCGCCCAGAAGCTGTACGAAGGTTTCGATATCGGCGACGAAGGCGCAGTAGGCCTGATCAGCTACATGCGTACCGATTCGACGCACGTCTCCGACGAGGCGCTGGTCGAATTGCGCGACGTGATCGCGCGTGACTTTGGCACCGGTGCGCTGCCGGACAAGCCAAACGTGTACAAGACCAAATCGAAGAACGCGCAGGAAGCGCACGAAGCGATCCGCCCGACCTCGGCGCTGCGTACGCCATCGTCGGTCGCGAAATACCTGCCCGATGACGAGCGTCGCCTGTACGAACTGGTATGGAAGCGCGCCGTCGCCAGCCAGATGGTGCCGGCCACGATGAATACGGTGACCATCGAACTGTCGTGCGGTCAGGCGCACGGGTTCCGCGCAAGTGGCACGACGATCATCGATCCCGGGTTCTTGGCCGTGTACGAGGAAGGCAAGGACACTGAGCCGAGCTCGGACGACGACGAAGGTCGCAAGCTGCCGCTGATGAAAACCGGCGACAACATTCCGCTCGCAGCCATCCGCACCGCGCAGCATTTTACCGAGCCACCGCCGCGCTTTTCCGAAGCCTCGCTGGTGAAAACTTTGGAGGAATACGGTATCGGCCGGCCTTCGACATATGCGGCGATCATCCAGACCCTGATCTTCCGAAAGTACGTCGAACTCGACAATCGTCGCTTCAAGCCGAGCGACGTTGGCCGCGCGGTCAGCAATTTCCTGTCCAGCCATTTCACCCAATACGTTGACTACGACTTCACCGCCAAGCTCGAGGACGAGCTCGATGCGGTGTCGCGCGGCGAGGAAGATTGGGTGCCGCTGATGCAACGTTTCTGGGAGCCGTTCAAGGCGCTTGTCGATGACAAGACAGAATCGGTCGATCGCAGCGACGCCACCGGCGCGCGCGACTTGGGCGTCGATCCCAAGTCCGGCAAGCCGATCAGCGTGCGGCTCGGTCGTTACGGCGCATTCGCGCAGATCGGTCGCAAGGAAGACGAGGACAAGCCGAAGTTCGCGAGCCTTCGCCCCGGCCAAAGCATGCACACGATCAACCTCGAAGACGCGCTGCACCTGTTTCTGCTGCCGCGCACGCTAGGCGAGGATCAGGGCGAGCCGCTCAGTGTAGCGGTCGGCCGCTTCGGACCATTCGCCAAGCGTGGCGCGACGTATGCATCGCTGGGCAAGGACGACGATCCCTACACGATCGATTTCGATCGTGCGCTCGCGGTCGTGCGCGAGCGTGAGGCGTTCCTCGCCAATCGCCTGATCAAGAAGTTCGAAGGCAGTCCCATCGAAATCCTCAACGGTCGCTATGGTCCGTACCTCACCGACGGCGAGAAGAACGGCAAGATTCCCAAGGATCGCGAGCCCGCGTCGCTGACCCAGGCCGAGTGCGAAGAAATCCTCGCGAATGCGCCGGCACGTCCGACGCGTGGTCGGTTTGCGCGCAAGGGCGCGCCGGCGAAGAAGTCTGCGGCCAAGACAGCACCTGTGAAAAAGACTGCAGCGAAAGCCGCAACGAAAAAAACTGTAGCCAAGAAAACCGGCAAGAAGAAAACCGCCGCAAAAAAAACTGCGGCGAAAAAAAAAGTGGCAAAGAAAAACCCCGCAGAGAAAACCGGGTAGCAAGCCGGTACGCCGAGCCGATGCTGCGCGGTCGGCATTCGCGCAAGGTCTGATCGCGGCGTTATGCTCCGCGCATGTCCGCACGATTGACCATTCCGGAAGCTGTCGCCGCGTTGCGGCGCGGCAGCGTGATCTCCTATCCGACCGAAGCGGTGTGGGGGCTGGGTTGCGATCCGCTCAATGCGGCTGCCGTGCAGCATCTGTTGCGGATCAAGCAACGCGATGAATCCAAAGGTCTGATCCTGATCGCGGCGAATCTTGCGCAGATCGCTCCGCTGATCGACACCGATGCACTACCGTCTGTGCGCCTGCAGGGAGTGCTTGCGACTTGGCCCGGTCCGCACACCTGGCTGCTGCCGTGTACGCCGGTCGTGCCAGCTTGGTTGCGCGGCACACACACAACGCTGGCATTACGCGTTAGTGCGCATCCATCGGTAGCGGCATTGTGCAATGCGTTCGGCGGGCCGATCGTGTCCACCAGCGCCAATTTGGCGGGGCACGAACCGGCGCGCATGATCGACGATCTTGATCCGGCGCTGCTCGCGCAGATTGATGGCGTGCTCGAAGGAATTACCGGCGATCTCATCGCGCCGACGCCGATCCGCGACGCCGCCAGCGGCACGATCCTGCGCGCTTGATCGCAGCATCCGGCTGTTGTCCAGAAACGCCACTGTTTCGCGTTTGCTACCATGCGAACCGCATCAATACTTCCCGGGACACCATCATCATGCGCAAACTCATACCCTGCCTGCTCGTCGTGGGCATTGTCGCGATCGCCGGTTGCAAGAAGGATGGCGCCGCCGGAACCAGCGGCCCCGGCGTTGTCGCCGCTGACGACCCGTTGACCTACGTGCCGTCTGACACGCCCTACGTGATCGCGAACATCGATCCGGTGCCTGCTGACGTCACCAGTTTCTGGATCGACAAGATGGGCAAGGTCGGCAAGCTCGGAGACATCTACGCCAGCCAGATCGACGGCGTTACCACGATGTTGCGCGACAAATCCGGCAACTGCCCAACTTCGGGCGGTGGCGGCGCGGCGATGCAGGATTCTGCGACGGCGGGGAGCGCTACGGACGGTCAGGCATCCGCAGCTTCGGATGGCGAGCACTCCCCAGCGACCGATATCGCTGCGCCCACGACACCCAATGTATCCGCTTCCAACGTCGATGCGTGCTCGGCGGCGGCCCTGGCCGATCGCGCGAAAACGCTCAAGCTGCTCAATGCGGTCAAGGCCGAAGTCGCCGGCAAGGATGCGGCGGGCCTGATGGATTTGCTCGGCGTCGTCCCGCAAACCCATTTCGCTTTGTATGGCATCGGTTTGGTGCCGGTAATGCGCCTGGAACTGGCCAAGCCCGACAATTTGCGCGCGACCATCGGCCGCATCGAAACCGCGTCGGGCTCGAAGCTCGCGACTGGCAAGGTCGGCGGGCTCGATTACTGGATCGTCAAGGGCGACCGTGCGGACGAAAAACTCGAAGGCGTGTTCGCGATCTCCGGCAAGCAGGTAGTCGCAACCATCGCCCCAACCACGGCTGCGGATGCCGACCTGCGTACCTTGTTCGGTCTGGACAAGCCGAAGAAGTCGCTGGCCGATAGCGGCGATCTGGCTGCGCTCGACAAACGATTGAACTATCTGTCGTACGGCAGCGGCTATTTCGACAGCGCGAAGTTCGTCGCCGTCCTCAAGGCGCCGCCGACGCCGTTGGAAACATCGTTCCTGACTGCGATCGGTACGACCAAGCCAGGCATAGATCCGGTCTGTGCCGGTGAATACGACCAGATCGTTGCCGCATGGCCGCGTGCGAGCTTCGGCTACACCGACATGTCGATCAAGCACATGGGCCTGCGCGGCGTGCTCGAAACCCGCGCGGACATCGCCAAGGATCTGATGACTTTGCGCGCGCCGATGCCAGGCATGAAGCTGGCGCAAGACAGCTTCTTCGATTTCGGCTTCAGCGCGAATCTGACCAAGCTGCCCGATCTCGCGACCAAGTATGCCGACGCGACCGCGAAGTCGCCGTGGAAATGCCCGAATCTGGTCAACTTGAACCAGAGCACGGAACAGTCCAAAACGACGCTGACGAATCCCGCGTTCGCGGGTTACGCGCCGATGTTCCACGGCATGCATACAATCGTTGACACCTTCGTACTGAAGGATGGGCAGCCGATACCGGACTTCACCGCCGTGGTCGCGATCGGCTCGGACAATCCCGCTTCGCTGCTGGCGATGGCCGGCGGCATGGTGCCCGCGATCGGCGCGCTCGGCCTGAAACCCGACGGCGTGCCCAAGGCCATCCCGCCGATGCCGAATCTGCCAATCAATGCGCCGATGTTCGCCGCAATGACCGACAAGCTGCTCGCGATCTCGTTTGGTACCGGCGAGGACGCCAAGCTCGGCGCTGCGATGAAGCTCGACGACGCGCAGCAGCCGCTGCTCGCGTTCGGCGCGAAAGGCGATATTTATCATCTGATCGCGCAATACCAGCGCAAGACAGCCGCAGCGATCAGCGATCCGGCGATGAAGCAGTCACTGGAACAGCAGGCCAAGATGATGGACATGCAGGCCGACTGGTTCAAGCGCATTGATGTGCGCGTGGAGCTGACCGATCTGGGCATCGAACTGCACGAGTCGGTGGACGTGCAGTAAACGCAATACCCGTTTTATGGTGAACCTGTCGAATCGAGACGCCGCCGGCACCCCCGACGGCGTTTTCGTTGCAGCGCAGTGATCGCTATCGCATGCGATGATCGACGTCGCATTGAAGTGACGACTTGATTTGTCCGTGCCGGTTCGACGCCCTATCGTCGGCTCTTTCCGGCGGAGCCATGCCATGCGCACGATGCTGTTCACTGCCCTGCTGCTGTGTTCGCCGCTATGCGCGTCCGCGCAAAACCAGCCATCCGCGAACAGCGACTGGGTCGCGCGCAGCAACAGCTTCGCGAAGATCCTGCTGGGCGCGCAGGCGTAGTTCGCGCCGGAAAGCGCCTCGGCCGTCGGCCTGCCCGGCTACGACGAGAAAGTCGCCGACTTGGGCCCGCGCGACGGCGAGCGTTTTCGGGCGGCCTACAGCGAGGCCCGCGCGAAGCTGCAAGCGGCACTGGCGAAGGAAATCAATCCAAACGTCCGCGAAGACCTGCAGATCATGATCGACGACGCGACGCGCAACATCGAAGGCAGCGCGCTCGGCGACCGGCTCCTGCTCGACTGGAACGACACGCCCGAACTGGTGTTCGGCGGCATGCGCACGCTGCTGCAGGAACAGACAACGGCCGAAAAACACTCGCACGCGCTGGCCCGCCTGCGCCGCTACCTCGTATGGAACCCGACAGCACGTCTGTCTTCGCCGAATCGATGGCGCGCTTCACCGAGAGCCTGCAGGGCGGCCAACGGATCGGACCGTACCGCGCGGAAGTCGAGCACGCCCTGAGCAACGCTTCCACGTACGCAAGCGGCGTGCACAAGATGTTCGCGGACGCGAAGATCTCCGGCGCCGAGGCGGCACTGGCCGAGCTAGATCGCCAGGTCGCCGACTACGTGGCATGGGAAAAGGCCGAGGTATTGCCGAAGGCGCGCACGGATTTCCGCCTGCCACCGGAGTTGTACGCGTTCGAATTGAAGAACCGCGGCATCGACATCGATCCGATGCAACTGATCGCACGTGCCGAGCTCGAATTCATGGAGACGCGCGCGCAGATGCAGCAGCTCGCCGCCCGTGGTCGCCAAAGAACACGGTCTGGCGGCCACCGATTACCGCCAGGTGATCCGCGCGCTCAAGACCGAACAGCTCGACCGAGCGCAAGTAGAGCCTTACTACAAGGGGACCGTCATACCTGTGATCGAGAAGGCGATTGCCGACAACCGCATTGTGAGTCTGCCGAACCGAGCGATGATCATGCGCATCGCTTCGGATGCTGAGACCGCCGCGCAGCCTGCCCCCCACATGGATCCGCCGCCGCTGCTCAACAACCACGGCGAACGTGGCACCTTCGTGCTGACGACCGGAAATCCCGACGCGAGCGGCAAGACCGAAAAATTCGACGACTTCACGTACAAGGCCGCGGCGTGGACGCTGACCGCGCACGAGGGCCGGCCGGGCCACGAGCTGCAGTTCTCGGCGATGGTCGAGCGCGGTGTGTCGATAGCGCGCAGCCAGTTCGCGTTCAACTCCGTCAACGTCGAAGGCTGGGCGCTGTATTCGGAGATGGAGATGATGCCGTACGAACCGCACGACGGCCAACTCATCGCGCTGCAACTGCGCCTGCTGCGTGCGGCGCGCGCGATGCTTGATCCGATGCTCAATCTCGGCATGACCGATCGCGACACCGCCTACCGAGTGCTGACTGAAGACGTCGATCTCTCCAAACCGTTCGCGCAGCAGGAAGTGGATCGCTATATGTTCCGCATGCCCGGACAGGCCGGCAGCTACTTCTATGGCTACAGTCGAATCATGCAACTGCGCGCAGAAACTGAAATCGCACTCGGCCCGAAGTTTGACCGTTTCGCCTTCAACAATTTCCTGATCGACCAAGGCTTGCTGCCGCCGGATTTGCTGGCGAAGGCGGTGCGCGAGGAGTTCATCCCGGCGCAGAAGGCAAAGCACTGAACAAGGCGGGAGCCAGCCATCCCGCGCGAAGTGGCGACGGCGGCGAACTCGATGTCGATGGAATCCATCGGGCCGCCGGTCGCGTTCGCTCAGTCCGGCTCGATCAGTGCAGCTCGACCAGCACCGGCGTATGGTCGGAAGCGCGCTCCCAGCCGCGCGGTTCCACATCGATCCACGCCGCCCTGCAGTGCGCGCGCAACGCGTCGCTGATCAGCGCCAGATCGATGCGCAAACCGAGCCCACGATCGAACGCGAACGTGCGGTAATCCCACCAGGAATAGTGGCCGCCATCTTGGTGGAAGATGCGGAAGCTGTCGTGCAATCCGAGCGCGCAAAGACGTTGCAGCGCCATGCGCTCGAGAGTCGAGCAGAGGATTTTTTCGTGCCAACGTTTCGGATCGTGCACGTCACGATCGTCTGGCGCGATATTGAAATCGCCGAGTACGACGAGTTCGGGATACCGCGCGATTTCTTCGGCAAGCCAGTCGTGCACGGCTGCAAGCCAGCGCAATTTGTGCGCGTATTTCACATCGCCGACCGCCTTGCCATTGACCACATACAGATTGACGATGCGTACGCCGTCAATCGTCGCGGCGAGGACGCGTTTGTGTTCGTCGTCGAAGCCGGGAATGCCTGCCTGCACCTTTTCAATCGCATGCCCGCGTGCCAGGATCGCGACGCCGTTGTAGGTTTTCTGACCGGAAAAGACACTGCGATAGCCCGCCTCGGCGAGCGCGGTGTCGGGAAATCTCGCGTCTTCCAGTTTGGTTTCCTGCAGCACGACCACGTCCGGCTGCGCGGACTGCACCCATTGCAGCAAATGCGGCAACCGCACGTTGAGCGAATTGACGTTCCAGCTCGCGATTTTCATGGTGGTAGGATGCTGTTAGTGAAGTGATGTGCATGGAAGACCGCATCCGAGCGAGGATTGGCCGCTTTGCGCCTGATCCATCCTACCCAAGCTTGGATGCCATGCAACCACCTGGATCGCCATGAACTGGATCGACCTGCGCAGCGACACCGTGACCAAGCCCACCGAGGCCATGCGCGAGGCGATGCTGCGCGCCGAGGTCGGCGACGATGTGTACGGCGAAGATCCGACCGTCAATGCCTTGCAGGAACGCCTCGCGCTGAAGCTCGGCTTCGAGGACGCGCTTTTCGTGCCGAGCGGCACGCAATCGAACCTGCTTGCGTTGATGGCGCATTGCCAGCGCGGCGACGAATACATCGTCGGAATGGAAGCGCACACCTACAAGTTTGAAGGCGGCGGCGCAGCGGCGCTCGGTTCAATTCAGCCGCAGCCGATTCCGCAGGCCGTCGATGGCACGTTGCCGCTGGATGCCGTCGAGCACGCGATCAAGCCGATCGATCCGCATTTCGCGCGCACGAAATTGCTGTGTCTGGAAAATACCTGGCAGGGACGGCCAATGCCGCTGCCGTACCTGCGCGACGCGCGCGCGTTCTGCAATCGGCGCGGCCTCGCGCTGCATCTGGACGGTGCGCGCCTGTTCAACGCGGCCGTCGACAGCGCGCTGCCGGTGCGCGACATCGCGCAATTCTTCGACAGCGTGTCGGTGTGTTTTTCCAAAGGTCTTGGGGCGCCGGTCGGTTCGGTGTTGGTCGGCAAGAAGGAGCTGATCGAAACGGCACGGCGCTGGCGCAAGGTCGCCGGCGGCGGTTGGCGTCAGGCCGGCATGCTCGCTGCCGCGTGCATCCATGCGCTCGACCACCACATCGTGCGCCTCGCCCAGGATCACGCGCGCGCCGAGCGCCTCGCCGAAGCGCTGCGCGATGCGGACGGCATCAAGCTGGTCGGCCAGCACACCAACATGGTCTTCATCGACGTGCCCGCCGATCGCCTGCCCGCATTCAAGGAACACATGGATGCCGCGCACGTGCGGCTGTCGATCGGTTACCTGCCGAGTATTCGCATGGTCACCCATCTGGATATCGACGATGCAGGCGTGGATCGCGCGATTGCCGCGTTGCACGCGTTCGCAACCTGAATTCGGCCGCCGACGCCACTCTCGCAGCTTGCCGCAGCCGCAACATTTTGTTAGCGCAATGCCGCGGTTTCCCGTGCTAGGCTCCATTCCCCCCGAACTGCGGAGCATGTGCGATGGCACTCTGGAACGATCGGAACAATCCCGTCAAGTCTCCTGATTCTGCGCAGCAACCAGCGGCGCACAAGGCAACCGACCTCGCCGCCGAACCCGTCGCGCAGACCAGCGCTCCGCGCGCGCAGCAACGCGATGGCAAGGAATCGCTGATCGCGGCGAATCTGTTCATCGAGGGCAAGATCCAGGGCTCCGGCGATGTGCGCGTGGCCGGCCAGTTCAAGGGCGATGTGGATGTGCAGGGCGACCTGACCATCGAAGTCGGCGCACGCCTGACCGGTGCCGTACGCGCAAGCAAGGTTGTGATCGCAGGCGAACTCGACGGCAACGTCGTCTCCGCCTCGCGCGTGGACCTGCTCGCGACCGGCGTGGTCAACGGCGATCTGAAAACCGGCTCACTCACGGTCGCGGCGGGTTCGCGCATGCGCGGCACGGTCGAGGTCGGCGTGGAAGAGAAAGCCGCGCCGAAGTCTGTCGTCAGCCTCGCGAAAGCCCCGGTAGCGGAGAGCGGCGCCGCGTCATGAACAAGGCGGCCATTGGTGCGACTCGCACCTGTCCGCATTGCAAGGTAACCATCCTCGACAGCGCAAGCGTTTGCCCGAATTGCAAGGGCCACCTGCGCTTCGACGCGGGCGCATCCTCGCGGGCGCCGAACATGACCCCTCTGCATGTTGAAGGCAGCATCCGTCATCCTCCCGGTGGTGGTCCGTGGGAATACTCGATGGTGCTCACCATCCGCAACGAGGAAGGCAAGGAGCTCGCACGTCAGCTGGTCGGCGTCGGCGCGCTGCAGCCCGGGGAGCAACGCACATTCACCTTGTCGGTGGATGTGTTTGCGCCTGAGAAAGGCAGCTAGCCAACGCATAAGCTCCGTGCGTGGCGAGCGTGCCGCATTGTCACGTCGCCGGCCACTGCTGCGCTTTCGGTACGACGATTTCCTTGCCCGCGTGCGCGTGCCCAGCCATCTCCTGACCCGCATCGGTCGGCAGCCGCCACATCATCCACGCCGACACCGCGCTGATGACTGCCACCATCGCGAAGGCCGGGCCGAAGTTGTGCACATCGGTCGGCGCGCGGTCGCTGAATGCACCAGCGAGCTGCTAGGCATAGCCGGCCACGGCGACGCCAAGGCTCAGCGAAAACTGCTGCATCATCCCCGACAGACTGCTCGCCTGACTCATCGACGACTGCTCGACTTCGGCGTAACTGATCGCATTCAGCGCAGTGAACTGCAACGAGCGGAAGCAACCTGAAAGCAGCAGCACGCCCATGATCAGCGCATGCGACGTGGTGCTGCGAAACAGTCCGTAGCTTGCCAGCATCGCCGCGCAGATCAGCGCATCGATCCACAGCACGCGGCGGAAGCCGAATCGTTTGAGAATGCGCGCGGCCATCGTCTTCATGAACATCGCACCGATCGCCGAGGCGAAGGTCAGCAGGCCCGACTGCAAGGGGTTCAATCCGAAGCCGAGCTGCAGCATCAAAGGCAGCAGGAACGGTGTGGCACCGATGCCGACGCGGAAGAGCGCTCCGCCGAGCACGCCGGCGCGAAACGTGGGCAATTTGAACAAGGCGATATCGAGCAACGGATGCGGATGCCGGTGGGCATGAAGTACGTAGCCGACCAGCGAGGCCACACCTGCAACCAGGCAAGCGAGCGCGACCTGCGTCGATACCATGTGCCGGCCCAGCGTCGAGAACCCCAGCATCGCCAGTGCCAAGCCGACGCCTGACAAAAGGAATCCGCGCCAGTCGAGCGGAGCGACTTCTGCGCGCAAGTCCGGAATGAAGCGAAAATGCTCACGCGGCAATCTGGCGCTCGCTCTCCGCTTCCAGCTTCCACGGGTTCGCGGCGTCAGGTCTAGTTGGGCTCCGTATTCGATCTGGATCGTGCATGATGAACCGGTACGCTCCCCACGCGCTGTGGCACGATTTGCCGGAACATTCTTCCAGTCATCGCGTCAAAAACTTCACCAGCTTGTCCGCCAATCCCCGATACGGCGGCTTGAACAAAGCCATCGACGACAGCCGCGCCTGCCGCAGCACCGACTTCTGGTGGCTGAAGGTCATGAAGCCGGCGCGGCCGTGGTAGTGCCCCATGCCGCTGGGGCCGATGCCGCCGAATGGCAGGCGATCTTGCGCGTAATGCATCACCGTGTCGTTGATCGACACGCCGCCGGCGACGGTGCGCTCAAGCATGCGCTGCACGCGCGCGCTGTCGTTGTCGAAGTGATACAGCGCAAGTGGGCGCGGGTGCGAATTGATGTAGGCAATCGCGTCGTCGAGTTTCGTGTACGTTTTCACCGGCAGGATCGGCCCGAAGATTTCATCGCGCATCAGCGCCAAGTCGTCGGGTGGATCGATCACCAGCGTCGGTGGAATCAGCCGGCCGGCGTCGGCGCGGGTGCGGTCGCAATCGACGAGTTCGAGTACTTTCACGCCGCGTTGCTGCGCTTCGTCGAGATAACCGCGCAGGCGTTGGTACTGCGCGTCGTTGACGATACTGGTGTAATCGGGATTGCCGACGATGGTCGGAAAGCGCTCTTGAACGTTTGCGCGCAAGGCATCGACGAAGGCATCGCGCGATGCTTCAGGCACCAGCATGTAATCGGGCGCGATGCAGGTCTGGCCGGCGTTGAGCCATTTACCAGCAGCGATGCGTTCGGCCGCAAGTGGCAATGAATAATCCGGCGCGATCACGCACGGCGACTTGCCGCCGAGTTCAAGCGTGACCGGGGTGAGGTTCGCCGCTGCTGCCGCCATCACCTTGCGACCGACTGCGGTTGATCCAGTGAAGAACAAATGGTCGAACGGCAACGAAGCAAACGCGCTGGCGACATCCGGGCCGCCGAGCACGACTGCGACGCGATCGGCGGGAAACACTTCGGACAGCAGGTCGCGCAGGAAGGCACTCGTGCGCGGCGTATTTTCCGAAGGTTTCAGCATCACGTGGTTACCGGCCGCGATCGCGGTCGCGATCGGAATCAGCGCCAGACTCACCGGGTAATTCCACGGCGCGATCACGCCCACTACGCCGAGCGGCTGGATGCGCACTTCGCCGCGCGCCGGAAGGAACAGCCAATTCACCATCCGCCGCTGCGGGCGCATCCACGACTTCATGTGTTTGCGCAGCGAGTCGATTTCGCCGAGCACCGTCATGCCGTCGGCGACGAGGCTTTCGTGGCGCGAGCGGTTGCCGAAGTCGGCGCTGACGATCTTCGCCATTTCCTCGATGCGACGCTGGAACGTCTTGCGCAAACGATCGAGGTCGGCGCGACGTTGCGCGTAATCCGGAGTCGCAACGGCTTGCGCGGCGCGCAAGCGTTGCAAGGTCGGCAGCAAATCTGAAATCGATGTATCGGCGGCGAGATCCATGCGCTGAAGTGTAGTCGTCGCGCGTCGTACAATCACTCTATGACGCATCTGCGACCTTTTCTCGACAAACTTCCCGTACTGGGTGCGCGCGCCTATGTCGATCCTGCTGCGACTGTGATCGGCGATGTCGTGCTCGGCGACGACGCCTCGATCTGGCCTGGCTGCGTGGTGCGTGGCGATGTGAATTTCATCCGCATCGGTGCGCGCACCAATATCCAGGACGGTTCGATCCTGCACGTCACCCACGCCGGCCCGTACACCGGCGACGGCTTTCCGTGCACGATCGGCGCCGACGTCACCATCGGCCACGCCGCAGTGATCCACGCCTGCACGATCGAAGATGCCTGCTTGATCGGCATGCACGCGACCGTGCTCGATGGCGCGGTCGTGAAGAAACACGGATTCGTCGCCGCTGGCGCGGTGATCGCGCCGGGCAAAGTCGTCGGCGAAGCCGAGTTGTGGATGGGTAACCCGGCGCGTTGCGTGCGCATGCTCGATGCGGCGCAGATCGAACAGCTGTATTACTCGGCCGCGCATTACGTGAAGCTCAAGGACCGCTATCTCGCCGGTTGAGAATCGCCATGCAAATGCCCGACCTCCGCAGCCGTTTTACCGTCACCGTCAGCCTGCTCGCTTGCTGCGTTGGCTGGTTGCTGCTGCCCTTCACGCCAAGCTTCATGCCAGGCGAACCGTTGCCGGGCAAACTTGCGTTGCTTCAATCGATTTTCACCTGGTGGCCGCTGACGTTACTCGCGGCGTTCGCGGCCGGGCTGTTGTTGCTGCGCCTGTCGGCCGAACAGATCGTTTTGCGGCGCATCCTGATCGTCATGCAATGGCTGCTGACGCTCGTTTCGGTCACGTTGATCGTCGTCGCGCTATTCGAGGTGTTGTTTCCGCGACCGTTTTGATTGAGTGGTTTGGTCTTTGGCCGCCTGCATGGGCGCGATCCCGCGTCCGCGCATTCAGTCAGTCGCTCCAAGCGGCATCTCGCTACGCAGCGCGGCGTACACCGGCTCGGTTTGTGGACGCACGCCATGCCAGATCTCGAAACTTTCGGCGGCCTGTTCGACCAGCATGCCGAGGCCGTCGATCGCATCCTGACAACCAACGCTGCGCGCCCACGCGAGGAACTCGATTGCCGCATCTCCATAGCCCAAATCCACAGCGAGCGTATTGCGATAAGCGAGCTTGACCGGCAGATGTAACGGCTGGTTCACGCGCGCGGCCGAGGTCGCGTTGATGATCAGATCGAAATTGCCGAGCGTCGCCAGATCTTTCCAGTAGCGCGAATGCACGCGGCCTGGCATGCCCATCGCATCGGCCAGCGCGTCGGCGCGTGCTGGTGTGCGATTGACGATGTAAAGGTCGCCGATTCCGGCATCGATCAGCGCCGGCGCGATGCCGGCCGCAGCGCCTCCCGCGCCGAGCAGCAGCGTGCGGCGCTCGCGCAGGTCGTGTTGTTCGCGACCGGTCAGATCGCGCACCAATCCTGCGCCATCGGTGTTGTCGCCGCGCCAGCCATTGTCGGTGCGCGTCAGCGTATTCGCAGCGCCGCAACGCTTCGCGTGATCGCTGATTTCATGGCAGAGCCCGAGCGCCGCCGATTTATGCGGCAAGGTGATGTTCGCGCCGACGCCGTCTCGCAGGGCAAATTCGGCGAGCGCATCGACGAAATGCTCCGGCGTGGCATCGATGGTTGTGTAGTCCATCGCGATGCCGTTCTGCTTCGCGAACTGCGCATGGATGCGTGGCGACAGTGAATGTGCGACGGGGTGGCCGAAGAGTGCGTAGTGCGTCATGCGTTCCCCTGGGTTGTTGTCCTGATTGTTTTCGTTGCGTTCTTCAGTGGGCGGCGCCTAGATAGCGCGCCGCATCCAGTGCGAAATAAGTGAGGATCGCGTCCGCGCCTGCCCGCTTGATGCCGGTCAGCGCTTCCAGCACGCAGGCGCGCTCATCGATCCAGCCGTTCTGCGCGGCCGCTTTCAGCATCGCGTATTCGCCGCTTACCTGGTAGGCGAAGGTCGGCATGCCGAAGCGATCCTTCACCCGCCGCAGGATGTCGAGATAGGGCATGGCGGGCTTCACCATTACCATGTCGGCGCCCTGTTCGATGTCGAGCGCGACCTCGCGCAGCGCTTCATCGGAATTCGCCGGATCCATCTGGTAGGTGTATTTGTTGCCCTTGCCGAGGCTGCCCGCGCTGCCGACCGCATCGCGGAACGGCCCGTAGAAACTTGACGCGTATTTCGCCGCGTAGGCGAGGATGCGTGTGTGAATCAGGCCTTCGTCCTCCATCGCGACACGGATCGCGCCGATGCGGCCATCCATCATGTCTGATGGCGCGACGATGTCGGCACCGGCTTCGGCATGCGATACGGCTTGCTTGACCAGCGCATCGACGGTGGCATCGTTGACGACGTAGCCGCTGTCGTCGATCAAGCCATCTTGCCCGTGGGTAGTAAATGGATCGAGCGCTACGTCGGTGATGACGCCGATCTCGGGGAAGTGCGATTTCAACGCACGCACGGCGCGCTGCGCGAGGCCGTCTGGATTCCATGCCTCGCGCGCATCGAGCGACTTGGCCGAATCCGGCGTCACCGGAAACAACGCGATCGCCGGAATGCGCAATGCGTGTGCTTGCTCGGCGACAAGCAACAACTCGTCGATGGACAAACGATCAACGCCCGGCATCGATGCGATCGCCGCGCGGCCAGTCAGTTCATGCACGAAAACGGGAAGAATCAGGTCGTTCGCCGTCAGCACGTTTTCGCGCATTAGCCGGCGGGAGAAATCGTCGCGGCGCATGCGGCGGGGGCGGGTCATGGGATGGCGCATGGAGTGGATCGCGTCTTTCGGATGGCCAATGATACGCGCGCCGGCCGTGACGCTGGCATCCGCGCCCGTCATCGCGCGATGATGCAGACAATGATTTCATCATTGCGTCGTCTGCCACGCTCCGCGTCCGCCTGCATTGGCGTGCTGGCTGCACTGGCATTGCTGGCGCTGGTCGGCCCGTGGCTGTCGCAGTTCGCACCGGAGCATCCGGACTGGAATACGTTGTCGGCAGCGCCCTCGTTCGCGAACGGGCACTGGCTCGGCACCGACGCGATCGGTCGCGACACGTTCGTGCGTGCGCTGTACGGATTGCGGCTGTCGCTGCTGCTCGGCTTCGGATCGACCGCAATCGCGCTGGCAATCGGACTCGCTTATGGCGCGAGCGCTGGCTATCTCGGCGGCCGCAGCGAACGGTTGATGATGCGTGGACTCGACGTGCTGTCCGCGCTGCCGTTCCTGCTGATCGTGATCCTGCTGCTGACCTTGTTTGAGCGCTCGCTGCCGTTGCTGCTTGCCGCGATCGGCGGCTACGTGTGGATCGACCTCGCGCGCGTAGTGCGTGCCGAAGCAGCACGATTGCGCGAACAACCGTTCGTGCTCGCCGCACGCGCGGCAGGCGCCAGCACGTTGCAGATCTTGCGCTGGCACATCGTGCCGAATCTGCTCGGGCTCGCGCTCGTCTATGCGAGCCTGATAGCTGCGCAGGCAATTCTTGTCGAAAGTTTTCTCGGCTTCCTCGGCCTCAGCGTCGATCAGCCGTCGGCTGGTCTCGGCACGCTGTTGCAGGAAGGCACGCAGGAACTCGACAGCGCGCCGTGGACGTTGCTGGTGCCCGCAATCCTGCTGGTCGCAACGCTGGCCTGCTTCCAGCAACTGGGCGATGCGTTGCGCGATTGGCTTGACGTGCGCGGTGCGGCGAATGATCGCGAAGATGCACCACTCAACACGATTCCGGCGACCGGCGCGTGAGCACGTCGTTACTCGAGCTGCGCGACCTGTGCGTGTCGATCGCAGGGAAATCGACGCCGCTGCTCGGCCCGCTCGATCTTGATCTCGCTGCTGGCGAATGCCTCGCCATCGTCGGCGAATCCGGCGCGGGAAAGAGTTTGACGACGCTGGCCCTGCTTGGATTGTTGCCTTCGCAGTTGCGCGCGAGTGGGTCGTTGCATGTGGATGGCCGCGACATCGTCCTCGGTTCGCGCGAGCACATCGCCCTGCGCGGCCGCACGTTCGCGTGGGTGCCGCAGGATGCGCTGGCCGCGTTGCATCCGTTGCGCAGCATTGGCGCGCAATTGTCCGAGACCTTGCGACATGCGGGAGCGGCGCGCGCTGAAGTTCGCAACGAAGCATTGCGCTTGCTTGAACGCGTCGAATTGCCCGTGGCCGAGGCTTTGCTTGCGCGCTATCCGCACGAACTCTCCGGCGGCCAGCGGCAGCGCGTGTGCATCGCACTAGCGTTGGCATCGAAACCAACCTGCTTGCTGGCGGACGAACCCACCTCGGCGCTCGATCCGCGCGTCGGTCGCGGCATCCTGAACCTGCTCGACGCGCTGCGTCGCGATCTCGGCGTGGCGTTGTTGCTGGTCAGCCACGACCTGCCGCTGGTGGCGACGCTAGCACAGCGCGTACTGGTATTGCATCGCGGTCGCTGTGTCGAAACCGGAACGACGGCACAGGTGTTCACCGCACCCAGCGCGGCTTATACGCGTGAATTGCTGGCCTCCGAACACCTCGCTTCCGCCGCGCCAGCGAACATCGGCGATGTTCTGCTATCGGCGAGCGATTTGGCCGTGCGCTATCCGCGCGCGATGCGCGACGCACTCGCGCCGACGACAATCGCCCTGCATCGCGGCGAATGCCTCGCGCTGGTCGGCGAATCGGGTTCGGGGAAATCCACGCTTGCACGCGCTGTGCTGCGGCTGTTGCGGATGCCAACGCGCGGGCAGATCGTGCTCGATGGTATCGAGATCGGCGCACTCGGTTCGCGTGCGCTGCGACCGTTGCGCAAACGCATTGGCATCGTCTTTCAGGACCCATTCGCCTCGCTCGATCCGCGCCAGACCGCGGCGCAGATCATTGCCGAACCGTTACGCATCCACGCCATTGGCGATGCCGGCTCACGCCGCCAGCACGCAATGGAGTTGATGCAAGCCGTCGGCCTCGATCCAGCCGCCATTGATCGCTATCCGCACCAGTTTTCTGGCGGCCAATGCCAACGCATTGCGATTGCTCGCGCGCTTGCGACCGAGCCCGAGCTGCTCGTCTGCGACGAAGCGGTGTCGGCGCTGGATGCGCGCAGCCGCGCGGCGATCCTGCAATTGCTCGCGCGATTGAAAAGCGAGCGCGGACTCGCGCTGTTATTCATCACCCACGACATCGATGTGGCGCGCGCCCTTGGCGACCGCATCGCGGTGATGCGCGATGGCGCGATCGTGGAAGCCGGCACGGCGCACGATGTACTGTCCAACCCCCGACACGACTACACGCGCGAATTGCTCGCGGCGCGGCCGCCGGCGCTGGAGCCGGCCCATTGGCGCGCGCCAGCCCTAGCCTCGCAATGACCCGGTATTAGCAGCAGGTCGCCCAAGAATGCCTGCGCTGAAACGCGGTAGCGAAACAGCGCAATTCGACTGCAACGCCGAGCGCCGCCGCCGAGAATCCCGGTTTAGATGATCCCGCCGCCAAGATGCAGCCGCACGATACCAATGAGAATCGCGATGCCGTTCAGCCACAAACCTGCCCGCGCGCGTCCACGGTGCATGGGCGAAGTCATCGCATAGCCAAGTCCGCTCACGATCAAGCCGACCACTGCGAACGGAATAGTCAGCCAGTTCCCCGCGCCCAGCAGCGGGATGAAAACCAGCATCGTCAGCAGCAGTGATCCGATACCCCACAGCAGCCCGATCAATCCCATGGCGACTCTCCTCGGTGACCCATCCGCAATGCGACAGTGCGTTGCGCAACGATCATGGGTACGAGGATGAGGCGATTCAACTTTTGACGAAGTTGGAGTACAGCATTGTCCAAAAACGACATTCCGAAGCAGCGCGTCGCGTCCTGCACCTGCACCTGGAGGAGCGAATTTGTACGCTTGCCGTGAATCCGCGTGACTGAACGACTTCTAGAAAATTTTCGTTAAGTGCTTGCAAATTTTTCGTTATCTTGCTAAAGGTAATTCTAACGAACTCTTCCCAAGCCACTGTTTTGTATTGACCTTGATCGCATCACTCGCCACCGCCGTCCTGATTCTGCTAGCCGCGACGCTGGCAACGCTGCGGAGTGTGCCGCAAGGACAGGCATGGACAGTGCATCGGTTCGGTCGATACGTGCGTACACTCCAGCCTGGCAGACATGCGGTTTGGCCGCTGATCGACAGGATTGGACAACGCGTCCACCTGACCGGCCACCATATCGAACTGGCGACACGCGCATTCGGCGCGGCCGGCGCGAGCGCCGACCTCTATTACCAGATCCTTGACCCGATGCCGACCGGTAATGGCTTGGAAACGGTGGACGACATGGTGCTGCGCCAGGCCGACGACGCGCTTTCCAATGTCGCCTCACAACTGCCGCAGCAATCGACCGGCTGGTCATCGACTATGGCCGAGGCGCTGAAGGTCGAACTCAACCACCGCCTTGGCCGAATGGGCCTGCGCATCATCCGCTGCGCACTGCATACCTCCTGATTCGCCCCGCCCGGGCTCGGGATCGCCCGCTCGCAACGCGTTTTGCGGGATACTCGCCGGCTCATCGAACGTGCCGGGCGCATGACTTCACTCGAACACCTCCGTCCGGCACTCCACGAAGGCCTGGCCGCGCTTGGCCTTGCCCCCGAGCCACTGTGCGTGCGCCTGCTCGACTATCTGCAGCTGCTGGTGCGCTGGAACGGCACCTATAACCTGACCGCGATCCGCGATCCAGCCGAGATGGTGTCAAAACACCTGCTCGATTCCTTGGCGATCGCGCCATACGTGCGCGGGACATTGGCCGATATCGGCGCGGGCGCTGGAGTGCCTGGGATTCCGCTCGCGCTCGCGCTGCCGGGACTGGATGTCACCGTGGTCGAGTCGAATGGCAAGAAGGCGCGCTTCCTGCGCGAGGCGCAGCGGCAATTGGGGCTGGCGAACCTGCGGGTGGCTGAGTCGCGCGCCGAATCGTTCGCTGTGCCGGCGCGGTTCGACTGTCTTGTGTCGCGTGCGTTCGGTAGTCTTGCGGAGTTCGTGCGCGTCGGCGGACATCTGCTTGGAGACAACGGGCGCTTGCTCGCGATGAAAGGGCAGATACCAGCGGACGAAATCGCGGCGTTGCCCGCCGGCTGGAAAATCAGCGCAGTCCACGCGCTGGACGTGCCGGGACTGGCGGCGCAACGACATCTGTTGATCATCGAACGCGACGGCGCTGGGCAAAACAAGGAAACGGCTGGATGAGCAAGTCACGCGTGATTGCGGTCGCCAACCAGAAAGGCGGCGTCGGCAAGACCACCACGGCGGTGAACCTTGCTGCAGCGCTCGCCTATACGGCCGCGCGGGTAATGCTGATTGATCTCGATCCGCAGGGCAACGCAACCATGGGCTCGGGCATCGACAAGCGCGAACTTGCCGGTTCGACCTGCGAGATGCTGCTGGACGAGGCGACTCTCGCCGACATCCTGCAACGCAGCCCGGAACACTTCGACCTGCTGCCAGGCAACTCCGACCTCACCGCCGCCGAAATCCGCCTGATGGACGAGCCCGAGCGCGAACAACGCCTCAAGAACGCGCTCGCTCCGGTTCGTGACAACTACGATTACATCCTGATCGACTGCCCGCCATCGTTGTCGCTGCTGACACTCAATGCGCTGGCGGCGGCCGATAGCGTGCTGGTGCCGATGCAATGCGAGTATTACGCGCTCGAAGGCCTGACCTCGCTGCTGCAGACCATCGATGCGCTGAAGAAACGGCTGAATCCTGCGCTCGAAGTCGAAGGCATCCTGCGCACCATGTACGACGTGCGCAACACCCTCGCGAACGCGGTGTCAGCCGACCTGCAATCGCATTTCGGCGAGCAGGTGTTCCGTACCATTGTGCCGCGCAACGTGCGCCTCGCCGAAGCACCCAGCCACGGCCAGAGCATCATCGCGTACGATCGCGCATCGCGCGGCGGCATCGCCTATCTGGGCCTGGCGGGTGAAGTGTTGCGCCACGCTCGCGAACGCAAAACGGAGAACGTCTGATGGCAGCAGCGAAGAAACGCGGACTCGGCCGCGGCCTGGATGCACTGCTCGGGCAGGCCGGCAAGGCCGCGCCCGGGGATCTGCCCGAACCCCACGCGCAACGCACGCTTGCGATCTCCGCGCTGCGACCTGGCCGCTACCAGCCGCGTACCGGCATGGATCCCGAGCGCCTGCAGGAACTCGCCGACTCGATCCGCGCGCAGGGCCTGATCCAGCCGATCGTGGCGCGCGCGGTCGCCGCAACGAAAACCGCGAAAGCCGGCTACGAGATCATCGCCGGCGAGCGCCGCTGGCGCGCTGCGCAGATCGCCGGACTGACCGAGGTGCCCGTCGTGCTGCGCGAAGCCGACGACCGTTCAGTGATTGCGATGGCGCTGATCGAGAACATCCAGCGCGAAGACCTCAATCCGCTGGAAGAGGCGCAAGCGTTGTCGCGTCTGATCGATGAATTCGGACTCACCCATCAACAGGCTGCCGAAGCGGTCGGCAGGTCACGCGCTGCCGTATCGAATCTGTTGCGTCTGCTGGAACTGCCGATCGGAATCCGCAATCTGCTTGCCTCGCATCAACTCGAAATGGGTCACGCGCGCGCGCTGCTGACCTTGTCTGCCGATGTTGCGCTCGCACTCGCGAGCGAAGCCGCTGCGCAAGGCTGGTCTGTGCGGGAGATCGAACGCCGCGCCCAACTCGCGCAATCCAGCCGTGCGAAACCGGAGACGAGCAAGCCTGCAGCACCACCCGATCCGAACATCGCTGCGCTTGAGTGCGAACTCAGCGACTGCCTGGGCTCGAAAGTCGCCGTGCAACACGGTCGCGGCGGTCGCGGCAAACTGGTGATCCATTACCACGGGCTCGAAGCACTCGAAGGCGTGCTCGAACGACTGCGCGGCAAGGGCTGATTTGCGAAAGGTGAAAGCCATGCGCGCAACCGCGATAATGTGCGGATGACAGATCTTCCAACCTGTGGCTCCAACGGTGTGTCGCCGTCCATCCATCAGGAGGGGCATCATCGATGACCACTCCCGAATTATCCGTCGTGGTGCCGGTGCACAACGAGGAAGCCAATATCGTCCCCTTGGTCGGCGAGATTATCGCCGCGCTGCGTGGACGTGTTTCGTTCGAAATCGTGTACGTGGACGACCTCAGCCGCGACACCAGCGTCGCTGTGTTGCAGAAGCTGCAAAATGAAACGCCCGAACTGCGCGTGATTCGCCATCTCCAGCAATCCGGCCAGAGCACCGCGATCCGCAACGGCGTGAAGGCCGCGCGCAGCGGATGGATCGCAACTCTGGACGGCGATGGCCAGAACGACCCGGCCGATATCCCGAAGTTGCTCGACGCTCGCACGACCGCCGACGCTGCGATCAAGCTGTTCGCCGGCTGGCGCGTGAACCGTCAGGATTCGGGCAGCAAACGCTGGGCCTCGCGCTGGGCGAACCGCATTCGCTCGCGGATGTTGCGCGATGAAACGCCCGACACCGGCTGCGGCATCAAGTTGTTCGAGCGCGAGGCATTCCTCGACCTGCCCTATTTCGACCACATGCACCGCTACCTGCCGGCGCTGATGCAGCGCGCGGGCTGGAAGACCGTCAGCGTGCCGGTCAACCACCGCCATCGCACTGCCGGCGTCTCCAAATACAACAACTTCAACCGCGCGCTGGTCGGCATCAGCGACCTGCGCGGCGTCGCGTGGCTGATCCGGCGCAGCAAGCGCACCCAGATCGCCGAACTCCGCGTCGACGAGTGATCCTACCGGCCGGCAAGCCGGGCGCTGAACGCTACGGAGTAATCCCATGAACGACGAAATCCAGTGGCTGGTCTGGACCGGCATCCACGTCACCCTGTGGAAGCTGATTGGCTATTCAGGCGCGCTCATGTTTTCCGCGCGATGGTTCGTGCAATTGCACGCGTCCCGGCGCGCGGGGCGGCCACAGACGCCGCGCATGTTTTGGTACATGAGCGTCGTGGGTAGCCTGACGACTCTGTCCTATTTCGTCTTCTCGCCGAAAAGCGATTCGGTCGGCGTGATCGGCAACCTGTTCCCCGCATTCATCGCCAGCTACAACCTTTATCTGGACATCCGCCACCGAGGCTGGAGTCCGCCACGCCCCGATGCCCAGGCCTGAGCGTCAACGTCCCAAGCGAGCAGCCGTTTGCGCCGGCGGCCTTGGCCCGCTAGAATGCGCGGCTCGCTTGTCGACGGCCCCGCCGTCCGCGATGACTGCGGCAGCACGATGCCCCGCTCATGCGTAGCGCGACGTTTCTCTACCCGTATCGTGCGCTCCGGCAAGCCGGACGCGGGGCCGATGCTTCCCGGGCCATGGGAGGCGTGACCGCAAACCCAGAGGTGATCCATGGCACGTATCTGCCAGGTTTCAGGCAAGAAAACCGTAGCGGGCAATAACGTCTCGCACGCCAACAACCGTACCCGCCGCCGGTTCCTTCCGAACCTGCACGAGCGCCGCTTCTGGGTCGCCAGCGAGAACCGCTGGATCAAGTTGCGCGTCTCGGCCCACGCCTTGCGCACGATCGACAAGAACGGCATTGATTCCGTCCTCGCCGAGCTGCGCGCTCGCGGTGAGAAAATCTGACGCGGATCCGTCCGCAAGATCCCGGTCATCCGTGGCCGGACTTTCAAATTAGGAACTCACCATGGCATCCAAGCGCGACAAGATTCGCCTCACCTCGTCGGCCGGCACCGGTCATTTCTACACCACCGACAAGAACAAGAAGACCACGCCCGCGAAGATGGAGATCAGCAAGTACGATCCCGTCGTGCGCAAGCATGTGATGTACAAGGAAGGCAAGATCAAGTGACTTTGTCGGCCGTACGCGATGCGTACGGCTTGTCGAAACTCGTCACGCAAACGCAAGTCCGCATTTGGCCCGGCAAGCGATCAGCATGCGCTCTGGGTCAGCGCCAGGGCGTCACAGACCTTGCATTGGGCCGGCCTTAGCAAGCGCGCTCATTGGGCGACAAATCAGGGTTTGGTGGACAATTCTGAGGCCTTGATTGCATTCAGCGTCTGTTGCCATTGCGCCGCCTTCGTGGCGTAGCCCTTGCCCGGCTCGGCGTGATCCCAGCGCGTGTACAGCTCGATCAAGGATTGTGTGCACTCTCGCAAGTCGTCTGGCTCCTGTGCAACGTGCGGACGCGCGAGCAGCGACTGCGCTGCCAGCAGATCGGCTTCGGCCTGCGGGTAGCGACCCAATGCCGAACGCGCATGGCCCAGATGCCAGCGCAGCATCCCGAACCAGAAGGCGTTGTCGCCTGTCAATGTTCGGCCCGAGGCTGACTCGACGCCGACCAGCAAGCTCTCCGCCAAGTCGTGTTTTCCCTCGCGATCGAGGATGCCGCCCATGATGATGCTGGCCAACAGCGTGGTCGGGTATTCCTCACCGAAAGTGCGGCGCGCTCGTTTGAGCACATCGGCGATCTGCCGTTCGGCGGTATCGTATTGGCCACGCGCCTCGGCCAACAAAACAAGGTTGCCTTCCGCGTAAAAGGTGTAATCGGCGTTCGGGCCAGATACTTTTTCCTGCCCGGCAGCGGCCTCCCGCAGGTAAGGTTCGGCCTGGTCGTACTTTCGCTCGGTGCGTAACAGCGCACCCAGATTCTGCATCGCCAGCAAGGTGTCGGGGTGGGACTTGCCCAGCACGCGCTGGCGGGCCTCCAGCACTTTTCGGTAGTTGTGCTCCGCCAGTGCAAAGCGGCCTTGGTCGCCGTACATCAAGGCCAGGTTACCAAGTATGGCCAAGGTGTATTCATTGTCTTCGCCAGCCACGGCGCGCGCTGTTTTCAGCGCTGCCAGATAGTACGGTTCGGATTGAGCAAACTCGCCCTTTCGCTGTAGCAGCGAGCCCATGTCCAATTCGGCCGTAGCTGTCTCCGGGTTATTTTCGCCGAGCAACTGACGTCGAGTCGCCAACGCCGCTCGCTGCAGCGGAATCGCGGCGTCAAGTAACCCCATGTCGGAATAACGCGCTGCCAGTGACATGCGCAGTTGGGCCGCTATCAACGGCTGTGCGGCAAACTTTGCGTCGATCAAGGCGGCTGCAGGGCGTAGTACGCTCTGGTCGATGACTCCGCGCGCCGCGTCGGTGGCGTTGACGCGCTGCCAGATCGCGTCGAACGCAGCGAGCTGCTGCGCACGTCCGTCCTCGGGCACACCATCCCTGACGAGCGATGCAGCGTACTTCTTGCGCATGTCGTCGGCGAGCAACTTGCCGGCCTGCACCGGATTCACCTGGCCCAACATCGCCGCCTCGAAGTCGGCAACCTGCTTGAGATCGTTCGCATTCTGCTGCGCGATTTGCTCCTGCTTTTGTGCGCGCTCGGCCTGCTGTCGGGCGATGTGTGCCTGCGATGCGAAACCGATGATGCCGGCCAGCAGGCTGATCACAATCAACGACACCGCCGCCATCGCGCCCTTGTGCCGCATGACGTATTTGCGTGCGCGATAGACCGTGCTCGGCGGTGCCGCCAGCACCGCTTCGCCATCGAGATAGCGACGCACATCTGCCGCGAGTGCCGCAGGCGTTTCGTAGCGACGCACGCGATCCTTCTCGATCGCCTTCATCACGATCCAGTCAAGCTCGCCGCGCACTGTGCCGCTGAGCTTGCGTGGCTCGGTCTGGCGGCGCGACGCAACATCGGCCTGGGTGGTGATCGACTGCGACAGCCGTGCGCTCGGTCGTGGCGGTTCGACTTCGCGGATGATCCGCTGCACTTCCGCATAACTGGCAGAACGCAACGTGTTTGAATCCAGCGGCGTGGAATCGGTGAGCAGCTCGTAGAGGATCACGCCGAGCGAATAGATATCGGTGCGCGTATCGATGTCGGCACTGCCCTCGGCCTGTTCCGGGCTCATGTAGGCCGGCGTGCCCATCATCAGATTGATCTCGGTGAACATCGTGCGGTCGGTGAGGCGGCCGCTGGTTGCCTTGGCGATGCCGAAGTCGATGACCTTCGCAAACGGCGCGTTGTCCTGGGTGCTCACCAACACGTTGTTTGGCTTGAGGTCGCGGTGGATGATGCCCTTGGTATGCGCGTGCTGCACGGCGGCGCAAACCTGCTCGAACAGTTGCAGGCGCTGCTCGATCGGCAACTTGTGCTTGCTAGAATAACTGGTGATCGATTCGCCCTTCACCAACTCCATCACGAAGTACGGGCGGCCGCTATCGGTCGCGCCGGCATCGAGCACGCGCGCGATATGCGGATGATCCATCATCGCCAGCGCCTGCCGCTCGGCCTCGAAACGCACGATTACCTCGCGCGTATCCATGCCGAGCTTGATGATTTTCAACGCGACGCGGCGTCGAACCGGATGTTCCTGTTCGGCCTCGAACACCGAGCCGAAACCGCCTTCGCCGATCGGCTGCAAGACCTTGAATGGGCCGATATAGCCGCCCGGCTCAGCTCCTCCGGGAAGCGCCAGTGTTTCCCCGCCCGGCTTGGTGATATCGCTCATGGCTGGCCTTGTTCTCGCGGTTGCGGACGCGTCCCGAAAGATCGATCCACAGTCGTGTGTCAACGAAATCTTATCGCGCTTTGACGTGCACGCCGCGCCGACTTCGGGTCGCCGACAAGGTGAACCCGATTGACCGATATGCGGTTTTCATTTTGCCTTCGTCGCATTTGTCTCATCCATCAACGCCAACTTTTTCTGCCAGTCGGTGGACTTTGCGTCGTAGCCCTTGCCCGGCTCGGCTTTGTTCCAGGCAAGGTAAAGATCAACCAAGGCCTTGGTGTATGCACGCAGACGCTTGTCGCCGAAATCGTGGGTACTGGACGCAATCGTGTGAGCCTCAAGCAGGGGGGCTTCAGCCACGGCATAGTCGTGCGAACCTGCGCGCGCTTTGCCGAGGTCGAGCAGATAGAGCCCCCATTGTGATGGAGCATCGGTGCTTAATCCCCTGCGAACATTTTCCTCCGACGGCGCAAGCAGTGCGACCGCTTCGGCAAAACGGCCTTGGTCGTCCAGCAGATCGCCCAACAGGGAAATTGACATCACAGTGTTGTAGTTGTCCTCGCCCAGTACGCGCGGCGATTTCGCGATGGCTTCGCGGAGCAACGGTTCGGCTTCCGCATTCTTGTTTTCTTCGCGCAACGCACCAGCCAGCGCAACCAGTGATTGCAGCGTATCCGGGTGATTTTCTCCCAGCAGGCGACGGTGCTTCTGAAGCGCCTCGCGCAGAAAAGGTTCGGCTTCGCCGGACTTGCCCTCCATGGCCAGCGCGATACCAAGATTGTTGATCGCCCGAAGTGTATCCGGATCGTCTTCGCCGTTGATCTGACGAAACTTGATTGCGACCTCACGAAGATACGGTTCGGCTTCGCCCAGCTTGCCTTGACTGACCAGAAGTCCAGCCACATCGCTGATTGAATTCAGCGTGTCCGGATTGTTTTCGCCGAACATGCGTCGTCGTTTTTCCAATGCTTCATGAAGATAAGGTTCGGCTTGGTCGAACTTGCCCTGATCTACAAGAAGCGCCCCGACATGGGCAACGGCTTCGGTCGTGCCTGCGTTATCCTCGCCTTGCAGTCGACGACGCGTCGCCAACACGGCGCGAAAATACGGTTCTGCCGAATCCAACTTGCCCTGCTGCTCCAGCAAACTTCCCATCGACAACATGGAACTCATCGTTTCGTCATTGTCGCTTCCCAACGCGTGACGACGTGCCGCCAGAGCAGACTGCTGGAGTGGCATCGCCTTGTCGTACAGGCCAATGCCGACATAGCTGTCCGCCAGCGCCTGACGCAACGCGGCGCTCACCAGCGGCTGCTCTTTGAACTTCTTGTCGATTGCGGTCACTGCCGGCTTCAAGATCGTGCGATCAATCAGATCAGTTGCCGCATCGGTGGCGTTGACGTATTGCCATTGCGATTCGAATGCGGCGAGTTGGTGCGCTCGCGCGGCCACTGGCAACGCTGCCTTGTCCAGCGCTACTTTGTATTTGGAATGTACATCGTCGGATAGCAACTTGCCGAGAACCGTCGGATCGATTTTTTCCAGCATCGCCGCCTGAAAATCCGAAACCTGCTTGAGTTGATCCGCACGCTGCTGCGCGAGCCGCGCCTGCGCGCGGGCGACGTTCGCCTGCCAGGCGAATCCTACGATACCGACCAGTAATGCTGCCGCGACCAGCGCCCCAGCCGCGACGACCGTCTTGTTGCGCCGAACGAATTTCTGCATCCGGTACAGCGCGCTCGGCGGCGCCGCCAACACGGCTTCGCCAGCGAGATAGCGGCGAATGTCCATCGCCAACGCGTTTGCGGTTTCGTAGCGGCGCGTGCGGTCCTTCTCGATCGCTTTCATCACGATCCAATCGAGCTCGCCGCGCAACGTCTTGGCCCGCTGGTTCGGTTCGTTGCGATGGTTTGCCGACTTGCCGATTGTCACTTTCGCCGACCGCGAAATACGCGCACTCGGCCGCATTGGCTCGACTTCGCGGATGATGCGTTGCATTTCGGCGTAACCCGCCGAACGCAGGGAATCGGAATCCAGCGGCGTCGTGTCGGTTAGCAACTCGTAAAGGATCACGCCTAGCGCGTAAATGTCGGTGCGGGTGTCGATGTCGGCGCTGCCCTCGGCCTGTTCGGGGCTCATATACAACGGCGTGCCCATCATCAGGTTCGCTTCGGTGTACAGGGTCTTGTCGGTCAAGCTGCCGCTGGTGGCCTTGGCGATGCCGAAGTCGATGACCTTGGCGAACGGCTGGTCGTCGTGCGTACTCACCAACACATTGTTCGGCTTGAGATCGCGATGGATGATGCTTTTTGTGTGCGCATGCTGGACGGCGCCGCAAACTTGTTCGAACAATTCCAGACGCTGCGCAATCGACAAGCCGCGTTTCATGCAATAGCTGGTGATCGATTCGCCCTTCACCAGTTCCATCACGAAATACGGGCGGCCGGTGGATGTCGCACCGGCATCGAAAACGCGCGCGATGTGCGGATGGTCCATCAGAGCCAGCGCTTGCCGTTCGGCCTCGAAGCGCGCGATTACTTCGCGCGTGTCCATGCCGAGCTTGATGATCTTCAGCGCAACCCGGCGTCGAACCGGATGCTCCTGCTCGGCCTCGAACACCGAGCCGAATCCGCCTTCGCCGATCTCATGCAATATCTTGTACGCGCCGATATGTCCGCCCGGCCCTTCGCCCTGCGGAAGTTCCAGCGTCGCATTGATCGGCGAAATCGGATCGCTCATGCATGTTCTCGCGGATGGAGCACATAACCTGTCATCTGAGCTTATCCGGTTTCAGTCATGCATCGCGACGATCCTTCACCAGCGCATCCACCACCGACGGATCGGCCAATGTCGAGGTATCGCCGAGCTGATCGGGTGCGTTCTCGGCGATCTTGCGCAGGATGCGACGCATGATTTTCCCAGAGCGTGTTTTCGGCAATCCCGGCGCCCACTGGATGTGATCGGGCGTCGCAGTCGGGCCGATCTGCCTGCGCACGTGCGCGACGAGTTCCTTGTGCAGGTCGGGGCTTGGATTCGCATCGGCATTCAAGGTCACATACGCATAGATGCCCTGACCCTTGATGTCGTGCGAAAAACCGACCACGGCTGCTTCGGCGACATGTGGATGCGCGACCAATGCGCTCTCCACTTCCGCGGTGCCGATGCGGTGGCCGCTGACGTTGATCACGTCATCGACGCGGCCGGTGATCCAGTAGTAACCATCTTCATCGCGACGGCAACCGTCGCCGGTGAAATACATGCCGGGATACGTCTTGAAATACGCTTCGATGAAACGCTGGTGATCGCCGTACAAGGTGCGCATCATTCCCGGCCACGCGTCGAGCAGCACGAGATTGCCTTCGCACGCGCCTTCGATGATGCGGCCTTCGGCATCGACGATCGCAGGTTGCACGCCGTAGAACGGCAGCGTCGCCGAGCCGGGTTTCTGCGGGATCGCGCCAGGCAAGGGCGTGATCAGGATGCCGCCGGTTTCGGTCTGCCACCATGTATCCACGACCGGGCAGCGCGAATCACCAACGACCTCAAAGTACCAGCGCCAGGCTTCCGGATTGATCGGTTCGCCGACGCTGCCAAGCAGACGCAACGATGCGCGCGAGGTCGATTTCACCGGCGCGTCGCCTTCGCGCATCAATGCGCGGATTGCGGTCGGCGCTGTGTAGAAGATCGAGACCTGATGGCGATCGATGACATTCCAGAAGCGCGAAGTGTTCGGATAGTTGGGCACGCCCTCGAACATCAGCGAGATCGCCCCGTTCGCAAGCGGCCCATACACGATATAACTGTGGCCGGTGACCCAGCCGACGTCGGCGGTGCACCAGTACACATCGTCTTCGCGCAGGTCGAACACGCATTCGTGCGTGTACGCCGCGTACAGCAGGTAGCCGCCAGTGGTATGCAGCACGCCTTTCGGCTGGCCGGTGCTGCCGGATGTATAGAGCACGAACAGCGGGTCTTCGGCATTCATTCGCTCGGGTTCACATGTCGCCGGTTGCGAGTCCACTACGGCCTCGTACCAGCGGTCGCGCGGCATCTGCATCGCGACCGCGCCGCCGGTGTTGCGCACCACAAGGACGGTTTCGACGGAGTTGGTACCGTGGCGCTTGAGCGCCTCGTCGACGTTGGTTTTCAAGGCCACCGTCTTGCCGCCGCGCCGGCCTTCATCGGCGGTGATCACGAGTTTCGCCGTGCAGTCGGAGATGCGGCTGGCGAGCGAATTCGGCGAGAAGCCGCCGAACACGACCGTGTGCACCGCGCCAATCCGCGCGCACGCGAGCATCGCAACCGCGGCTTCGGGAATCATCGGCAAATAGATCGCGATGCGATCGCCCTTGCGCACACCCAGGTTTCGCAGCGCGTTCGCCAGCCTGCACACGCGCGCATGCAGGTCGCGATAGCTGATGTGCTGCGGCGCCACGGCCGGATCGTCGGCTTCCCAGATCAGCGCGGTCTTGTCGCCGCGCTTCGCGAGATGGCGATCGAGGCAATTGACGCTCGCGTTGAGCTCACCGTCGGCGAACCAGCGAATGTGCAGGTCGCTCGCATCGAAACTGACATCGCGAATCTGGCTGGGTTCGCGATACCAGTCGAGCCGTTTCGCCACATCGGCCCAGAACGCATCCGGATCGGTGATCGAGCGCGCATAGTCGCGGCGGTAGTCGTCGTGCTTGATCGCGGCGCGTGCGATGAAGTCCGGCGATGCAGTGTGGGTGGTGGACGGCGGCGGTGGATGATCTGACATGGCGCAGTGCCTGGGCGTGCAGTGACACGATTCTAGAACGCCTTGCGGGCAGCCGCCCGTCCGGCCACCCAACAAGCACCGCTCCCGCTCCGCAAGAAAGCAGGTTCACATTGTGTGCGTCACCGCACAGACGTCTCACCGAAGCGCATACAAGATCGTTTCGACCTCCTGCCATCACGGCATCGTTTGCCGATCGAAGTCCGCGAGGCCGCCCTGCGGCAAGCGTTGCCATCCTTTGTTCCGCGCCTGCTGATTCGCGTCCGATAGCGCGTGGAAAAATCATGACCAGTGCCGCATTCGATGATGGTCCTCCCGACAAGCGGCCCGATCCGGACAGCGTACGCGAGACCCGGCGCCAGAAGACCTTGCTCAAGACCGGCGCCCTGCAGGACGCCATTTTCAACAGCGCGTACTTTTCCAGCATCGCGACTGACGAGAAAGGCGTCATCCAGATCTTCAATGTCGGCGCCGAGCGCATGCTCGGTTATGCCGCGCTCGACGTCGTCAACAAGATCACCCCGGCAGACATCTCCGATCCGCAGGAGCTTATCGCGCGCGCGGCGGCGCTCAGCCTGGAGCTCGATACCGCGATCACGCCGGGCTTCGAGGCGCTGGTGTTCAAGGCCTCGCGCGGCATCGAGGACATCTACGAACTGACCTACATCCGCAAGGACGGCAGCCGCTTTCCTGCCATGGTCTCGGTCACCGCGCTGCGCGATGCCCAGGAAGCGGTCATCGGCTACCTGCTCATCGGCACCGACAACACCGCGCGCAAGCAGGCCGAGGAAGCGCTGCTCAAGGCCGGCGCCTTGCAGAGCGCGATCTTCAATAGCGCCAACTTCTCCAGCATTGCGACCGATGCCAAGGGCGTCATCCAGATCTTCAATGTCGGCGCCGAACGCATGCTGGGCTACACGGCGGCCGATGTGATGAACAAGAACACGCCGGCCGACATTTCCGATCCGGAAGAACTGATCGCACGTGCGGCGGCCCTGAGCCAGGAACTGGATACGCCGATCACGCCCGGTTTCGAGGCGCTGGTCTTCAAGGCCTCGCGCGGCATCGAGGATATCTACGAACTGACCTACGTCCGCAAGGACGGCAGCCGACTTCCGGCCATGGTTTCGGTGACCGCCCTGCGCGACGCGCAGGAAGGCATCATCGGCTATCTGTTGATCGGCACTGACGTAACCGCACGCAAGCAGGCCGAGGAAGCACTGTTGAAAGCCGGCGCGTTGCAGAGCGCGATCTTCAACAGCGCCAATTTCTCGAGCATCGCCACCGATGCCAAGGGGGTCATACAGATCTTCAACGTCGGTGCCGAGCGCATGCTCGGTTACACCGCCGCCGACGTGATGAACAAGATCACCCCGGCCGACATCTCCGATCCGCAGGAAGTGATCGCGCGCGCCGAAGCATTGAGCATGGAACTGGGGACGACGATCCTGCCGGGCTTCGAGGCGCTGGTGTTCAAGGCGTCGCGCGGCATCGAGGACATCTACGAGCTGACCTACATCCGCAAGGACGGTAGCCGCTTCCCGGCGATCGTTTCGGTCACCGCGCTGCGCGACGCCCAGGAAGCCATCATCGGCTACCTGCTGATCGGCACCGACAATACCGCGCGCAAGCAGGTCGAGGAGGCCCGGACCCTGCTCGACCAGCGGCTGCGCGACCAGCAGTTCTACACGCGCTCGCTGATCGAATCGAACATCGATGCGCTGATGACGACCGACCCGCAAGGCATCATCTCGGACGTGAACCA